>NZ_JAPQNT010000001.1 GCF_028867965.1 Flavobacterium sp. SUN046
ACTCCGTTTAACGTATCATTTGCTGTTACGTTTTGAACTGTTGTTGGTGTAGCCGATGTTGCAACTGTAGTTGGTCCGTCGTTTACTGCATCAATTGGATTAGCAACTACAACTGTAGCGGTTGCTGTATCACAATTCGCTGGAGTAGCTCCTACTTCACATAATTGGTAGGTAATGGTATATGTTCCACTTGTTGTATTTGCAGCTAGCGTTAATACGCCGTTAGCATCTACACTCAATGGTCCTGTTGTGATTGGTGTTACATCTGTATTAGCAGCTGTTACTGCAACTCCGTTTAACGTATCGTTTGTTGTTACGTTTTGAACTGTTGTTGGTGTAGCCGATGTTGCAACTGTAGTTGGTCCGTCGTTTACTGCATCAATTGGATTAGCAACTACAACTGTAGCGGTTGCTGTATCACAATTCGCTGGTGAAGCTCCTACTTCACATAATTGGTAGGTAATGGTATATGTTCCACTTGGTGTATTTGCAGCTAGAGTTAATACTCCATTTGCATCTACACTTAATGGTCCTGTTGTGATTGGTGTTACATCAGTATTGGCAGCTGTTACTGCAACTCCGTTTAACGTATCATTTGCTGTTACGTTTTGAACTGTTGTTGGTGTAGCCGATGTTGCAACTGTAGTTGGTCCGTCGTTTACTGCATCAATTGGATTAGCAACTACAACTGTAGCGGTTGCTGTATCACAATTCGCTGGAGTAGCTCCTACTTCACATAATTGGTAGGTAATGGTATATGTTCCACTTGTTGTATTTGCAGCTAGCGTTAATACGCCGTTAGCATCTACACTTAATGGTCCTGTTGTGATTGGTGTTACATCTGTATTAGCAGCTGTTACTGCAACTCCGTTTAACGTATCATTTGCTGTTACGTTTTGAACTGTTGTTGGTGTAGCCGATGTTGCAACTGTAGTTGGTCCGTCGTTTACTGCATCAATTGGATTAGCAACTACAACTGTAGCGGTTGCTGTATCACAATTCGCTGGAGTAGCTCCTACTTCACATAATTGGTAGGTAATGGTATATGTTCCACTTGTTGTATTTGCAGCTAGCGTTAATACGCCGTTAGCATCTACACTTAATGGTCCTGTTGTGATTGGTGTTACATCTGTATTAGCAGCTGTTACTGCAACTCCGTTTAACGTATCGTTTGTTGTTACGTTTTGAACTGTAGTTGGTGTAGCCGATGTTGCAACTGTAGTTGGTCCATCGTTTACTGCATCAATTGGATTAGCAACTACAACTGTAGCTGTTGCTGTATCACAATTCGCTGGTGTAGCGCCAACTTCACATAATTGGTACGTGATGGTATAAGTTCCACTTGCTGTGTTGGCTGCTAGAGTTAATACTCCGTTAGCATCTACACTCAATGGTCCTGTTGTGATTGGTGTTACATCAGTATTGGCAGCTGTTACTGCAACTCCGTTCAATGTATCATTCGCTGTTACGTTTTGAACTGTTGTTGGTGTAGCCGATGTTGCAACTGTAGTTGGTCCGTCGTTTACTGCATCAATTGGATTAGCAACTACAACTGTAGCGGTTGCTGTATCACAATTCGCTGGTGTAACATTTACATCTGTTGATGGATTACTCTCACATAATTGGTATGTGATGGTATAAGTTCCACTTGGCGTATTTGGTGCAACTGTTACTATTCCATTATTTGAAATACTTAACGGACCTGTTGTAAGTGGTGTAACGTTTGTATTTGATGTTGTCGCTGCAACTCCGCTTAATGTGTCATTAGTTAATGCATTTAATGCCGTTACTGTTGTGTTGTTTGAAGCAACTGTTACTGGTCCATCATTTACTGCATCAATACAGTTAGTAATTGTTACATTCACAACTCCACTAACTGGCCCATAACAATCACCAATAGAATCATAAAAAGATGCATAATACGTTCCACCATTAACAGCAGCTGCATTAGAAACTAAATTAGCATTTGTTGCAGGCGAACCAGTGTGCCATGTTAAAGTTGTTCCGCTTTGTGAATTACTGCTGGTAATTGCTGTATTTAAGTTAACCGTAAGAGTGGGACAAGTATTTGTTAAATTAATAGGGATAGAAACTGAAGAAGTATTATTATTAGAATTTGGATCAGTTTGACTTCCTGTAATACTAGCAGAATTTGTATAATTTCCATTATTGTTAACAGTAGCTGTAATTGTTAAAGTTGCATTAGCACTACTTGCTAAATTACCTATTGTCCATACTCCAGTTGCATTATTATATGCTCCAACAGATGGAGCTGAAGAAACGTAAGTATACCCTGAAGGCAATAAATCATTAACAATGACACCAGTAGCATTACTCAACCCACCATTGCTAGCTGATAGTGTAAAAATAACTGTACTACCTATTGCAGGTGTTGGGTTATTAATGGTTTTTGTAATAGCCAAATCAGTTTGAGAAACTGGTACTGGAGTAATTGTACTCCCATTGTTTCCAGTTGTTGGGTCAATTTCATTACCTGTAATTCCTGCAGAATTAGAATAATTTCCAGTTGCATTAACAGTGGCATTTATTGTTATTGTTGCATTTGCACCATTAGCAAAATTACCAATGTTCCAAAAACCAGTTGCACTATCATAAGTCCCAATTGAAGGTGTAGCGCTAATAAAGGTATAACCACTAGGCAATAAATCAGCAACTACAACATTAGTGGCATTATTTGGACCATTATTATTTGCAGTAAGTGTGAATGCAATAGTTCCTCCAATAATTGGAGCCATAGAATTTGCAACTTTTGTAATTTGTAAATCAGTTTGAGTGACAACCGCGGCATTTGTTGTCGTTACTGGTGTTGTAAAAGTACCGGGAACGATTCCTAATCGCATAGAAAACTGTCTATTTGCCTGAGCACCAGTGGAGCCTAAATTAACATCAATAGAAGTCTTTGGATTGTTATAAAAAGAAATAAAAGCAGCTGAATTTTCAAATGTAATACCCGTTAAACTTGTAGCAAGACCTAAAAATTGAGTAGATGTCCCAGCAGCACTTATTGTTAGTCCAGTTGGATTATTGACTTGATAATTGGTATACTCTTTAATTTGATATAACTCTCTTTGATTTGCTGTTGTTCCGTCAATATCTACACCACTTAAATTAAAATTATAAAGATAAGCAGGAATATTTGTAGCAGTGTCAAAAAACTCTAATCTATATGTTATAAAACCAGCCACACCATTCGCCGCAGAACTTGTGATAATAGGTTGAAATGAATCAGGAGTTCCTGGTGCTGCATCTTCATCAAAAGTTAAAATAGTTGCATTGGTAGCACTTACAATAGTAACTTTCGCATAAACCACACGACCAGCTACCGTTGCAACGTTGTTGTATCTATGAACTGAACCAACTGTATTTCCTCCACTAATTATGGTTTTATTAGCATTTAAAAAAGAGAAATTTTGCCCAGTCATATTGAATACAAATGATTGAGAAAAACTATTAGTACTTATTAAAATAAATAATAAAACAATAAAATTTAAAATTCTTTTATTGGTATTATATGTAAAACTTGAATTTGTATTTTTAGAATCCATAGTATTGGAATTAAATATTTTTTTAAATAAAATAAAAAATAGCGATTGAGCTTTGCTTAGAATTGAGCTTATATTTTTCATGTTATTTAAATTAATTTTTATTTAAACTTGGTGCAATTGTAGCATTACACGTTGGAGTTGAAGATACTGATGAAGTATTATTAGCAGAATTTGGATCTGTTAAAGCTCCAGATACACTTGCAGAATTATTATAATTACCTGTTCCTTTAACACTAGCCGTAATTTGTATACTTGTTGAGGCACCATTTGCTAAATTTCCAATTGTCCAAACACCCGATGCAGAATTATATGCTCCACCACCATTATCACTAACATAAGTATATCCAGTTGGTAATAAATCATTAACTTGCGTACTTACGCTATCTCCTGTACCATTATTTAAGGCAGTTAAAGTAAAAATTACTTGACTACCATATTTTGGACTTGAATTGTTAATTGTTTTTGTAATCTGTAAATCTGAACAACCAAAAACTAAATTTAAATTGACTACCGATGAAGTAAAACCCCAACCCCAGGTATTGATTGTTCTTACATTACCAAAATCACTACATTGAAAAGTATCTACATCATTTCCTGCAACAACAGGAGCAGGAATAGTTTGTGCGGCATTTCCATTTCCACTCCATGCGTGACCAGGAGAAGTAGTTCCTATTGCAGGGTTATTTGCAAAACCTGACCCGGTAATGTTGTTTTGATTATCAGCAGCAGAACCACAAGCTACTGAAGCCGTATTCACTACTTGTGTATCATCCCAATATATTTGCGCGTTGGCAATTGGCACCGGTTGTATAATTGATATTTTTAGACCATTCGAATTTATTTCTGCATCCTGTAATGGTAAATTGAATCTTCCTTTAGCGTATGTTAAAGCTAAATTTAATGAAGTTCCAGAAGCCACATTTGTGCCCAAACCATCTTTTCCGTCCCAACTTATTGTATTATTTCCTAATGCTAAACCAAATGCCTCTAATACTCTGTCTGAAGTTGCAGCTTGATAGCCAGCAACTCCATTTAAATCTAGTAGAATTTTTACATCTCCAGGAGCTTGAATATTAAAATTTAAAATGTAAGGTCCACAGCCAGTTACTGCTGGCGACAAAAATGCAGGATTTGCGGGAATTGGACCTATAGGAAACAAACTAACATCAGGCGTATTTAAAAAAACCTTGTAACCATTTATTAAGGATGGTGTAGTTGCATTATTGACAGATCTACGAGTTACATCCCATGTTCCTGTTGTTGAAACTCCATAACTATTAACTGCAACATCAAATGATATTGGTTGAAAACCAGTTTGAAATTCAATTTTTACTAAAGTTAAATCAGCGGTATAAGCATAAAAAACTGGTGCCGCATTACTTGTTACAACAATAGTATTAGTACTACTCATAGCAACCATACCCCATTTACCAGAATAAATTCTACCAGGTATTTTAGTTGCTGTTGCAGCTGGCCCTGATGCTACTGTAAAATCGAAAAGTGGCAAAGTACCTCTATCATTTGCCGTAACTGAAGGTGTATTTACATCGGTACCTCTAAAAATTTCTATCCAATATTCACCAGCGACAGTTGGGTCAAAAGTTATTGGCACGTACCCTGTAGTAACTCCATTAATATTAGGACCATTAACGGCTTGAGTATAGTTCAATATTTCTCCGTTATCTGTTGCACCTGTAGCGTTCCATTGTCCGGATGCTTGTACAGTTGGTGTTCCTGCAACATTTCGCATAATTCTCCAAAACAATTTAAATCCTACCGCATTACTAAGCCTTGTAGAACCAGCGGCAACAAAATTATAAGCATCGAACCCAAAGTATAAATTTTCGGTAGTTGCATTATCAATTACAAATTTTAATTTATTGTCTTCGGCCGCATTAAAGTAAGCACCACTATTGATATCAGGCGCAAGTAATAATCCAGAAATTGTAGTAGAATTCGGCGAGACTGTAGGAGTACCTTCGGCAAAAACATTAAAAGATAAAACAGAAAATAAAACTAGAAAAAAGCTATTAATTCCAGTTTTTAAAGAAGTAAAATTTCGCATACCTGTGTATGATTAGATTAAAAATTTTGTAAAAAATTACATAAAAATACTCCAATCTGTTCACACGCAGCTGAAGATTGCGGCAAAAATACTAAAATTAACTTGATTTTCAATTGGTAGCAAAAGATAACCATGTAGAATGAATACTACAAATAAAAATTAAGTATATAAATAACGGATTTTTAAAAAAATGTTAACCTTAACATAACGCTAATCAATTTTTTCTTTAAAGAAAGAAGATAATGTCACAATATTATTTATGTTTAGTTTTTCAAAAACTCTATTTTTATAAGTGCTTACCGTTGACATTTGAATCTTTAATTTATTAGCAATTTCAAGGTTTCCGCAACCATCAATGAGCATTTTAGCAATTTCAAATTCTCTGTTAGACAAGATATCTATAGAATTAGTTTGTAGATTCTTAGTTTTATTATTTTTTAATTTAAATCGTATTTCGTCACTATAATATTTTCCTTTAGTAAGCATTTCTTTCAATGCAATTTCAATTTTGTTTTCATCACAAAATTTGTTTAAAAAACCATCGGCTCCGTTCTTCATATACCGCACTCCATAAAACTCTTCTTCGTGGCAAGAGAAAATTAGAATTTTAGTGTTTTTTTGAACATTTTTAATCGTTTTCATTATTTTGATATTCTCAATGCCATTTATAATGATATCTAAAACTATCAAATCTATAGTAACCACATTAAGCACTTCTAATGCCTCAGTATAATTTTCTGCTTGGTGAATAATTACGTTGGTGAATTTATCTCTAATTATAAGTTCAATACCTTTTCTAACTACAAGATGGTCATCAACTAATAAAATGTTTATATTATCCGTCATTTTACTACTTTAAATTTTCAGCTTCATTAAAAAGTTGTGATAGTGAAACAATATTGTTGATACTTAACTTTTCAAAAATTCTGTTTTTGTAAGTACTTACAGTTGACATTTGAATGTCTAATTTATTGGAAATTTCCAAATTACCGTATCCATCAATTAAAAGTTTGGCAATTTCAAATTCTCGATTGGACAAACTCTCAATAGAATTAACTAGCTTCTTTTTACTTAAATTAGCATTTAACTTAGTCTCAATTTGATTACTTATGTAACTACCTTTGTCTAGAATTTGTTTAATTGCTATTACAACTTTTTCTTCTGAACAAAATTTATTTAAAAAACCATCTGCACCATTTTGCATATAACGCAATGCATATTGATTTTCATCATGAGATGTAAATATTAAAATCTTTACATAACTTTGAATCTCCTTTATGGTTTTCATTATTTTAATGTTTTCAACTCCTCTTATATTAATATCCAATAAAATTAGGTCTAATTTAATTGCTTTAATAACTTCTATAGCTTCATCATAATTTTCAGCTTGATAAACAATAGCTTCTTTTAAAGCGTCTTTTAAAATTAATTCTACACCTTTTCTAACAACTAAATGATCATCAACCAATAAGATATTTATTTCTTTTGCCATAATAATTTACACATGGTAATTTAATTTACCAATTTTTTTTTCAAATATATATATTTTAGATTAACATCAAAAAAAAACCTTAATGAAGATTTCATTAAGGCTAACAATATATTAATTTAAACTAAAACTATTCATCGTCAGATGCTACTGCTTTATCTTTATCAGTATGCACATTTAATGTAACAGCTACTCCATTTTCATTGATCATAGTCATGCTTAAAACATCTTTTTGAGCTAATTTTTTAGAAACAAATCCGTTAAAATTATTGTAAGAAATATTCATAGAAGTTAAGTTTTTTAATTTCTCTATATTCATTGGAACTTGACCTTTCATGTTGTTGTCAAACAAACTCAAACTTTCAAGTGATGTTAAATTAGAAATTGAATCAGTCAAACTTCCGGTTAGTTTATTACTATTTAATTCTAGAACTTTTAATGATTTTAAACTATATAATGAAGTTGGTAATTCACCTGTTAACTCATTGTTGTATAAAGATAAAACTTGTAAGCTAGAAATTGAACCAATATTAGCTGGAATTTCTCCTGATAATTTATTCATGAACAAATCTATTTCTTTTAACGATACGATATTTGTTATTTCAGATGGAATTGATCCTGATAATTTATTGAAAGATAAGTTTAATACTTGAAGCGATGTCATTCCTCCAATTGAATTAGGAATAGCACCATCAATATTATTTTTAAATAAATTCAAATTAACTAAATATTTTAAATCAGCAATTTGAGATGGAATTGTTCCAGTAAGATTATTGTCAGATAAATCAATTGCTACTACTTTATCGTTAAACAATTTAACACCTTTCCAGGAAGCAACAGGTGCTTTTAAATCCCATTTAGAATTCCAATTTTCGCCATGAGTGGCTTTATTCAATTCAATCAACGCATTTTTTTCAGCAGAAGAAACTTCAGCATAAGTAACTGCTGTTAAGGATATTGATATTAAAAAAGTAAATAATGTTTTCATGTTTATTAGATTTGGTTCAGTAAAACAAGTTAAATTATCGTTTATAAACAAATAAAATCGATGAAATGCATTTATATTGAATATTTTATGAGTATATATGTATTTTTTCTTACAAAATAAAGATATCTTATTTTATAAAAAATTAGTATATTTGTTTAACTAACCTTAAAAAAATAAAATTATGCCGTTTAATTTTTACGCAGTATTAGCTGCCGCTCTATCAAGTTTTGTTGTGGGTTTTATTTGGTACAACCCCAAAGTATTTGGAACAATTTGGATGAAAGAAATTGGAATGACCGATGAACAAGCCAAAAAAGGAAACATGGCTAAGATTTTCGGATTAACATTTGTTTATTCATTTATGATTGCTTTTATAATGCCAGCAATAACCAACCATCAAATGGGTGCGTTAGGAATGATTGGTGGTCCAGATTTTATTAAAACAGCACTGCCATCTTACGCAGCATTTATGGCTGATTATGGCGATGCGTTTAGAACTTTTAAGCATGGCGCATTACACGGCTTCATGTCTGGAATCTTTTTAGCATTACCAATTATCGCAATTAATGGTTTATTTGAACATAAATCATGGAAATATATCGCTATTTCAGCAGGTTATTGGATTGTCATCATGACTATTATGGGTTCTATAGTGTGTGGCTGGAAATAATTTAACATTTATTTATACCATAATCGCTCTACTTTTGTGGAGCGATTATTTTTTATTTTGAAACAGCTTTCTTACAAAATATACAATTCTGTAAATGAACTTCCTAGTAATTGGGATGTCATTGCTGTTGAAAATATTTTTCTTCAAACTCCATATTTATCTGTTTTAGAATACTCTGCACCAACTAATATGCAATGTTTTTACATTGGTGTTTTTGAATTAAATAAACTTATTGGTGTTTCTCTAGCACAATATTTAGATATTAACAAACTAGATTCTTTTGGTGAAAGAGATAAATGTGTAAAAACTTTTATTAGAAATTTTGCTTTTAAAAACTTCGCATCACACACACTTTTTTTAGGAAACAATATGATTACTGGTCAAAACGGCTATACTTTTAGTAAAGAAATTAGCTTTAAAAACATCAGTAAAATACTTCTAGAAAGCGCTCAAGAAATTTCGAGTTATTTTGAAAAAAAGGAAATTAAAATACACCTAATTTCCTTTAAAGATTTTTATGATGATTGCGCGAATGAACTCAAAAAAAATGATTTATCGAAAACCTACCAATTCAATGTTCAACCCAATATGATTCTGTTTTTGAATGAAAATTGGAAAACAAAATCAGATTATATTGCCGCTTTATCTAAAAAATACCGTGATCAATACAAACGCGCTCACAAAAAAAGTGAGGGAATATTTGTAAAAAACTTATCGCTTAATGAGATCATTTTGCACGAAAAAACCATCAACGAATTGTATTATTATGTAGCTAAAAATGCGCCTTTTAATACGTTCTTTTTATCTGAAAATCATTTTTCTACAATGAAAAAATACTGTTTAGATAATTTCTTGTTATTTGGTTATTTTATAAATGAAAAACTTGTAGGATTTCATACATTATTATTAAACGGAACCGTTTTAGAAACTTATTTTTTAGGCTATGATAAAGAGGTTCAAAAAGAAAATATGCTGTATTTGAATATGCTGTACAATATGACAGAATTTGGCATTGAAAATAGCTTTAAAAAAATTATTTTTGGAAGAACCGCTCTTGAAATTAAAAGTTCAATTGGTGCAATTCCGGTAGAAATGTCTGGATTTATTTATCACAATAACAAATTAATAAATAAATACATAGATAAAATATTTAGCCGATTAGAACCTAAAATAGAATGGCAAATGCGCCATCCGTTTACATAATTACGAAGCGCTATCTATTTCGCTTTGAACTACTTCCCAGTCTTCTAATAGTTTATCTAATTCCGCTTTTTTCTTGTTGTAAGCCATAAAAAAATTTGCATCTTCTAGGTGTTTATCATAATTAGATGCAAGCGCTTTATCATCGGCTTGAATGTCTTTTTCTAATTGCTGAATTTGGCTTTCAATTTTACTCAATCTGTTTTGCAATGATTTACTTTTCTTCTGATCTTCATAAGAGACTTTAGAAGTTTCTTTTGGCATTTCTTTTTTAGCAACATCTTTTTTCTCAACTTCACGCATGTTTTCAAGGTTGCGTTGCTCTAAGAAATAATTAATATCGCCTAAATATTGTTTGATTCTTTGATCTTTAAATTCATACACGATATTCGACATTCCCTGAAGAAAATCCCTATCGTGAGAAACTAAAAGCAATGTTCCTTCATACTTTTGCAGTGCTGCTTTCAATACATTTTTAGATTTTATATCCAAGTGATTGGTTGGTTCATCCATTAACAAAACATTGATTGGCTGTAGCAATAACTTACACAAAGCCAATCGGTTACGCTCACCACCAGAAAGAACCTTCACTTTCTTTTCAACATCATCACCTCGAAATAAAAACGAACCCAACATATCACGAACTTTCGATCTATTAGTGTCAGTTGCAGCGTCTTCCATAGTTCTTAATAATGTAATTTCACCATCAAGATATTCGGCTTGATTTTGAGCAAAATAACCAAGTTGCACGTTATGACCGAGCTTTATATCGCCTTTGTATTCAAATTCGTTTACAATTGCTTTAATAAACGTTGATTTTCCTTGTCCATTTTGTCCAACAAATGCAATTTTACTGCCTCGTTCAACAAGCAATGAAATATCTTCAAGAATAACTTTGTCGCCATAAGCTTTGGTTACGTTTTCAGCTTCAATAACCACTTTACCTGGAACTTTTGAAACTGGAAACGAAATATTCATCACCGAATTATCGTCTTCATCAACTTCAATTCGTTCTACTTTATCTAATTTTTTTATTAAAGATTGCGCCATTGAAGCTTTGGATGCTTTGGCACGAAATTTTTCGATTAATTTCTCAGTTTCTTCAATTTTTTTAGCTTGATTTTTTTGAGTAGCCAATTGTTTTTCACGAATTTCATGACGCAATTCAAGATATTCAGAATATGGTTTGTTAAAATCATACGCTTTTCCTAATGAAATTTCTATGGTTCTATTGGTAACATTATCCAAAAACATCTTATCGTGAGAAACAATTACTACAACGCCTATGTAATTTCTTAAAAAACTTTCAAGCCAAATGATACTTTCAATATCCAAGTGATTGGTTGGCTCATCTAGTAGTAAAATATCATTAGATTGTAATAATAATTTAGCCAATTCAATACGCATTCTCCATCCGCCAGAAAAAGTTTCTGTTTGATTATTAAAAACATCTCTTTTAAAGCCTAAACCTAAAAGAATTTTTTCAGTATCTCCAACGTAATTGTAGCCACCATGCAATTCAAATCGATGTGTATAATCTGATAAATCTTCTATAATTTGAGAATATTCATCGCTCTCATAGTCAGTTCTTGTGACTAATTGATGGTTTATTTCCTCAAGTTTCTTTTCAATTTCAATAATTTCTGTGAATGCTTGATAGGCCTCTTCAAGAACAGTTCGACCTTGTTCAAAATCGATATCCTGACGTAGGAAACCAATTTTAACTTCTTTTTCAGTTGCAATACTACCAGAATCTGGTTTAATATCACCTGCTAAAATCTTCAACATTGTTGATTTTCCTGCACCATTTTTCCCTACAAGACCAACTCTGTCTCCAGAACCCATTCTAAAAGTTACTTCTTCAAAAAGATACGTACCACCAAAAGAAACCGATAAATTATGAATATTTAGCATATAAATTGTTACAATAGTTATATTAAAACTTTACTAAGGAGTACCTTTGCATAAAATTTTTGCAAATGTTAAAAAAAGGAAGCACATTATATAGTATTTTAACAGGAAGTTGTCCAAAATGTAATGAAGAAAGTATGTATGTGGTGAAAAACCCTTATAAATTAGGCTCTTTATACAAGATGAATGATAAATGTAGCCATTGTCATACGCAATATATGATTGAACCCTCATTTTTTTATGGCGCAATGTATGTTAGTTATGGTTTAACAGTTGCATTTGGAGTTGCACTTTTTGTTATTCTGAAACTTATTTTGGGTTTAGATGTTGTAACAACTTTTGTTGGAATAGTATCTGGAATAATAATTTTGATGCCAATAACCGCACGATTAGCTCGAAATATTTACATTAATCTTTTTGTCCACTTTGATAAAAACTGGAAACAAAATTCTTAATTCTTCTAATATCAATATTTTCATCTAACGGTTCGTGATGTTCAATATGATTGAATAAACTCAATGCCATTGCAGGTGCTAACATCACGCCTCTTGTGCCTAATCCGTTTAAAACATGTAAATTATTGTGAATAGGATGCGTGCCAACTAATGGTCGTCTGTCTTTGACTGTTGGACGAACTCCGGCTTGATGCTCGATAATTTCGAAAGCACAACTTATAAGTTCACTTAAGTTATCAATTAATTCTTTCTTTGCAGATTCTGTTGGAATATTAGTTTTATCTTCCCAATTGTAAGTTGCTCCAACTTTATACAAATCATTACCAAGTGGAATAACAAAAATAGAAGATTTCATTATTACTTCTAAATTCAAATTTGGAGCTTTAATAATAAGCAATTCGCCTTTGGTTCCATCTAATGGTAATTTATTAAAAAACGGATTTAAAAGCATTCCAAAGCCTTCTGCGAAGATAATGTGTTTGGCCTTTAATTTTTTGTATTCAATAAAATCGGTATTATTTGTTAATTGAGCATAATCAAAAGTATCTTCTAGATATAAATTCTCTTTAATCAAATAGGACCTATACGATTCTAATAATAAAGCTGTATCAACATAACCCGAATGTAAAACTTCTCCAAAATTAAATGGTGAAGGAATAGCATTCCATTTAGTTGTAATTAAATTAGTAGATAAATAATTTGATAAATTAGGTTTGTCAGAAGCTGTAAACCAATTATTCTGTTCTTCAACAGAGTAAAATTTTCTTAGTAGCGCTAGTTTATAATCGAGCTTAACATAAAGTTTTTTTTCAAGATTAGCATAAAAGGGATATAATAAATCCAATTGTTGTTGTGCTTGCCATACTTCACTAAATCGTTTAAGAATTACCGGATTGTATAAACCACCTGCAATTCTTGTAGAATTTTGAGATTGATTATTAATCACTAAAATTGACTTATTGTGCTGCAAAGCTATTTCAGAAAAAGCAATTCCAGCAAGCCCAGAACCAACAATTATGTAATCTAACATATAAAAAATAGTTATGAAGTAAATTAAATAAAAAAACTCCTACCACAAAGGTAAGAGTTTTTAAATAGTGTTTGAAACTTAAATTAGTAGTTCCACATGTCTTGTTCGAAATTACGAATCTTTTCTTTAACTCGTTCCGATTCTAGTAATTGCATTTGAGCATTATCTTTCATGTACTGATCAATTTGCCTGTCGCCATAAACATTTTCTTCTTTATAAATCACACCGTTAAAGCGTCTTGAATTAAGAAGATGATCAAATGTTATTGGCATTGCAGAGTTCTTATCATTGAAAGCTTTAGCATCATGCAAAACGTCTCTGATTGATGGAAAATATACCCAAAACAAATCAATTACATCAGGATTATCTTTACCAATATCTCTTGCTTCAGGAGTAACTGGACAAATGGCAAGCAATCTATATTTCAATTCACTTTGTCTTTTATCAAAATACCAGTAACCTTTAATTTTATAACCAGAAATATCTTGAGCAGTTAATTCTCTTTCATCAATAAACTGTTTATCTAATTCCTTTCCAACAGGTGCATCACCACCAGTTTGAGATATTATTTCACCTTTTTTATTTTTCTTTACTACAAGAGGTGTTGCTTTAGGATAATATTCATCATAATGATTATTTATCTCATCTTTACCAGCATCTGTTGTATCTCTAAATTTGAAAGATGAAGACATGTCTTTTAATGACTTCTTAGTATTAAAATAATCATCTGCATAAACTTCAGTAATTTTACCATCTTTAATACCTTTTAACAAAACATCAAACAAAGATCTTCTGTCCTTACCAATATTAGCAGTATCAACTGGGTAATACAAAGGAAAATTTATTCTTTCATCAATGTCAACAAACTCCCAAATAGTTTTACCCATAAGGACATCTCTATCATGAACATAACCATAGGGTAATGGCTTATCATTATCTGACTCTAATTGAGCTGCAGTTTTTTTTCCAATTTCTGAAGGAACTTTTGCATTCAACAAGTTTGACTGGGCTGAAGAAAAATAACTTACTCCAACAACTAAAATTACTAATAAAAAGCTTTTCAATTTCATATTCAAATTTCTAAATTATTAAGATAGATATACTATCATAACGATAAAACATTCATTATATTATAGTATTTCAAAAATAACTGGAGCAGTTTGAGGCAACATTATTGTTGAACCTTCCACTTTAGTTTTAATTTCAGAAATAGTAACTTGGTCACCTCTTGTAGCTTTAGCCATTGCAGCAATACATTGAGCATTTACTCTATCACCACTAACTATTACAGCAGCTTGACCTGGCACCTTGAAAGTAAATTGAGTTACTTTTAAATTTACATCAAAATCAAAATCTAGTAATTTAGCAGAAACTTGAGAAGAAGCTAAACGTGACTTAGCACCTTTAGTTATGCCAACTGTTCCTCCAATTGCACCTACAGGAGCAGGTATATTTTTTATTCTAAATGTTCTTTTGTCGTTAGCGCTTGTTCCATCGGGCATTTTTGCATTTACGTTAATAACAATTTCAGTTCCACTACCTGGAGACATGTTATACTTTCCAGGAGCACTAGATCTAACTAAACCAGGAGCGCTTGCAGTTACGTTATTGTCAGATACTCCAGCAAAAGATACAGTTATAGGATTTACTACACCTCTGTAAACAACATTCATTTTATCAGCAGAAATAGTAGCTGTTTTTGGACGAGGCACAACAACGTAAGTACCTTTGAATGGAAGTTTAATAGGCTTACCATTCTCCATAAAATTAAATGAACCAGCTAAATTTTGTTCTCCAACTGCACCAGCAGTAGTTGAAATTATTGCTTGACCATTCTCTAAACGACCAGGACCTTGAAAACCACTAAATTGTGCATTTGGGTCATACTTTCCTAGAACTACCTTACCTGTTACTTTCTCACCTTGAAAATACGCGTTTTTATCAAGAACAACAATAGCTTCAAATTTGCTGTATGATGACTCATCAACAGCTGCTTTACCGAGCGCAGTACTATAAACATCAGCCTCGGCTTTTCTTATATCATTTTGCCATGCGGTTAATTTAGCTAAAGAGGCTATCGCCGGGAAATGCTCAAAATGATAAGAAAGATATTTTTTCTTAACACCTTCACCATCAGTAATATCATTGGTGTTGAATTTTGATTCTACTTCTTTTACAATCCCAGCAAGTTTTGATTGACCTGCTGTTGCAACTTTAATATCAGAAACGTATTTGTTCATAGCAGCAACAATGGAATTACCTTTTGCAGAATAATTGTCACCTTGAAACCATTTCTCATCAATATGTGGACCTTTATCCATTGCTTCGTAAGGAAGCTTTCCTGTTTTCTCATCAACTTCAACACCTTCTTTAGCGTCAGCTTTAAGAGATTCAACGAAATCATAAAAAGTTTTAGATATTTTTTCCACTTTATGAGCAGTTGCAGCTGCAACGATAAACTCACCTTTAGATTCTTCTGCTTTTTTATCTAAACTTTCTAACATCTGTTTATTATTTGTTCCAGATGCAATATTTGCACTATCGAATTTTTCATTCATCAAACCGAATGCCGATAATACTTCTTTTGACATATTTAATGCCAACATAGCGATGAAAACCAAGTACATCAGGTTAATCATCTTCTGTCTAGGGGTTAATTTTCCTCCTGCCATTTTTAATTAGTTTTTAATGTTAATTTAATAAAATTTAGTTTAAAACTAATTATCCTTTATTACTCATTGCAGACAACATTCCACCGTATACATTGTTCAATGTAGACAAGTTAGAAGTTAATGATTGCATTTGGTCTTTTAATTTTAAGTTGTTTTCAGCAACTTCGTTATTGATTTGTGCGTTTTTCTCAGCAGTTTGAACTTGAACAGAATATAAACTGTTTAAAGTTTCTAAATGAGTTGCAGCTTTAGTCATTTCTTCTGCGTATTTTTTCTGACCAGCCATTGCGTCAACAGTTGGAGAGATACTTTTAGCAGCACCTTCAAAGTTTTTAATACTATTTCCTAAGCTTGCCATCAATTCACCATCGATTTTAGCTTCTTTCAACATGTTATCTAATTTTTGAGATAATAATCCTTGAGCTTCTGCTGGATCTTCTTTTTTTGCTGATTTAGTTTTTGCTTCGCCACCTGCCAATTCTGGATATACTAATGACCAGTCTAATTCTTTGTCTGCTGGTTCAAAAGCTGATAATGCGAAGATGAATGCTTCTGTTAATAATCCAATAATAAGTAATGCACTTGCAAAAGGCCAGTGTTGGATTTTGAATAATGCTCCAACGATTACAACTGCTGCACCCATACCATAGGTGAAATTCATAACTGCTTTAGGGATCAATGCCATAATAAAATAATTTTTAGTTAGTTAAGTTTAATATATTTAAGTTAGTTAATATACAATATTATAATTTCACAGGTTTTTTACCATTTCCTGTAGTCTGGGTTCCCATGTAATCTTGAACCGTTCTGAATCCGATATAACTTCTTGCTGTATCTTGGTATTCAAAATCTCTTGTTCCTACCTGTAGGAAGTAAGAAACATCTTTCCAAGAACCGCCTCTTACAACTTTACGTTTGTTAGAAGTATCTGGAACATTAGGGTTCATAGTAGAAACGTATTCATAAGCAGATGCATCATAAGAAGAATCTGTCCATTCAGAAACGTTTCCTGACATGTTGTAAAGATTATAACCGTTTGGCTGATATGATTTAGCTTCTACAGTATATAAAGACTGGTCTGCTGCGTAATCACCTCTACTTGGTTTAAAATTCGCCATGAAACAACCTCTATCGTTTTTAGTGTAAGGACCACCCCAAGGATAGTTTCCTGATTGAAGACCACCACGAGCTGCATATTCCCATTCAGCTTCTGTTGGCAAACGGAATGAGTTGATTAAATCTCTTCCTTTTTTCTTTTTAACGTAAATGTTTTTGTTAAGAGTTCTCCATGCACAAAATGCTTTTGCTTGTTTCCAATTCACTCCAACTACAGGATAATCTCCATAAGCTTGGTGCCAAAAGTAATCGTTATGCATTGGTTCATTGTAAGAGTAAGCAAAATCTTTGATCCAAACAGTTGTGTCAGGATATACTGGTGTATTCTCATTTTTAATAAATTTACTTCTTTTTCCTACCTTAGCTTTAGCAGCAGCTTGAATATCCATCCAAGAATAGTGAAATTTCAATTTATTAACATCTATAGTTCTTAATCCGTTGAAAGACTCAGCTACTGGAAGATACATAGTATCCATAACCTCAGTATAATATTCATCGGGATATTTCTTAGTATCTGTAATTAACTTAGCTTTTCTATTCAATCTTCTACCTGCATAAGGGTCTTCAGCGGTTCCAACACTGTAATAATTCTCATACATGTATTTGTCATAAGGTGTCATTTTAGCTGGGTCTTGGTCAGCAAAAGCAAAATCACCTATACTTCCTCCACCTTTACCACCTTTACCTGAACCTGGTTTTTGACCAACTTCATCAGCAAGAGTAGCTAAACGAACTCTAATAATAGAATCCTTAACCCATTCTACGAATTGACGGTATTCACTATTTGTAATTTCAGTCTCATCCATGTAAAACGATCTAACAGTTACTGTTTTAGTAGGAGCATCTTGTACATTAGCTAAATCATCGTCTGATTTACCCATGATGTATGCGCCACCAGGAACTAAAGTCATTCCAAACGGTTTCTCTGGATGCCATTTTTTACCTTTTACTCCAACTAATTCACCTTTGTCGCTAGACTTACCACAGCTCACTAATAGAGTTAAAACGGATGCAAATGCAATGAACTTCTTCATATAAATTTGGGTTAATTATGTATTCTTATTTTAAGGGCGTAAACCTATCTATTATTTTTGAAAAAAACAATCTTTTGTATCTTAAAATTTTAATTTCTTGACCAAAAATACAAATATAAATTTCTTGTCAAAATGTTTTTATCGATAAAATGCAAATTAGTACGTTAATTTGCATTTTTGTGTATGTATTGTATATTATTTCTTACAATTAAAGCGTTAAAATAATTTATAAGATTTTTATTTAGTAGTTTAACTACAAAATACTTTTTCGTTGCGCTTTCCACCATCTCTCAGGAAATTCATGATTACACGCGGCTAAATAGTCTTCATGAGTGCACGGTAATAACGTATTCTTTTTTAATTTATTGTGCGAATTTGTAAAAAAAGGTATTTCTATCCACCACCTGTCTGTTTTATTACTTTTAAAAAATACAATATCCTCTTCTTCAAATGGTACTGTGTATTTAATGTAGTTTTCTTTGCTTCCAAATGGATATTCTTTAGAACGATAATGAACACCCTCAATAAAATACCATATAATTTGAGCCATTAAAACCGATTCTTGTTTAGTAGAATTATGATTAAAAATACCTAAACAAGAAACTTTATCACTTATTCCTGCATATCTTGACAAAGCACATATCTCTTTTCCGTTAAAACCATTCGGTTGAAAATCTATTAAATTTCCAGAATCAGCCGATTTTACTGAGTTCAAATCTAAACTTACCAAATCTGCATCACGAAAAACTGGTTCGGCTATTGAAATAGTATTACAAACTTCTCCTAATCTATAAGCGTCAAAGAATAATTTTTCAACCAAATCAATTTCTTCCTGTGAATTATAATAGGTTTGGTAACCAATATTACTATAATTGAAAAGGTTATTTGGTTCATCAACTATGATTTTTGACAAATAGGATTCTGCAGATACCAAGCCATCTTGTTTACCAAAATCAAATTTATTGTCAATTGATACCAGGTTTACCATTTGCTCCAAATCGTCATAACCACGGTATAAAGCATACGTTAAATCTTGTGAACCACCTATAACAATCGGAATGACTTTATTTTTAATTAATTTAGAAACTACCTTTTGAACTGCAAAATAAGTGTCTTCTGGAGAATTTCCTCCAAGAATATCACCTAAATCAGCAATCGTCTGACTCCAATTTCCTGGAAAAAGACTGTACAACTGCAATCTTAAATACGACAAATCAGCTTCGTTGGTTTCATTATGACCGCCTCTGTTTTCTAAAACACCAATAATTGCAATATTCACTTTAGAAATATCTGGAAAATCTTGATCGGTATGAAACACAACTTTACTTGACAAATGCTGCGACGATAATCGCTTGATGTCAATTAGTAAATCGGTATCTAAAGGTGTTAAAAAATCAAATTCCATTTTTTATTTCTTTTTAGCTGGTGCTTTTTTTGCAGCTGGTTTTTTAGCCACAGTTTTCTTAGCTGGAGTCTTTTTAGCAATCATTTCTTGAACTTCGGCTAATGTCAATATACTTGCATCAACATCTTTACTTAATTCGATTTTGATTTTTCCTTTTGTAATTTCACTTCTTCCCCAACGTGCTTTTTGAACTAAAATTCCTTCGGCTTCCCAGTTGTGGATAACTTTATCAATGTTTTTTTGAAGTTTGTCTTCAATTAATTCTTCAATATCTTTTTGTGACAAATCATCAAAATTGTATTTTTTAGACACATTAATAAATGTTCCATTCCATTTGATAAACGGTCCAAATCTTCCGGTTCCTTTTTGAACGCCTTCGCCTTTGTAAACTGCAATTGGTGCATCAGCCTGCGCTTTTTCATCAATTAGAACTTTAGCGCGTTCTAAATCGACATCTAATGGTTCTTCTCCTTTTGGCAATGAAACAAATACTTTTCCGAAGCGAATAAATGGCCCAAAACGACCTAAACTCACTTCAACTTCTTCGCCTTTATAAGTTCCTAAGGCTTTTGGAAGTAAAAATAAATTCAATGCTTCTTCCAAAGTTATATTACCCATATTTTGCTCGGGACGCAAACTAGCAAATTTCTTTTCTTCATCATCAATATCGCCAATTTGAGCCATTGCTCCGAACTTTCCTAAACGAACCAAGACTGTTTTACCAGATTCTGGATGTTTTCCTAAAATTCGTTCACCACTTTCTCTATCAGCATTGGCTTCAACATCTTTTACATTTGGATGGAATTTATCGTAAAACTCCTGCATCATTTTAGTCCAATTGATGTTTCCTTCTGCAATTTCGTCAAAATCTTGTTCGACTTTAGCGGTGAAATTATAATCTAATATTTTTTCAAAATTCTTAACTAAGAAATCGGTTACAATATTTCCGATATCGGTTGGAACTAATTTTCCTTTATCCGAACCTGTATTTTCTTTTAAAATTTTATCAGAAACTTTTCCAGATTGCAACGTTAACTGTGTATAATTACGTTCTTGACCTTCAAGAGTTCCTTTTTCAACATAACTTCTGTTGATGATTGTAGAAATTGTTGGCGCATACGTTGACGGACGACCAATTCCAAGTTCTTCTAATTTTTTAACCAAAGCTGCTTCGGTATAGCGACTTGGCGGACGAGAATATCTCTCAGTTGCAGTGATGTAATTATTAATCAATTTTTCGTTGACTTTCATTGCTGGCAACATTCCTTCTTGTTCTTCATCGTCGTCGTCATTTCCTTCCAAATAAACTTTTAGGAAACCTTCAAATTTGATAACTTCACCAGATGCAGAAAAAACTTCTGAATGATTATTGGCTTCTATTTTTACATTTGTTCGTTCCAATTCAGCGTCACTCATTTGAGATGCTAAAGTTCTTTTCCAAATTAAATCATACAAACGAGCTTGATCTCTATCAATATTTACGGTGTGACGCGACATATCTGTTGGACGAATTGCTTCGTGTGCTTCTTGTGCGCCTTTGCTTTTATTGGTAAACGTTCTCGGTTTTGAAAACTCTTTTCCGTAGGAATGAATAATCTCTGCTTGAGCGGCATCCATAGCTTCTTTAGAAAGATTTACCGAGTCGGTTCTCATATAAGTTATCAATCCGGCTTCGTATAATCGTTGTGCCAATTGCATTGTAATTCCTACTGGTAAATACAATTTACGCGCAGCTTCTTGTTGCAAAGTAGACGTTGTAAATGGTCCAGCCGGGAATTTTTTGGTAGGTTTTGTTTCCAAATCGGCTACCTTATAATTAGAACCAATATTTTTAGTTAAAAAATCTTCGGCTTCTTTTTTAGTATTAAAATTTTTAGGAAGTTTTGCTTTAAAAGCTCTTCCAGCTTCGTTAACAAACTCAGCAACTATAGAATAACTTGCTGTTGCTTTAAAATTTTGAATTTCTCTTTCTCTTTCAACAATTAATCTTACCGAAACAGATTGCACACGACCAGCAGATAATCCACCTTTAATTTTTCTCCATAAAACTGGCGATAATTCGTAACCAACTAATCGGTCTAAAACTCTTCGGGCTTGTTGAGCGTTTACTAAATTATAATCAATTTCTCTTGGATTTTCGATTGCTTTTAGAATGGCATTTTTAGTGATTTCGTGAAAAACAATTCGTTTGGTTTTGTTTTTATCTAGTTTTAATTCTTCAGATAAATGCCAGGAAATAGCTTCTCCTTCGCGGTCCTCATCGGAAGCTAACCAAACCATTTCGGCGTTTTTAGCTAATCCTCTAAGTTTGGTAACCAATGCTTTTTTATCGGCAGAAACTTCGTATTTGGGTTTGAATCCGTTTTCGACATCTACTCCTATTTCTTTAGATGGCAAGTCGGCAATGTGACCATAACTGGACTCGACTTGATAATCGGCTCCAAGAAATTTTTCAATGGTTTTTGCTTTTGCTGGTGACTCAACTATTACTAAATTCTTTGCCATTTGTCTTTTTGTTTGAATCGCAAAAGTAGAAGTTTTTTTTATATTTTGGGTTTTTGAAAATTATTTTAGCAATTAAAATAGTTTTGGGTTGGAATTTTACATCTTATCAGGACTACTGAATTTTACAAAAATGGTTTGCAAATTAGCCCTGATTGAAACGATACCGTGTTTAGTGGAAAGCAGGAAAATGGATTCCAAAAACGCCCAAGCCATTCGCTTCTAATTATTTGTTAAAATCCGTCTGCCATCTTGTCAGATTTTATAATTTAGTATTATCTTTGCAATCGCAGATTCCGAATTATCGGGATTACATTATTTAGGTATGGAAAAAGAAATCGACGAAAAAATACAAGGACAAACTTTAGTTCTTGAGCATAAAAACGAAAACACAAAGAAGCTTTTTATAGAAAGTTATGGCTGTGCAATGAATTTCTCGGATAGTGAAATTGTTGCATCAATTATGACCGAACAAGGTTATAATACGACTCAAATTTTAGAAGAAGCCGATTTGGTTTTGGTAAATACGTGTTCAATTAGAGATAAAGCCGAGCAAACTATTAGAAAAAGACTTGAAAAATACAACGCTGTAAAACGCGATATTAATCCGAAAATGAAAGTCGGCGTTTTAGGTTGTATGGCGGAACGACTAAAAGATCAGTTTTTGGAACAAGAAAAAATTGTTGATTTAGTTGTTGGTCCCGATGCTTACAAAGATTTACCAAACCTATTGAAAGAAGTTGAAGAAGGTCGCGATGCTATAAACGTGATTTTATCGAAAGATGAAACTTATGGTGATGTTTCGCCTGTGAGATTGAATAGCAATGGTATAAACGCATTTGTTTCTATCACTCGTGGTTGCGATAATATGTGTACGTTTTGCGTAGTGCCTTTCACTCGCGGTCGTGAGCGCAGTCGTGAACCTCAAAGTATTATTGGAGAGATTCAAGATTTATGGGATAAAGGTTTTAAAGAAGTTTGTCTTTTAGGTCAAAATGTAGATAGTTATTTGTGGTATGGTGGCGGATTGAAAAAAGATTTCGATAAAGCTTCTGAAATGCAAAAAGCGACTTCGGTAGATTTTGCACAATTGCTTGAAATGTGCGCAATTCAGTTTCCTAAAATGCGTTTTAGATTTTCGACTTCAAATCCGCAAGATATGCACGAAGAAGTGTTGCATGTTATTGCTAAATATCCTAATGTTTGCAATTATATTCACTTGCCAGTTCAAAGTGGAAGCACGAGAATTTTGAAAGAAATGAACCGTCAACACACGCGTGAAGAATACATGGAATTGATTGATAAAATCAAACTAATTATTCCGGGTTGTTCAATTTCGCAAGATATGATTACTGGTTTTCCAACCGAAACAGAAGAAGATCATCAAGATACGCTTTCTTTAATAGAATATGTTCAATATGATTTTGGATATATGTTTTCTTATTCGGAACGACCAGGAACTATGGCCGCAAGAAAAATGGAAGATGATGTTCCTGAAGAAGTTAAAAAACGAAGATTACAAGAAGTTGTCGATTTGCAGCAAAAAATAAGTGAAGAACGAACTTCAAGATTTTTAGGACAAACGGTTGAAGTTTTAATTGAAAGAGAATCTAAAAAATCTAAAGCAGAATGGTCAGGAAGAATTTCTGAAAATGTGGTTGCTGTTTTTCCAAAAGAGCATTATAAAATTGGGGATTTTGTTTGGGTGAAAGTGAATAATTATACATCTGCTACTTTGATTGGTGAGGCTGTTGGGTATTCTGATATGAATTAAAAAATAACGTAGTTGTATGGATAAGGAAATTATCATAAAGCCAAAATATATTTTTAAAGATTATTTTAAAATTTATTTATCAGTTTATTTAAATAAAAAATCAAATAAAATTGTTTCAAGCCTAATCACTTTAATTATTTTATTTAATATTTATAGTTTCATAAAGAATGAAGTTAAAATTTCCGAAATTTTTTCATCTTCATTTGTATTTTTATTAGCGTATCCTTTTATAATCCTTTTAGTTAAATATAGGCAGACTAAACTTATTTTATCCAATCCAAAATTGAAAGAAAACATTTCAATCAAACTAAATTTTGAAGAATATGAATTTACAGGTCAAAGTTATAATATTCGATATAATTGGAATGAAGTAAATCAAATTATAGAAAAAAATAATTGGTTTTTTATTTGCATTTCTAATAACGACATAAAATTAATTAGAAAAGCAGACTTAATTGACAATCAATACAACGAATTAAAAGCACTTTTCAATTCATTAGATATAAAAAAGAGTTTAAAATAAATCTGCGAATCTGCGGTTAAATTAAGAGATTGCTTCGTGCCTCGCAATGACATATGGAAACAGTACAATCAATAAAACAACGATTTGAAATTATTGGAAACGATCCAAAGCTCAATCGTGCCGTAGAAAAAGCCATTCAGGTTGCTCCTACTGATATTTCGGTATTGGTAGTTGGAGAAAGTGGCGTTGGAAAAGAAAGTATTCCCAAAATTATACATTCATTATCACACAGAAAACACGGAAAATACATTGCCGTAAACTGTGGAGCCATTCCAGAAGGAACAATTGATAGCGAATTATTCGGACATGAAAAAGGTTCGTTCACCGGCGCAAATAATGCTCGTGAAGGATATTTTGAAGTGGCTGATGGCGGCACTATTTTTCTTGATGAAGTTGGCGAATTACCATTGACAACGCAAGTGCGTTTACTTCGTGTTTTGGAAAACGGTGAATTCATAAAAGTAGGTTCGTCACAAGTTCAAAAAACCAATGTTAGAATAGTTGCTGCAACCAACGTCAACATGTTTGATGCTATAGAAAAAGGTAAATTCCGCGAAGATTTATACTATCGCTTGAGTACCGTTGAAATCGGGCTTCCACCATTACGCGAAAGAAAAGATGATATTCATTTGTTATTTCGAAAATTTGCTGCCGATTTTGCTCACAAATATAAAATGCCAGCCATCAAGCTTGATGATGATGCAGTAAAATATCTTATCAACTATCGTTGGAGCGGAAATATTCGTCAATTGCGAAATGCTGCTGAACAAATTTCGGTTCTAGAAACCAAACGTGAAATTTCTTTAAAAACTATATCTTCCTATTTACCACAAGAAGGAAGTCACTTGCCAAGTGTTATAAAAGACAAGAAAAGTGATGATTTTTCAACAGAAAGAGATATTTTATACAAGGTGCTTTTTGATATGAAAAGTGATTTGAACGATTTGAAGAAATTAACTTTAGAATTAATGAAAAACGGTTCTAAAGTACAAGATATTAACCCAAGTTTGATTCAAAAAGTATATGGCAAATCTGATGAAGAAAAATTCTTTGAAGAGAAACCACGAGTTGAAGTTATGCCCAACAGTCAAGAAACAGAACAAGAAGAATTTGAAGACGATGAAGACGATAACAATTACCTTTTTGCTGAAACTGTTGAAGAAGAAGAAACTTTAAAATTAGAAGCAAAGGAAATTGAATTAATCAAAAAATCATTAGAACGAAATAAAGGAAAACGAAAAGCCGCTGCTGATGAATTAGGCATTTCTGAAAGAACATTGTACCGCAAAATAAAACAATACGATTTGTAATTCCTTTGTGTAAGGTTTAACATTTTATCATTTAAAAAAATATATCTTTGAATTTTAATTTCTAGATGAAAAAAATAAAATACATAGCACTTTTTATAATTGCACTAACCTTTTCGGGCTGTAGTGTAAAATACAATTTTACAGGAACTGGAAAAATTGATGCAAGTACCTTTCAAGTAAATTATTTTCAAAATAATTCTCCATTAGTGCAACCCGGAATTGAAAGAACATTTACATTAAGATTGCAGGATATCATTCAAAATCAGACCAACCTAAGTTTGACCAATACCAACGGTGATTTATTATATGAAGGTGAAATTACAGGATACAATATTACGCCAATGGCAGCAACAGCTGACCAAACTGCAGCTCAAAACCGTTTAACAATTAATATAAATGTTAGATTTGTAAATCGAAAAAACGATAAAGATAATTTTGAAAAGTCTTTTTCATTTTACTACGATTACCCCGGTTCAGACCAATTAATTGGATCAAAATTAACCGAAGCGTTAGATGTAATTTTTGAAAGAATTACACAAGATATTTTCAATGCATCATTAGCCAAATGGTAAAATAGTTATAGCTACAATTGCTAGCTTTAACTTAAAACTAAAAAAATTTGAATTTAACAGATTACACTTATCTCATCAATAAACCAGACGCAATTAACGAGCGTCATAGCAATGCATTGGAGAAAATTATCGAAGAATTTCCTTATTTTCAAAGCGCACGAATACTGAGATTAAAACATTTGTACAATCAAGATAGTTTTAAATACAATTATGCACTAAAAGTTGCAGCAACCTTCACAACTGACAGAAGTATTTTATTTGATTTTATAACATCAGATAATTTTATAACTGTTCAAAACGGACTTTACGACCAAAAAGTAGCTGAACTATTAAATATTGATGTAGTAGAAAGCGAACTAGTTCAAGTTGCTATAAATGAACAAACAACAAACACATTAGAAAAATCAATTCTATCTTCAATAGCGCAATCCAATCAACAAGAAACCATTGAAGAAAAACTTGAAATTGGAAAACCATTAGAATTTACTAAAGACGAAAAACATTCCTTTCAAGAATGGCTGCAATTGTCTAGATTAAAACCAATAGAACGAAAAGAAACAATCTCGGAAGAAACGCTCGAAAAAAGAAAAAAATTAGAGCTAATCGATAAATTTATCGAATCCAATCCTAAAATTCCACCAATAAATAAAGATGCTGTCACACCAACAGTGACGCCTGCTATTGAAGACAAATCCTATTTAATGACCGAAACTTTAGCTAAAGTTTATTTGGAACAGAAAAAATTTTCAAAAGCAATTCAAGCTTATGAAATATTAATTTTGAAATATCCAGAAAAAAGTAGTTTCTTTGCAGACCGAATTTTAGATATTAAAAATTTACAACAAAACAATAATAGTTAGACAATGAGCACATTTACAATTTTTTTAGTACTAATAACAATCGTTTGTTTTTTACTAATCATAGTAGTTATGGTACAAAATCCTAAAGGTGGAGGATTATCATCTTCAATTGGAGGATCACAACAAATAGGCGGCGTTCAAAAAACAAGCGACTTTCTTGACAAAAGTACTTGGGTTTTAGGCGCAACATTAATAGCTTTGGTATTATTATCAAGTTTAAGTTTTTCAGGATCTTTAAGTGATAGCAACAAAATTATTGATGCTTCACAATCAGAAGCTCCAAAAACAGAAACTCCTGCTGCAACAAAACCAAATACAGCCGCACCAGCTAGCACAACAACTGCAACTAAACCAGCAGCTGCGCCAGTAAAAAAATAAGAATTTTAAATTCTAATCAAGTCCCGAGTAACATCGGGATTTTTTTTTGATTTTTTAGAAGCGAATGGCTCGGGCATTTTTGCAAACCCTATTCCTGCCTTACATTAAATCTTTGTCTCTAAAAAAAGAGCCAAAGGATACCATTTCAGTCAGGGCTAGAAAGCAATCGTCTTCTATAAAATTAAAATTCTGAAAAAATGTCAGTTTTAAACCATTGGCATAATTTCTGAACAGAAGAAAACACAAACAAAAATTTTAATTAATACTAAAATAGAAACATTATGGCATTGAATATTAAACCGCTTTCAGACCGCGTTATTGTGGAACCAGCAGCTGCCGAAACCCAAACAGCTTCTGGAATTATTATTCCAGACACAGCCAAAGAAAAACCTCAAAAAGGAACTGTTCTTGCAGTTGGAAACGGCAAAAAAGACGAACCATTAACTGTAAAAGTTGGCGACACCGTTCTTTACGGAAAATATGCAGGAACCGATTTAAAATTTGAAGGAAAAGATTATCTAATCATGCGTGAAGACGATATTCTTGCAATAATCTAAATTTGTTTCAGGTTTCAAGTTAGAAACCAATCTGAAACTTCAAACTTTAAACTAAAAAAACTTTAAACTAAATTAAGTATGGCAAAAGATATAAAATTCGATATAGAAGCACGTGACGGTTTAAAACGTGGTGTTGACGCATTAGCAAATGCAGTAAAAGTAACTTTAGGACCAAAAGGAAGAAATGTAATTATTTCGAAATCATTTGGCGGACCAACGGTAACCAAAGATGGTGTTTCTGTTGCTAAAGAAATAGAATTGAAAGATCCATTAGAAAATATGGGTGCTCAAATGGTTAAAGAAGTAGCTTCAAAAACTAACGATTTAGCTGGAGACGGAACTACAACGGCAACAGTTTTAGCACAAGCAATCGTTAAAGAAGGTTTGAAAAACGTAGCTGCTGGAGCCAATCCAATGGATTTAAAACGCGGAATAGACAAAGCTGTTGAAGCAATAGTTACTGATTTAGCTTCACAAGCTCAAGTTGTTGGAAGCGATTCAGAAAAAATCAAACAAATCGCCTCTATTTCAGCTAATAACGACGAAGTAATTGGTGATTTAATCGCAACAGCTTTCGGAAAAGTTGGAAAAGAAGGTGTAATCACAGTTGAAGAAGCTAAAGGAACAGATACTTATGTTGATGTTGTTGAAGGAATGCAATTCGATAGAGGTTATTTATCACCTTATTTCGTTACCAATCCGGAGAAAATGAATGTAGAATTAGAAAATCCTTACATTCTTTTGTACGACAAAAAAGTATCTTCTTTAAAAGAATTACTTCCAATTTTAGAACCAATAGCGCAATCAGGAAAGCCATTATTAATTATCGCTGAAGATGTTGATGGTGAAGCATTATCAACTTTGGTTGTAAATAAATTACGTGGTGCATTGAAAATCGCAGCTGTAAAAGCTCCAGGTTTTGGTGATAGAAGAAAAGCAATGTTAGAAGACATCGCGATCTTAACTGGCGGAACTGTAATTGCAGAAGAAAGCGGATATACACTTGAAAATGCAACATTAGAAATGCTTGGAACAGCAGAAAAAATTGCAATTGACAAAGACAATACAACTATTGTAAATGGCGCTGGAAATGCTGATTTAATCAAAAATAGAGTCAACCAAATTAAAAGTCAAATGGAAACTACGACTTCTGATTATGATAAAGAAAAATTGCAAGAACGTTTGGCTAAATTAGCTGGTGGAGTTGCCGTTCTTTATGTTGGAGCCGCTTCTGAAGTAGAAATGAAAGAGAAAAAAGACCGTGTTGATGATGCCTTACATGCAACTCGTGCTGCGGTTGAAGAAGGAATTGTTGCTGGTGGTGGTGTTGCTTTATTAAGAGCAAAAGCCTCTTTGAAAAGCATAAAACCAGATAATGCTGATGAAGCAACTGGAATTCAAATTGTATTCAAAGCGGTAGAATCACCATTAAGAACAATTGTAGAAAACGCAGGACTTGAAGGTTCAGTAGTAGTTG
This sequence comes from Flavobacterium sp. SUN046, assembly GCF_028867965.1. GTDB lineage: Bacteria > Bacteroidota > Bacteroidia > Flavobacteriales > Flavobacteriaceae > Flavobacterium. The sequence continues at coordinate 29,555 of NZ_JAPQNT010000001.1, forward strand.
CAAAAGTTTCAGAAGGAAAAGACAACTACGGTTACAATGCAAAAACTGACGAATATGTTGATATGCTAAAAGCTGGAATTATTGATCCTAAAAAAGTAACTCGTGTAGCACTAGAAAATGCTGCTTCAGTTGCTGGAATGATTCTTACAACTGAATGTGCATTGATTGAAATTAAAGAAGAAAACGCTGGCGGCGGTGCTCATATGGGTGGCGGTATGCCTGGAATGATGTAATTTAGAAGTACGAAGTTTTAAATACAAAGTACGAACAAAAAAATATCCGTCTTGTTGAAATAACGAGACGGATATTTTATTTTATATAATTCAATAAATTACTCTATATGAACTCTTTTCTTAAGCAGCTTCCATAAAACAGGAACCGTTGTAAGGGCAACTATTCCGATAACAATATATTCGATATAATGTTTTAAATCAATACCAAATTGATTTTTGAAAAGTTCATACAAATAATGGCCAGCGAAAGTCATTGTAAACGACCACAAAATAGAACCTAAAATGGTAAAGAACATGAATTTCTTTTTATCCATTTCTACAATTCCAGCAACTACTGGCGCAAAGGTTCTTACAATGGGTAAAAATCTGGCAAATACTATAGCTTTAGTTCCATATTTATCAAAGAAATCTTTCGATTGAAACAAGTATTTTTTCTTAAAAAAGAAACTGTCTTCACGTTTAAATAAATACGAACCACTTTTAGATCCAACCCAATAGCCAAGCATGTTTCCGAAAATTCCCATTAGTGAAATCAATGCTGCCAAAAAAGTAATATTCAAAAACTCACTTCCGGTAGAAATATCTTTCATCAATGCTTCGCTGTAAATTCCGCAAAGGAATAACAAACTATCGCCTGGCAAAAAGAATCCTGCAAGCAAACCAGTTTCTGCAAAAACTATAAAAAGCACAACATATAATCCAATTTTGATTCCGCCGAGTTCTAATAAAATATAGAATTCAGGATTAAAAAGTTGTTTCCAGTCGAAATGAGTCATAACTACTTTGGGTATTATTTCAGATTGTGAAAGTAATTATAAATACGCTTTCATACAATTAAATTTATGTTATTTTCTTTCATACTGACAACAACTGTGTAGTTTCTCATAATCAGAATTTGTTGCTTTTACTTCATCTGTATCATGACCAACTTTAGCAATAGCTTTTTTAACATCTAAAATCGAGCATTTCTCTTCGTTTATAATCAAACTCAATTGATGTGATTCAATATCCCAAACTGCCGATTTTACTCCAGCAACTGATAACGATGCTTTTTCAATTCGTTTTTTACACAAATCACAATTGCCGTTTACTTCAATAGTGTGTTTTGCGTTTTTGTTTTTTTTATCTTGTGCTTGTGTTGAAAATGCCACAAATAGTAACATTAATCCTAGAATTGTATTTTTCATATTTGTTATTTTTATTGTTATAATTTTTTAGAACACAGATTTGAGAAATTAGAGAAATCTTGAAAATTAATCTGTGCTATTAAAAATTGTTATACCTTAATTTACTTTTTTTTAGAACGCAGATTTAAGAAATTAGAGAAATTATTAAAATCTTTGAAGTTTCTTAAATTTCTTAAATCTGCGTAACTGTTTTTTTATTTACTCTTAACATTAATTCGACTTCACTCAGTATTACAGACCTCAATAAAGATATATTTTAATTAGTTTAATTTTAAATAACCTAATTTGTGCAAATTCGTGAAATTCGTGCGAAAAACTTTTTATTTATTATTTTATTTTAAATCGTAAACCAGCATAAAACATTCTTCCAAAAACTGGAGCATAAATAATTGAGGTATCAAAATTCGCTCCAAAAGGATTATTTGCTCCTAAAATTGCTTTATCTTGACGGTAATTTCCAATATTTTCGCCGCCAACATAAACCTCAAAAGTTTTTGAAAAAGTTCTCGTGATTTGTGTATTCATAATTGAAAATGATGGAGAAAATTCTGGTAATCTATCCGGATTTGAGTTAGTTGCAGTATTTGGTAATTGCTGTTTTCCTAACCAATTCCATGTGTAATCAAATTTCCATTGATGTCCGTTATCAGAAATGTGCGTTTCATATTCTAAATTTCCGAATAAACGATGTTTAGCTTGCAACGGTCGCTGAAAACTTCCTGACAAATAATCAGTGGAAATATCATAATATTTGTATGCTGTTCTCAAATTCAAATGTTTGATAATCTCATAATTGAAATCCAATTGAAAACTATTAGCAAATGACTTTCCTTTCAAATTGTAAAACAATACTTGTTGCGGACTTTGCATTACATCAACAATCGCTTGATTTTGAAAATCGGTTCGATAGAAATCCAAAGTAACATCAGCAGCTTTACCTAATAATTTGAAATTTTGTGTAAAACTTAGTCCGTAATTCCATGCTATTTCTGGATTCAAACCGTAGATTTTTCCATTTGTATCTAAAACAGAAAATGCTCTTGAACTTCCAAAAAGATTCTGATTTTCGGCAAAAATATTTGCGGCACGTTTTCCTCTTCCAGCAGAAAACCGGATTACTGCTTTTTCCCACGGATTGTATCTTACGTGCAATCGTGGTGTTGCAAAAAAGCCTAATCGATTGTGATAATCCATTCTTCCGCCTAAAATAAAACTGAATTTATCGTTGTTGTCATAAGTATATTCAAAGAAAGCTCCGACCGAATTATCAATCCGACTTACATCGGCAAGATTTACAAATTCGGAATAATTATCGTTAGTGAAATTCAAACCAGTAGCAAATTTGTGCATTGTATTATTAATTATCGAATTGAAAATTAGGTTCGAATAATAACTTTGTTGCTTGATATTGTATTGGTTCAAACCAAAATAAGAATCTTGATTGTGGTTGCTGTACGCATTTTGCCATCCAATACTTTGATACGGCATATCTTTAAAAACATAACCAACTTTTGAGGTAAAATCAAATCGATTGGTATTGATTTCTGAACCCCAATAATTGGTAGTTAATTTATCTCTATTTTTATCAAAATCCAATTGCCCGGTTTGTTTTTCGTCTTTCATGTATTTGAAATTGATAAACGAAACCCAGCCAGTTTCAGGATTAGAATACTGCCAACGATTGACAACATTGACTTGTTTCCCAAGCGGATTGTCTAAAAATCCATCATTATTCATATCATTTTTTGCCACACGAGTATTTCCGTGAAGGTACAAACTCGATGCCCAATGATCTGAAATTTTTCTGTTAAAATGAGTATTTAATTCAAACCTAAAGTCGCTTGCTCCATAAGCATTCAAGAAAAACGGAATGTCTTTCATAGGTTTGATTAATTCGGTATTAATTTGACCCGAAATACTTTCGTAGCCATTAACAACGCTTCCTGTACCTTTAGTAATTTGAATGCTTTCTACCCAAGTTCCGGGCGTGAATGACAATCCGTAAGCTTGCGACGCACCACGAACCGATGGAATATTTTCTTCGGTAATCATTAAATATGGTGACGTTAAACCTAACATTTTTATTTGTTTGGTGCCAGTCAAAGCATCTGAAAAATTTACATCAATTGACGGATTGGTTTCAAAACTTTCTGCCAAATTACAGCAGGCAGCTTTTAGTAATTCTTTACTTGAAACCACAGTTGTATTTATTGTTTTTGTGAGTGATTTTCGTATTCCTTTGTTAGCTACAGTTACTTTAACCGTATCTAATTTTACTTGAGAAGTAACTGTAAAAGAAAGGGTTAACATTAAAAATAATGTTATTTTTTTCATTTTAAATAAGTATTAATGTTTAAAATAGTTTAGTAACAATTTAAAACATTAAAATTACGCGTAAAAGGTATATTGGCTGTACAAGAGATATAATGGCGGTGCATTGGCATCGCAATAATAAGTTGAAATATCTCTTTTGGTGAAGTGTTTTTTATTTATAAATGTAATTGGTTTCCAATCATTAAAAACCAAGTTATAATTAGAATCAACGGAAGTAATCTTGACTACAATCTGATCTGATTTTTCGGTAGACTTTATGATTTTATTCTTGCAACATTTGGATTCTTTTTCAATAGTTCCGCAACAATCTTTTTCTATTTCATGAGAATTAGAAGCAGTGTTTATAGAAACAGATGCAATTTCATCATCGCAATAATGTACATTAAAAGCCAATCCTAAATTGGAAACCAATAGGAAAATGGTTAAAAGTATACTTATGTGCTTTTTAAAAATCATAATGCAAAGCTAATAATTGTTTTAAAAACCAACTCTTAAAATAGTGTTATTTTATTTTCTTCTGATAGTAAAAGGCAGGAATAAATAGCATTACAAATATTGGTTGAATAATGAATCTTCTGATGTAAAAAAGATTCATTTTGTTAGTTTCTCCAAATTTTAAAAGAACAAAAAAGAAACTTATCATTAAAATAATTCCCAAAACAGAAAATAAGAAAATAGAAAATTTTAGAATTTTAGAATCATTAAAAACCAATCGAATTAAGCCTAAAGAAATAATTGAATTCAAATAATATCGAAATCCTAAACTAAAAAATAATTTAATTGTATTGATTTTCGGTAAAAGTGTGTTGGTATAATTTGATTTAAAATAATTTAAAAATGGATCATAAAAAAGAGTGTCTTCCAATGCTCGTACAGCAATAAGAAGAAAAATTAAAAACAGTCCAACAACAACTTTTAGCTTATTATTTAGTAGATTTTTTAGCATAAAACGAATATTTATTAACCCAAATAACCCATAACAAAAAGACAATTCCGTAAATAAACAACGGAAAAATCACACCATGCAATATATGTTCATATTCTGGATAATGAAAAATTGACATACAAAGCAGCGCAATCCTGAGAACATTAAAAACATGAATTAGTAAACTCCCAATGACTATAAATAAAATCGTTTGCTTAAATTTTCCTGTAAAAGCAATAACAAAACTAATAAAAAGTATAATCACACTTACCGCGTTACAACCTTCGATAATTCTAGCAACCCATTTGTTATGATAAAATAATTTTACACTTGCTTCATTTTCATTAGGCATTGTAAAAGACTGATTGTCAAAAACAGAAAGTACTTTTTGAGATTGATTGGCTACCACTTTAGTAAATCCATCAACTTCAAAATAGCGTTCGTTAAACTGACCAAGATAAAATTGATAAATTAAAGTAAGTGCCAAATAGCTTAAAGCAAATTTGGTTAAGAAAATTAAAAAGGGTTTAAATTGAATTATGTACTCTTTCAAAATATAAATTTTAACAAATTTTAGGTAAATGTAAGAAATTACAATGATTACTTTTGTAAAAAAATTGATTATGAATTTCGAAAATTTAAAAACAGAAGTAAAAACTATACTTTCAGCAGAAAATTTAAGCCGCGATGAAAAACTAAAAAATCTATGTCAGTTTCTGACCGACAACATAGATTATTACAATTGGGTTGGCTTTTATTTTGCCAATCACGAAGCTAAAACGCTACACCTTGGACCTTATGTTGGTGCCGAAACTGATCATACTGTAATTCCATTTGGAAAAGGAATTTGCGGACAAGTAGCCGAATCGAATGCTAATTTTGTAGTGCCAGATGTTGCAGCACAAGACAATTATATCGCTTGCAGCTTTACTGTTAAGTCAGAAATTGTAGTTCCTTTGTTTGTAAACGGAATTAATATCGGTCAAATAGACATTGATAGTCACGTAATTGATCCATTTACAGAAAAAGATGAACGTTTTTTAGAGTTTGTAAATGAGCAAGTTGCAAAATTATTTTAATTAAATTTCAATACATTATAACAATTCACTCATCAAATTGGAATTTGGAATTTAAAAGATTGGAATTTAAAAAATAAATTTTATCTTTGCACCCGAATTGAGATAGTCTTGATTCATACATAATAATCATTTAAAATAATATTGGAATGTATTTAAGTAAAGAAAAAAAAGCTGAAATCTTCGCTCAACACGGAGGAAAAGCTGAAAATACTGGTTCTACAGAAGGACAAGTAGCATTATTCACATTTAGAATCTCTCACTTAACAGAGCACTTGAAAAAAAATCGTCATGATTACAATACTGAGCGTTCATTAGTTCTTTTGGTAGGTAAAAGAAGAAGTCTTCTTGACTATTTAAAGAAAAAAGATGTTGTTAAGTATCGTGAGCTTATCAAAGAATTAGGGATTAGAAAATAATTCATATAAAAATGAGGTGCTTTGTCGCCTCTTTTTTTTTACAATAATAATACGCTTTTTAAAAAAAGTTTGGTTTTTCATTGGGTTTTAGGCAGTAACTACGCCACACAAACAACACAACTACTCGTGTCCGCTGACAGGCGGACTAAAACCAATGTTAAATCAATAACAAAAAAATTATGATTCCACAATTATTTGTAGAAAGCATCGATTTAGGTGATGGAAGAAGCATCACAATCGAGACAGGACGTTTAGCAAAACAAGCTGACGGTTCTGTAGTAGTAAGAATTGGTAACACTGTAATCTTAGGAACAGTTGTATCATCAAGAAAAGCAAGTCCAGGTATCGACTTTTTACCGTTAACGGTAGATTATCGTGAAAAATTTGCAGCAGCAGGTCGTTTTCCTGGAGGTTTCTTCAAAAGAGAAGCGCGTCCAAGTGACAACGAAGTATTAACAATGAGATTAGTTGACCGTGTTTTACGTCCGCTTTTCCCATCAGATTACCATGCAGAAGTTCAAGTTATGATTCAGTTAATGTCTCATGATGATGAAGTTATGCCAGACGCATTAGCAGGATTAGCAGCTTCGGCAGCACTTGCTTTGTCTGATATTCCATTTGAAACATTAATTTCTGAAGCTAGAGTTGGAAGAATTGACGGTAAATTCATCATCAATCCAAGTCGTGCACAATTAGAATTGTCTGATATTGACATGATGATTGGAGCTTCAACCGATTCTATCGCAATGGTAGAAGGTGAAATGAAAGAAATTTCAGAAGCTGAAATGGTAGAAGCAATTAAATTTGCTCACGAACACATCAAAAATCAAATTGCTGCTCAAGAAAGATTGCAAGCTGCTTTTGGTAAAAAAGAAGTTCGTACTTATGAGGGAGAAAAATCTGACGAAGCTATTTACGCTAAAGTAAAAGCTTATGCTTATGATAAAATTTACGCAATTGCAAGTAAAGGTTCAGCTAAACACGAACGTTCAGCTGCATTTGACGCTGTAAAAGAAGAAGTAAAAGCACTATTTACAGAAGAAGAATTAGCTGAAAACGGAGATTTAGTTGGAAAATATTTCTACAAAACCAATAAAGAAGCAGTTCGTAACGTAACTTTAGATTTAGGAACTCGTCTTGACGGAAGAAAAACTACAGAAATCAGACCAATTTGGTGTGAAGTAGATTATTTGCCATCAGTTCACGGTTCGGCATTGTTTACACGTGGAGAAACTCAAGCATTGGCAACGGCAACTTTAGGAACATCTAGAGAGGCAAACCAAATTGATTCACCATCAGAACAAGGAGAAGAAAAATTCTATTTACACTATAATTTCCCACCATTTTCTACCGGAGAAGCTCGTCCGTTAAGAGGAACTTCAAGAAGAGAAGTTGGTCACGGAAACTTGGCGCAACGTGCCTTAAAAAATATGATTCCTGCCGATTGTCCATATACAATTCGTGTCGTTTCTGAAGTATTAGAATCTAACGGTTCGTCTTCAATGGCGACAGTTTGTGCTGGAACATTATCATTAATGGATGCTGGTATTCAAATGATTCGTCCGGTTTCTGGAATTGCAATGGGATTGATTACTGACGGTGATCGTTTTGCAGTTTTATCTGATATTTTAGGTGATGAAGATCATTTAGGAGATATGGATTTCAAAGTTACTGGAACTTCAGAAGGAATTACAGCATGTCAAATGGACATCAAAATTGACGGATTGAAATATGAAATCATGGAGCAAGCATTAGCTCAAGCTCGTGATGGACGTTTACACATCTTAGGAAAATTAACTGAAACATTGGCTCAACCAAGAAATGATGTAAAAGTTCATGCTCCAAAAATTATCATGAGAACTATTCCTGGTGCTTTCATTGGTGCTTTAATTGGACCTGGTGGAAAAGTAATTCAAGAATTACAAAAAGCTACTGGAACTACAATTGTTATTAATGAAGTTGATGAGCAAGGTGTTGTTGAAATTTTAGGTACTAATCCTGACGGAATTGCAGCTGTTTTAGCTAAAATCGATTCGATTATCTTTAAGCCAACAATGGGTGAAGCTTATGAAGTGAAAGTAATTAAAATGTTAGATTTTGGTGCAGTTGTAGAATATACATCGGCTCCAGGAAACGAAGTTTTATTACACGTATCTGAACTAGCTTGGGAAAGAACAGAAAATGTGACTGATGTTGTAAATATGGGTGATGTTTTCATGGTGAAATATTTAGGAGTTGATCCTAAAACTAGAAAAGAAAAAGTTTCTAGAAAAGCACTTTTACCAAGACCTCCAAGAGAAGATGCTAAAATTATTACACCAAAAGCGGAATAATAATTTAGTTTTTAATATTTAAAACCCCAATTCATTTAATTGAATTGGGGTTTTTGTTTTATTAATTTATTCCGATAATCGATTTTCAATATCCATTCTTTCGTGTAAAACTCTAACCACTTCAATCTCATTTTGCTTGTTCTTTAAAAATAAAATTAAGTGTGATTTTATTTTGGAACATCTATAGGATTTTCTAATAGTTGAAAAGTCTCGAGCCATTTCAAAGTTTACTGCTATAAATTCAATTTCGTCAAAAATTAAATTATAATATCGATTTGCCTGTTCAACTGACCAGTTTTCAGCTGTATAAATCCATATCTTATTAATGTCATCAAGTGCCTTTTCACTTATTATGTATTTTGACATTATTTTTGAAAATTAGCTTTAAGTGTCTCAAGATTTTTATTGCGATCAAAATCTTTAATCTTAGTACTTTTTTCTCCAATCTTTAGTTCATTAATTAGTGATTTTGCTTTATTTTCTTCTTGTTCAAACAAACGCAATGCAGTTCTAACAACTTCGCTTACAGAATTATATTTTCCTGTAGCAACTTGCTCACTAATGAAATTTTCAAAATAATCTCCTAACAAAATTGATGTATTGCGTGCCATAACTAAATAATTTAAAACAAAAATACCAATTATTGGTATACAAACAAATATATTTTTAATTTTTTTAAATCCAATTTAAACATCCAAACCACCTCATTTAATTTTTAAAAATTAAATTATTACATTTGATTCAATCAAAACCAAAACCATGACCTTTATCATAATCGTTTTAGCCATTTGTATTTTTATATTGTTCAATTATTTATTTGAAATTAAAAGAGAAAATAAATTCATTAAAGACGTACTTCAAAAGAATAGCGATGAAAATAATTCTTTGAGAAAAGAAATTTCAGAAATAAAGAAATCAATTGATGGAAAAACAATAACAACTTCAATAGAAGAAATAAAACCAATCGCTGAACCAATTCAAGAAATTGTAATTGAAGAATATCAACCGTACTTCACTCCTATTGCGGACGAAGATTTACCAAAAGAACTAGCAACTGTTGAAGAAACTTCACAAATAGATGAATCACTTTCAATTGAAAAACCAATAGAACATAAAGAAGAGCCTATAGCAGTTTATGAAAGTCAATCCGTTCCAAGACTTGAAAAACAAATACCAATTGAAGAAAAAGTCCATGTAGAAAGTGCTTTTTCAAAATTCCTAAAAAATGCCGAAAAACAATTCGCAGATAATTGGACTGGAATTCTAGGAACAGCAATTATGGTTCTCGGAATTGGCTATTTAAGCATTTACACCGCACTAAAAGTCGCACCATTATTCCGTATTTTAATTTTATGGTTGTATGCTGGTTTGCTGTTTGGTTCCTATTATTTTCTAAACAAAAAAGAAAAATGGGCGACTACAGGATTATGGCTCAGAAGTGCTGGAGCCAGTTTATTTTTATTTGGATGTTTTGGTGCTTCTCAAATTCCGCCATTGACTTTTATTTCAAATTCTATTGCTGGATATGCACTTATAGGATTCGGAATTGCGCTTAATTTATACGTCGGTTACATTATCAAAAAACAAACATTTTTATCGCTTCATGTGATTTTGAGCATGCTGATTTTGTGTGTAATTCCAGAAAAAACGTTGGCAACTTTTATTTTAGCTTCGATAACGGCAACTATCGGAATTATCCTTTCTTACAAAGAAAAATGGGAATATCATTTGCTAATTGTGATTACGGCATTCATCATTTTCGATATTTGGTTTAATGCGCAAGGCACGAAATTATCATTAACCGAGAACATAATTGCAATTCTCGGAATCATAGCCGTTGCCGGAAGTTGTATGTTCATGCAATACCGTAGCGTTTATGAAAATACACGATTTGATAAAGCTGGTTTTATCACACATTTAACCAATTGGGTTTTATTTGCAACCGGATTAATTTTGCATTCTACTGGAAGTAAATTCAAAACATTTGTGCTGTTTATCGGAGCGCTTATTTGCTTATTTATTGCACTTCGAGCTCGAAAAAAGAAAGTGTTTTGGCTGTATCATTTAGATGGAATGGTGTCGTTTGTGCTTTTCGCATTGAGTATCATTATGCTGAACGATTGGAAAGTCGGAATTGATATCATCGCTTGCATTTTATACTTATTAATTGCGGTTTGCTTGTTTGTAGTTTACAAAGAAAAAGAAGTTTTATTGCATAAAATTTTCCTCGGAATCAATCATTTATTCGGAATTGGATTGTTGATTTTTGGAGCGTTATTGGTTTCTAATTCATTAGATGCTGTGAAAATTACGAGTGCGATTACAACAACAATTTTTCTATCTGTATTGGCGATTTCGATTCCGATTATTACTGCTATCAAAAAAGAATTTTCTGAAGTCGATTCATTTTTCGGAGAAAAAAGCTTGAGTTTAAACGGAATTCTAGCGATGATTTTTTCAGTTTTTGTGATTATAAAATCGCACGATATTTTGGCTAACAACAATTCTTTTGTTTATGTTTTAATTGGAATTGCTTTGATTTGGGCATTTTTAAAAAGGAAATTCGACAATCCAACCTTTGATATCGGACGAATATTATTTTATGTATTGACCTTATTTGTTGGGATTTTCATTATCAAAATTCAAGAAAAATCATTTTACGACATCACGTTTGCTTTGGGAATTTTGATTGTTGTAGCATTCAATTGGACGATTAAATATTTCTATAAAAATGATTTTATCATACGATTTATCGGAATCATTGGCGTGAATGCTTTGTTGCTATTATTGGTTTACAAATATTTACCGCATTATCAAATTGTTCAAATTTTTAGTTTATTCGGAATTGCATTATTGAACCACGAATTCTTATGGATGAATTACAAGAAAAATAGTTTGACAACTGACAATCAAACGTTGCTTTATATTTTCTATTATTTCTTTGCAATCGTCGGAAGTTTGTTGTTTTTATATCATGCGACTGATTTTACAAATCCCGAAATCGGATTGACTTGCCTTGGAATTTCTGCAATTGAAATCTACGTTTTATTTGCTAAAAAAATCAGAAACAATTCAGAAGAAACCGCAAGCGAATGGACAAATTTCAATTTAGTGAATTCTGAATTATTACTTTTTAATGTAATTGTATTTGGTTTTTCTTGTATTAAAATTGAGTATGTTTCAATATATTTTGCTGGATTTGCACTACTAACATTTGTAGCTTTTCAAAAATTGGAAGAGTTCAAACGCTATAACATTTATTCGTTTCTTTTGTTGATTGGAAGCATACTTCTAACACTTTTTGTTGCTTTTGACAACATGTACGAAAAAGGAAAAACCGTAATTTATTTAACCCAAACCGCGACTGTTTTATTGTCGGTTGGTTATTCGTATTTGCAATTTAAAGCTACCGATGAAAAAGCAAAACGATTCATCACAATTTTACCTTACATTCAGAATTTATGGATTGTGGCGTTGCTATTTATTCAAGTTGAAATTGCTTATTTGCCATTATTATTTATGGTTTTAGCATTACTGAATTTCTGGCTAATTAGTAAAGAAAAAATCAAAATTGAATTTCATTTTGTTCCAATAGTAGCTTTGTTGGCAATTGTTGTTTCAGTATATTATAGTTTTGATAAATTAAATAATTTCACAGTAATTGATTGGATTTTACAACTTTCAAGTGTGGCTTTTGGCTTGGTTTTAGTACTACTTTTGAACAAAAAAGAAACAATAGATTCAATAAAAACCAACTATCAAATTGTGTTGAATGTTTGGCTTTCGATTATTATGTTTTCGCAATTGGAACACAAATGGTTGCCAGTTTATTGGGCTTTAGTGGCAATATTGAATTTGTATTTGTATCACAAAAAAATCAGTCAAGAGAAGAATATTAGTCTGGTTTACTATTTACTTGCCAATTTACATTTAGGGTTTTTGAGTTTCAATTTTTATCAATCTAAATTCTTGGCGATTTATCTTTTGATATTTGCACTTTTGGCTGTTTACATTTATTTAGCTTCCAAATGGTTGGAGAACTTCAAACTCAAAAATAGTTTGTTGATTTATCCTGCAACATTAAGTATTGGCTGTTTTTTATACCTAACTTTTGATAAAGGAATTCTAACGTTCTTCTGGATTTTAGAAGCACTCGGATTGTTGATTTTAGGTATTATCTTGAAAGAAAAATACTTTAGATATGTTTCACTTTCTTTGGTTGGCGTTTGTGTAATCCGATTAATGTTCTTCGATTTATCAAATGCTGATTTCTTAATTCGAGCATTAGTTTTACTTGGCGTTGGTGTAGTTTTATTGGTAATGAATAGTTTGTTTAAAAAGTACAAAGATCGATTTGAGTAAAATAAATGACCCCAACTTTATTTTAGTTGGGGTTTTGGATTACATTCGATAAACAATTCCAAATGCTAAAGATTGAGAGCCAAAATTAGATTCATGACTTTTTTTAAACATGGTATATGGTGTATAATAATAGCTGCAAAATATTCCGAAATCATAAACATTAAGTTTTATTGTTTGAGATAAAAATATTGTATTCAAATTGGTTTTTTTATTTAATTTATCTCTTATTTGATCACCGTAATATTCTGGAACATTATAATAAAGAGCCGCCCAACCTATACCTGAATTGCTCTCGACATTAAAATTAGTATTGTTTTTGTTAAATGAAAAAATTCTAGAATATCTTAAACCTGCTTTTAGTCCATCTTTACTAGAATCAAATTTCACTATTGAATTATCATCATTATATTCGATAGCTCGTGGTTTATTTAAAAAATTCAATTCAATTCCTAAATCTAAAAATTGATTTTTTTTAATTTTATTTCTTAACCAAATTCCAATGTTATAGGATTTTTCAAACTTATTGGATAAATCTTTTTGTGGATTTTGAATTCCAATTTCAAAATAAACCCTTCTAAAATCATCAACTTTTTCATAATGAATTGTGTCTTGAGAATACATTTTTGAGAAAATCAGGACGAATACTATAACTAACTTTTTCATAACTATCTTTTATTAAATATGTATTTAGAATTCCATGAAGTTCCGGCACCCATAATCAATAACATTCCTGAATTATCATAATAATTATTGACAACTAAAGATGAATCTTGATTAATTGACAATCGTACCCTATTTTTATGTGTTGTTATAAAAATTGGTGGATACAAATTAGTGTCATAATCTAAATAAAACTGGAAAAACTTTCGTTTAAACTTACCTTCAAAAGTTTTATAATGTTTTCCACCCAAAACGTCAAAAAAACAAACAAAGATTGTATTTCGCTTAGATTGTATTTGCACAATCGAATCGGAATCTTTCAAGTCAAAAAACTTAGTAATTTTAGTAGTTCTACCATTTTCTGATAAAGTTGAATTTGTAAAATTCCCTGAAATATTCTTGTGAATATTTACTAATTCTTTTCTTTTAAATGAATCTACAGATGAACAAGAGGTAATCAAAAGTGTTAAACAAATCAATGTTACAATACATCGATGGTTTTTGGAAAAAATTTTTGTTTTCATAATTATATGTTTTTAAATTACATGACAAACTTATTGTGATTATTACAATTAAATTTGCTGAAAACAATTATAAAATTGATTACATTTGTGATTATCGCAAAATATGAATCATCAAGAGCTACTTTTAAAAACTATTAGGAAACAACTTACTACAACAAGTTCTTTAATTGATGAAATTGCTGTTGTGCTAAGTATAAGTTATGACGCTGCGCATCGAAGAGTTTCAATGAAAAGTAAATTTTCTATAGAAGAAACTATAATGTTGTGCCATCACTATGGATTTTCGATGGATGCTATTTTTAGCAATCAAAATAAAGTGATGGTTGAAAAAACCAAAGAAGTAAAGTCGTTTGACGATATGGTTTCTTATTTTGAGCAATCGTCCAATTATTTAAAACAATATGCAACTTCTGAAAATACGACTTTATTTTATTCAGCTAAAGATATTCCGTTGTTTTATACTATTGGCGGTACTTTATTATCTAAATTCAAATTGTATGTGTGGCTGAATTTATTAATTGGAACTGAAAACCAAGAAGCCTTTGAAAAATTTCAATTAACAAAACCTTTTCAAGAATATACCGAAATTTTAAAAACCGTTTATGAAAATTCAAACGTTAGTGAAATTTGGAATGACACTACAATAAACAGCACTTTACAGCAGATAAATTACTTCTATGAATCGGGATTATTAACATTGCAAAACGCAACTTTACTGTATGAAGAAATGAAAAAAATGTTGCAATTGGTAGAAGAAAAATGCAGCAAAAACAATCCAAAATATCATTTGTATTTCAATGAACTTCTTATTCTGAACAACAACGTTTTAGTTTCTAACGAAAACACAAAGTCATTGTTTATTCCCTATACAATGTTGGGTTATTTCATTACCGAAGACAAGGCAACTTGCGAGAATGCGAGTGATTATTATTTGCATCAAATAAAAAATTCGAAGTCATTAAATCTTTCAGGAACACGAGATAGAAAGGTGTTTTTTAATAAGGCAAAGTTGAAAATTGATTATTATCTTCAAAAGTTAAATTTTCAAAATGACTTTGATTACATTTAGAAAAGGAATACTTTTACGTAAGAACATTCTTCTTTTTTAAACCTCAAATCAAAATTGTTATGTTTTTTAAAACAAAAGCGCCTAAATACCAGCTCTTTATTGCTTTACTTTTTTTGGCATTTTCTAATTATATACAAAGTCAAAATACTACTTCTAATTCAATTTATGACTGGTTTGACAGCAAAGTTGGAAAAGAAAATTTAGACATCAACAACGGTAAAATCTTATTGAATTATGACAAATCAATAAACGGCAACGATAGATTTTATTTTGACAATTATTACTACGGAACTATCAAATATGACAATCAAATTTATAACAATATACTTTTGAATTATGACATCTTAAATGATGAAATCGTAATAAAATCAAATAATGAATCTGTTAAAAATGCCATCGTTTTAATTAAAGAAAAAGTTGAATATTTTATTTTAAATAATATTAAATATGTCAATTTGAATTATTCTGAGCTAGTAACTCCTGAATTTATTAAGGGTTTTCTCGAAGAAAGAACAATTGGAACAAATTTCACAATTTTAATTAAACACAAAAAAGATAAATCAAGCATTGTAAAAAATGATGCTTTTATAGATGATTTTACTGAAAGAACTTATTTCTATTTAAAATTCAAAAATCAATTTTATTCGATAAATTCTAAAAAAGATATTGTAACTATTTTGCCAGAATACAAAAAAAACATCAACGAATTCTATGCAAATAATCAATTGGTTGAAAAATCAAATAAGACTAAATTTTTAGAAGATTTATTCAATTATTTAAATACAATTATCAAGTAAATTTATCCAATGAAAAGAATACTATGTGCCCTAATTTTATTTATAAATATTGCTGTTTTTGCTCAAGAGAACAACAGCAAATTCTCGTTTGAATTTAATAATGCAACAATAACTACTGTAATAGAAACTATTGAAAAAAACTCAAAATACAAGTTTTATTTCGAACAAGAATGGTTAGATGCTAATCAGAATTTAATTACTGAAAGTTTTAAAAATGCAACTTTAGAAGAAGTTTTAAATCAAGTTTTAAGTCAAAGTGATATCAACTATTTCATTGATAAAAATCGAATTATTTTATCTAAAAACAATGTGATAAGAGAAAAACTAGCCGACGATTATTTTGAAAAGACAATTACAGAAAACAAATCCGAGAACACATTAAATACTGAAAAACCAATATTTTATAAGGAAAATGATTCTACATCTGTAAGCATAAAAAAACTTGATAAAATTACTGTTATTGGTAAAGAAAGTAAAAAAGCAGGTAAGAAGACTTGTATTGTATCAGGGTTTTTAAAAGATTCCAAAACTGGAGTCGCTTTGTCTGATATAAGTATAAAAGTACAGAATAAAAAGATTTCTGCTGTAACTGATAAAGATGGTTTTTACAAAATGACTGTTCCTGTTGGTGTGAATTATGTTGAAATTGAAAGTTTGAATCACATTAAAGTTATTAAAAAAATTATTTTATACAATGACGGCACTTTGAATGTTACACTTGTTGAAAAAGTAAATGTATTGGACGAAGTTATAATAAACGCAAAGAAAAGTGAGAATGTAAAATCGGCAGTTACAGGTGTAACATCAATTGATATTGAAGGAATAAAAAATATTCCGTTAGTACTTGGTGAACGTGACATTTTTAAAGTGGCAACTATACTTCCTGGAGTAAAACAAACTGGTGAAGGTTCTGCAGGATTTAATGTGCGTGGCGGAAAAGAAGATCAAAATTTAATTCTTCTTGATAACGGAATAATCTATAATCCGTCGCATTTCTTTGGTTTTTTCTCATCTGTAAATCCGTTTACTACAAAAAAAGCAACTATTTATAAAGGCAGTATTCCTCCAGAATTTGGAGGAAGATTATCATCTGTATTTGACATAACCAGCAAAAATGGAAATCCAACTAAATTTTCCGGAGAAGGCGGAATTGGTCCAGTTACAAGCAATTTAGCTTTGAGTACACCTATTGTAAAAGACAAATCGAGTTTGTTAGTTGGTGGACGAGCAACCTATTCCGGCTGGATTTTAAGATCAATAAAAAATGAGTCTTTAAAAAACAGTCAGGCCTCATTTTATGACGCAATTATAAAATACAATCATAAAATTAATGCTAAAAACAATTTTGAATCTACTATTTATTACAGTCATGATGCTTTTAGCATTTCATCTGATTCGGTATATAAATATAGTAATCGTTTGGTTTCATTAAAATGGGATCACACGTTTAATGAAAAAAATAAAGCCGCATTAATTTTTACAAATAGTGAATACAAATTCAATATTGATTATGACAGTAGTAATTATTTAAAGGCATTTGATCTTGGATATAAAATAAATGAAAATCAAGTTATTTTAAAATTGAATTATAATTTGAACGACCAACATAAATTCAATTACGGAATATCAACCAAACTTTATGGGATTAATCCAGGGTATTTGAATCCGAAGAGTTCTGAATCATTACTAATTCCGGTTTCAATTGATAAAGAAAGAGGACTTGAATCAGCACTTTATTTTGCAGATAATTTTAAAGTGAATCAAAAATTAGCATTAGATTTTGGGCTACGATATTCAACATTTTCAGCACTTGGAGCATCTACACAAAGAATTTATCAAGAAAATGTGCCCTTAAATGAAGGAACAATTATTGAGACTAGAACCTACAAGAATAATGAAATAATGAAAACTTACGGAGGTTTAGAGCCTCGATTTTCGGCACGTTATTTCCTTGCAGATAATTTATCTTTAAAAGCGAGCTATGACAAAACGTATCAATACATCCATTTATTATCAAGCAATACAACACAATCTCCAACAGACACTTGGAAACTTTCTGACTTAAATGTAAAACCTCAAGTTGCACAACAATTTTCGTTAGGACTGTATAAAAACATACCCAAAAAAGATATTGAAATAAGTTTGGAAGGTTATTACAAAAAATCAAATAATTTTCTAGACTATAAAGTTGCTGCTCAGTTATTATTAAATAAAAATATTGAAACACAGCTATTACAAGGAAAAGGAAAAGCTTATGGAATAGAGTTTTTAATTAAGAAAAATAGCGGAAGATTAAATGGCTGGATTGGATATACTTATTCTAGAACATTTGTAAAATTAGACAGTCCATTTAATGATGAAAGAGTAAATAACGGCAACTATTTTCCGGCTAATTTTGATAAACCACATGATATAAGTGTTGTTTTAAATTATAGATTTACAAGACGTTACAGTTTTTCAAGTAATTTTATTTACCAAACTGGCAGACCAATAACTTATCCAATTGGAAGATATACCTATGGAAATTCAGAGTATACTTTATATAGCGATAGAAATCAGTTTAGAATTCCTGATTATTACCGTTTAGATATTGGTTTTAATGTGGAAGGAACACATAAATTAAAAAAACTCGCACATGGTTTTTGGAATATTTCAATATATAATGTTTTAGGAAGAAACAATCCCTACTCGATTTATTTTGTAACAGAAAATGGTCAAATTAAAGCATACAAAACTTCCATATTTGCAAACCCGATTCCAACAATAACCTATAATTTTAAATTTTAGAAATTATGAAAAAGCACCTACAAATACTATTATTATTGGTTTTTACAATTTTTATTAGTTGCACCGATCCATATACATTAAGAACTAACAATTATGAAGAAGCGCTTGTTATTGAGGCAACAATTACAAATGAATTGAAACATCAAGAAATTAAAATTACCAAAACGTATCGTTTAGAACAAAACACACCTACAATAGTTTCAGGTGCCGTAGTTTATGTGAATGATAATTTAGGAAACAACTATGAATTTGAAGAACAAAACGGTATTTATATTTCTGTAAATGAGTTTCAAGCGCAACCTAATGTTCAATACAAATTAAAAATAATAACCGATGACGGAAAATCTTATTCCTCTAATAGTGAGACATTAACAAATATAAATCCAATACAAAGTATTGTTCCAACGGTAGTTTCTAAAAATGGTTTTCAAGGAGTTGATATGGTTGTTAATAGCTATGATCCAACAAATAGTTCTAAATATTATCGTTATGACTATGAAGAAACACACAAAATTATTGCACCAAAATGGGTTCCAGTAAAAGCAGTTGTAACTTATGCAGCGCCAGGAAGCGATCCGCCAGGCACAATTGACTTAGTTCCAAGAACCTATGAAGCTCAAGTTTGTTATTCAACAAATAAATCGGATAAAATTATTCAAGTAAGTACAAATGATTTAGCCGAAGATCGCGTTATACTGCCAATACGATTTATAAATAAAACAGATTATACAATAGCCAACCGATACAGCATAAAAGTAACTCAATATGTACAAAATTTAGCTTCTTACACTTATTACAAAACGTTGAATGAATTGTCTGGTTCGGGAAGTATTTTATCACAAAATCAACCCGGATTTTTCTTCGGAAATATAAAATCTGACAGCAATCAAGACGAAAAAGTAATTGGATATTTTGAAGTAGCGTCAGTTTCATCACAAAGAATATTTTTTAATTTTCATGATATCTTTCCGAACGATAATGAACCAAAATATCCTTACAAATGTGATATAAATCCTGAAAATGAAGCCGAAAATCTTTTTAAATATTGTTTCGACCCATTAGATTTAACTTGTAAAGGTAACTTAGTTTTAAGCTTATTATTTAACGAACAATCTGTATTTTACAATTTTAGTGATAATAAATATGAACTATATCCATCACCATGCGGCGATTGCACTAAATTTTCATCTAACATAATACCATCATTTTGGATAAATTAAATAAAATTATAGTTGTTATTTTGATTTTTTTAAGTTCAAATAATTGGGCTCAAAAAAACACATCTCTTGTAAATAAAGAAATTTCTAAAACTACAAGCGAAAGTATTTATATGCACTTAAATGCCACAAGCTTTGTTACTGGCGAAACACTTTTGTACAAACTTTATTGTCTTAATCCAAACGGATACACTTCGAGTCAGTTGAGTAAAGTTGCCTATGTAGAATTAATTGATAGCAATAAAAAAATAGTTTTTAATCACAAATTATTTCTGGAAAACGGAGTTGGACAAGGCGATTATTTTATTCCAGCATCAGTTCAATCAGGAACTTATAAACTGGTAGGTTTTACTAAATGGATGTTGAATAAAGCCAATTATAAATATTTTGAAGCAGATGTTACTGTAATAAATCCGTTTCAAAATGATAGCGAGAACAAAATTAACTCTGAAAACAGAGTATTAGAAATTAATAAAACCAATGAAAGTAGTATTTCAACCGATAAAAGTTCTTATGCAATAAGAGAAAAAGTGACTTTATCAGTTTCTGATTTAAGTAAAGGAAATTATTCAATCTCTGTTAGAAAAATTCAAGATTTACCTGCTGTAAAAAAGTTAAATGCTGTAGAATTTTCAAAAAAAGAAAGCAATCAAGAGATAGATTTTTCCAATTCAAGTGAACTTATTCTTCCTGAACTTAGAGGAGAAATTATTACAGGCAAAATTACTGCAAAAGACAATTCTTCACCAATTAACAACATTTCAATAGCATTATCAATTCCGGGAAAATCATTTGAATTCAAACTAGTTAAAACCGATAAAAACGGAAGATTTATTATAAATTTAGATAAAGCCTACTATGAATCCGATTTTGTAATTCAAGTTTACAATGATTTCAAAGAGTATTACTCCATAGTTTTAGACCAACCCAAATCTTTAGATGTGACAAATTTAGTAATCAATAACGAAACTAAATTAAATTCAAATTTAAAAGCCAGCATTGAAGAGCATTCGGTAGCAAGTCAAATCGAAAATACTTATTTTGAAAAAAAGGCCGATAGTTTGTCCAAAATAATTCGTTTTCCTTTGTTCTATGAGCCAAAAGCAAAAGAATATATTTTAGATAATTATACAAGGTTTGCAACAATTAAAGAAACTATTACAGAAGTTGTTAAGGAAATGCATTACTATAAAAACAACAATATTTATACATTTTATATTTCTGATTACGACCCAAACATAGAATTGGTTGAACCGCCACTTGTTTTAATTGACGGCCTTTTAGTTCAAGACTTAAATGAAATTTTAGAATATAGAGCTTCTAATATCTATAAAATTTGTATCATACAAAGTGGGTATTATTATGGTGATAAACTTTTTAATGGTTTGATTAGTTTTGTTACTAAAAAATTTGATTTTAGCACCAATCTATCAGGAGATTATTTAGTTAAAACATCAATTTCACCGCCATTAGCAAAGAAAAATTATTACAAACCAAATTATTCTGACAACTTAAATAACCCAAGAATTCCAGATTACAGATATCAATTACTTTGGTTACCCGAATTTAACTACAATTTAGAAAATCAAATTTCTTTCTTCACATCAGATAAAACAGGGACGTTTGAGATTGAAATTGAGGGTTTTACAGATGATGGAAATCCAATTTCAAGAAAACATTATTTTGAAGTTGAGTAAAAGATTAAAAAAAATGTAACTTTTTTGCAACTTATTACGTATAATAACCTGAACACTTTAAAGTAAAGGAGAAATATAAATGAGACAGCTTAAAATCACCAAGCAGGTAACCAATCGTGAAACTGCTTCCTTAGACAAATACCTACAAGAAATTGGAAAAGTTGATTTGATTACTGCTGATGAAGAAGTAGAATTGGCTCAAAAGATTAAAGCAGGCGACCAAAAAGCGCTAGAAAAATTGACGAAAGCCAATTTGCGTTTTGTGGTTTCTGTTGCTAAACAATATCAAAATCAAGGACTTACACTTCCCGATTTAATTAATGAAGGAAATTTAGGTTTGATAAAAGCTGCACAACGTTTTGATGAAACTCGTGGTTTCAAATTCATTTCGTATGCTGTTTGGTGGATTCGTCAATCGATTCTTCAAGCATTGGCTGAACAATCTCGTATCGTTCGTTTGCCATTAAATAAAATTGGTTCTATCAATAAAATCAACAAAATGTACGCTTTATTAGAGCAATCTAATGAAAGACCGCCTTCTGCTGAGGAAATTGCTAAAGAACTAGATATGACAGTAAATGACGTAAAAGAGTCAATGAAAAACTCTGGTCGTCACTTATCAATGGATGCGCCGCTTGTTGAAGGAGAAGATTCTAACTTATACGACGTTTTACGTTCTGGTGAATCTCCAAATCCTGATAGAGAATTAATTCACGAATCGTTACGTACTGAAATTGAGCGTTCGTTAGAAACGCTTACACCAAGAGAAGCAGATGTAGTTCGTTTGTATTTTGGTTTAGGCGATCAACATCCAATGACATTAGAAGAAATTGGAGAAACTTTCGACTTAACTCGTGAAAGAGTTCGTCAGATTAAAGAAAAAGCAATCCGCAGATTAAAACATACTTCAAGAAGTAAAATCTTGAAAACTTATTTAGGATAACACTTCGACTGCGCTCAGTGTGACACTATAACGACAACAACAGTTTTAAAACTGTTCGTTTTTTGATTGATGATTGAAACTCCGGCTGATTACCGGAGTTTTGTTTTTTGTAAGGCAAACAAAACTGCAGTCTGTTCGCTATGCTCGGGTTTCCGGAGTTTTGTTTTTTGTAAGGCAAACAAAACTGCAGTCTGTTCGCTATGCTCGGGTTTCCGGAGTTTTATTTTTTGTAAGGCAAACAAAAATTTCAACTTTGCGAACTTTGCATAAAACCTGGCGAACTTTGCGGTTAAAATTTTATCTTTGCCAAAACAACACAAACTACAAAATGAAGAATACACTTATCGCACCATCAGTTCTCGCAGCAGATTTTGCCAATTTACAACGCGACATCGAAATGATTAATAATAGTGAAGCAGATTGGTTTCATATTGATATTATGGATGGCGTTTTTGTTCCGAATATTTCATTTGGAATGCCAGTTTTGGAAGCAATTACTAAACATGCAAAAAAAACTATCGACGTACATTTAATGATCATTGATCCAGATAGATATATTAAAACTTTTGCCGATTTAGGTTCCAACATTCTTACCGTTCATTACGAAGCTTGTACCCATTTGCACCGAACTTTACAAGCCATCAAAGCAGAAGGAATGAAAGCTGGAGTTGCATTGAATCCACATACAAATGTCTGTTTACTAGAAGATGTGATTAAAGATATCGATATGGTTTGTATAATGAGCGTAAATCCGGGTTTTGGCGGACAATCATTCATTGAAAACACTTATAAAAAAGTAAAAGAATTAAAAGAGTTAATTACTAGAAACAATGCGTCTACTATTATAGAAATTGATGGTGGCGTTACCAATAAAAATGCAGTGCAATTAGTTGAAGCTGGTGCAGATGTTTTAGTTGCTGGAAACTATGTTTTTAAAGCAGAAAATCCAACACAAACGATTATCGATTTAAAGAAAATGACTTCATAATAGTTGATTTGAAAGAAAAATTAGTTGTAAGCTGTTAAATTTAAATTACTAGTTTTAACTCTTTTTTCTTTCATCTATTTTCTTTCATCTTTTATCTCTTTTTTATGAGTTTCACCTTACTTTCTTCACCTTTACAAGGATTTACCGATTTTAGATTTAGAAATGCTCAAAACAAGTTTTTTGGAGGAATTGACACTTTTTATTCGCCATACATTCGGTTAAACGGAAAACTCATAGTGAAATCGTCTTATGAGCGCGACTTACTTCCTGAAAACAATAACACACTTGAAGTTATTCCTCAAATTATCACCAATGATGCTGATGAATTTTTATTTGTAGCAAAATATGTTCAAGCACTTGGCTATAAAGAATTGAATTGGAATTTAGGTTGTCCGTATCCGATGGTTACAAAATGTGGAATGGGTTCGGGTTTGATAAAAGAATCCGAAAAGATAAATACAATTCTAAACAAAGTTCACTCTGAATCGGATATTATTGTTTCTATGAAAATGCGTTTGGGATATGATACAACTGATGAAATTCTTGATGTTCTTCCGATTCTGGACAACTATCCAATTAAAAATATTGCGATACATGCACGCATCGGAAAACAACTTTACAAAGGTGGCGTTCATCTTGATGCTTTTCAAAAATGTATTGATACCGCCAAACACAAGTTGTATTATAATGGTGATATTACTTCTGTTACTGCATTTAAACAACTGCAAGAACGATTTCCAAGTATTGACCATTGGATGATTGGTCGAGGATTGATTTCAGATCCTTTTTTGCCAAGTATGATAAAGAATGACACTTTAGAATATCCAAAAAATAAAATGCAATTGTTCAGTGAGTTTCATGAAACATTATATCAAGGTTATAGTGAGTCGTTATCTGGCGCAACTCACCTACTTTTAAAAATGCATCATTTATGGGAATATTTTTCAACTACTTTTTCAAATCCGCATAAAGTTGAAAAAAATATTCGAAAAGCAAA
The DNA here is from genome assembly GCF_028867965.1 of Flavobacterium sp. SUN046. Taxonomy (GTDB): domain Bacteria; phylum Bacteroidota; class Bacteroidia; order Flavobacteriales; family Flavobacteriaceae; genus Flavobacterium. Next base: position 54,103 of record NZ_JAPQNT010000001.1, read on the forward strand.
AAGCATTCGAAACTATGAAGAAACGGTTAAAGAAGTTTTTAAAAATGGCTGATTTGAGCTTATTTTTTAACTATTTTGACTGTTTTTTGTTTGTTGCTTGATGTTACTTTTACAAAATAAGTTCCTGAATTTAAAGTTGACAAATCAATTTGCACATCAGATTTATTAAACTTTTGATTTAAAATTAATTGACCAACCAAATTATAAACTAGTACTTCATCAATAATTTCATTCGATTTTAAATTCAAATTATTGATTACAGGATTGGGTTCAAACGACAAATTTTTCAATTCAAATTGCGCGTTGTTTAATGAAAGTTGTACTAAAACCGGCAAACGTGAAATGCTTTCATAACCACCAATTTTTTGAGAAGCATAATAAGTTGTTCCGTTTACTAAAAGAGTATTTAGTGGTAATGATGTTGTGGTTGCATTTTTATTAGCTCCAGAATACCAACCTATATTTTGACCAGAAACCGACAAATCAGCTAAAGTTGCTCCTTGAATAAAAATTTGTGAAGTATTTCCTGTTGGTGGTGGTGTTGTGGTTAGGTTTACATCAATATTTGAAATTACAACAGGACTACAACTGTTTGTTGTTCCGCCTTCAGTATCAGAAACTACTATAGTATGAGTTCCTAATGCAACATTTGTAAAAATTGGGCTAAATTGGGCATATCCACCATCTAAAGAATATTTATAAGTTCCATAACCTTCAACTTCTACTGTTAAGGTTTGAACTCCAGAATTGTTCACAATAGAATATCCAATTCCAATTGGAGAAGCTGGTCCAGATTGAATAACTTGAAAATCTGAAGACATTCCTTGACATCCCATAGCAGTTACATCTGTAAATTCAACTGAATAATTTCTTGTTGCTCCACTTTGATCTGGTGTATTTACTAAATAAGTTGCATTTGTTGCTCCTGCTATGGCAACTCCATTCAAATACCATTGATAGGTATGATTCATATTTGGACCAAAGTAACCTGAGGAAACCTGCAACAACATCGGATTAATTACGGTATTCGAATTATAATCAACACACAACACATCCTCTAATACATAATTTGTATTAATTCTTGGATAAGGTAATACAGTAATTGTACCAGTTAATGATTGAATACCACAACCGCCAGTTGTTGTTGCTGAAAAGTTAGATAATCCTGAAGCTGTTGGCGTACCTGATATTGTTAATGTAGTACCCATTACCCAAGAAATAACACCTACAGGCAAACCTGTAACAGTGGCAACAGTTGCGCCACCACTTAACTGATATACAATATTTGTTATGGGTTGGTTATAGCAAAGGATTTGATTGGTTGTAGAAATTGGTGATATTAAGGTTAAAGTTGAAGCAGGAACAACTGAAATAGTCATTGTAACAGATGTGGCACATTGACCTGGATCTGGAGTGAAAAGAAATGTTGTTGAACCTAAAACTGATGTATCAATTGTTGACGGCGACCATGTTCCTGTAATTCCGTCTGTTGAAGCAGTTGGAAAAGAAGGTGCATTAGAATTTTGACATAATGGAGCAAAAGTTATAAATGTTGGAATTACTTGCGGAATTACTTCTATAGCGAATGACCCTGTAGCAAAAGATGAAGTTGTATTGTTTTGAACTCTTACATAAATAGTTTGTTGATTACTCAAACTAATAAAAGGATTCGCGTTTACAGCATTTGCACCTAAATTGGCGTCTATAAAAGTTAAATGATAGGTAACATTATAATCTGCTGATAAACCCGATTGAGAACCAAGAATTATAGGTGTTTGCACCGTTAAATCAAAAGCTGTATTTCCATTAGCATCACACCTATAAAGGTTTGGTAAAAATGGCATTACAGGATCGGTTACAACAATGGAATTTGCATTTGATAATTGACCGATAAATAAAATAAAAAATAAAAGAGTACGGGTTTTCATAGTATTATGTTTACAAAACAAAGCTAATCAATTTAATGATACCTTATTACTAAATACTATTTAAAAGTAAAAACACGTAAAACTACGCATTTAGATAGCATACAAACTTTTTACTTTTATACTTTATTTCAAAGCTAAATCCAAAACCATGAATCAATATGCAATTCAATCATCAAATATTCTTTTTATCGGTTATAATGAAGTAAATAATGTACTAGAAATAGAATTCAAACTAAGTGTCGTGCATCAATATTTTGATGTTCCTTTGGATGAGTTTGTAGCTTTGATGAAATCTACGGACACTGAAGAATTTTATTTCAACTTTATCTATTGCAAGTACCACTATGATGCTTTTTGAGCGTTTATTCATTAGATTCTTAAACTTTTATCATAACAAAAAAAGACAAACCAATTTACATAGTTTGTCTTTTTTTTGTGACCTCGGCAGGGTTCGAACCTGCAACCATCAGAGCCGAAATCTGATATTCCCTGCCTGCCGGCAGGCAGGTATCCAGTTGAACTGCGCAGCCAATTTATCTTATTTATTTATATATATTTTTAGAAATTCTCTTCCACTACCTGTTTTGAAATATTTTTCACGAAGAACAGCTTCTTCTCTAGTAATAAATTTTTCAAAGTATACCAATTTCCACGGAATAAAACCTTTTGTAGACCTAGTTTTACCAGAATTATGCTCTTTTAATCTATTTTCAATATTAGATGTTTGACCTTTATAAAGCCTACCATCAATTTCACTTTCTAAGACATACACAAAATAATACATTTATCTAGTAAATTTAATATGTCATTTAATTAAAATTGACTTTTTTGTGACCGCGGCAGGGTTCGAACCTGCAACCATCAGAGCCGAAATCTGATATTCTATCCAGTTGAACTACGCAGCCAATTTAAAGTTTTAGATTATTACTTTAATTTAAAAAACACCTACAAGGTTTTGAAAACCTTGCAGGAATTCATATAAATTAAACTAAAAGTTTTTTAACAATAGCCGAAATAGTTTTTCCTTCTGCTTGTCCACCGATTTGTGCTGATGCTGCTCCCATAACTTTTCCCATTGAAGCAATTCCTGATGCTCCAGTTTCTGCAATAATTTTGGCAACAATTGCTTCTACTTCTGCTTCAGATAATTGTGTTGGAAGGAATTTTTCGATAACTGCAATTTGAGCTAATTCTGGTTCAGCTAAGTCTGGACGGTTTTGAGTTGTGAAAATTTCAGCACTGTCTTTTCGCATTTTTACTAATCGTTGTAAAATTTTAATTTCGTCAGCTTCTGTGATTTCTTCTTTTGAACCTGTAGCGGTTTGTGCCAACAAAATTTCCGATTTAATTGCTCTTAATGCTTCTAATGCAACGGTATCTTTAGCACGCATTGCGTCTTTCATTACGTCCATTATTTTGGTTTGTAAGCTCATTTTATGTAAGATTTTTGATATTAGATATTAGATTTCTGATTTTTTATACCATTAGATTACTATTTAGCCCTGATAGTAGTATGTATCCTTTTTTGTTGCCTTCGAGTGCCTCAGGCAACAAAAAAACTTCTGGCAATAAAAAAGATACTTCGTATAGCAGGAAAATGGATTGCAAAAATACCCAAACCATTCGCTCCAAAAAGCTTTGCAAATTTAGACAATTTTTTAATAATAAAATAGAGATTAGTTCGTTCCTCGCAAAAACAAAATAACCCGAAATTTCAATTGAACTTTCGGGTTACCTATTTTTAATTAACTTATGATTAATCTACATTATCGTGTAGAAATGAATTGTTGGAACGTAATTGAATATCATCATTACTATCGGTTCCTAAAGACATTCTTGAGTTATTATTTAAAGTTCTATTGTCAGTTAAATCAACACCTAATCGTTTGTAAGCTGGCTCTTTTTCAAGTTCGTCAACTCGTGATGGATTGTTGTGAAATTTGTAATTGAAATCTTTTAACTTACGTCTTCTTTCGTCTGCACGCAACTTCAATGTTTCTTCAATTGTCATTTCAACTGGAGAAATATCGTCAGAATGCGTTGCGTAAGTTGGTTTTGTTGGTTCAGCAACTTTCATTGTGAAATTCAACGATTCTTCAATTGGTTCTATTTTAGTTTCAGCCGCTGGTTTTGAACCTAACAAATCGTTTTCGATTTCCATATACTCTTCAAGAGAATATTTGATAATTCCGTTTTCTTTCAATTCAGTTACTGGAACAAATTCAACAGCTTCATTAACTTTTATGTCTTTAGTTTCGGCAGATAAATCAAAAATAATTCTTTCTTCTGCTACGATATTTTCAACTGGTTTAGCCACTGGCAAATCGAAAGAGAATGTAATTTGCTCTTCTTCTTTAGCGATGAATTGTGGTTCCACAACTTTAATTTCGTTTACAACAGGAGTTGTGAATGTAAAATCGATGTCTTTAATAGGAGAAACAATTTCAAAAGTAACATCAAGGTTACGAATGAATTCGTTCATAGCAATTAAGTCATTTTCAACTTTAGCAACAACTGGTTCCAATTTTATTTCGTCTTCGATTAATTCGAAAATGATTTTTTCTTCTTTAACTTCGGTAGGAACTTCAATTGGAGTTTCTACCTTCGTTTGAAAAAAATCAACTGGCTTTTGAGTTAAATCGTGAACTAATTTTTGCTCATCTTCTAATGAGTGAATTATTTTTTTAACTTCCGTATTGATGATTCCGTCTTGTTGTTCTACATTAAAACCTGTAGCAATAATAGTTACAGCAATTGAATCGCCTAAGCTTTCGTCTTCACCAACACCCATAATAATATTGGCATTGTGACCCGCTTCTGCTTGAATGTGTTCGTTTATTTCAGCGATTTCATCCATTGTTATCTCATTCGAACCAGAAACGATAAGCAACAATACGTTTTTGGCACCTGTAATTTTATTATCATCTAATAATGGAGAATCTAAAGCCGCAACAATAGCCTCTTTAGCTCTGTTATCACCTAAAGAGATTGATGAACCCATGATAGCCGTTCCGCTATTAAACAATACGGTTTTCACATCTCTTAAATCGATATTTTGAGTATAGTGGTGTGTAATTACTTCGGCAATTCCTCTTGAAGCAGTAGCTAAAACTTCATCAGCTTTAGAGAAACCAGCTTTGAAACCAAGATTTCCGTATACTTCTCTTAATTTGTTGTTGTTGATTACAATCAAAGAATCAACTTGCTTGCGTAATTTTTCTATTCCTAATCTTGCTTGATCTTGACGGACTTTACCTTCAAATGAGAATGGCAACGTTACAATTCCAACCGTAAGAATATCTCTTTCTTTCGCCAATTGAGCAATTACAGGCGCAGCACCAGTTCCAGTTCCACCACCCATTCCTGCGGTAATGAAAACCATTTTGGTATTGCTGTCTAACATTTTTTCAATATCTCCAACGCTTTCTATTGCCGATTGTTGTCCAACATCAGGATTTGCTCCAGCACCTAAACCTTCCGTTAAGTTTACACCTAATTGAATTTTATTAGGCACAGGACTGTTTTGTAATGCCTGTGAGTCAGTATTACAAACTATGAAATCTACACCTTTGATTCCTTGTTTAAACATGTGGTTGATTGCGTTGCTTCCACCGCCACCAACTCCGATAACTTTAATAACATTCGATTGATTTTTAGGTAAATCGAATGATATGCTTCCAAATTCTGAGTTGCTCATCATACTATTTTGGTTTTGTTTGATTTTATTCTGTATCCTTGTTTTGTTTTTTTATCTAAATCTAATATCTGACATTTAAAATCTAATATTAAATTACTCTGCATTGTCTAAGAAATCTTTAATCTTATCTACATATTTATCGAAGAATGATCTTCTGATTTTGTTTTCTGTAGTTTCAATTTCTCTCTCAACTTTAACTTCTGCTTTTGGCGTTTCAACTTCTTCAACTTGCGGTGCAATTGGCTCTTCAACTGCTGGTCTTACAACTTGTCTTGGTTGCGGAACAGCTTGCGTTACTTCTAATTTGTAAGCACTTTGCGTATTATTTGCAATGCTATTCATCACTAAACCAACTGCTGTCGCGAATAATGGACTCGAAATATCTTCGCTTGAATTTCCTGCTAAATGCTCGTTTGGATAACCAATTCTAGTATCCATTCCAGTAATGTATTCTACTAATTGCTTGATGTGTTGCAATTGCGCTCCACCACCAGTTAATACGATACCTGCAATTAATTTCTTTCTTGGATCTTCGTGACCATAAGCCTTAATTTCTGTGAAAACTTGTTCGATAATTTCAACCACACGAGCGTGAATGATTTTCGATAAATTTTTCAACGATATTTCTTTTGGTTCTCTTCCTCTTAAGCCTGGAATTGAAACAATTTCATTGTCTTTGTTTTCTCCTGGCCAAGCTGAACCAAATTTCACTTTTAATAATTCGGCTTGTTTTTCGATAATTGAACAACCTTCTTTGATGTCTTCTGTAATCACATTTCCACCAAAAGGAACTACTGCGGTGTGTCGAATGATTCCATCTTTGAAAATGGCTAAATCTGTTGTTCCACCACCGATATCAATTAATGCTACACCAGCTTCTTTTTCCTCTTGGCTTAAAACTGCATCCGCCGAAGCTAATGGTTCTAATGTTAATCCAGACAATTCAATTCCTGAACTTTGAATACATCTTCCCACATTTCTGATAGAAGCTGCTTGACCAACAACTACGTGAAAACTTGCTTCCAATCTTCCGCCGTACATTCCGATTGGTTCTTTGATTTCCGATTGTCCGTCGATTTTGAATTCTTGTGGCAATACATGGATAATTTCTTCTCCAGGCAACATTGCCAATTTATTTACTTGATCTATTAACAATTGAATGTCTTTTCCGCTGATTACTTCATCAGGATTGCTTCTGCTGATGTAATCGGTATGTTGCAAACTACGAATGTGTTGACCAGCAATACCAACCACACAATCATTGATTTTATATCCAGAATTTTCTTCGGCTTCCATTACAGCTTGTTGAATAGACTGAATGGTTTGAGTAATATTATTGACAACACCTCTTGCCACACCTAAACTTTTGGCTTTTCCAAGACCTAAAATTTCAAGTTTGCCATATTCATTTTTCTTACCAATCATCGCTACAATTTTAGTCGTACCAATGTCTAATCCTACCGCAATGTTTTCTCTATTCTCCATATAGTCAATATAATTTGCCTATTACTTTTCGTTTTATGCTTTTTTGAAATTCTATTTTGTGCAAACAACTTGTTGCGTGAATCTCAAATTTATTTTTTTATATTTATAAAGCGTACTATCTAAAACTGCTTTTTGAAAAAAGGCTTTATAATTCTTAAATTTTCTTTCTTCGTTAACCATTTTACCGAACTCAATTTGATAATCAAAATTTCTATTCGTCATAATTAGGTCGTCTCCAGTCAAAATTTGCACACCAATGATGTTTTTTTTCAGAAACTCATCGTCGTAAATCATCTTCAAAATTTCAGATAATTTCTTTTTATTTTTATCCGTAATATCGCCCGAAATTAGCGGAACTCTTGCTGTATTAATATCTGAAAGCGGCATCTTATTTCCCTCATAATCAATATAAAAAGAACCAAACTCATCAAACACTCTCGCAATTGGTGTTTTTTGTTTCACCACAGCCTTAAGAACACCATCAACAGTAACAAAAACCTCTGACTTTTCAACCATAGGATGTTTGTTAATTGAATTTTCCAATTTGTTCAAATTTAAGTCCGATTTTGCTATGGTTCGCACATCATTGTTATTTTCTATTAACAATTTATTAACCGTTTTTTGTTCAACAAAATCGTTGTTTTCTCCAACAAAAACAACTTCTGATTTCTTTAATTTTCGTTGTGAATTTCGATTTGATGTAAACGAATACAAAAAAATTACCAATACAAACATTAGTATCAATCTGATATTTATCCAATTGAAAAATTTCATAGTAATGCTTTTTTAATTGATGGTACTAATTCGCCAATATCTCCAGCTCCAATTGTTACAATAACAGTTGCGTCGCTTTGTAAAATTGTTGGAATCAAATCCGTTTTTGAAACTAATTTTTTATTTTCATTTGTCATTTTTGATAGCAACCAACTCGATGTAACACCTTCAATTGGTAATTCTCTTGCTGGATAAATATCTAATAAAATTACTTCGTCAAATTTTGATAAACTTTCGGCAAATCCGTCAATAAAATCTTTAGTTCTACTGAATAAATGCGGTTGAAAAATTGCCAACACTTTTTGATTCGGATACAATTCGCGAACAGCTTGATGAACGGCATTTATTTCGGTTGGATGATGTGCATAATCATCTATATAAACGCGATTTTCTGATTTTATTTGATAAGAAAATCTACGTTGAACTCCTTTGAATGTTGATAAGGCTTTAGCAATGGTTTCAGTTGGGGAACCATACGTTTTTGCCATTGCTAAAGCCATCAAAGCATTCATTAAATTATGATGTCCAGGTAATCCGAACGCAATATCTTTTATAATTTCTGATGGAGTTTGTACATCAAAAACGTAACTATTATTTTCAATTCTAATGTTGAAACCTTTGAATGTTGCGTCGTCATTTATTGCAACTGTCATTCCTTCTAAATCCAATCCTTTTGTGACAAACATTTTAGATTTATCGGAAACTTTATTGGCAAATTCTCTAAACGAAGCTTCAATTGCAGAAGCATCGCCATAAATATCTAAATGATCCGCATCCATTGAGGTTACGCAAGCAATATTGGGATGCAAATGCAAGAATGATCTATCAAATTCATCGGCTTCAACAACAGAAATTGTTTTTCCAGTTCCGATTAAATTAGAATGATAATTTTCTACAATTCCGCCAAGGAAAGCGGTAACATCTTCACCACATTCGTATAAAATATGTCCTAAAATGCTAGATGTTGTGGTTTTTCCATGAGTTCCAGCAACTGCAAAACAAAATGTATCTTTGGTAATCAAACCTAGAACTTCGGCACGTTTTTTAACCACATAATTTCTTTCGATAAAATAATTCCATTCTGAATGCGAAGTTGGAACAGCTGGAGTTATAATTACAAGTGTGTTTTCAACGTAATAATCAGCTGGAATTAAACTAATATTGTCTTCAAAATGGATGTTCATTCCGCCAGCAACTAATTCATCCGTAAGCATTGTTGGCGTTTTATCATAACCTGAAACATTCTTTCCAATATTCTGAAAATAACGCGCCAAAGCACTCATTCCGATTCCTCCGATTCCTATGAAATAGACGTTATGTATTTGGTTTAAGTTCATTTTTTGAGTTACTAAAGTTCTGAGAAACTGAGGTTTTAAGGTTTTAGAATTATTTTATCAATTTTATTATTTGTTCAACAATGTCTTTTGTTGCATTTGGTTTTGCAATTTTTTTAATGTTTTGACTTAAATTATTTTGCAAATTCTCATCATGTAATAATCTATTAAAAGTCGATTCAAATTTTTCGTCTAATTCACTTTCTTTTAATAGAATTGCTCCGTTTTTATCAACGATTGCTTTTGCATTTTTTGTTTGATGATCTTCGGCTACATTTAGTGAAGGAATAAAAATTACTGGTTTTCCTACCAAACATAATTCGGATACAGATGATGCTCCGGCACGAGAAATCACGAAATCTGCTGCAGCATAAATTAAATCCATTCTATCTATAAATGAGACAACTTGCACGTTTTCTTTTTCTGAAAAATGCTTGTATTCTGACATGTAAAAATTTCCGCATTGCCAAAAAACTTGAATTCCTGATGCAATTAAAAAATCCAATTCTTTTTCAATTAATTGATTGATTCTTCGGGAACCCAAACTTCCGCCAAGAATCAATAATGTTTTTTTGTTATCATCTAAATTAAAATAAGAAATTGCCTCATTTCGTTTGGAATCAATTTCTAATAAATCTTGACGTACCGGATTTCCAGTATAAACAATTTTATCTTTTGGAAAAAATCGCTCTAAATTTTCATAAGCGACACAAATGGCATTGGCTTTTTTACTCAACAATTTATTGGTGATTCCAGGATACGAATTTTGTTCTTGAATTACCGTTGGAATATTCAAACTATTGGCTGTTTGTAATAATGGTCCGCTTGCGAAACCACCAGTTCCAATAACAACATCGGGTTTGAAATTTTTAATAATTTTTCTTGATTTCCATAAACTGCTTATCAATTTGAACGGAAACATGGCATTTTGTAAAGTCAATTTTCGTTGCAAACCAGCAATCCAAAGTCCTTCGATTTTGTAACCTGCTTGTGGCACTTTTTGCATTTCCATTTTGTCTTGCGCGCCTACGAATAGGAATTCTGCATCTGGGAAACGAGATTTTAATTCATTCGCAATAGCGATTGCTGGATAGATATGTCCACCAGTTCCGCCGCCACTTAATATGAATTTTAATTTTGCCATTTATGCTGAATTTATTTCAGTATCTGTTTTTGTTCGACACGAATTACACGAATTTTCACAAATTATTACCACTTATTATTTCACGAATTTTACTTTTTATTCAAAACTGCTTTCATCGGATTTTCCGTTATGGAATAATCGTCATTGTCTTCTACTATTTTGTTTTTTATAGAAGCTTTTATTTGATTTACTTTTTCTTGATTTTCATCTTCACTTTCCTCTTCATCTTCTTGCAATTGCTTGTCGATTAACTTTTGTAAAGCGTCTTCTCGTTTTTGTTTTTCTTCTAATTCTTGTGCAATTTCTTCTTCTTTTTTGGTCACACTTAAAATGATTCCAATTGCGATACATGTCATCCAAATGGAACTTCCACCTGAACTAATTAACGGTAAAGTTTGTCCAGTTACCGGCAATAATTCAACAGCAACCGCCATATTTATTAGTGCTTGAAATACGATTGGAAATCCGAGTCCGACAACTACTAATTTTCCGAATAATGAATTGGCTTTGTGCGCTGCGATGATAAATCGGAATAATAAAAGCATGTACAATCCTAAGATTACTAACGCTCCGAATAATCCGTATTCTTCAACGATAATTGCAAAAATAAAATCAGAAGACGATTGTGGTAAGAAATTTTTCTGAACACTTTTTCCTGGTCCGAGTCCGTAAATTCCGCCAGATGCAATTGCTATTTTAGCTTTTTCTATTTGATAATACTCGTCAGGATCTTTGGTATTATCGTCTTTTTTAAAGAAATTGGTAATACGTTTTTCCCATGTTTGCACACGATTCGGAAAAGCATCGGGTTTAATTTTTACAATTAAAATAAACATTGAAAAAGATACAATTCCTAAACCAATAATAATTCCGATGTATTTAAGTGGATATTTCCCGATAAATGTCAGCATAATTACCATTGCAAAAATCAACGCTGCAGTAGAAAAATTTGCTGGAAGAATGAACATCAAAGTGATGAAAACTGGCAGCCATAATTCTATAACGGATGCTTGAAATGTTTGTGTAACTTCTCTAGTTTTAGATAAATATCTTGCAACATAAACATACAAAACAATCGCTGCTAAAGTCGATGTTTGAAAGGAAACTCCAATAAACGGAATGTTAATCCAACGACTGGCATTCGCTCCTTCAATCACAGTTCCTTTTACCAAAGTATAAATTAATAATCCCCAAACAATTGGCAATGCAATTCGAGAAATTCCTCTAAAATAATGGTACGGAATTTTATGAATTTGATAAATAATTATAAATCCGATGAAAATGTGAACGGCGTGTTTTAGTAAATAAGTTGCTGCATTTCCTGAACCATGGCGCATGTATGCCAAATTACTACTCGCGCTAAAAACAGGCATAAACGAAAACAATGCCAATAAAGACACGAATGCCCAAATGACTTTATCTCCTTTTAAACTGTTTATTAATTCTTTCATTTCTTAGTTTTAAAGGTTTAAGAGTTTAAAAGTTTATGAGTTTAGATTATCAACTAAACTCATAAACTTTTAAACTTATAAACTATTTTTTACAAATTCCTTACTTCTCTTTTAAATTGATTTCCTCTATCTTCGTAATTTTGGAATAAATCGAAACTTGCGCATGCTGGTGATAGTAAAACAGAATCACCTTTTTCAGCAATGTGTCTTGCTGTGTTTACTGCGTCATGCATGTTATCTACTTCAACCATCATGTCTACAATATTTCCGAAAGCATCGATGATTTTTTTATTATCTACGCCTAAACAAATGATTGCTTTTACTTTTTCGTGAACCAATGACATTAATTCCGTGTAATCATTTCCTTTGTCAACACCACCAAGAATCCAAACGGTTGGCGTTGTCATACTATCTAAAGCGAAGAATGTTGCGTTAACATTTGTTGCTTTAGAATCGTTGATGTATTGCACATTATGAATTTTAAGCACTTTCTCTAAACGGTGTTCAACACCCTGAAAATTTGACAAACTCTCACGAATTGTTTGCTTTCTGATGCGCAAAATATTTGCCACAGAAGTTGCTGCCATAGCATTTTTCATGTTGTGTTTTCCTTCAAGTGCAATTTGAGAGGTTTCCATTAAAAATTCTTCTTCGTTGATGTTGATTTCCATAGTGTTGTTGTTTAAAAATGCTCCGTTTTCGACTGATTTTGAAATTGAAAACGGAATTAATTGTGCTTTTACTTTGTTATTTTGTAACCAATTGTTGATTGCTTCATCGTCGGCATCGTAGATTAGAAAATCATCTTTGGTTTGATTCATTGTTATTCTGAATTTAGATTCGATATAATTTTCATATTTGTAATCATATCGGTCTAAATGATCTGGACTTATATTTGTTAAAATGGCAATATGCGGTTTGTAATTAATGATTCCGTCCAATTGAAAACTGCTTAATTCCAACACATAATAATCATACTCTTCATCGGCAACTTGCCAAGCAAAACTTTTCCCGATGTTTCCTCCTAATCCAACATTCAATCCGCCTTGTTTTAACAAATGATAGGTCAACATTGTTGTTGTTGTTTTACCATTACTTCCTGTTATTCCGATTGTCATTGCATTGGTGAATTGTGATGCAAATTCGATTTCAGAAATTACCGGAATATTTTTCTCTACTAATTTTTTAATTATCGGAGTTTTATCAGGAATCCCTGGACTTTTCATTACCACATCAGCGTTCAGAACTAATGCTTCTGTATGCTGTTCGTCTTCCCATTTTATTTCATTAATTATAAGAACTTCTTTGTAATTTTCTTTTATTTTTCCGAAATCGGATACAAAAACATCATATCCTTTTTTCTTTCCTAAAATGGCAGTTCCAACACCGCTTTCGCCGCCTCCAAGAATTACTAACCTTGGCATTATCTTAGTTTTAAAGTTACGATTGAAACAATTGCTAGTAGAATTGTTATAATCCAAAAACGTGTTACAATCTTACTTTCGTGGTATCCTTTTTTCTGATAATGATGGTGTAATGGCGACATTAGAAAAATTCTGCGTCCTTCACCAAATCGCTTTTTAGTGTATTTAAAATAACTTACTTGTATGATTACTGAAGCACTTTCGGCAAAGAAAATCGCACATAAAACTGGCAACAACATTTCTTTTCTAACAGAAATTGCTAAAACTGCAATGATTCCCCCAATAGTTAAACTTCCTGTATCACCCATAAATACTGATGCTGGATACGAATTATACCAAAGAAATCCGATTAATGCGCCAACGAATGCAGCAATAAAGACAGTCATTTCTCCAGAATTCGGAATGTACATTACGTTCAAATAACTAGATAAAATGATATTACCTGAAATGAATGCGAAAATTCCGAGAGCTAAAACTGATATTGCCGAAGTTCCTGCTGCTAATCCGTCAATTCCATCGGTTAAATTAGCTCCATTGGAAACTGCTGTGATTATGAAAATTACAATTGGAATGAATATTAACCAAGCCCATTTTTGATAATCATCTGTAAATGGCTCCAGTATTTTAGCATAATCCAATTCATTGTTTTTCATGAATGGAATTGTGGTAGTCATTGATTTTACTTCTTTATCCGATTGACTAATCACGCTTTCTGTTTGATTGAATAGTACAGGTTTAGATGATTTTTCACGAACTGTTACCGCTGGACTAAAATATAAAACCGAACCAACTATTAATCCTAATCCAACTTGACCGATTACTTTGAAAATTCCTTTTAAACCTTGTTTGTCTTTTTTGAAAATTTTAATATAATCATCAATGAAACCGATAGTTCCCATCCAAAGCGTGGTTACAATCAATAAAATGATGTAAATATTATTCAATTTAGTCAATAACAAAACCGGAATTAATGTGGCAAAAATTATGATTAATCCACCCATTGTTGGCGTTCCAGCTTTTTGAGTTTGTCCAGCTAAACCTAGTTCACGAACCGTTTCTCCAACTTGCTGATTTCTCAAAAAATTGATAATTTTTTTTCCGTAAACCGTAGACAATAGCAATGATAAAATAAGTGCTAAAGCTGAACGAAACGTTATATATTGAAACACGCCAGTTCCTGGAATGTCTAATGTTTTGTCTAAATATTCAAAAAAGTAGTATAACATATTTTAATAATTTCAGATATTAGATATTAGATTTTAGATTTCTGTATGAAACTTAATTTCTCTCTTAAAATTTATATTTTTTTACTTGTTTAATTGTTCTAAAAACTCTTTTACTAATTTCATATCATCAAAATCGTGTCGAATGCCTTGAATTTCTTGATATGTTTCGTGTCCTTTTCCTGCAATTAGGATTATATCATTTGCGTTTGCCAATTGACATGCGTTTTTTATAGCTTGTTTTCTATCGGTAATTGAAACTGTTTTTTTGAAATTTTGCGGTTCAACTCCGGCTTCCATTTCGGCTATTATTGTTTCAGGATTTTCGGTTCTTGGATTATCTGATGTAATGATTACTTTATCGCTCATTGTTGAAGCAATGTTAGCCATTATCGGACGTTTTGCTTTATCTCTATCGCCACCGCAACCAACAACTGTAATTAATTGTTCGTTTTTTGTTCGGATATCGTTTATGGTTTTTAGTACATTTTCTAAAGCATCTGGCGTATGAGCATAATCTACAATCGCAGTGATTTTTGAATCAGAAACTATAAATTGAAAACGACCTGAAACACTTTCTAATTCGGATAATAATCGTAGCACTTCTAGACTTTCTAATCCTAATTCGACAGCAGTTCCGTAAATTGCTAATAAATTATAAGCATTAAAAGTTCCGATTAGTTTTACCCAAACTTCATTTTCATTTATTTTTAATAACAATCCTGATAATTGATTTTCTAGAATTTGTGCTTTATAATCGGAATACGATTTTAGTGCATACGTCAATTTTCTAGCATAGGTGTTTTGAAGCATCACCAATCCGTTTTTATCGTCGATATTGGTTAATGCAAAAGCTGTTTTTGGCAAATGATCAAAAAAAGATTTCTTCACATCACGATATTCTGCAAATGTTGGATGATAGTCTAAATGATCGTGCGATAAATTTGTGAAAACGCCACCTTCAAAATGCAAACCTTCGGTACGTTTTTGATGAATTCCGTGTGAACTAACTTCCATAAAGCAGAATTCGCAACCCATTGCTACCATTTCGTTTAGAAAATAATTAATGGTTAATGAATCTGGAGTGGTGTGCGTAGCTTTATATTCAACTTCGTCAACCATAATTTTTACAGTTGAAAGTAAACCAACTTTATAACCAGCTTTTTTGAATAATTGATATAATAAAGAGGCGATTGTTGTTTTACCATTAGTTCCAGTAATTCCAATCAATCTCAATTTTGATGATGGATTATTATAAAAGTTATTCGCCATAAATGCCAAAGCCGAATTGGTATCTTTTACTTGAACATAAGTGATTCCGGTAGCAATAGTTTCTGGCAACGTATCACAAACAATAGTGGTAGCACCAAGACTTAATGCTTTTTCGATAAAATCATGACCATTAGAAACGGTGCCACGAATGGCAACAAAAATATCGTTATGATGTACTTTTCTTGAATCGAATTCAATTTTGTTTACAGCGATTTCTGTTGAACCTTTTATAGATTCAATAGCTACTTTATATAATATGTCTTTTAAAACAATCACGATAATTCTAATGTTATGGTTGAATTTTTAATTACTGGTTCACCAGCTTGCACTGATTGCGATTTTACTTTTCCGATACCTTTTATTTTCACTTTTATACCTAGATTTCCTAAAAGTGCAACAGCATCCATACCAGACATTCCTTTTAAATTTGGAATTGTATTTTTTACAGCTTGTGCTTTAGCAAAATATTCGTTGTATTTATTTTCTTGTTTGGTAATCTTTTTATCTAAATTTTTAATCTCGTTTGTTGATGGAACATCTGTGAAAATCTTTTGTGCAATTCGTTTAAAAACTGGTCCAGCTACATCGGCACCATAATAATTGTTCATAGATGTATTTGGTTTATGAACTACGACTATGCAAGAATATTTAGGATTTTCGGCAGGAAAATAACCTACAAATGAAGAAATATAATATTTATCGCTTCCACCATTTGTACCATAACCAGCAGCCGCAGTACCGGTTTTACCAGCCATTGAAAAATCTTTAGAATATAATTTGGCAGCAGTACCACGTTTTACAACATTTTGCAAAATATTTTTTAATTTTTTTAAAGTTTCATCAGAACAAATCTTCGGATTGATAACTTGTTTGTCGTATTTTTTTATGGTTTTATTCCACTCTTTTATTTCAGAAACAAATTGTGGTTTGACCATTTCACCATTATTTGCGATAGCATTATACAAGGTTAATGTTTGTAGAGGTGTAACTGCAACTCCGTATCCAAATGCCATCCACGGAAGTGAAATTGGATTCCAAGTTTTGTCAGTAGGTTGCGGAATTACTGGTTTTCCTTCACCTTGAAATGGCAATCCTAATGATTTGTTTAATCCCATTTTGTCAATTCTATCAACAAACTGTTTCGGATTTCCGTTATAATTTTCATAAACAGCCTGAACCATAACCGTATTTGATGAAACTTCAAAACCTCTTGCTAAAGAAATTTTTCCGTAACCGCCTTCATGAGAATCACGTACTTTTCTTCCTCTATAAATAATTGTACCACCGTGACTGTCATAAACTTTGCTAGTATCAACTTTGTTATCGTCTAAAAGCGCAATCATATCAATTAATTTGAATGTCGAACCTGGTTCATGAGCTTCTGCTACTGCATAATTTATAGTTTCATAATAATTTCCTGAAACTTCATCTCGACCAAGATTTGAAATTGCTTTAACTTGACCGGTTTTAGTTTCCATAACAACCACGCAACCATGTTCTGCATCGTATTCTTGCAATTGTTTTAATAAGGCATGATGAGCAATATCTTGAATGTAAACGTCAATTGTAGAAATCACATCGTAGCCATCTTGCGGATCAACCTCATTAATATCACGAATGGGTTTCCATTGTCCTTTTGCTATTTTTTGTTTTAAAACTTTTCCGTCTTTACCATTTAGATATTTTCCGAAAGCACCTTCAATCCCGACACGTTTTATCACGCCATCATCAATTCTATCGTAGCCAATTGTTCGTTCAGCAATTTTTCCAATTGGATGTTCACGAACTGTTTTTTGTTCCACAATAATTCCGCCTTTATAAGCACCTTTATTGAAAAGCGGCATTTTTTTAACTTTAGAATATTCGGTGTAACTCAAATCTTCTGCAATTAAAGTGTATCTGCTTTTGTTGGTTCTGGCATTTCTCAAAAGCGATTCATAATACGATACTGGTTTTCCTAACAACTTTGACAAATCCATGGACAACGAATCAACTTTGGCATCAAAATCTTTAGTTTTTGGAGCCATTGCATCAAATCTGATGGTGTAATTTGGAATTGATGTTGCTAGTAAACTTCCGTCAGACGAATAAATATTTCCTTTATTTGCTGGAATTACAAAAGTTTTAACGGTTCTATCTTTGGCTAATTTTCGGTAATAATCACCTTCAACCCACTGTATGTTAGTAAGTTTCACAGTAATTGCCATCGCCATCAAAAAGATAACGAATGCAACCAAATAGATTCGGTAAGAGATATGTTTATCTTCTACTGCCATAGTTTTTTAAAGAATCCTTTTTCTTCTGTTTTTTTAACTTTAATTTTTTGTGGTGGAACTTGCGACGGAAAAACGCCTCTTACTTCCATTTTTTCTGAAACTGTTGATTCCATTCTTAATTTCATTAATTCAGAACGTCGGTCAACAAATTCAGATCGCAATTCTTTTACTTCGTTAGTTAAATCAGCGATTTTGTATATTTTTTCATCAAATCGGTGCGAGTTTGCAATCATTACTATTGCTAAAACAACTATAAAAAGAATGAAACGCCAGTTTTTGGTAGCGTCTTCATTAACTAGAAATCTTGCTTTTAATAGGTTGTAAACTCCGCCTTTCATATTATTAGTTTTCAGTTTTCAGTTTTCAGTTTTCAGTTTATTTTGTTTCCTGAAATCTTCAATCTGCTAACTATTTCTTCTCTGCTATTCTTAATTTTGCACTTCGTGCTCTGTTGTTGATTTTAATTTCTTCATCAGTAGGAACAATTAACTTTCCTACTAACTTGAATGGAACTGAAAAATTTCCAAAAAAATCACGTTCTGGTTCACCTTCAAATAATCCGTTTTTCATGAATCTTTTTACCAATCTGTCTTCCAATGAATGGTATGAAATCACACTCAATCTTCCTTCGGGTTTTAAAACATCTAATGATTGTTCTAAAAATTCTTTCAAAACATCCATTTCTTGATTCACTTCAATTCGGATTGCTTGATATATTTGAGCTAAAATTTTATTTTTAAATTGCTCTGGTAAAAATCGTTGTAAAATCAATTTTAATTCATCTGTTGTTTCAATTGCCTTATGTTCTCTTGCTTCGATAATTGTTCTTGCTAAAGCTGGAGCAACTTTTAATTCTCCGTAATCTAAAAAGACTCTTTTCAAATTAACATCATCGTATTCGTTGATAACTTTGTAAGCATCTAATTCGTTTTTCTTGCTCATTCTCATATCCAAATCGGCATCGAATCTTGTTGAAAAACCTCGTTCTGGAACATCAAATTGATGCGATGAAACTCCTAAATCAGCCAAAATTCCGTCGACTTGCTTGATTCCGTGAAATCTTAAAAACCTTTTTATGAATCTGAAATTTTCTTGAATTAAAGTAAATCGTTCATCTGGCAATGCATTAGCCCAAGCATCTTCATCTTGATCGAAACCGAATAATTTTCCGTTTGCACCAAGTCGACTCAAAATCTCTTTAGAATGACCACCACCACCGAAAGTGACATCTACATAAACACCATCTGGGTTGATATTCAAGCCATCAACTGTTTCTTTTAATAAAACCGGATTATGATATTCCATTGTCATCGTCATTTACATTTCCCATTACATCTTCAGCTAAATCTGCAAAATCAACTATAGAATCATCAATTGCTTTTTCATATAAATCTTTATCCCAAATTTCAATGATATTTACTGCTGATGAAAGCACAATATCTTTAGTGATTTGAGCGAAATTTGTTAAATCTTTTGGAACTAATAATCTACCGAGAGCATCAATTTCAAGCACTTTTACACCAGCTGTAAAACGACGAATGAAGTCGTTATTCTTCTTAACAAAACGATTGAGTTTATTGATTTTTTGCATCATTAAATTCCATTCAACCATTGGATAAAGCTCTAAACATGGCTGAAATACAGAACGTTTCAAGACAAATCCGTCCTGAAGCGAAGCAGCAAGTTGCTTTTTGAACGGCGCTGGCAAAAGCAGCCTTCCTTTGGCATCAACTTTACATTCGTATGTTCCGATTATTGAGTTCAAAAACTTTTTATTAAATGATTTGAGCAAAAATATAAAATATTTTACCACATTTTACCACAATATACCACATTGTTAATAAGTTTTACCGCTTTTGAAAAATCATATTAAGCAGTGTTTTTAATAAAATTTGAAAATAATTAACTAATTTTTAAGATTTGTTGCATTTTTCAGAAATCAATCTAGATATACGCTTAATTTATTATGAAATATTTAATAAACTTTAGCATCAAATAATTACTACTTTAACAAAAAACAATCTATTGATATGCTGACAATTAAATAATTAAATGAGCCAACAAAACCATTAAATTTGACAAATTGATAACCTAAATAATTCATTAAATGCTATGTTTTTATAGATAAAAAACTATATTTGTAACAATTGAAAAATGAGTATTAGAATATGGATTTGATTTCTAAAAAAGACGGTAAATACAACTATATTGAGGTTGGCGAAGGAACGCCAATTGTAATTTTACATGGTTTAATGGGTGGTTTAAGCAATTTTGAAGGAGTTGCCAAATACTTCTCTCAAAAAGGCCATAAAATTGTGATTCCAGAGTTGCCGCTTTACACACAAAATATCTTAAAAACTAACGTAAAAGCTTTTGCTAGATACGTTAAAGATTTTATTACTTACAAAGGATTTGACAGAGTTATTCTATTAGGAAATTCGCTTGGCGGACACATTGCTTTGTATCATACTAAAATGTATCCAGAGAAAGTTGCCGGATTAGTAATTACAGGAAGTTCAGGGCTTTATGAAAGCGCGATGGGCGATAGTTATCCCAAAAGAGGTGATTATGAATACATCAAAAAGAAAGCAGAAGCTGTTTTTTATGATCCAAGTGTTGCAACTAAAGAAATTGTTGATGAAGTTTTTGGGGTTGTAAATGACCGCATAAAAGTTATCAAAACACTTACAATTGCCAAAAGCGCAATTCGTCATAATATGGCAAAAGATTTACCTAAAATGCATGTGAAAACATGTTTGATTTGGGGAAAAAACGACCAAGTTACGCCACCAGATGTTGCGGAAGAGTTTCACAAATTAATGCCTAATTCTGACTTATATTGGATTGACAAATGTGGACACGCAGCAATGATGGAACATCCAGATGAATTTAATCGTTTGCTGGACGAATGGTTACAAAAAGTGGAACTTTGAAAATATTTAAGTTTTGGAATTTAAATCAAAATGGAAAAATCAGTAGAAAAAAAATTACCGAAAATTAAAGCTCTTTTCATCAAATATGGTGTTGAGAAAGCATTTTTATTTGGAAGTGCCGCTACTAATAAATTTCACAAAAGTAGTGATGTAGATTTTTTATATTCTTTTCCAGAAGACTTAGATTATGAAACTTATGGTACAAATTATTTTAATTTGTTAACCGATTTACAAAAATTACTTAATAAAAATGTTGATTTAGTTGCAGAAAAAACACTAAAAAATCCTTATCTAATTGAAAGTATTAATGAAAATAAAATTCAATTAATATGATTAGTAGAGAAGAGAAAAAACTTTTATTGGACATTTTAGAATCCTTAAATTCTGTTGATGAACATTTAGACAACTAAAGAATTTTAGAGGAATATTTATCGAATAAAACTAAAAGAAGAGCCGTTGAAAGAGAAATTGAAATCATTGGTGAAGCCATGAATAAACTCTTGAAAATAAATCCCGAAATAGCAATATCCTATTCAAGAATAATTGTTGATTTGAGAAATAAAGTAATCCATTCTTATGATTCTGTTGATGATATCTTAATTTGGAAAATAATAATGAAAGATTTTCCAATATTATTGGAAGAAGTAAAGCACTTACTAAATGAAAATTAACACTGCCGAATTTATAATCAGTAATTCTGATGTAACTAAATGTCCAACTGAACGCTTGCCAGAGTATGCGTTTATTGGTCGTTCTAATGTTGGAAAATCATCGTTAATAAACATGATTACCAATCATAAAAATTTGGCTAAAACATCCGGAAAGCCAGGAAAAACGCAATTAATTAATCACTTCAAAATTAATTCTAATTGGTTTTTGGTAGATTTACCTGGTTACGGTTATGCAAGAGTTTCTAAAAAAACAAAAGAAGTTTTTCAAGAATTCATTACTGATTATTTTGAACAACGCGAACAATTGGTTTGTGCTTTTGTTTTGATTGATATTCGATTGGAAGCACAAAAAATTGATTTAGAATTTATAGAATATCTAGGAGAAACTGAAATACCTTTTTGTATTATTTTCACCAAAGCAGACAAAATCAGTAAAGGAAAAGTTGCTGCCCATGTTGCTGCTTACCGCAAAGAATTACTTGCTAATAATTGGGAAGAAATGCCACAACATTTTGTAACTTCTTCTACCGAAGGAACTGGCAAAGAGGCTCTTTTAGAGTTTATTGACAATGTGAATGTAGATGTTTTTAAAGATTTGAATGAGTTTTAGAAATATTAGAAATGGCGAAATTTAAGTTTTTAGTTTTAGTAATTTCTATCTTTTTTGTTATTCAATCTTGTAGTCTACCGCATTACATGATGGAAAATAAAGCTCAAACTACTGGGCTCGATTTTACAAAAGGAAAGTGGTTAATAAATGATATTGATTGCCCAGGAAATGTTTACCAACAATTATTTCAAGAAAGCACAAAAGATTTTGGTTTATTTTTAGCAGATCGATTGTATCCTGTTTACAATGTGAAAGGAATTATTTTACCTCAAAAAATCAAATTCAATCCGAGTAAAAATGACATTAAAGAAATGAAAAAAGGATGCGTTGGTTTTGATTATTTTATAAATATTAGAGCAGGAAAACTGAAAGAAGAAATTGGTTCTATAGATTTAACGCCTCACCATCTTAACACATCCAAGACAAACCAAAGCGAAGTATTTATTGAAATATATGATTTAAATCTCTCTGAGATAATTTATTCTCAAAAAGTAATCGGAACATCATCAGCTGTTAAAGACAACCAAGATGTTCATTTTTCTAGAGCTTCTTCCGGATTAATAATGGGTGCTTATAGAAAACTAATAAATGACATTAGTTCTAAATCGATAAAATAATATTGAGCTTTCTCTATCCTTTCAACTCCAATTTTTCAGCAAAATACTCACAAAAATCTCGCATTGTCGCAGCCATTTTTTCGTCTTGTGTAGCACGTTCAAAGGTGTCTGCCATTGCAACAAGCGTTTGATGAAAGAAAATTTTCATTTCGTCAACTGGCATTTCTTTAGTCCATAAATCTATACGAAGTGTTTCATTGGCTTTGCTATCCCAAACCGATAATAACATTGCTTTGGCTTCTTCCAGTTGAACTCCGCCATCTTGTGCAGTCCAAGTTAATTTTTCGGGAACTCTATTTTCGTCTAATTCTACTACGAATTTAATTTCTGATGTCATTTTTATTTATTTTTGGGTAATCGTATAATTTTTATTTTTACTTCTAATTTATCGTTTCAACGAAGAAGAAATTATAGTACTTGATTTGTTTTATGTGATTTCTCCTTCGTCGAAATGACAAAAACGCACTTTTAATAATTACAACCAATAGGTTACTTTAAATCTACTTAACAAGTAACATTTTCTCTAAAACCTAAATTCTGAATTCTGCAACCTGAAACCTACTCCACTTTCTTAGGTTTATATTTAGATTTTTCGAAAATTTCTTTCGGATCCATTTTTAATAATTCTTGAACGGTAACTTTCGGATTGTTTTCCATAAACGAACGCACTATTTGCCAACCAACCCATTGTCCAACTCGACCTGGTGTATCGTTATCGATTTCCAAATAAAATTTAGAAAACGGAGCCATATTGATAAAACGATTTGGTAATTTAGAATCGGTGCTGAACAACAATTTGTTGCTTATAAAATATTCCCACATGTAATTCTCATTTTCGGTACAAAATTTAATCTGTTCTGGTGAATATCCAATTCGTTCGGCATCTGTATAATCGGGCAATAAAATATCTTTCAGATACAATTCTTTACCCGAAGTAATCATTAACGAAAGTAATTCTTTGTTTTTTGGAACCGGAATAATTCCATATCCTAAGCTTGAAACAACATCAGGTAACATTTGTCTTTCTTCAAAATTAAATCGGATATATTCAGGGAATTCACTGTAAAATTTATGGTCTTTTCCTAAGTATAATTCCAAAGCAATAATTAGTTTATCGTTGGCATAGATTGCTTTGTTCAAATAATCCATTTCACCAATTGCAGTATAAATTTGTGGTGTTTTTATAGTTGGAAAATAATATTTTATATGCTTGAATAAATCTTCAATTTCGGTTTGTTTGTCATTGAAATTTTTATACTTTTTTTCTACTTCTTGATACAATTCTCTCCATTGCGGATGTTGCATTTTTTCAATCCAAACATTATCTGGAGTTTCTGGTGGAAAAAAATCAGGATATTCCGCTTTTACTTTTGGTAAATCTTGTGGTTTAGCATCAAAAAAAGCTTGTTCAAATCGGTGCACCTTCATAGAAATAGGGATTTCTTCGACAGCTCTTTCAATTTTACTTTTCTTATCGCAAGAGAAAAATAAAAGTCCAATTAAGATGACATAAATATATCTTTTCATTTTAAAATTTAATATTTTTGCAAATATACATTACCAAAACTTAATTCATCTCAAAATTATGGCTAAAAAAAGTACCATTCAAGTTGAAAAAGTAAACGAACATATAGTTAACTGGTTAAAACAATATGCTATAAACGCAAAAGTAAACGGTTTTGTTGTTGGAATTTCGGGCGGAGTTGATTCGGCAGTAACCTCAACTTTGTGTGCACAAACAGGTTTGCCTACATTGTGCGTAGAAATGCCGATTCATCAAGCTCAAAATCAAGTCAATAGAGGTCGAGAACATATTGACCAACTGCAAAAGAGGTTTTCAAATGTTACTCGCGCTGAAGCAAATTTAACTCCGATTTATGAATCTTTTAAAACGGAAGTTCCTAAAAGTGAAAATGAAGCCAAATACAATCTTTCGTTAGCCAATACTCGTGCGCGCTTACGAATGACAACTTTGTATTATTTTGCTGGAATTCATGGTTATTTGGTTGCTGGAACCGGAAATAAAGTAGAAGATTTTGGCGTTGGATTTTACACAAAATATGGCGATGGCGGCGTTGATTTGAGTCCGATTGCCGATTTAATGAAAAGTGATGTTTATGCACTCGGACAGTTTTTGCAAATACCTGAATCGATTCAAAAAGCAGCTCCAACCGACGGATTATTTGGTGACAACCGCACTGATGAAGACCAACTTGGCGCAAGTTATGACGAATTGGAATGGGCAATGCTAGAAGACGAACAAGGAAATACCGCTGAAAACTTCGCTGGAAGACAAAAAGAGGTTTTTGAAATCTACAAACGTCTTAATTTCGTAAATAAACATAAGATGGAGTCAATTCCAGTTTGTGAAATTCCACATCAATATAGAGAATAATTTGATAATTTAACAATTGTTTCTATTTTTTTACTAATTTTACATTATATATTTAATGTTTCCAAAAAAACTAAAATTATGATAACAGTTTGTCTTGCCGATAATTATCCAGTGGTTCATTATGGCGTAAAATCATATTTTAAAGATCATCCAGAAATTAGTGTAGTTTCTAACGTTGGAAGTTTTTTCATGGTTCCTGATGCGTTGAGAAATAAAGAAATCAATGTTTTAGTTATTGACTTAGAACTGGATGGGCTAAAAAGTATATATGAATTAAAAGCAATTATAAAGAACTTTCCAAATACCAAAGTTTTAGTTTTTACGAGCTTAAACGAGCAGATTTATGCGCCAAATGCTATTAAAGCTGGCGTTGCTGGTTTTGTTCACAAATCGTCTAAATTGGAAACTCTAGGAACAACAATTATTAGAGTACATCAAGGAATTATAATGCTAAGCGACAGTATTAAGAAAAACTTGGCGTTGATTGCTAAACAAAATAAAAGCGAACGTCTTTACCGAAAATTATCGAATAGAGAAATTGAGGTTTTGCGCTACTTGTGTGACGGAAAGAAAAACAACGAAATCTCGAAAGTTTTAGAATTGAATGAAAAAACAATTTCAACATACAAATTAAGATTACTACAAAAATTAAATGTAACTAATTTAGTGGATTTGGTCAACAAAGCTAAAACACTTGATATTGTTTAAAATATTAGATATTAGATTTTAAATAAAAAGCTCAAACTTCTATTGGAAGTTTGAGCTTTTCTAATTATGCCTAGAAATAACTCGTCCCAATTTTTTAGAAAACATATTAGTTAGTTCGTTATAATCTCTTACGCCAGACAGTATTTCAAAATTATCAACTTCGGCGTCATTAGAAACTGATGCTTGTAATTCTTTGATAATCTTACTCACTAATAGCCATCTTAAAGTTAATATTGTTTCAGAAACATATTGACTTATGGTTTTATCTTTTGATTTTACAAATATGTTTTTGGCTTCCCAATTGTCTAATGAATAGCGTTCGTCATTCATTAATATTGAGGTTACTTCTTGCGATAATTCGGGTGTTAATTGTGATAAATACTTCTCTAATTCAAAGGTTTCATTTAGATTAAAGTAATTTATTAAATCATTATAAATATCTTTAAATAACGGATTTGCTAATTCGGTTTCGTCTTCCTGCAAACTCAAGAAAATTCTTTGGTAGACTTTGTATTTATTCATTTCTGTAACCTCAACCATTTCACCAGCTTCGTTTGCTTTAAGCAAAATGTCTTCAAATTCATCTTCTACATTTCCGTAAATTAATAGAATTTCTATGATTTTATGTTCCAATTCAAATTGAATATCAACAGTTTCGGTTGCAATTGGATTTTCATTTTTGTGAACTTCAAATGCGGTTAGCTCTTCTTTGTGCTTTTTTCCTAATTCTTGAATGTCTTTTTTAACCAGTTGTGCCAAAGTATTGAACAAGACATCTTCAGAAATATCCATAATTCTGGAAACTTCTTTAATATAAACCTCGCGTTTAATTCGATCCGGAATTTTAGAAATACTAGCGACCATATCCCGAATTAAATCGGCTTTCTTGATTGGATCATTCTTGGCATCTTTCATTAAAAGTGATGCTTTGAATTGAATGAAATCCATAGCATTTTCATCAAAATACTTGATTAAATCTTGCAACGGCGTTTTCTTGGCAAAACTATCTGGATCTTCACCATCAGGAAACGTGCATACTTTTACGTTCATTCCTTCTTCTAGAATCAAATCGATTCCTCGAATAGAAGCGCGCAAACCAGCAGCATCGCCATCAAAAAGTACAGTAACATTTTTGGTTAACCGATTTATCAATCGAATTTGATCTGGTGTTAAAGCCGTTCCAGAAGATGAAACTACATTCTCAATTCCGGCTTGGTGCATTTGAATAACATCAGTGTAACCTTCCACCAAATAACAATTGTCTTGTTTGGCTATTGCTTGTTTGGCATGAAAAATTCCATACAAAACCTTACTTTTATGATACAAATCACTTTCTGGCGAATTAAGATATTTAGCCGCTTTTTTATCGTTGGTTAAAATTCGACCACCAAAACCTAAAACTCTTCCGCTCATCGACTGAATTGGGAACATCACACGACCTTTAAATCGGTCAAATTGCTTGTCTTCTCCAACAATTGTCAATCCGGTTTTTTCTAGAAAATCTAATTGATATCCTTTTCCGAGTGCTTCCTTGGTAAATGCATCCCATTGATTGGGCGAATATCCCAAATTGAATTTTTTGATTGTATCGTTTGTAAAGCCGCGTTCTTTGAAATAAGAATAACCGATGGCCTTTCCTTCTTCTGAATTAAATAAAGTATCTTGAAAATATTTGGATGCAAATTCAGAAACCAAAAACAAACTTTCGCGTTCGTTAGCGACTACTTTATCTTCGTCTGAAAGCTCAGTTTCTTCTACTTCTATATTGTACTTTTTTGCCAAAAACCGAATAGCTTCTGGATAAGTAAACTGCGAATGTTCCATGATGAAAGCAATCGCATTGCCGCCTTTTCCGGAACTAAAATCTTTCCAAATTCCTTTAGCAGGCGAAACCATGAACGAAGGCGAACGCTCGTCTGAAAACGGACTTAAGCCTTTGAAGTTACTTCCGGCGCGCTTTAATTGCACAAAATCGCCAATAACTTCTTCTACTCGAGCTGCTTCGTAAACTTTATCTATGGTTTCTTTGGTAATCAATTTTTAAAAAAAGTTTAAAAGTTTAAAAGTTTAAAAGTTTAATTTCAAACTTAAAACACTATTTGGTCTGTAAAAATACATAAATTTTAAATAAAAAAGGCGTGATGAAAACAGGTATGATGAAAAATTTGATAAAAAAAGGCGCGATAAATCGCGCCTCTACAACCTAAACAAAATATTTTAATTGAAATCGAAACGAACTCCTAATGAAATGTTGTTTTGTTTTACAACATTGTTCTCAAACATTGGATTCAAATCGTATTTTACATACAAACTTGTTTCTTTATAACCCAAATAGGCACTTACTCCATAAACGAAATTATTCACATTGAAATCTCCTTTTTCTTTGACTGTTATATCGTTTCCATCTACATCTTCAAATTCTTGAAATTGTTTCGATTTGATTCTAAGTCCTGCATAACCTCCTAATCCCAAACGAACACTTTGATGTGATTGAAAAAATGCTTTTCCGTCTTTAGATTTGTTTTTAGAAAAATCAAATTCAAGATGTAATGGTGCTACTAGATACACATTTCTAAAACGAGAATCCTCTAAATTTGTTCCGCTAGTTTGAAGATTGGTTTGATCGCCAGTTTTCACAAAAACTCTATTATCTGTAGGACGAAGATTGTTATACATTACTGAATATCCGTATTTTAAATGCAATAAATTATTGTTTTTTAATATTCTTGTGTTGTAAGTTGTTCCCCATTCGTAAAAATGTGAACCCCAATATCTAAAATCTGAACCAGCTACTTTTCCGTCAGTTGCCAAATTATTTACACCGGCAGCAAATACAAATTGAGAAGTAGTTCTTTTTTCAGATTTTTTAATCGTATCGTTTTTAGGCTTAAAATCAAAACTGAATTCGTGGTGGGTACTTTTAATATTTCCATCTACTTTTTGTTGTATTAAATCTTTTAATTCCATTTGAACAACAGCAATTCTGTTTTCAATTATGGTTGCTCTTGCTTCTGCTAATTCTTTTTTCTTTGCATCGGCTTGATCTTTAGTAATTACTCCTTTTTCGAGTTGTACATTGATTGCCTCAACCTCAACTTTCAAGGTTTGTTTTTCTTCGTTTGTAATGTTTTCAATCTTTGTTGCAATAGCTCTTGCTTTTGATTCAAACGATTCTTGTGCCACTAATTTGCTTGCGAAAAGACATAGTGATAGTGCTAAGTAAATTGTAAAATTTCTCATGATTTCTAATTTGTTAAATGATTAATTGATGATTTTATTCTTGATTTCTGTTGGCAAGTGCTACTTTAACTTCTTGGTAATTCTTGCTGATTTTGGTAATTACTTTTTCTCTGAAGGTTTGCTCTAATTCTCCGTCGACTTGAGAAAGCAAACTGTTGGCGTTGACTTTAATTTTTTTATCTGTTGGTGTTGTTTTTTGAATTGAAGCAACAGCATTATTCTGATTTTGATTGATTGGATTTGAAATAACATCTGTTTTTGGTTCTTCGTTTTTTGGTAGTTCTTTTTGAGCGATTACTTCCTTATTTTGAACTTCATTTAATGGATTTTTGATTGAATTAACTTTTGTTTTTTGATTGATTGAATTGAAACTCTTTAATGATTGTGCGATGATTGTTTTATTTTCTGTTTTACTATTTTCTTTTTCTCTTTTTTCAACTTGTTCTTTAAAACCTGTAAGTCCGTCATTATCTATTCCAGTATTCCTATTTACACTATTTTGATTTTCGTTTGAACTTGATTTAATAACATTTTCATTTACTACCACATTATTCTCAGGTTTAACGACAATTCCTTTTTGATTGAAAAAAAACATACCAACTGATACTAAAACGAAAATGCTTGCAGCTATATATAACCAACCAAAAGAACGCTTTGTTTTTTTTTCTTCTGCTATTGATAACATCGCATCTAATCTATCCCAAGCCATTTCAGTTGGTTGAATTTCGCGAGAATTTAATTTTTCTCTAATTTGATTTTCTATGTTATTCGGTTCCATTGTCATAATTTTTTAATTTGCTAATGTTGGTTTGCAACATTTTTCGTGCGTGCGATAATTGCGATTTTGATGTCCCTTCATTTATTCCTAACATCGCTGCTATTTCTTGATGTTTGTAACCTTCAATCGCATAAAGGTTAAAAACCATTTTGTATCCATCGGGTAAACTGTCTATTAAAGATTGAATATCCTCTACAGAAAACTGACTTTCGATATTATTAAAACTTTCTTCAAAATAATTCTCGTCTTCAATGAACTTGACTTTCTTTTGAACTCTAATGAAAGAAATACATTCGTTAATCATAATTCGGCGAATCCAACCTTCAAAACTTCCTTCGTGTTTAAAATTCTTTAAATTGGTAAAGACTTTCATAAAAGCAGTTATCATAATGTCTTCTGCTTGATGCAAATCTTTGATATATTGTCGGCAAACACTTAGCATTTTTGGAGAAAATTTAGAATATAATTTCTGTTGAGCATGACGATTATTTTCGACAGCCAATTCGATTAATTCTTTTTCTTCTTGATGTAAGTTGATTACTTTCATGACTCAGTGTTCAGTATTCAGTTTTTAGTGTTCAGTTATTTGCATTAAAAACAGACTTCTATTAGCATAGACGATTGTCGTTTCAAAATGGTTGCATCAAAAGTAAATTTATTTGAAAAAAAATAATTGTAAAAATGGAATTACCAATATAATCAAGGGTTCGCAAAAATAAAAAAAATGAAATTTCTTCGTGCCTT
Organism: Flavobacterium sp. SUN046; assembly: GCF_028867965.1. Lineage (GTDB taxonomy): Bacteria > Bacteroidota > Bacteroidia > Flavobacteriales > Flavobacteriaceae > Flavobacterium. The sequence goes on from NZ_JAPQNT010000001.1 coordinate 84,807, forward strand.
GCAATGACTTAACGATTATTTTTTACGTTCGATAACATAGTTAACCATCAAAATCAAACTGTCTTTGTAAGTAGAATTTGGGAAATCTTGAATTAAAGCGAGTGCTTCTTGTTGGAATTGTTCCATCTTTTCTTCGGCATACGTCAATCCGTTTTTGTCTTTTACAAATTGGATTACTTCTTTAACGCGTTTTTTATCTTTGTTATGATTTTTAATCGAATTAATACACCAACTTTTTTCTGTAGACGAACAATTGTTTAAAGCATAAATCAATGGCAACGTCATTTTTTGTTCTTTGATGTCTATTCCTGTTGGTTTTCCGATAGCTTCGTCGGTGTAATCGAACAAGTCGTCTTTTATTTGAAATGCCATTCCGATAAGCTCACCAAATTTTCGCATCGTTTCAACTTGAATTTCATCATCAGAAACTGATTTAGCTCCGAGTGCACAACAAGCAGCAATAAGTGTAGCTGTTTTTTGGCGGATAATTTCGTAGTAAATATCTTCAGTAATATCTAATCTTCGGGCTTTTTCTATTTGAAGTAATTCGCCTTCGCTCATTTCACGAACTGCAACAGAAATAATTCGTAATAAATCAAAATCACCATGATCAATTGATAGCAATAATCCTTTTGAAAGCAAATAATCGCCAACTAAAACGGCAATTTTATTTTTCCAAAGTGCATTTATTGAAAAAAAACCACGTCTTCTATTACTGTCGTCAACTACATCATCATGAACTAAAGTTGCAGTGTGAATTAATTCAATTACACATGCGCCGCGATACGTTCGCTCTTCAACTGTTCCGCCTGAAATCATTTTGGCGGTTAAGAAAACAAACATTGGTCGCATCTGTTTTCCTTTTCGGTTGACTATATAATAGGTAATTCTATTTAACAAAGCCACTTTGGAAGTCATTGATTCGTAGAACTTTTTTTCGAAAAGTTCCATTTCTACTAGAATCGGCTGTTTTATTTGTGACGTGATGTTCATTGGTCTTCAAAGATACAACAATCAAGCTATTTGAAAAATATTTTATGATTACATTAAACCTTTTTAATATATTTATGTCTTACTATAAACCATAAATTGTAACACTATGAAAACAAAAATTTTATTTTTAGGATTAGCACTGTCTTTATTCACAATTAGTTGTAACAAAGACAAAGAGAGCAATGATTTCTCTGCTGATGAAGCTGGAGTAAATGCAAAAATTGATTTGGCAAATGACGATGTTTCGGATGTTGTTGAAGCTCAATTTAACGCTACAATGGACAATAGTACATCAGGAAAATCATTAGAAACTGCCGCCACTGCAACTACCAATCTACCATCTTGCGCTACTGTAACAAGAGTTCCTGCTTTTGGTACTGCTCCAACTGTTGGTCAAACGGTAACAAAAACTGTCGATTTTGGAACAACTGGTTGCCCAATGCCTAACGGAAACATCTTGAAAGGACAAATTATAATTTCATTTGTTTACCAACCAACGGCAACATCACATACTATTAACTATCAATTTGTAAATTTCTATCACAATGCAATAAAATTTGATGGAAATAAAACCTTTACAAGAACAATGAGTGTGGCAACAGCTGCATCGCCAAGTCATCCTATTGTAGTAATGACGATGGATTTAACTGCAACTTTTCCAGATGGTAGAGTATTTAATAGAGTTGGAACTAGAACTAGAGAAATTGTTGAAGGTTATGGAACACCGGCTATATTGATTGATAATATTTATCATGTAACAGGATCTTGGACTACAACTTTTCCTAATACGACTGTTCAAACAAGTACAATTACAACACCATTAGTTGTGAAAATGAGTTGTATTAATGTAAACAAACCATTATTGGTACAAGGCGTTATTACATTTGTAAGAAACGGAAATACTGCAACTTTAGATTACGGAAATGGCGATTGCGACAATTTAGCTGTATTCACTATCAACGGAAATTCATATACAATTGTTATAGGAAACTAAACCAATCCTCAACATTTATTATAAAAGGAAAACGTCTCGAAATTATCGAGACGTTTTTTTTAACTTAAGTTTTCTGAGTGGCTTTTAGTTCAAGTTTACTAAAACAATAAATCAAAATTTTGGTTTATAATTTCAAGCAAATGTAAACTGCAACCATTTAATATTTACACGTAGTTTTACGTGTTTTTTAATTATTTTAGGCTTCTTTATTTGCCAATTGTCCGCATGCGGCATCAATATCTTTTCCGCGACTTCTTCTCACTTTTACTACAATTCCAGCTTTTTCAAGTTCTTTGATGTACAAATTTACAGATTCCTCAGATGCTTGTTGAAATTCGCCATCATCAATTGGATTGTATTCTATTAAATTGACTTTACACGGAACGTATTTGCAGAATTTTACTAATGCATCAACGGCTTCTTTATTGTCGTTAATTCCTTTCCAAACAACATATTCGTAGGAAACTTTGCTTTTGGTTTTTCGGTACCAATATTCTAAAGATTCACGTAAATCTTTCAACGGAAAATTAGAACTAAACGGCATAATTTTAGCGCGAACTTCATCTATTGCTGAATGTAACGAAACTGCTAATTTGAATTTTACATCATCATCAGCCATTTTCTTAATCATCTTCGGAATTCCAGAAGTTGAAACCATAATTCGTTTTGGCGACATTCCCAATCCTTCTTCAGATGTAATCATGTCGATTGCTTTGATGACGTTATTATAATTCATCAACGGTTCGCCCATTCCCATAAAAACAATATTGGAAAGTGGACGATTATGGTACAATTTACTTTCGTTATCAATGGCTAACACTTGGTCGTAAATTTCGCCAGGTTCTAAATTTCGCATTCTTTTTAAACGAGCAGTGGCGCAGAAATTACAATCTAAACTGCAACCCACTTGTGAAGAAACACAAGCTGTAGTTCTAGTTTGCGTTGGAATTAAAACACTTTCAACAACTAATCCATCATGAAGTCGGACTGCATTTTTTACGGTTCCGTCTTCACTACGTTGCATGGTATCAACTTTAATGTGATTGATCACAAAATTGGCCTCCAACATTGTTCGCGTTTCTTTAGAAACATTAGTCATGTCTTCAAATGAATGTGCGCCTTTACTCCACAACCATTCATAAACTTGATTGCCACGGAATGCTTTATCACCATTGGCAACAAAAAAATCTCGAAGTTGTTCTTTAGAAATGGCTCGAATGTCTTTTTTCTCAATCATAGTGCAAAGGTAAAAACAATTTCCTGATTTGGTAATTTGTGTTTGGTAATTTGTAAATTTGAAAAAAATCTTTTAAGATGAAAAACTTCTTTTTATTAATTATTATTTGTGTTACATTTAATTGTTTTGCGCAATATGACTCTATAAAAAACATCACGTATAAAATTGATGCTGTTGGTAGAAAATTAATATTACCTGATAAATGGAATGATTTTAATGAGAAAAATAAAGATGAGCATTTTATATCTCATTGTCCAATATTCATAAATGAAAATAATACAATTCTTGAATTGGCTATATGGGATTCAAAAATACTCCCATTGAAGGATGGTAATAATTTAAAAAAAATTAATAAGTCTTTTTTGATATATCTAAAAGAAAAAAATTGGGAAATTCTATTACAAGAAGACAATCATAATAAAGGATATTATTTATATAAAATTAAAATCATATCAAGGTTTGGCAAGCCATTAATAATTAATCATTTAATAGGCGTAAAAGAGGAATTCATTTACAAATTTGCAGTCTATAATTATACCAAAGAAACAGAACTTGATTTTGAATTTTTAAAAAAATCATTTAACAACAACTAGAGCCATGCATTTTATATCCGAAGAATTAGAGAATTATGTTGAGCAACATTCACAAAACGAGCCGGAATTGTTAGTGAAATTATTCAAAGAAACACACCAAAAAATCTTGCAACCTCGGATGTTGAGCGGTCATTTTCAAGGTCGTGTTTTGAGTATGCTATCTAAAATTATACATCCGAAAAACATTCTCGAAATTGGAACTTATACTGGTTATGCTGCGTTATGTTTAGCAGAAGGTTTGCAAGAAAATGGAACTTTAGACACAATTGATATTAAAGAAGAATTGGTTTCTATTCAACAAAAATATTTTGATTTATCGCCATGGAAAAATCAAATTACGGCACATTTGGGCGATGCTTTGGAAATTATTCCAACATTAAATAAAAGATTTGATTTGGTTTTTATTGATGCAGACAAAGAAAATTATATTAATTATTTTAATATGATTGTACCAATGATGAATAAAGGCGGCATAATTCTATCGGATAATGTGCTTTGGAGCGGTAAAGTTTTAGAACAATTGAACCCGAAAGATTTAAATACTAAAATACTTTTAGAATACAATAAAATAGTAAACGAAGATAAACGAGTTGAAACAGTTTTATTACCTATTCGTGATGGATTGACGGTTTCGAGAGTTATTTAATTCTTTATAAAATATCTTTCATAAATCTTATAAAAAACAAAACCAAAAAGAGCTCCAAATAAATATCCAGTTAAAATATCAGTTGGAAAATGAACGCCTAGATAAATTCGGCTGTAAGCAAAAATTAAAGGATATAAGAAAATCAAAAAAGCATATTTGTAGTATTTTTTTAGAATAAAAAACAAAAATACCATTGTTGCAATTGAGTTAGAAGCGTGTCCAGAAAAGAAACTGTACGAATCTGATTGATGTACAATTCTAATTATATCTTTAATTTCAGGATCATTACAAGGTCGTAATCGCTGAAACGTTGATTTGAAAAACTCTACCGAAGTATTACAACAAAGTAAAATAACAGCAATAAAAAGAATTGCAATTCCTAAATTTTTAAGTCCAATTTTCTTGTATAACAAATAGGCTAAGAACAGAAAAAAAGGCGTCCAATAAGCTTGTTTTGTAATAATTAACCATAAATTATCATAAGTTGGAGAACCTAAACCATTAAGGTAAATAAATAATTTTTTATCTAATGCAATTATTTTTTCCAACATTACATTTGACGTTTAATTGGACCTGTAATTTCCTCAATATCTTCTTTAATTTTATCAACGCTTGTGTTTGCTTCACCCAACAGATTATTTTTCAAATCTAAATCGTCAACACCTACACTTTCTTTAACTTTATCAATATGTTCGTTGAACGAATTAGTAGCTTCTTTTAAAGAATTGGTTATTTCTTGAACTTCGGCACTTTTTTGGATTTCTGATTTTATTTCGTTGGTTGCTTGCTTTAAATTAGCCATAACTTTACCAAAAGTCCTTGCTGCTTCTGGAATTTTATCAGTTCCGAAAAGCATTAAAGCTATGAAAATAATGAATATCAATTCGCCACCACCTATTCCAAACATAATTTACTTATTTATTTCGTTACAAAGTTACTAATCAAATTTTGATTTTATTTCTTCTTTTGGCCAAGTATTATTAGTTACATCAATATCAGCCGTTTCCAATTTTGGATCGATAACAATTTTAGTGATTTTTTTATCAGTTGCAAATGTTCTACTAACTTCTTTATCGTTCATTCTCCATATTTGTGCTGGAAATTTTTGAGTTTCGGTTGTGCCATCTTCGTAGGTTAATTCTACAATAATTGGCATAACTAATCCGCCTGGTTTATCGAAAGTTACTTGATAAAAATATTTAGGCTCTTTTAGTTTTGCTTTTTCTTCGGCTGTAAAATGTTCGTTAACATAATCATCCAAAGCTTTATAATCGGCGATTTTAAATGGCTTATTCATTTCTGTTTTAAAATCTTCGCTTCCATCAGCAATCATGTACACCATTGCACCTGGATTGGTATCACGACGACGACGCGTTTTCATGAACTCAGTAACTTCTTTAGAAGGTTCGTTGCTTACAAAATACTTTTTAACTTCTTTAATTCCGATGTCATTGGCATCAGTTGAGTAAAACCAACCTCTCCAAAACCAATCTAAATCAACTGCCGATGCATCTTCCATAGTTCTAAAGAAATCCTCAGGTGTTGGATGTTTGAATTTCCAACGATTAGCATACGTTTTAAAAGCGTAATCAAACAATTCATGTCCCATAATAGTTTCACGAAGAATATTTAAAGCTGTTGCAGGCTTTCCGTAGGCATTATTTCCAAACTGACGAATACTTTCAGAATTGGTCATAATTGGTTCTAATCCTTTTTGATCACCACTCATGTATGGAATAATATTTTTGGCTGGACCACGACGTAATGGAAATTTGTCATCAAATGATTTTTCGGCTAAAAATTCCATAAATGAATTCAAACCTTCATCCATCCAAGTCCATTGACGTTCATCGGAATTAATAATCATTGGAAAAAAATTGTGCCCAACTTCATGACAAATCACGCCTAACATTCCGTATTTAACTTGATCAGTATATTTTCCATCGGCATCTGGACGACCATAATTCCAACAAATCATTGGGTATTCCATTCCTTGATCGCGTGCATTAATCGAAATTGCTTTCGGGTAAGGATAATCAAATGTGTAGCTTGAATAACTTTTTAAAGTATGCGCAATAATTCGTGTAGAATATTGTTCCCAAAGCGGATTTCCTTCTTTTGGATACAACGAAATTGCCATTGCAGTAGTTTTTCCAGTTCTAACCGCCATTGCATCATAAATGAATTTTCTAGAAGTTGAAATTCCGAAATCTCTAACATTTTCTGCTTTGAATTTCCATGTTTTCTTTTTATTAGAAAAACCTTTTTCTGCAGCTTCGGCTTCAGCTTGAGTTACAACTATTACAGGATTATCGAATGATTTTTCTGCTTGTGCATAACGTGCCAATTGTGCTGGAGTAAAAACCTCAGCTCTATTTAATAAAGTTCCTGTTGCTTCAAGAATATGATCCGCTGGAACCGTAATGTTTACTTCAAAATTTCCGAAAGGCAATGCAAATTCACCTGAACCCCAAAATTGCATATTCTGCCAACCTTCAACATCATTATAAACCGCCATTCTTGGATAAAATTGCGCTAAAATATATAAGTTATTTCCATCTTTATCAAAATGTTCGTAACCCGAACGACCACCATCTAAAGTATAATTATTGATTAAATAATTCCATTTTATTGAAAAAGAAATCTTTTCACCATGTTTCAAAACTTTAGGCAATTCAATACGCATCATCGTTTGATTAACAGTGTATTGCATTGGTTTTCCTAGAGCGTCTTTTACAAAATCTATATTGAAACCACCGTCGAAATCTTCTTCTAAATATTTTCTTGAAAATCCTTGAACGCCAATTGCTGGATCGGTTTTATTGCTTTCAACTAATGGTGTAAGCGATTTACGAGATTGCTGATTTTGATCTAATTGCACCCAAAGATAATCTAGTGATTCTTTCGCATTATTGGTATATGTTATCGTTTCTGAACCGTATAATTTTGTGTTTTTATCGTCAAGTTCAATGTCAATTTTATAATCGGCTTGTTGCTGATAATATTCTGGTCCTGGTGCGCCAGACGCGGTACGATACATGTTTGGCGTAGCAAGCAAATCGTACATTTGTTTAAATTTATCAGGATTTTTTTCGTTTGAAACTGGTGGTTTTGGAGTTTCTTGAGCCAAAATTCCTACTGAGAACAGCATCAAGCTTAGTTTTAAAATTGCCGATTTATGCTTCATAACTTGTTGGTTTAAGCTATAAAAGTAATAGTTTTTTGTAGAAAAAATTTACATTAGAATTATTTTAACATTCCTTTAAAGTTTTCAGAAGTCAACAATAAAGTTTGTTTTTCTCCAGTAATATTGGCTTGAATGATGTTTTGTTGATCTGAATTTAATTCCATTAAAGCATTATTTTCTATTTCAAGTTTAGTGATTTTTGAAACATCAGTAATTCTAAAATAACAAATTAAAACGTTGGAATCTATTTCTTTACTTAAATAATTTATTGGTTTTGAAGCTCCATTTACTTTTAAAATTATTTTTTCGGAAAGGTATTTTTTCATCAAATTTTGATCTTCTACCGATTCGTTTTCTTCTCCTAAAAATGTTTTTTTATGGTATTTTTTTTCTAAAACAGCGTTCATGTCATCAATAAAAATACGAGAGGTAATTTGAATCATTTTTTTCTTAGAGACATAATTAATTTGATAAATAGAAGTATAAAATTTGTGCACAGTCATTGATGTCAAACACACAAATAAAACTAAGAAAAGACTATTTTTAAAAAATTTACTCATTTTTCAAAGATACTAAATCAATTAATTTATTATAATTATTTTCGAAAATCTTCACTTTTAGCAACCATATATTCAATTAACAACAAGGAATTCTTAAATTCTAAAAGTGCCTTTTCATTAACTTCTTTAGAATAACAATACTTGATAAAAAGTGTCTTTTCGTCTTTATTAATCTTGAATGTTTTTAGAAAAAAATCATCTGAAAAACGTTTACTAATTTCGGTTTCAAAATCGGCACTTGTTATTTCTTTTTTTTCAATTTTGATAGTGTTTTTAGAACTACCTTTTAATAAATCTACAAGAATTCCGCCAAGTTTAATAAAATCAACACCGCCAAGTGGCTTCATTTCATTGGGCGTGAAAGCATTCTCAACTCTTGTTTTAACGCCTGTAATTTCCATGTTTTTAATATCTATTTTGGGCAAATCAACTTTAAAAGTTGGCTTGACTTTAATTCTTTTGGCGTCATAAACCAAATCACCCGATAATTTGTAAGGTGCAATTTTAACTTCATCTAATTGATTGATTTTTATATCAATATGAATTTTAAAAATCATTTCTTTAAAATCACTAGCTTTCACAATTATTTGTTTGGTTTCAAATGCTACACCCGAAATCATTATGACATCATCCTCAAGAGCAAATATTGAAAACTGCCCCAAATCGTCAGTCATAGTGTAAGTTCCAGCAGTAACATTATTTACACTAGCCCTTTCAACGTGAATAGAATCACTAAAAACAATAGCACGAAGTACTTTAACGCGTTGGTTTTGAGAAAATAAAACCATTGGCAAGACAATCAAAAGAAAAAGGAAAGTTCGTTTCATACGCCATTATTTTTTTTCTTTAATCAAAGCTATGTATTTAACTGCCAATTCATTCATTACAAAAGTAGCCATTGTTTTATTCTTTGCATTTACTGCTTCAACAAATTTAACATCTTCAACAATATAAAACAGAAAACCTTTCACATAGTCTTCAGGGATTTTTAGAGTTTTTATAAAATAATTTTCATCATAATAAGAAGCTATTTTTTCCATTAATGTTTCTTTCTTCTCTACTTCTACTTCCTTCTTAAGCATTGCTGTTCGACCTGAAAAAGCATTTAAAATAGCATCTACTGATATTTTTGTATCCAAACCATATTGATTTTTTCCGCCACCAGTTGCTGTATATAATTTTCTTTCAGCTGGTGTGTAATGTTTGGTATTGGGTGAAATTATTCCGAGAGAAACGGCGTTGATATTTTTGTATTCATTAATTCTAACTTCATCTAAAACCCGAATTAAAGGTTCCATTTTTACAAAAAAAAGTTCTTTGGCACAATCTTTTTCTGTTAAGGCAACTTTTATTGCTTTAAACTGAACTGCCGAAAAAAGTAAGGTATCGCCAACGTTAGCATAAATTGAAAAATAACCACCACGTTCTGTAAGAGTTGATTTTTCGGTTTTAAGATTGATGATGTAAATTCCTTCTAAATCATTAGAATCTGCACTAACTTTACCGTTTACTTTCTGTGGTGGCACAATAACTTGACCTTGCATAAAAGTAGCAATTAGAACAAAAAGAAAAAGGAAATTATTTTTTTGCAAAACAGTAATTTAACATAATATTCGGTGTAAAAGTATCTTAAAGGCATCCAAAAAATTAGCCAATACAATTGTAAATTTATGTTAATTATTATTTTGTAAATTTGAAAAAAAATCTGAGTCAACATGAAAAACTTAATAATAGCAAGCACTTCAACACTTCATGGCGGTGATTATTTAGATTATTTGCTTCCAACTTTACAACTTCATTTTTTAAATATTGAAACGATAATTTTTATTCCGTATGCGCGTCCTGGCGGATTGTCACATGATGAATATACTGAAAGAGTTGCTGTTGCTTTTTCGAAAATTAATAAAAAAGTGGTGGGTTTACACACATTTGAAAATCCAACAGAAGCTATTAAAAATGCACAAGGAATTTTTACTGGTGGCGGAAATACCTTTTTACTAGTTACCCAATTGTATCAAAATAATGTGATGCAAATGTTGGCTAATGTAATTGAATTAGGAACACCTTATTTAGGGACAAGCGCTGGAAGTAACATCACCGGAATCTCGATGCAAACTACCAACGATATGCCAATCATATATCCGCCAAGTTTTAAAACATTAGCCGCAATTCCGTTTAATTTGAACCCTCATTATCTTGATGCCGATTTACAAAGTAAACACATGGGTGAAACGCGAGAAACTCGAATTAAAGAATTTCATGCTTTCAATTCAACGCCAGTTCTTGGTTTGCGTGAAGGAAGTTGGTTGGATGTAAAAGACCAAAATATTATTTTAAAAGGCAAATTAACAGCTCGTTTATTTCGTCAAGATCAAAAACCAGAAGAATTAAATCCTGAAACGGATTTAAGTTTTATAGGAAATTATTAAAAATAAAAAACCTCTAACTTTCATTAGAGGTTTTAATAAAGAGCGAAAGACGAGGCTCGAACTCGCGACAACCAGCTTGGAAGGCTGGAGCTCTACCAACTGAGCTACTTTCGCATTTTTTCACAAAACGCAACAATAATTGTCTTATTTTGTGAGTGCAAATATAAAGTATAAGTTTCTTTCGATGCAAACTTTTTTTAAAAAATTTTTATGTAGCAATAATTTTACAAATTTCTTTGGCTCTAAAAGTTTTATTATTAATTTGTTATCGTTTCTTTGTAGCGAAAATTTTTATGAAAAAGATACAAAATATATCCTCCGAAACAACTGTTATAGTGCGGAATCCTGTTTTAAGAGAAGGAAAACCGATAGAAAGTTGTCGATTTGATGGTGATGATTTAGAGACAACTTCTCATTTTGGTTTATTTATTAATGAAAAATTAATAGGAGTTGTATCAGTTTTCAAAAGTAGAAACCTTAATTTTAAGGCTGAAAATCAGTTTCAAATTAGAGGAATGGCAGTTTTAAAAGAACACCAAAAAAAAGGTTATGGTGAGCTTTTAGTCAAGCATTGTGAACGTTATGCAATAGAAGAAAAAAGTGACCTAATTTGGTTCAATGCTAGAGAAACTGCAGTGTTATTTTACGAAAAATTAGGTTATAACAAAGTTGGAAATCCATTTTCCATTGCCGATATTGGAATCCATTACGTAATGAAAAAAGAAATTGGCTAAAGCCTATGAATAAACTTTACATTTTAATACTGCTTATTGTTTTTTCAAGTTGCAAGAGAAATAGTTCTACTGATTCTTCTGCATCGGCTTCGTTTATGCCTTTTTCTTTATTTAGTAAAACTGGTGTAAAAATAGATTCTACTTTAATTTTAAATTCTAAAAACAAAGACTTTCCTGAGTTTTATCGAAAATATAAATTCGAAACGGCTTGGAATTCTAAAGATCATCGCGACTATTTTATTTCTGAAATTGGCAATGCCGAAAATGAAGGTTTGGAAGCAAAAGATTATAATTATGAAAGGTTAAAATCATTTGAAGAAAAATATGAAGACTTACCAGATTCTACTAAAGTAAAATATGACCTACTTTTAACCGAAAGTGCGCAATTGTATATCAATCATATCAGCAAAGGAAAATTGAATCCGAATGAATTATACAAAGATTGGGATTTAAACGAAAAGAAAGTTGAAACCAATAAAATTTTATTTGATTGTATTGATAATAACAACTTTAAAGATGCAATTGAGGCTTGTAAACCCAATCATATTGTTTACAAAAGACTAAAATCTTGTTTGAAAAAATTGAGACAATATCCAGAACAAACAGTTTTCGGATTAATAAATCTGAGTGAAAAAATTCTTCCAAATAAAAAAAGTAAATACATTCCGATTGTAAAGAAACGTTTGATGTATTGGGGTGATTTGACTGAAAAAGATACCATTTTAAACACTACTTATAATAAAATTACCCAAGATGCCATGAAGATTTTTCAAGCGCGTCATGGTTTAAAACCTGATGGTGTAATTGGAAGAAGTACTATTGAAGCATTAAATTACACAAGAGACCAACGTATTGAACAAGTAATTGCCAATATGGAACGTTGGCGCTGGTTTGCTCACGATTTTAGTAACCATTACTTATTGATTAACATTCCTGATTATACGATTGTTGCCGTTAAAGATGGTGATACAATTCAGTCACAACGTGTTGTTGTAGGTCGCGATTCACGCAAAACTCCCATATTAGAATCTAAAATTTCTAACATTAATTTGAATCCCAATTGGACTGTTCCTCCAACAATTTTAAAAGAAGATATTTATCCCGAGGCAATAAAAGATAAAGGTGTTTTTAGAAAAAAAGGATTGGTTATTTTAGACCGAAAAAACAATGAAGTAAATCCGTGGACTTGGACTATGGATGACGCCAATAAATATAAATATGTTCAAAATCCTAGCAGAAATAATTCTTTAGGATCAATGAAGATAAATTTTCCTAATAAATACTCAGTGTATTTACATGATACAAACCATCGTGATTTTTTTGCTTTTACTTTTCGTTCGTTAAGCTCAGGTTGCGTAAGACTTGAAAAACCTCTTGATATGGCGGCTTATATCTTGAATGATACCACAAAATGGTCGTTGCAAAGAATTAAAGACACCACTGATATCAAATATTACTACAAGTTACAAAAGAAAAAACAATTAGAAATTGACAAGAAGAATGCCAAATTGCTTGCAAAAAATCCAACTTTAGTAATAGAAAAGAAAACACTTTCTAAACCTGAATTAAAAACAATTGTCATTAAAGTTAATGATGCTATTTTAATTCATCAGTTGTATTGGACGGCATGGGAAACCAATGGTGTATTGAATTTTAGAGAAGATATTTATTGTCTCGATGCCGATTTATATTCTAAATTAAGATACTAGTTTAGAACTTTCAAGATCTGATTTTGATGGATGATAAATAAATAAACACGATTTATCTTTAATTGTTTGAATTATTTTTTTACTTAATTCTAACGGTAATGCTGGACAGCCTTGACTTTTTCCTAGTCTATTGTGAATTTTTATAAATTTTTCAGATACATAGTCAGCGCCATGCATAACTATTGATCGTTCTCTTGCATTATCATTTACACCTTTTTCTAAACCATCTAATTTTAGTGACAATCCGTGTTTTCCTTGATATACTTCTCCGGTAGCAAAAAAACCCAAACAACTTTTATTGGATTCATTTTTATTTGAAAAATTATTTGCAAAATCATTACCCGAATTTTTTCCGTGTGCTACAAGTGAATTGAAAATAATTTTATTTTCGTTCATGTCAATAACCCACATTCTTTTTGATTTAGAACTTAAGCTAAAGTCGACTATTGTTAAATAATCATTCGTTATTTTTCCTTTTTCTTTTAGCAAATAATAACCTTCTAATGCTCTAGAAAAACTCTCAATCTTAGGAAGTTTAAAATTATTAGCATCTAATGAATTGTAGATTACTGCAACTCGTTCTGAAAACGAATTCATTGCATAATTCCTAGGCTGTGACGTTTTTAATTCATTATTATTCTTCTGATTAGGTACAAAAGTGAACAAACTAAACAAAGCTAATGTAACAAAAGTGTATAACTTCATACTTATTAATAGGTTAAATTTGGTAAACTTGGGATTACAAACATACAATTTGAATCTTTATCAAACCTAAAAAAAAGCTACAAAATATCGATTAAGTGATTAAATTTAACGTTATTAAGCATTTTATATGTATTTTTGTATTTTTTTTCTTATATTTTAACAAGCCATTATGTTAATCTTTTTTATTGCAATACTATTGTTATAAAAATTGTGTTATACATTTAATAAATTATATTTGCTAAATAAATCAAAGCCAATGACAAAGCAATTTTCATTATACTATCTACTACTATTTATTCCTTTTTTAGGTTATACGCAAGCACCGAAGAAAACTTTACAATCCAAATCAACCACCGAAAAAATCACCATAGATGGAGAATTTAATGAAGAAGTTTGGAAAACTGCTCCAGTAGCTACCGATTTTGTTATGCTTACTCCAGATAATGGAAAACCTCAAGCTAATGAAACAAGATCTGAAGTAAAGGTTGTTTATGACAATGATGCCATTTATATAGCAGCAACTTTGTATGATTTAGAATCAAGCAAAATTCCTAAAGAATTAACCACTCGTGACGATATTGGAACGGCCGATTTATTTGGTATTGTAATTAATGGTTTTAATGATGACCAGCAATATTTTGGTTTTTATGTAAGTTCCGCAGGTGTTCAAGCTGACGATGTTTTTACCAATTCTAATGGTGAAGATTTTACTTGGAATGCCATTTGGGATAGTCATACAGAAATTAAAGAATTTGGTTGGGTTATTGAAATGAGAATTCCTTATGCAGCATTGCGTTTTTCATCTGAAAAGAAACAATCTTGGGGTGTAAATTTTTATAGAAGTGACAAGCGACATAATCAAGAATTTACTTGGAATAGAATAGATAACAAAATAAGAAACGAAGCCGCTCAATTAGGAAATCTTGAAGGAATTGAAAACATTGAAACACCTACGAGACTTTTCTTAATTCCGTATTCATCTTATTATTTAAACAGTAATAAAACAGAAACTAACAGCCAGTTCAAAGGCGGTTTAGATATTAAATACGGTATCAACGATGCCTTTACATTAGACGCAATTTTAATTCCCGATTTTGGTCAAACAACTTTTGATAGAGTTGAATTAAATCTGGGACCATTCGAACAACAATTCAATGAAAACCGACCATTTTTCACCGAAGGAACCGAATTATTTACCAAAGGTGATTTGTTGTATTCAAGAAGAATTGGTGGAAGTCCATCAACTTATCCTGAACTAGGTAGCGATGAAGAAATCACAAAATATCCTGCAAATATAAATTTATTAAATGCCTTAAAAGTTTCTGGTAGAACCAAAAATGGTTTGGGTGTAGGAGTTTTGAATGCAATAACAAAAAAAACTTATGCCAATATTAGAAATACAGTAACTGGTGATGAACGTCAAGAAGTTATTGAACCTTTAGCAAATTATAATGTTATGGTTTTAGACCAACGCTTCAGAAAAAATTCTTCTGTTTCATTTGTAAATACTAACGTTACAAGAAATGGTTCGTTTAGAGATGCGAATGTTTCGGCTTTAGTATTTGACTTGAATACTAAAAAGAATACTTATAAATTAAATGGTGATTTTAAATACAGTTACATCAATGAATACCAAACTTTGGCAGACAGAAAAGGTATAAATTCTTCATTGAATTTTGCCGAAACATCTGGAAAATATCGCTATAGTTTTGGCGGACAATATATTAGTAAATATTTTGACAATAATGATTTGGGCATAAATTTTCAAACGCATTATCATGCACTGTACTCAAATGCAAGTTACAGGATTTTAAAACCTACCAAAACATTTAATTCGTTTTCAACCAACTTAAATTTATATTCTGAATTCGATAATAGAACCGGAAGAATTCAAGGCGCCAATATTAATGTCAATATCAATTCAACGACTACTAAAAACGATTATTTTGGATTAGGTATGAATATTAGACCAGTAGAAACTTATGATTTTTATGAGCCACGTTCAGACGATGAACAAAAATTTCTTACGATTCCTAAATTCATTAATTTTTGGTCTTATATTTCAACTAATTACAACAGAAAATTTGCTTTAGATTTCAATCCTTCTATTGCATTTGTAAATGAAAAAGGACGAATGAATTATGGCTTTGAAATTTCTCCGAGATATCGTTTTTCAAACAAGTTATTGTTTTCTTATTCGTTTAATTATTTTAGACAGAATAAAAATATCGGATGGATTGCATTTGATACCGACGGAAATACCATTTTTGCAAGAAGAGATCGAGTTACGTACACCAATTCTCTTTATGGAAAATACACTTTAAACAACAAAATGAATCTTAATTTGACCGTAAGACATTATTGGTCGTATGCTGTAAATAAAGACATTCTTACACTTCAAGACGATGGAAGTTTAATGCAAAACTACAATTATGTTGTAAATAAAAACTCCAATTTTAATACTTGGAATTTAGATTTGTCGTATTCGTGGTGGTTTGCACCTGGAAGTCAAATTACAGCACTTTATAGAAACAATGCTTCTTTATTTGAAAGAGATTTTGAAAGAAACCTAAGCAGCAATTTCTCTAATGTAATTAACAACAATTTGAACCATATTTTTTCACTAAGTATTCGCTATTTTATTGATTATAATTCATTAAAACATTAATAAATAACTACTAAAAAACCTTATAAAGTCCGATTGTAATAATTCGGACTTTTTTATTTAAAAAAAAGCATCACTTTTTACTCAAATTTTTCAAATCAATTATATTTGTATCAAAATAAATCTAACATGAATAAAAAAGTAATTTTAATGATTCTTGACGGTTGGGGAAAATCTCCAGACCCAAAAGTTTCTGCTATAGATAATGCGAATATTCCTTTCATAAATAGTTTATATACTAAATACCCATCGGCACAATTAAGAACTGACGGATTAAATGTTGGATTACCCGATGGTCAAATGGGAAATTCTGAAGTTGGACACATGAATCTTGGAGCTGGCAGAATTGTATACCAAGATTTGGCTAAAATTAATCTTGCCGTTCAAAACAATACAATGAGTCAAGAAAAGCCACTTATTGATGCTTTTCAATATGCTAAAGACAACAATAAAAAAGTACATTTTTTAGGATTATTATCCAATGGTGGCGTACATTCTCATACATCGCATCTTTATTCTTTACTTGATGCAGCAGATAAATTTGGACTAGAAAATACTTTTGTACACGCTTTTACAGATGGTCGTGATGTTGACCCTAAATCTGGAGCGAGTTATGTTCAAGATTTAGAAAATCATTTGTCTAAATCGAATGCTAAACTAGCAACCGTAATAGGACGTTATTATGCAATGGATAGAGATAAACGTTGGGAACGCGTGAAACTTGCTTATGATTTAATTGTAAATTCCGAAGGCGAACACACTACAAATGTTCTTAAAAGTATTACTGAAAGTTATTCTAACAACGTAACCGATGAATTCATTCAGCCATTAGTAGTGGTAGATTCAAATAATTCTCCGTTAGCAAAAATTGAAGAAGATGATGTTGTCGTTTTCTTTAATTTTAGAACCGATAGAGGTCGAGAATTAACCGAAGCACTTTCACAGAAAGATTTTCACGAATTCAATATGCATAAGCTCAATTTGTATTATGTAACTATGACTAATTATGATGATACTTACACTAATGTTCATGTAATTTATGATAAAGACAACATAACGGAAACTCTTGGTGAAATAATTGAGAAAGCTGGGAAAACTCAAATTCGTATTGCCGAAACCGAAAAATATCCTCATGTTACTTTTTTCTTTTCTGGCGGAAGAGAAATTCCGTTTCATGGTGAAACTCGAATTTTAAGAAATTCACCTAAAGTCGCTACTTACGATTTACAACCCGAAATGAGTGCATTTGAACTAACTGACGCTTTAGTTCCTGAAATTAAAAAAGGAGCTGTTGACTTCGTTTGTTTGAATTTTGCCAACGGCGATATGGTTGGACACACTGGTGTTATGGCTGCTGCAATAAAAGCATGTGAAGCCGTTGACGCGTGTGTAAAACAAGTAATTGAAGCTGCACTAGAAAGTAATTACACCACAATAATAATAGCCGATCACGGAAATTGTGAAACCATGATTAACCCAGATGGCTCGCCAAATACAGCACACACAACCAATCCGGTTCCAATTATTTTGGTAGATAAAGAATTAAAAAACATTCACGATGGTGTTTTGGGTGACATTGCTCCTACTATTTTACAATTAATGGGAATTAAGAAGCCCGACGTGATGACAAGACATTCGTTATTATAAATTTATACTTAAAAGCTATTCTAAATCGAGTAGCTTTTTTTTATTAAATTATAACTACTTTTGCACCTTTATTTTAGATTATGATTATTCCAAAAACACGAGAACAAATAGAAATTATGCGCGAAAGTGCCTTATTAGTTTCTAAAACATTAGGCGAAATCGCAAAAGTTATTAAGCCTGGTGTAACCACTTTACAATTAGACAAAATTGCCGAAGAATTCATCAGAGATAATGGTGGAGTTCCAGGTTTTCTTGGACTTTATGGCTTTCCGAATTCGTTGTGTATGAGTCCGAATGCTCAAGTTGTTCACGGAATTCCAAATGCAAAACCGCTAGAAGAAGGTGATGTGATTTCGGTAGATTGTGGCGTATTAAAAAACGGATATTATGGTGATCATGCTTACAGTTTTGAAATTGGTGAAATAGCTGCAGAAGTTAAAAACCTTTTAAAAGTTACCAAAGAAAGTTTGTATGTTGGAATACGAGAATTCAAGGCAGGAAATCGTGTTGAAGATGTTGGAAATGCCATTCAAAAATATTGTGAAAGTAATGGTTATGGTGTAGTTCGCGAATTAGTCGGACACGGATTAGGAACAAAAATGCATGAAGATCCAGAAATGCCAAATTATGGTAAAAAAGGTCGTGGAAAATTGTTTGTAGAAGGAATGGTTGTTGCTATCGAACCAATGATTAATATGGGAACAAAAAACATCAAACAGTTGAAAGACGGTTGGACAATTTTAACAGCAGACGGAAAACCAAGTGCCCATTTTGAACACGACGTCGCTTTAATTAATGGCAAACCTGAGATTTTATCTACTTTTAAATATATTTATGATGCTTTGGGAATTGTTAGTGATGAAGAAGTTGAGTTTAGAAACTATTATGTACTATAAATTTTACACGAATTTCACTAATTCTCACAAATTTATTGTGTGTTAGATTTCACAAATTGAATAAAAATACATACCAAAATCAACTTAATAATTATAAGCCATGAATGAAATTTATTTAAAAGACGAAGTTTTTAAAATTATTGGATTATGTATGGAAGTGCATAAAATACTTGGAAAAGGTCATAGTGAAGTTGTTTATAAAGATGCTTTAGAACATGAATTCAGGCTAAATAATATTTCATTTGAAAGAGAAAAAGAATATAAGATTCTATATAAAGATATTATTTTACCAAGAAAATACAACGCGGATTTTGTGGTTTACGAAGAAATTATTTTCGAAGTAAAAGCAATATCACAATTAACAGTTAGCGACACTAAACAAACATTAAATTATTTAGCTTCTTCAAAAAATAAATTGGGTTTATTAGTTAATTTTGGAGAAGATAGTTTAAAATACAAACGAATTATATTATAAAGTCAGTTTGATCCAATTAAATTTTACACGAATTAAAGCATCAATAAAACAATACAAAGTATTGAATTAGTGAAATAATAAGTTGAAAATAAATTTGTGTAATTCGTGTAATTCGTGTAAAAAAGAAATAAAATGAAAAAATTATTCAAGTTCATATTAAATACCATTCCAAGACCAATACTTATTCGTTTAAGTATTGTAATTCGTCCTATTTTAGCTTTTTTATTAAGAGGAAATCGTTTTACTGATCCAATTGACGGAAAAAGTTTCAGAATGTTTTTGCCATACGGATACGGAAATCAGCGTAACAACGTACTTTCACCAAGCACACTTTCACTAGAAAGACACCGTTTGCTTTGGTTGTATTTGCAAAATGAAACAGACTTTTTCCAATCTGAACTTGATTCAGATCCTAATCCTAACAGAATAAAATTAAGAAATGCTGAGACAAATGCAGCATTAAAAGTACTACACTTTGCACCTGAACAAGAATTTTACAAACGCTTCAAAAAGCAAAGCAATATCGAATATACTACAACCGATTTGCTTTCGCCATTAGCCGATGTCAAAGCTGACATTTGTAATTTACCATTTAAAGATAACGAATACGACATCTTACTTTGCAACCACGTTTTAGAGCATATTCCAGATGATACTAAAGCAATGCAAGAGTTATATAGAGTTTTAAAACCGGGCGGAATGGGAATCTTTCAAATTCCACAAGATTTATCTCGAGCAATAACTTTTTCGGATGATTCTATTGTAGACCAAAAAGAACGTGCTAAAATTTTCGGACAATACGATCACGTTCGCGTTTATGGAAGAGATTACTTCGACAAATTAAGAAGCATTGGTTTCAAAGTTATTGAAGAAGATTACACTACAAAATTAACTCCTGAACAAGTTGAAAAATATTGCTTGGCAAAAGGCGAAATAATTCCGGTTTGTTTTAAGTAAAAATTAAATCTTGGCATAATTGTAGATACTATTTTTTACTATCTTTACATTTGATAATAAAATGTTTATGTTGAAAAAATATCTAATTACTGCACTTTTTTTTCTTTCGGTTATTAATTTAATTGCACAAGAAAAAGAAGTAAATCCACCTTATTTTATCAAAACAATATCTTTTGTTCAAAACGGTCAAAATGCAATTCCTTTGTTTTTATTGGGTGATACTTTTCAATTACAATTTGATGATTTACATGGTTCTGAAGATAATTATTATTACCGAATAACTCATTGTGATTACGACTGGAAACCATCTCAACTATCAGTCAACGAATACCTTGGCGGATTCAATGACCAACGTATTCAAGATTACACTAATTCATTTAATGCCCTTCAAATTTATTCACATTATCGTGTTTCATTTCCCAATCGATTGACGCAATTAAAAGTTAGTGGCAACTATATTATTAGTGTTTTAAACGAAGATAAAGAAGTAGTTTTTGCTAGAAAATTTATAGTTTTTGAAGAATTAGTTTCCGTTCCAATGCAAGTAAAAAGAGCAAGAACAATACAAGAAGTTCCGTTTAAGCACAATATGGATTTTTCAATTAAGTCAAGTGTCATTGCATTTCAAAGTCCATTAACAAATGTAAAAGTACTTTTAATGCAAAATGGTCGATTTGATAATGCTATTACGAATATCAAACCAATGTACACTATCGGAAATGATTTAATCTACAAGTACGATTCTGAAACTCAATTTTGGGCTGGTAACGAGTACTTATTTTTTGAGAATAAAAACATTAGAGCCGCCAATAACAGCATTGCACATATAGATTCTAATAGCGGATTATACAGTTGCTATTTATACACTAACGTTGGTCGCGCCGAGAAGCCTTACACCTATTGGCCTGATATTAATGGTAATTTTTTAGTAAATAACATAAGTGCCGAAAATTATGAAATTGAATCAGATTATGCTTGGATATATTTTTCATTGGCATCAAACTCATTCAATAAAGACAAAAAAATATATGTAACCGGAATGTTTAATAATTACGCTCTTTCAGATGAAAACAAAATGGAGTATAACGAAAAGAAAGGCGTGTTTGAAAAAGCTATTATGATCAAACAAGGCTTTACAAATTACAATTATACACTTTTAGATTCTTCTGGAAAAGTAGACAATGAAAATGCAATTGACGGAAATTTCTATCAAACAG
The DNA here is from genome assembly GCF_028867965.1 of Flavobacterium sp. SUN046. Classification (GTDB taxonomy): domain Bacteria; phylum Bacteroidota; class Bacteroidia; order Flavobacteriales; family Flavobacteriaceae; genus Flavobacterium. The sequence goes on from NZ_JAPQNT010000001.1 coordinate 106,451, forward strand.
AGAACAACTATTTTGCCATAATTTACTATCGTGAAAACAACCAACGTTATGATAGAGTTATTGGCAAAGGAGTTGCAACCTCAACTGATATAATCAATTAATTATACTTTAACAATAATAAAACATTTGTTATTTTAATATTTTTGTAACTTTACAAAAAGTTTCTTTATGGTAACTCAAATTACAAGAGGCATAAAAATATCTGTGAATACTAGTTTTGAAGGCACTTACTTCAAAAACTATAAAATTCATTTTGCCTTTTCTTATGAGATTACCATCGAAAATCACAGCAAAGATTCGGTACAATTAATATCACGCCATTGGGAAATTTTTGATTCACTAAACGATATTGAAATTGTAGATGGTGAAGGCGTAATTGGGAAAAAACCAGTTTTAAAACCAGGTGAAATTCACACTTATTCTTCGGGTTGTTTACTTTCATCGCCACACGGCGCTATGCGTGGTTCATTCAATATGATAAATTTTACATCTACCAAAAATTTTAAAGTTATCGTTCCTACTTTTAGATTAAGTGCTCCTTATGCTCTGAATTAATTTTTTGTTTTTCAGAACACAATTTTCGTGCTTTTTCTTATCAAAAATTCAAATATTCCTTTGTACTTTTGTTTGAAATTAAATAATTCACATTTTTGTGACTGTTTAATTGTCTAAATAGTCTAATAATTTAATAATTTATAATATGCCAAAAGGATTCTTTCACGTACCTAAAGCGGTCAATGAACCTGTAAAATCTTATGCTCCAAATTCTCCAGAAAAAGCAGCTGTTTTGGCTGCTTACAAAAAAATGTGGAACGAAACTATTGATGTTCCAATGTACATTGGTTCTGAACAAATAAAAACTGGAAACACTAGAAATATGTCGGCACCACATGATCACCAACACATTGTTGGAACGTATCATTTAGCCGAAAAAGCACATGTTGAAAAAGCGATTGCAGCAGCATTAGAAGCAAGAAAAAAATGGTCGCAAATGCCATGGGAACATCGCGCAGCAATATTTTTAAAAGCTGCTGAATTAATCGCTGGACCATACAGAGCTAGAATTAATGCTGCAACAATGATTGCGCAGTCCAAAACAATTTACCAAGCAGAAATTGATGCGTCGTGCGAATTAATTGACTTTTTACGTTACAACGTAGAGTTCATGACCCAAATTTACAACGACCAACCAAAATCGGTTTCTGATGTTTGGAACAAAGTAGAATACCGTCCATTGGAAGGATTTATTTATGCAATTACTCCTTTTAACTTTACTGCAATTGCTGCAAATCTTCCTGCAAGCGGCGCTTTAATGGGAAATACTGTAGTTTGGAAACCTAGTGATAGCCAAGTTTTTTCTGCAAAAATTATTATTGATGTTTTTAAAGAAGCTGGCGTTCCAGACGGAGTTATTAATGTAGTTTTTGGCGATCCAGTTATGATTACTGATACGGTTTTAGCTTCACCAGATTTTGCTGGAGTTCATTATACTGGTTCAACGTTTGTATTCAAAGAAATTTGGAAAAAAATTGGAAATAACATTCATACTTACAAAACCTATCCGAAAATAGTTGGAGAAACTGGCGGAAAAGATTTTGTAGTTGCACATCCATCGGCTAATGTGAAACAAGTCGTAACCGGAATTACGCGCGGTGCCTTCGAATTTCAAGGACAAAAATGTTCGGCAGCTTCAAGAGCTTATATTCCACAAAGTTTATGGCCAGCAATTAAAGAACAATTAATTACCGATGTGAATTCTATGAAAATGGGAAGTCCAGAAGATTTTTCTAACTTTATAACAGCTGTAATACACGTAGGCTCATTTGATAAATTAGCAAGTTACATTGACCAAGCTAAAAAAGATGCTGATGCTGAAATTATTCTGGGTGGAAATTATGATAAATCTAAAGGTTACTTCATCGAACCAACAGTTATTGTTACTACAAATCCGAAATATGCCACGATGGAAACCGAATTATTCGGACCAGTAATTACAATTTATGTATATGAAGATTCAAAGTGGAACGAAACTTTAAAATTAGTAGATGAAACCTCGGAATATGCGTTAACTGGAGCCATTTTCAGTCAAGACCGATATGCAACAATTGAAGCAACGAAAGCATTAGAAAATGCAGCTGGAAACTTTTACATCAACGACAAACCAACTGGAGCAGTTGTAGGAATGCAACCTTTTGGTGGCGCAAGAGCTTCCGGAACTAATGATAAGGCTGGTTCGATGCAAAACTTATTGCGTTGGGTTTCGCCAAGAACTATAAAAGAAACCTTTGTTACTCCTGAAGATTATCGTTATCCGTTTTTGGGAGAATAATTACAATTCTTAAAAAAATAAATTTTAAAAAGCTCATTCAGAAATGTTTGAGCTTTTTTATTTGCCTGATTATTAAATTTTTGTATCTTCGAAATTCAAAACTAACAAATTATGAATTCGAAAATTACGCTACTACTTTTATCATTATTTTCAATTGTAGGCTATAGCCAAGATAAAACCTATGATTTACTGAAAAACAAAACCCAAACGAATATTTTATACGACAGAGTTTACAACATTTCTGATGCTGCAAATTCAAAAAGAAAAGAAATAACTACCAATCAGTTTTTACAAACTTATCACGAAATTCAGCGTGCCGATTTCAATAATCGTTTACCAAAATTAGAAGCAGTTCAAAATCAAGCTAATTTAGGTTTTGCACAAAACCAAATTCCACTTTCGGTTTTAATATCTGATTTTGAAACTATAAAAAAATCCGAAATTGATACTAAAAATGTATTCTTAAATTCCAATAATCAAATGGAAATCAAATCTGGAATTGCAAATCCGTTTGAAAAACATTCTATAAACTTAATTGGTGCATTACTTCAAAAGTCAAAAACAAATCAAGTAGATTTTATCTTGAAAAATAATTTGATTTTTAACACAACCGATAGAACAATTACGTCAATTGCAGTAAACTATGATGATTCTAAAGCTTGGAAAAATATAAATCAAAATCAAGCGTTCAGAATCAATTTCACTAAAAATGGAAATCAGATTATCAATTTCAAATTGACACTTTCTACAGGTGAAATTATAGAACAATCAATTACTTTTGATGTTGATTGTCCAAAATTCGTGGCTTCAAATAAAAATTCTGCTACTGAATTACTTGCTCCAAATGTAATTAATACAATTGCTGCAACCATTCCGTATCAAGGTTATGGAGAAACTGCTTCTTTTTTAGGACAAGCAGAATACGAAATCTTTCCCGATACGGTTGACGGAATTCTTGATAAACCGATTTTTTTATTAGACGGATTTGATCCAGGCGATGCTAGAAATATTCCCGGAATTTATTCTCTCTTAAATTACGGAACTACCGGACAAAATTTAGGCGATATTGTGAGAGCGCAAGGATATGATTTAGTCATACTTAATTTCCCAACTTACACAAGAACAGGAACTACAACTGTTGTTGATGGCGGTGTTGATTATATTCAAAGAAACGCAATGATTTTAGTTGAATTAATCAATCAAATTAATGCTCAAAAAGTTGGAACAGCTCAAAATGTTGTTATCGGACCAAGTATGGGCGGATTAATTTCGAGATATGCGTTGCGCTATATGGAACAAAATAATCTTACACACGACACACGATTGTACATATCATTTGATTCGCCACATTTGGGTGCAAATGTTCCAATTGGATTTCAGCATCTATTTAATTACATGGGATTTGGACCTGTAGGCGATGTAACAATGCAAGCTTTAGTTAATGGTATGTTGAAAAGTCCTGCCGCAAGAGAAATGTTAATTGATCATTTTGAAGGTCATTTACAAACCGGAAGTGTAACCGAATTTAATACTGCAGCAGCGACTTTAGTTCCAACTGGTTGTCCAAATTATCGTACCGCTTTTCAAAACGAGCTAAACGCAATGGGATTTCCATCAACAACAAGAAATGTTTCTATAGCAAACGGTGCCGGAAACGGAACAATGACTGGAACGCCAGGAATGGTTGTCATGAACCACACTTTTAACATTACAACTACACAAAGAGCAATTATTAATTTGAATTTTACACCTTCAATTGCTCAAAATATCATTGAAGTAAGTCATTTCAAAGGACAAACTAATTTAATTTTTTGGTTTACCGTTTATGAAAGTTTAGCAAAATCTAAAGCGCCAACGTACACCGATGGATTAGATTCGGCACCAGGCGGAAGATTTGACATGAATTCACTTGCCGGATTAGGCACTGGAAATGCATTATTAACTGAATTCATGAATAATTTAAACATCATGTACTTCGATTTTATTCCGGTATGGAGTTCTATGGGAATTTCAGGAACTTCTAATTTATATTCACCAGTTACAGCAAGTTCAGTTACACCATTTGCGGCTTCATCAATTCCAATTACAAATGAGAATCACGTAACTTTAACAGCTACAAATGTTGCTTTTGCGTTGAATGAAATTTTAAATGCAGTATTATCGACAAGTCAAAATTTAGGATTAAATTCTATTTGGATTAAAAACCCAATTGAAAATGCAATTCAAATAAATTCCAATTATGCTATTGAAAACGCAACGATTTCAGTAACTGATATTTTAGGGAAAACTATTTTCAATACAAGCAATGTAACTATTAATGGAATGTTAGAAATTCCAGTTTCTTTATCAAATGGTGTTTATTTGATAACAATCAAAACCGATAAAGAAAGTGTTGTTAAGAAAGTTGTGAAAGAATAAATATTTTTTACACGAATTGCACTAATTTTCAAAAATTAAATTGTTTTAAATTAAATTACACGAATTTAAAAATCTAATTTATTAGATAAATTCGTGTAATTAATTCAAATTAGTGAAAATTAGTGCAATTCGTGTCTAAATTTAAATTGTTTTAAATTCAATTCGTGTAATTAATTGATTGAAATTTGTGAAAATTAGTGCAATTCGTGTCTAAATTTAAATTGTTTTAAATGCAATTCGTGTAATTAATTGATTCGAATTTGTGAAAATTAGTGCAATTCGTGTATAAATTTAAATTGTTTTAAATGCAATTCGTGTAATTAATTCAAATTAGTGAAAATTAATGCAATTAGTGTCTAAATTTACTGAGATTTTAAAGGCAAATGCACCACTTTTTTAGTTTCAAAAAACTCATCCGAGAAATAATCAGATAAGTTGTATTGAGTTGCTTTTGGAAAATCTTTCAATTCTTCCGACAAATCGCCACCTTTTAAATACAGAATTCCGTTTTGCAATTCGTGATTTGATTTTGATTTAATTTTATCTTTTATCCAACTAACAAAATCAGGCATATTTGTTACAGCACGACTTACAATAAAATCAAAATCGTGAGTAACTAGTTCAGCACGTTTCTGTTCAGCTTTTATATTTTTCAATCCTAATGCTTTAATAACTTCATTAACTACTCTAATCTTCTTGGCGATAATATCAATTGCATAAAAATTTGACTCAGGAAATAAAATCGCTAACGGAATTGCAGGAAATCCACCACCGGTTCCAACATCCATAATTTTAGCACCCGATTTGAATGCTAAAATTTTAGCAATTCCTAATGAATGTAGTATGTGGCGTGTGTAGAGTTCATCAATATCTTTTCTTGAAATAACATTAATTTTCGAATTCCAATCTTCATAAAGCGATTGCAAATTTCTAAATTGTGTGATTTGATTTTCAGTAAGATTCGGAAATTGTTTTAAAATTTCTTCCATTTTATTAATTTTCAACAAAAATACTACTTTTAGTTAATAATTATGATTTGTTTTCACTTCTAAAAAAATTATAATAATTATCTTTGAAAAATTTTGAATTTCAAAAATTATGAATACCACAACACCTGTTTTTTCTAAATCAGATAGTCTTAAATTTTTTAGAACTCTTAATAAAAGAGTGAATGACTATTTTAAAGATAACAATATTGATAGAACTGGAAACTGGAAATTACATTTAAAAACTGTAGTTATGTTTACCATTTTCTTAACACCTTATTTCTTTTTGCTTGCAATGCAAATGCCTTTTTGGACCTATCTTTTACTAAACATAGTGATTGGAGTTGGAATGGCTGGAGTTGGAATGAACGTCATGCACGACGGAAATCATGGCGCCTATTCGGGCAAATCTTGGGTAAATAAATTCATGGGCGGAAGCATTTATATTTTAGCCGGAAATGTTTACAATTGGCAAGTGCAACACAATGTTTTACACCACACTTACACTAATATTTTAGGTCATGATGAAGATTTGGAAGCTGGTAGAGTTTTGCGTTTTACCAAAGAAGCTAAATGGTACAGTCATCATAAATTTCAACATTATTATTCATTTATTTTATATGGATTATTAACTTTTAATTGGGCAATTACTACTGATTTTCAGCAAATGAGACGCTATTTGAAAAGAAATTTATCGTATGGTGAATTTAAAAAACCTGCTATTCGTTGGACAACATTAGTAATTACAAAAGTGATTTATTTTTCAATGTGGATTGCAATTCCGATACTTGTTGGACACGTAAGTTGGTGGCAAGTTTTAATCGGATTTTTCATAATGCATTATACAGCCGGAGTTATTTTAAGTGTTGTATTTCAATTGGCGCATGTAGTTAATGAAACTGATAATCCTATTCCGAATGATGAAGGTGAAATCGAAAATACTTGGGCAATTCATCAATTGTATACTACAGCTAATTTTGCACCTAAGAATTGGCTAGTAAACTATTACACTGGAGGATTAAATCACCAAATAGAGCACCATATTTTTCCGAATATTAGTCATGTGCACTACAATAAAATTGCGGAATTTGTAAAAGAAACTGCTAAAGAATGTAATCTTCCTTATTATGAATTCAAAACCACTCGTGAGGCAATATACTCGCATTTTACACATTTGAGAGATTTAGGAAGACAACCGCAATTATCATAAAAATATAGAATGAAGATTTTTTAAACCATTAAGTAATAAAGTTCCATTAAGCTAAGTCTTAATTTTCTTAATTACTTAATGGTTTAAATTTTTAAAAATAGTTTTAATCAACAACACAACAATGAGCAACCCATTATCAGACAGAATTAACAAATTATCAACCTCGCAAACCCTTGCAATGGCAGCATTAGCAAGAGAATTAAAAGCACAAGGAAAAGACATCATTAGTTTAAGTTTGGGTGAACCCGATTTTAACACACCCGATTTCATCAAAGAAGCAGCTAAAAAAGCAATCTATGAAAATTATTCAACTTATTCACCTGTTGATGGTTATATGGATTTGAAAGAAGCTATTTGCAGAAAATTCAAACGCGATAATAATTTAGAATACAAACCTGCCAATATTGTAGTTTCAACAGGAGCAAAACAATCGTTGTACAACATTGCGCAATGTATGATTAATGACGGTGACGAAGTAATTCTTCCTGCGCCATATTGGGTTTCGTATTTCGAAATCATTAAAATGGCCGGCGGAATTCCGGTTGAAGTTCCAACTTCTGTTGAAAGTGATTTTAAAATTACACCTGAACAATTAGAAGCAGCAATTACTCCAAAAACTAAAATGATTTGGTACAGTTCACCTTGTAACCCAAGTGGTTCTGTATACAGTCGTGAAGAATTGACGGCTTTATCAAAAGTTATTTTGAATCAACCAAATGAAATTTTTGTAGTGGCTGACGAAATTTACGAACACATTAATTTCTCAGGAACTTTTTGCAGTATTGCAACAATCGACGGAATGTTTGACCGAACAATTACAGTTAACGGAGTTGCTAAAGCATTCGCAATGACAGGTTGGAGAATTGGATATATTGGCGCATCGGAAATAATCGCAAAAGCATGTACCAAAATGCAAGGTCAAGTTACATCTGGAGCAAATTCTATTGCGCAACGTGCCACAATAACTGCGGTTGACGCTGATCCAAGTGTATTGAACGAAATGGTTACTGCATTCAAAAACCGTAGAGATTTAGTAGTTGGATTAGTAAAAAATATTCCAGGTTTCAAATTGAATGTTCCCGAAGGCGCATTTTATGTTTTTCCTGATGTTTCGTATTATTTTGGTAAAACATTACGCGGAAAACTAATCAATAATGCTGATGATTTCTCAATGTATTTATTAGCCGAAGCCAATGTGGCAACCGTAACTGGTGATGCTTTTGGAAATGCAAATTGTATTCGTTTTTCGTATGCAACTAGCGAAGAATTATTGACTGAAGCTATGAAACGTATTAAAGAAGCCGTTTCGTAAGAACAATATTCTATATTTTTTTAAACCATTAAGGAATCAAGAAAATTGGGTAAAACTTAATGAACTTAACTATCTTAATGGTTTAATCTTTTCATTCTTTCAATTTCCGAATGACTTTTGCAGGATTTCCAACTGCCAAAGAATTATCAGGAATATCTTTTGTTACAACACTACCAGCTCCTATTGTACATCCATTTCCAATTTTTACACCGGGAAGAATTACCGAATTTCCTCCAATCCAGCAATCATTTCCTATTGAAACTGGTTTTGAAAACTCTACGGTTCGCCTCTCTACAGCGTCAAGCGGATGAGTTGCAGTATAAATTTGAACACTTGGTCCAAAAAAAACATTGTCACCAATTTCAACTTTCATAGTATCTAAAACTACACAATTTACATTAAAATACACATTCTCACCTGAATGAATATTATAACCATAATCACAATGAAATGGTGGTTCAATGTAAATTCTTTTATCAGAATTTGGCAATAATTGTCTTAAAATTTGTCTTGCATTTCCGTTCATCATGTATTCTGTGACGTTCAATTTATGAAGTAGTTTTTTAGCAAAAGTTCGTTCTGACACTAAAACTTTATCGTTAGCAAAATAGATTTCGCCAGCTAACATTTTTTCTTTTTCAGTTTTCATATTTCAAATATATAAAATATCTCTATTAGAACATAGATTTTGAGAAAACGGAGAAATTATTATTATCTTTTTGAATTTCTTAAATCTGTGTTCCAAAAAAAGTTAGTCTATTTATAAAAATAGTACTTTTGACTTAATGAAATCCATCTTACAAAACATAGCCAAACACGTTTCTTTAACTTCAGAAGAAGAACAATTATTTTTGTCTAAAACAGAAACTAAAACATTCAAAGCTAAAACTATTTTATTAAATGCAGGCGAAATTTCTAAACACACCTATTTTGTAAACTCTGGTATCTTGCGAAGCTTTAACATCAACGATAATATTATCGAACACGTCTTGCATTTTGCCTGCGAAGGTTGGTGGATGGGTGATATGTACAGTTATATTTCTGAAAAACCAGGCAATCTTTTTATAGAAGTTATAGAAGATGCCGAGGTTGTTATTATTTCTAAAGAAAATCACCAACAATTATTTAATGACATTCCAAAACTTGAACGCTTTTTCAGAATATTAACCGAAAATTCATTGGTAGCACATCAAGAACGATTAATGGATAATTTAAGTTTGACTGCCGAAGAACGCTTTGAGAAATTTTGTAAAAAATACCCTGATTTAATTTATAAAGTGCCTCAAAAACAAATTGCCTCTTATATTGGAGTAACACCTGAATTCTTTAGCAAAATGAAAGCAAGAATGCTAAAAAAATAATTTCTTAATCTAGGTTAAGTGCAATTTCTTTATACCGATAGTAAATTTGTACCATAATAATTACTAAATTTATATATCATGAAAAATACAGTTTTACACAAAGCAAACACAAGAGGTCACGCCGATCACGGTTGGTTAAACGCGTACCATAGTTTTAGTTTCGCAAGTTGGTACAATCCAGAAAGAGTACAATTTGGAACTTTAAGAGTTTTAAACGACGACACCGTTGCAGCTGGAATGGGATTCGGTGAACACGGACACGATAATATGGAAATTATTACGATTCCGTTAGAAGGCGATTTGGCTCACAAAGACAGCATGGGAAATGCCGAAACCATCAAAACAGGCGACGTACAAGTAATGAGTGCTGGAACCGGAATTCGTCACAGTGAATTCAATCCGAATCACGATAAACGCACAAAATTATTTCAGATTTGGCTGTTCCCAAGAACTCAAAATGTGACACCAAGATACCAACAAATTACTTTAGAAAAATCAAAACAAAAAAATGATTTTGCCCAAATTCTTTCACCAAATCAAGACGACGAAGGTGTCTGGATTCATCAAGATGCTTGGTTTTATTTAAGTGATTTTGACAAAGATTTCTCTAAAAAATTAGCACTTAAAAGAGAAGGAAACGGATTTTACATCATGAATATCGAAGGTGAAATTGAAGTAAATGGCGAAAAATTAGAAACAAGAGATGCTATCGGAATATGGGAAACTGCCGAAATTGAAATTAAAGCAACTACCAATGCGAAGTTTTTAGTAATGGAAATTCCTATGGAACAATAAATTTAGAAAGCAGATTTTAGAAAGCAGATTTCAGAAAAATAACCGCAAGTTTAAGAATTAATAATTTGCGGTCAATAAAAAATAAAATCATGAACGAAGTACAATTAAAAATCAATGGTGAAAAAGGATTTTTCTTTATTGATGTCAACGGAAAGCACGAAGCAATGATGACATTTGTTTTTGCAGGCGAAGACAAAATTATTATTGATCATACCGAAGTAAATCCTGGAAATGAAGGAAAAGGTTTTGGTAAAAAAATGGTGACAAAAGCTGTTGAATTTGCCAGAGAAAAAGGCATAAAAATTATTCCGCTTTGTCCTTTTGCGAAAAGTGTTTTTGATAAAGTTCCAGAATTTAGAGACGTTTTATAGTATGGCTAATTTACTAGAAAACGATATTATAGGAACAATTGGAACACAAAAATACTTGTGCACCATCAACTGGAGAAACGGTCAATTGTTAATGGACGAACCCGAATCTGTTGGCGGAAATGACTTAGGTCCAGATCCGTTTTCAACACTTTTAGCATCGTTAGCTGGTTGCACATTATCAACTTTACGAATGTATATTGACAGAAAAGGTTGGGATATTCCTCAAATAACGATTGCGGTAAACTTGTCTCAAGAAACTAATCCCGATTTAGAAACTATAATTTCAAGAACAATTACTTTTTCGTCAGAAATTAGTTTAAAACAAAAAGAACGCTTACTTTTAATAGCCGAAAAATGTCCGATTTCTAAAATATTAAAAAACAAAACAACTATTAATACATCACTTTAATTATGGATGCAAAAGACCTAACCAAAGAATACAGCAATGGCGAAGTGACTATTGTATGGAAAAACTCATTGTGCAAACATGCTGCCGAATGTGTAAAAAACAGCCCAGATGTTTTTAAACCAAAAGAAAAACCTTGGATTAATCCAGAAAACTCTACTACTGAAAATATTATTGAAACGGTAAAAAAATGTCCTTCGGGCGCACTAACTTATTATATGAATAAAAATGACTAAAAAAATTATTGCCTTCGGAGCTTCATCAAGCAAAACATCCATTAATAAAAAATTAGCTACTTATGCGGCTAATCAATTCGAAAATGCTTCGGTTGAAGTTTTAGATTTGAATGATTTTGAAATGCCAATTTTCTCATCTGATAAAGAAGCAGAAAATGGGATTCCACAATTAGCTCATGATTTTTATACCAAATTAGGAACTGCTGATGTAATTGTAATTTCATTTGCCGAACACAACGGAGCTTATACAAGTGCTTTCAAAAACATTTTCGATTGGACGTCACGAATCAATGCTAAAACATTTCAACAAAAATCAGTTTTACTATTATCAACTTCTCCCGGACCGCGTGGTGGAAGTTCAGTTATAGAAATTGCAAAAAACAGATTTCCGTTTCAAGGCGCCATTGTAAAAGGAAGTTTTTCGTTGCCAAGTTTCTATGAAAATTTTGATGTAACAAGCGGAATTATCAATGAAGATTTGAAAAATCAATTACTAGGAATTATCGCTGGAATAGAAAACTAAAAAAATCTACACAAACTTCACTAATTAATATTTGTAGAATTTAAATAAATAAACCCGTCAGATATAAAAACTGACGGGTTTCATAATTTAAGTTTATCGTCTAATGATTGTAACCTTTTTCACAGAATTCAATTTTTACATTAGAAGATTTTAAAACAATAGGATTATTTCTTCTTATTCATCGTGCTATTTTCAAATGTAGAAACGTCAATTACTTCTTCATTATCAAGATCAAACGACACTTTAATACTATCGCCAACCACTGTAACTGGCAATTGACTCGATATTTGTGACGAACCAACAAAAATATTTGGATAATCTTTAGTGGTAAAATAATAAAAACTGTTTCCGTTTTTAACATCGTTTTGAATTCGAGTTACAACTGATTTTAAAGTTTTTTTATTAGTCAAACTCGCTGCATTCAATTTGTTTCCAGCCATATTGTACACATTTTTGAACGAAGTTAAAGTTTCACGCATTGAATTACCAACGCCAACAATTGTATAATCACTTATGGCAACCATGGCATACATTTTTACCAAACCACCATCGTCTTTTAGCGTCATAACATAAGTTGGAATATTATTGATGTTGTACGGAATTGGTAACGACGCTTTAAAACCTTTTTCCTGAACTTTTCCTTCAGCAGAGCTTTGAGCCGCAATTTCGGTTGCACCACTTTGTTTGTAAAAAGTTGTTTCTTTAGTTCGGGTATCAACCAAAACGAATCCGACTGCCGATTCATCTTTTCCTACAGAAGTCAAGCCAGTGTACCAATATGAGCGGTTGTCTTTTCCGTAAACTAGCGTTAAACCTTCGGTGATTTGTAGTTTGTTAGCATTAGAAAAATTCCAATAACCGTGCACATATTCGCCCCAATCGTTCAATTGATCTTCAATAAAATTAATTGGTTGCACACGATCCACCCATTTAGGTGCATTCGCAATTGCGTAATCCTTCATTGCTCCTGTTTGTGCATCTACAACCACAATTCCGGTAGCATCATCACCACTGAATCCTATTTTTTTATCAAATTTTGTAACTACCCAAAACGGTCTTCCGTTATCATCAACTTCAAATGTATAATCGGTTAAACCAACAGTTGAGTGACCATTCATATACACATGTCGCTCAATTTCACTTCCAAAAAAAGCTTCGTGTTGGTATTTAATTTTGATTTCTTTTCCACCACAATTTTGTACCAATTTCACATCACGTTCATTGGTTGCCGAAACCATAACATAGCCAGCAGTTCCTTCTTGATTGTTGAACCATTTAAAAAAACCTGAATGTAATAAAGGCGCAACCCAATACAAATCTTTGCCAACTTTTTGGATGCAAAATTCACCCAATTCTACTTGCGATCCCAAAGCTGGTTGTGAACCTAGAATTTTTTCTCCGAGTAAATAGGCCAAATTTTCATCTACAACTCTAATTTCATCGATTGATATTGGTGCGATGTGGTTGGCAATCGCTTTTCCGTCGGCAACTTTACCTATTAAGTTTTTATACGATTGGCTTCTAAACATTGGCCAACTTGTTAGCATTGGAAGCACAATTAAGTAAAAAAGTAATCCGCCAATTAAAATAAAAAAAATCTTACTTGGTCGTTTTAGGATTTTGACTTGTTTTGCATTTTGAGAAATTTGAATTCCTGTTGAAAGAATTATGGCCAAAACCGTTAGTGCTAAAAGCATTACTGCAAAATTGGCAAACCCGTAATGAAATACTGGTAAACCAAAATAGTAGCATAAAAATCCAGCTAATAGTAGTATTATAATTGCTTTTAATATTCTCATGTTGTTTGTTTATTTTATGTATTTTTTTATTCTGTAATTTCAAAATACTTTTTAAAATCATTTTCAAGTTTGTATTTTTTAAACTTTAAGTAAAAAATAGTAAAAGCTGTGAAACATAATAGTAGTATATTTAGTCTTAAATAGTTGTCAAAAGTTACCGATTGTGTGTAAAAAATTAAATTTCCAAAAAGAATTGCAATTACAGGAAAATATTTAAACCAGTAATATACAAATCCGATTGGTTTTATTTGGTAATTTATTTCTGTTTGGTTCTCTTTTTTATATCTAAATGTGCCAAAAATAACAAATGGAGTAAAAAAGAAAATACTGTTTTTAGTCAATTCAAATTTGTTTTTATCATAATTGCCAAAGAAAAGCTTCCTGGAATCTCCTTTAATAAAAAAGATATGAAATAGAGTTCCTACTATTTTTGGATTTCCAAATTTAGTGTTCTCTTTGAACCGATTACTGAAGGCTACAGTATTGATTTTAGAAGTCATTTTAATTAACAAAACTTTGAATTGTATTATAACTATTTTAGAAAGTGATAGAAATGATTTTTTTATCAGGCCTTTAATTATTTTATTGTGAAAAACACATTTGATTTTGATAGATTTTTTGAAATTTCATGAAATGGTTTTCAGTAATTGTTAATTTATATATTGCAGCAAATTATCATTCCTATTTATTACATAATCATTACCTTTCTGATTTAAACGACTTACTAAAACTCCTTGATTTGTTGTTTTTTGAATTAAAAAAAAGTATTTTCTCTCGCTAGTAATAACTGTAATAAATACTTTTTGAATAACTATTGGATGATTTACCCATGTAAAATTATCATGTTTCAATTCTTCAAATAACTTATCAAAATTATTCTTTGCAACTTTGTTTTTATTAATTCTTATTTCTCTTATTTGTTTAGATACAAGATTATTAAAAGATTTATATTCTTGAAAGTCAATAATAGAAAATGAAATTTGTGCGATAATTAATAAAATATAGATCGGTAAGAAAATAAATGAGAATTTGAATTTCCGCTTTATTTCTAATTCTCTTCGAAGAACAAGATATGAAAAGGATGTCCAAAGAAAGATGAAAATATATTTTGAAAATAATCCAGTCATTTTTTTTTATTTTTGAAATTTGTTGACAGGTTCTCGCATTTATATAAAACAGATTAATTCATAAAAGCATATCTCTAATAAGATACTATTTCTTACGAGAGAAAAACGTGAACTTACCACATTTATCGACATTTCATGAAAACGTTGTTAGCGAATGGAGTTTTTTTATGTTTTAATTTTTCAATAATATTTTGTCAATAATATTATTCCGTATATCCAAGAACTGTAAAGAATAGTATAAACAATGCCGTAGTATATACTTCGCTCTACATTTCTACTACATTCAGAAGATTTTTTAAATATTAATCTTAAAGCTCTAAAAAATATCCAGTACAACATTCCTAAAAATACCAAAATTGAGAACCAAATTATGGTTCCTAGCGCAAAAAACAAATAACTAATAATTATTGTTGCTAAAATCCATAAAATTATACTCATTATAATTCCTGCAATTCCTTCTCCAACATCTGGAATTGAATTTCCAAATCCACCATCTCCATTCAATTCTCTTAAGAAGTTTAGTTTTTTCGAATCAAACTTATCAGTTATTTTTCCTAAACCATCTTTAAGTTTTGTTCCATTATACAAACTTATAGTTAAGAAAAGAAAAAAAATAATTGAAAGTATTGATGTTGAAACTAATGAATTTTCTATTACAGTTTTATGTTTTCCAATTCCGTAAAACCAAACACTTAAAATTGTAATAGAAACTATAATTAAAGATATTGTGAATACTTTTTTTGAGTCAATTAAAGTTCTTTTGTTTGGTATTTTCATTTTCAACCGCGATTTTTTTTAGTATATCCGCTTGCAGGAATTGGCGGACTTAGTGACGTCTATATTTTCCACTAAAATAAAACATAAAAACGAAAAACCAAATTTCCGGCTAAGATTTAACCCGCCATTTCTGCAAACCGCTGTTGTAGCTAGTTTGCTTTAATAAATTCTGCTGAAGAAATATATTTAAAATCTCCAAGATATATTACAGCAACAATAATAGAAATTATCCAAAATATAGCGAAAAATTTTATGAAGTCAAATTCAACTATTTCAGAATAATAATTTGTGTATGTAGGTGCTTTTCTAAAAAAAAGAGGAAAGACATTTAATAAGAATCCAGATAAAATAATTATTTGAAAGAAAACTAAGTTTTTTGTTTTATGAATTTCAGCCAAATCATAATTTAAGAGATTATGATTTTTATATTTCATCTTGTATATTTTATTGTTAAAAACACTAATTGATATTGCTGAGTCTTTATGTATAATTTTTTTAAAGAATTTATCATTTAGATATTTGTAATCAATTCCATTGAGTTCATAGATTTCATTATTGCAATAAATTTCTAACCAATATCTACTGTTTTTTCCTTTTGAGATTTTAAATTCGGGTTCTTTATTGAGTGTAATGTCAAACGTCTTTAACTCTTTAGGTTTTGGTTCGCGAGCACTGAATACTAAAATGTAAAAAAGTAAAAAAATCAAGGCAAAAAGTAAAAATTTTTTCCTTTTTTCTGGCCATGTAAAATCTTTCCATAACTTTTTATTTTGGCTCATGTTTTTCAAATTAGCTATAACTCCTAATTATACGCAACACACCTCAAAAAGTTACAACCCAAAAATCATATTAAAAAAAATAGCTCTTCAAAATTCTAAATAAATACCCTAAACGTTAACAATCTAGCCCTGATTTAAGGGAAAAACCTTTGCTTTTTGGCAAAGTTTTGGAAAGAAAGCAGGTACATGGATTGCTAATAAAGCCCAAACCATTCGCTTTTAAAAAATTTACTATTTTTGCATAGGTTTATTAAGAGACTTTTAAAATCCTGAACCAATTAAACTTTAAATTATTTTTATGAAAGCATACTTATTTCCCGGTCAAGGCGCGCAATTTACAGGCATGGGCAAAGACTTATATGAAAACTCGGCAGTTGCCAAAGATTTATTCGAAAAAGCTAACGAAATTTTAGGTTTTAGAATCACAGATGTCATGTTTGAAGGCACAGCCGAAGAACTTAAAGAAACCAAAGTTACACAACCGGCGGTTTTTTTACACTCGGTTATTTTAGCTAAAACATTAGAAAATTTTCATCCTGAAATGGTTGCCGGACATTCATTAGGCGAATTTTCAGCTTTAGTTGCTAACGGAACTTTATCGTTTGAAGATGGATTAAAATTGGTTTCGCAACGAGCGTTAGCAATGCAAAAAGCCTGCGAAATTATACCATCAACAATGGCGGCAGTTTTAAATCTTGACGATAAAATTGTGGAAGATATTTGTGCTTCTGTTGACGGAATTGTAGTGGCTGCAAACTATAATTGTCCCGGACAATTAGTGATTTCTGGCGAATATAAAGCGGTAGAATTGGCTTGTGAAAAGATGAAAGAAGCAGGTGCTAAACGTGCATTGATTTTACCTGTTGGTGGTGCATTTCATTCGCCAATGATGGAGCCAGCTCGTGAAGAATTGGCTGCTGCTATTGAAGCAACAACTTTTTCAAAACCAATTTGTCCAGTGTATCAAAATGTTACTGCAAGCGCGGTTTCGGATGCTGATGAAATTAAGAAAAACCTAATTATTCAATTGACTGCTCCTGTAAAATGGACGCAATCTATACAACAAATGATAAAAGATGGCGCAACCAGCTTTACAGAAGTTGGCCCGGGAAAAGTCTTGGTTGGTTTAGTCGGAAAAATTGATAAAGAAGCTGTAACTATTTCGGCATAATACTAGTTCAGATTTATTACAACAAAAAAATCCTCAATAACAATAGTTAGTTACTGAGGATTTTTTTTATATTTATACTAAATTTATAAAATGTCATTCAATCTAGATTTTTTTCATGATTTTAGTCCGATTAAAGTAATCGCTAAAGAAATTGATTACTCCAATTATATTGCCATAGATTTATCGGAAAATAATAAAGAATTACTAAATCATAAACTAGAAACGGCACATGATTATGAAATTTACATTCAAGATTATTTAGATAAAAACAATGCAAAAATTGCTTTTGGTGGTTATTTAGAAACTAGAAATCTATATAAAAGGAGTGCTGTTTTTAACAATGAAAATTCTAAAGAGCGAAATATCCACATTGGATTGGATTTATGGATTAATGAAGAAGCGCCTGTTTATTCTTGTTTTGATGGAGAAATACACAGTTTTCAAAACAACACGGCTCTTGGAGATTATGGTCCGACCATAATTATCAAGCATCATAGTAATAACGTTACATTTTATTCACTTTACGGTCATTTGAATATTGACTGCCTTAAAAATTTAAAAATCGGACAAAAAATAAAACATGGCGAACAAATTGCTACTTTAGGTTTGCCACCAATAAATGGTGATTATGCTCCGCATTTACATTTTCAAATAATAATTGATATTCAAAATTATTTTGGCGATTATCCCGGTGTTTGTTCAAGTGACGATTTAGAATTTTACTCGAATAATTGTCCGAATCCAAATTTGATACTTAAAATAAATAACTAATAAAACAAACTATGAAAAAATTAATCTTGTCATTGTTACTTGCTACATTGTTAACTTCGTGCAAAGAAGAAACCAAAGAAAAACTAGAGATTGCAAAAGACGCTGTAGCATCTGATGTGAAAGCTAGTATTGATTCGGCAAAAATTAAAGCTAAATTAAAGTTAGATTCTGTTAAAATGAAAGCTAAATCTAAACTAGATACTCTTGCAGTAAAAAGTGCAAATGAGCTTGAAAAAGAGGCGAAAAAACTAAAAGAATCAGTAAAAAAATAAATTATTTTTATTTTAAAAACTTTGGCATTCAATTTGCATAATCACAATTGTTCAAAATAATTAGTATTAATTCTTAATCCCTTAAAAGATGAAAAAAACAATTTTAGCAGTAGCATTTATGGCTGTTGCAATGGTGTCTTGCCAAGACAAAACAAAAGAGAAAGTTGAAGACGCTGGTGAAGCTGTTGGAACTGAAATGGAACAAAAAGTTGACACATTAGCTACTAAAGCTGGCGAAGTTGCAGACACAACTAAAGCTAAAGCCGGAGAAGCTCTTGAAAAAGCAGGAGAAAAAACTGAAGCAGCTGGAAAAGAAATGAAAGAAGCTGCTAAGAAGTAAAAATGAAAGTCCTCAGAAATGAGGATTTTTTTATTTTATATCAGGCTGCTTTTTGTAATTAATAATAAAAACACCCAAAATAATTAAAATTGTTGCTATAACAAAATCGGTTGTAATAACTTCATTCAATAATAACCATCCTAAAAAAACCGCAATAATAGTATTTACATAGTTTAAAATTGAAACTTGCAAAGCTGATACTCGTTTTAAAGCATAATAATAGCAAAAGAAAGCTAAAACTGATCCAAAAACAGCTAAATACAACATTGCAAAAATACTGCGAGAACTCCAATCGCTGACTTTAGTTTCTGATGAAAAAATAAAAGCCAAAACCAATTGAATTATGGCTGCAATTGAAAACTGGTAAAATAAATTTAAGGAAATAGTATTCGATTTATGAATGTGCATTTTCGAATACACCGTTCCAGCCGACCAACTCAAAATTGCAATTGCTAAAAATAGCATTCCGGTTTTGTAATTAGGATCTAATAATGCTCCGAGTCCGTCTCTAAAAATAAAAACTACACCTGAAAACCCTAGTAAAACACCCAAGAAACCTTTTAAACTTGGCTTTTGTAAACCAACAATTATACTTCCTAAAAATATTACAACTGGCGACAACGCACTCATAATAGAAGTTAACCCACTCGGAACCGATTTTTCTGCAATAGTTGTAAAACCATTTGCTAAAACAATCATTAAAACCGCAGGAATAAATTGCATTTTAAAATTAGCCCAACCTATCCAAGCCAATTCTTTTTTGTAAAGTAAAATAGCTAAGATAATTAAAGCTGCAATTCCTTGTCGAATTGAAGTTATAAACCACGGCGGAATAGTTTCGACGGCAACACGAATACCTAAATAAGTGGTTCCCCAAACTAAACCAACAATAATTAAACAAAAAAGTAATTTGAAATCGGTTTTAGAATTCATCAAACTGCTATTTAATAACTAAAAATTAGAGTTTGTATTAGCTTCTAATTTTTTGTTCCCATTTCCAAGCGCTAGCCAAACATTCTTCTAAGGTTGATTGTGCTTTCCAGCCAAGAATATTATTTGCTTTATCAGTATTGGCGTAAGCTTCAGTAATATCGCCTTCACGTCTGCTTACAATTTGATAATTCAATTTTTTTTCTGAAACTTTTTCAAATGCTTTGATTACTTCCAAAACAGAACTTCCGGTTCCAGTACCAAGATTAAACGTTTCAACTTTATTCAAATTCTTTTTGTTTAACAAACGTTGCATGGCTACAACATGAGCTTTCGCTAAATCGACAACGTGAATGTAATCTCTAACAGCTGTACCATCAGGTGTTGGGTAGTCATTTCCGAAAACCGATAATTTCTCACGTAATCCAACAGCTGTTTGTGTAATAAATGGAACTAAATTTTGTGGAACTCCAAGCGGTAATTCGCCAATTTCATTACTTGGATGCGCACCAATTGGATTAAAGTAACGCAATAAAATTGAATTTATAGCGGTTACTTTGGCAACATCTGTAATAATTTCTTCACCAATTTGTTTTGTGTTTCCATAAGGCGACATTGCTTGTTGAACAGGTGCGTTTTCAGTAATAGGCATATTTTCGGCTTGACCGTAAACGGTACACGACGAACTAAAAATGAAATTTGCATTAGGTAATTCTTTTAATTCTTGCAAAAGATAAACCAACGAATTGATGTTGTTTTCATAATATAATAAAGGGTTTTCAACACTTTCACCAACCGCTTTTGATGCCGCAAAATGAATAACTCCAGAGACATCATTGTGTTTATTAAAAAAATCTTGAACTGCTTTTTTATCACGCAAATCCATTTTTTCAAAAATTGGCTTTTTGCCAGTAATATTAAAAATTCCATCTAAAACACTTTCAGATGAATTGGATAAATTATCAATTGCCACTACTTCAAAACCTTCATTTTGTAATTCAACAACTGTGTGTGAACCAATAAAACCTAAACCGCCTGTTACTACTATTTTCATATTTGCTTTTTTATAAACGCGATAAATCGCGTCTCTACGATAAATATTCTAAAACTGTATCTGTTATAAATTTAATTTGCTCATCATCCAATTCGGTGTGCATCGGCAACGCAATAACTTCTTTACACAATTGATTGGTTACCGGAAAATCTTCTTCTTTATAACGTGAATCTGCATAAGCTTTCTGACTGTGCAACGGAATTGGATAATAAATCGCACACGGAATTCCTTTTTCTTGCAAGTGTGCTAACAATCCGTCGCGTTTTCCGTTCATAATTCTAATCACATATTGATGAAAAACGTGGCAATCACAAGTATCACAAATAAATGGCACCCAAATATTCGGATTAACGCTCAACGCAACAGAATATTTTCTAGCAGCATCTTGACGCGCTTTGTTATAAGTATCTAAATGTGGTAATTTTGCTTTTAAAACGCCAGCTTGAATACTATCCAAACGCGAATTTACTCCAACAACATCGTGATGGTAACGTTCGTACATTCCGTGATTTACAATACCGCGTAACTTATGCGCTAAGGCATCATCATTCGTAAAAATCGCTCCACCATCGCCATAACATCCTAAGTTTTTAGAAGGAAAAAACGAAGTTGCACCAACGTGACCAATAGTTCCAACTTTATTTTTAGAACCATCTTTCGATTTATAATCTGCGCCAATTGCTTGTGCGTTATCTTCAATAACATACAAATTATGTTCGTTGGCAATTTCCATAATTGCATCCATATTTGCAGCACGACCGAATAAATGAACCGGAACAATCGCTTTGGTTTTCGATGTAATCGCTTTACGAATTCCGTCTAATGAAATGTTCATATTATTCATGTCAACATCCACCAAAACCGGAGTTAATTGCAACAAAGCAATTACTTCTACAGTTGCGGCAAACGTAAAATCGGCAGTGATTACCTCATCGCCAGGCTTTAAATCCAAACCCATCATGGCAATTTGCAACGCATCTGTTCCATTGGCACACGGAATAACGTGTTTTACACCTAAATAATCTTCTAAATCTTTTTGAAATTGATGAACCAAAGGTCCGTTTATGTAAGTATTGTTTTCTAAAACATCTTGAATCGATGCGTTAACTTCTTCTTTTATTTTTTCATATTGACCTTTCAAGTCAACCATTTGTAGTTTTTTCATTCTAAAAAAATTTGAAATACAAAAGTATAACATTTCTTATTATTTGGAGCGAATGGTTTGGGCTTTTTTTGTCAACCATTTTCCTGCTTTTCGCTAAATTTTTACACTTGTCAGGTTTTTGAAACCTGACAGGTGTAAAAGATACCGCTGCAATCAGGGCTAATTAGCAATTGTCTTTTGTTAAATCAGATTTTCAAAAGAAATTTAGTTATGAAAATCCGTTTAATCTGTAAAATCTGTGGCAAAAAATCTTATTTTTACCCAACTAAAATTCAACAATGCTTTTTCTATACAATTTAATTATAATTTTCACTTCACAGTTAGTAAAACTTTTGGCACTTTTCAGTCCAAAAATAAAATTATTTGTTGATGGAAGAAAAAATGTTTACACTATTTTACAGAACAAAATCAACCCAAATGATAAAACAATATGGTTTCACGCAGCATCATTAGGCGAATATGAGCAAGGTTTACCAGTAATTGAAAAAATAAAAAGTCAATATCCGAATCATAAAATTGTAGTCACCTTTTTTTCACCTTCAGGATATGAAGTTCGAAAAAACAATTCCGCTGCCGATGCCACAGTTTATTTGCCATTAGATACAAAATCGAATGCACAAAAATTCATCAAAACCATAAATCCAGAACTCGTTTTCTTCATCAAATATGAGTTTTGGCCAAATTATCTGAACGAACTAAAGAAATCTAAAATTAAAACTTATTTAATTTCAGGAATTTTCAGAGAAAACCAAGCTTTTTTTAAATGGTACGGCGGATTTTATAGAAACGCATTAAAAAAATTCGATTATTTTTTTGTTCAAAATGAAAGTTCTAAAAATCTGATTCAAAGTATTGGTTTCAATAATGTGAAAATTTCTGGAGACACGCGTTTTGATCGTGTAGTTTCTATTTTAGAACGTGATAATTCTTTAGATTTTATTGAACAATTTAAAAGAGATTCCTCAAATATCGGAATGACAACCATCGTAATTGGAAGTTCGTGGCCAAAAGACGAAAATCTATTGGTTAATTTTATCAACAATTCATCCGAAGATATTAAATTTATAATTGCACCACACAATATAAAATCGGAACAAATTCAAGAATTAAAAAATTCCATAACAAAAAAAACAATTTTATTTTCCGACGTAGAGACGCGATTAATCGCGTCTAACGAAACCAATAATAAGACGCAATTAATTGCGTCTAACGAAACCAATAATAAGACGCGATTAATCGCGTCTCTACAAGAAAAAAACGTTTTCATAATCGACACAATAGGAATTCTAACCAAAATATATTCCTATGCCGACATTGCATACGTTGGTGGCGGATTCGGAAATCCCGGCGTTCACAATATCTTAGAACCAGCAACATTTGGAATTCCGATTGTAATTGGACCTAATTATTCACATTTTGCAGAAGCAATTGCATTAGTTCATCAAGAAGGCTGTATTTCAATTTCTAATCAAAATGAATTGAACGAAGCGTTTGATAATTTAATTTCCAACGAAGATATTCGCCAAGAAAAAGGACACATTTGTTCGACATTTGTGCAAATGAATAAAGGTGCAACAGCTATTATCTTGAAACATATATGTAACAATTCACAATAAATAGAAACAAACTATCTTAAATTTTAAAAAATGAAATTCTTAAAACTATTACTCGTACTATTCTTTATTCAAACCCAAGCACAACAAGGCGGCATGTGGATTCCGTCATTATTAAAAGGAATGAATGAAACCGAAATGAAAAACCTCGGAATGAAAATTTCTGCCGAAGAGATTTATTCTGTAAATCATTCAAGTTTGAAAGACGCTGTTCCGCAATTTGATGGCGGTTGTACTGCAGAAGTTATTTCTGATAAAGGATTAATTTTAACCAATCACCACTGCGGATTTGATGCAATTCAAAATCATTCAACCGTAGAACACGATTACCTTCGCGACGGTTTTTGGGCATACAAAATGGAAGATGAATTGACCAATCCAAATATGGTTGTGATGTTTGTGGTTCGTATTGAAGATGTAACAACTAAAGTTTTAGAAGGAACAGCAACAATAACATCGGAAGCAGAAAAACAAAAGAAAATTCAAGAAAATATTGCTTCATTAAGTACTACTTTACCCAAAGAAACTTGGCAAGAAAATAAAATCAGAACGTTTTACGACGGAAATCAATATTTATTATTTGTAACCGAAACTTTTAAAGACATTCGTTTTGTTGGCGCACCACCAAGTTCTATAGGAAAGTTTGGTTCGGATACGGATAATTGGGTTTGGCCACGTCATACAGGTGATTTTTCTTTATTCCGAATTTACGCGGATAAAAATAATCATCCAGCGGTTTATTCTGCGGATAATGTTCCGTACAAACCAAAGAAATTTTTACCAATCAATATTTCTGGTTTGAAAGAAAATGATTTCACAATGGTAATGGGTTATCCGGGAAGAACAACCGAATATTTGCCTTCATTTGCAGTAAATCAAATTGTTGAAACATTAAATCCAGCAAAAATTGAAGTTCGTGATGCAGCCTTAAAAGTACAAGACCGATTCATGCGTAAAGATCAGGCAATCAAAATTCAATATGCTTCTAAATATGCCGGTGTAGCAAACTATTGGAAAAAATGGATGGGCGAAACTAAAGGTTTGAAAAAAGCAAATGCTGTTGCTGCTAAACAAAAATTCGAGAAAGACTTTCAGGAAAAAGTCATTAAAGCTGGAAAACAAGCAGAATATGGAAATTTACTTTCTGATTTTGAAAAAAATTACAACGAAATTAAAGACTATGCTTTAGCACGTGATTACTTTACAGAAGTAGCTTTGCGAAATACAGAAATCCTTTCGGTTGGTTATAAATTGTATCAATTAGAACAATTGTTGAATACTAAAGGTGAACAATCATTCAATGATAGAAAAAATACACTTTATAAAGGAATTGATGATTTTTATAAAGATTATAATCTTGAAGTGGATAAAAATGTATTCGAACAATTAATCAATTTGTATGCGACTAAATCTCCAAAACAATTTTTACCTGAAACTTTATTAAATGTAGACGCAAGCAAATTAACTGCTGATATCTTCACAAATTCAAAATTAACATCACTAACAAGTTTCAGAGAATTATTAGATGGCGATTCTAAAACCGTGATTGAAAAACTGAATAATGATAAAGGATATCAATTAATAAAATCAATGGCGGATGCTTATGCAAAAAATGTTTTGCCTAAATATGATGAAATCAATTTGAAAAACATCGCTACACAACGAACTTATATGAAAGCTATATTGGAATTGAGTCCGAAATCGTCACGAATTTTTCCTGATGCTAACAGCACTTTACGTATAACTTATGGGAAAGTAAAAGGATACAAACCAAACGATGCGGTTTATTACGAACCATTTACAACGTTGGATGGCGTTATGGAAAAATACATACCTGGTGATTATGAATTTGATGTTCCGCAAAAACTTATTGATTTATACAAAGCTAAAGATTATGGTAATTATGGTGTAAAAGGCAAAATGCCAGTTTGCTTCATTGCAACTAATCATACTACTGGTGGAAATTCTGGGAGTCCAGCTTTGGATGCAAACGGAAATTTAATTGGCTTGAATTTTGATAGAGTTTGGGAAGGAACTATGAGTGATATTTACTATTCTCCAGACATTTGTAGAAACATTATGGTTGACGTTAGATACGTTTTATTCATTATTGATAAATTTGCAGGAGCAAAAAATATCATTAACGAATTGAAAATCATACAACCAGCTAACAAAAAATAATTTACTTCAAAATTAGACTTTGGCACGAAATTTGTAAAGATAATTGCGGAATTCAAAGAAAGAGTTTTTAAAAAAAGTTTAACTAAAAGTTTTTCTAATTAAAAAAAATTATATCTTTGCTCCGAATTAATAATTAACCTTTTATATTAAATTAAGATGAAAAAAGTATTTTTAAGTTTAGCTGTTATCGCTGCATTAACTGTAGTATCTTGTAAACAATCAGAAAACGCTGAAGCTCCTGCTGCTGACACTACTGCTGTAGCTGCTGACACAACTGCTGCTCCAGTTGCTGATACAACTGCTGCTCCTGCTGCTGATACAACTGCTGCTAAAGCTGAAGCTCCTGCTGCAACTGAAGCTGCTGCTCCAGCAAAAAAATAATTAGAACTCAGTTCTAGTTTAAAAAAATAAGCTCTGCAATGCAGAGCTTTTTTTTTGCTTTATACTTATCCAAAAACATCTTCTGCCGGAGGAAAAACACTTTCTGATCCTGAAAAATCAAGAATTTCTGACTTATGAAGCGATCTTATTATTTCATCAATTCCTTTTTGCATTAACAATTGCGTTGTATATCTACGACTAACTGCAATTTCTTTGTCATCTAAAATTAATTTAAAATACAATTTTCCGTTTTTAGATTTAAATTTCATAAAGAAAATTTTAGCTACTGAGCTTTTTAAGAACTCAATATTCTCTTCACATTCGAAACGCAATTCAAAATCATTGCTTACAAAAATAGCCTTCCCTTTTCTGGAAGTAAATTCATATTTGTAAAACCCATTTACTCTTTTAGTTATAACAAAAGTTCCCATAAACGATTTGAAAATCAGAAATCTATTAAAAACAAAAAAGCTCCAAACATTAAGTTTGAAGCTTTTAGTACTCAGAGCGGGACTTGAACCCGCACGAACATTACTGTTCACTGGATTTTAAGTCCAGCGTGTCTACCAATTTCACCATCCGAGCATTTGAAATTATAAATAATTTCTATGTTAAAGAGCGAAAAACGGGATTCGAACCCGCGACCTCGACCTTGGCAAGGTCGCGCTCTACCAACTGAGCTATTTTCGCATTATCAAATTTTGTAAGAGCAACAATACTTCTACCGTATTGCGGATGCAAATGTAATATTAAAATTCAATTATACAAACGTTTTTTGTAAAAAAGTAGCAATAAAAATATAACACACTGAAAACCTATTTATTACTTTTTAGATAACATTCGTTTTATTTCATTTAACTTCATTAAAGCTTCAACTGGAGTTAAAGTATTAATATCTAAACTTAAAATTTCTTCTTTAATTTCTTCTAATAAAGGGTCATCCATATTGAAAATACTTAGTTGCATTTGCTGCGCCAATTCGCCTTTACGGCTCGGGTCATCTTTATTTGATTTTATTCCGTGTAACACATCACTAGAATGATTTTTTTCTAACTTTTTTAATAATTTTTGCGCTTTCTGAATTACTATTTGAGGCATACCAGCCATTTTAGCTACATGAATTCCAAAACTGTGTGCGCTTCCACCTCTTACCAATTTTCTAATAAAAAGCACATTGTCTTTTAATTCTTTTACTGAAACATTATAATTTTGAATTCGAGGCAATAGTTCACTCATTTCATTTAATTCATGATAATGTGTTGCAAAAAGTGTTTTTGGTCTCGCTGGATTTTCATGCAAAAATTCAGCAATTGCCCAAGCTATTGAAATTCCGTCATAAGTGCTAGTTCCACGACCAATTTCATCTAAAAGCACTAAACTTCTATCGGAAATATTGTTCAAAATGGAAGCCGTTTCATTCATTTCAACCATAAAAGTAGATTCACCCATCGAAATATTATCGCTTGCTCCTACTCTAGTGAAAATTTTATCTACAACACCCATTCGAACTGCTTCGGCTGGAACAAAACTACCCATTTGAGCCAAGAGAACAATTAAAGCTGTTTGACGCAAAATAGCCGATTTACCCGACATATTCGGACCGGTAATCATGATTAACTGTTGTGTTTCTCTGTCCAAATAAACATCGTTGGCGATATAAGGAACTCCAACTGGTAATTGTTTTTCAATAACTGGATGACGACCATTAGTGATTTCTAACTCGAAAGTATCATCAATAATTGGACAAACATAATTATTTTCTATAGCTAATTGTGTAAACGAAGTCAAGCAATCCAGTTGCGCAACTAAATTTGCATTTAATTGAACTGGTCTTATGTAAGTTCCAATCCAAGTCACGAGTTGTTCAAATAATTGACTTTCTATTTGATGGATTTTTTCTTCGGCACCAAGAATTTTGGTTTCGTATTCTTTTAATTCTTCTGTGATATATCGTTCGGCATTGACTAAAGTTTGCTTACGAATCCATTCGGCTGGAACTTTATCTTTGTGCGTATTTCTAACTTCAATATAATATCCAAAAACATTATTAAATGATATTTTTAGTGAAGAAATTCCAGTTGCTTCCGATTCTCGTTTTTCGATTCCTTCTAGAAATTCTTTACCCGAAAAAGCAATGGCTCGAAGTTCGTCTAATTCGGCATGAACTCCAGTTGCAATTGCATTTCCTTTAGTAATAGCAACAGGCGCATCTTGATTTAAAGTAGTTTTTATTTTTTCACGAAGCAAATCACACGAATGAAAACTATCTCCTATTACTCTAACTGCTTCTTGTTTACTCTCTAATGCTAAAACTTTTATCGGAATAATTGCATCCAAAGATTCTTTAAGGTAAACAACTTCTCTTGGCGAAACTTTTCCAGCTGCAATTTTAGAAATCAACCGCTCTAAATCGGAAATCTGTTTGATTTGATACTGAATTTTCTGAAGAATTTCCTGATTATCTATCAAATAAGTAACTACTTCGTGACGGCTTTTTATTTTGTTTGCATCCTTTAAAGGCAATGCCAACCATCGTTTTAATAATCTTCCACCCATTGGCGAAAGCGTTTTGTCAATAACATCCAACAATGTAACCGCATTTGGATTGTAACTGTGGTACAATTCTAAATTTCGAATAGTAAAACGATCCATCCAAACGTAAGCGTCTTCTGCAATACGCTGAATACTAGTTATATGTTGTACTCTATTGTGCTGTGTTTCTGATAAATAATATAAAATTGCTCCAGATGCTATAATTCCGTCGAACAATTCTTCAATTCCAAAACCTTTGAGGGAATTAGTTTGAAAATGATTCATTAGAGTTTCTAAAGCGTAATCTTCTTTGTAAACCCAATCTTCTAGATAAAAAATATTAAAATCTTCACCGAAAGCTTCTTTAAACTGACCTTTATTATTTTTTTGAATTAAAATTTCACTCGGACTAAAATTTTGTAACAACTTATCGATGTATTCTTCATTGCCTTGTGCAGTAAGAAATTCACCTGTAGAAACATCTAAAAAGGAAATTCCTAATTGTTTCTTTCCAAAATAAACTGAAGCTAAAAAGTTATTGGATTTTGATTGCAAAACCTCATCATTCATTGCAACACCTGGCGTTACTAATTCGGTAACTCCACGTTTTACAATGGTTTTAGTCATTTTAGGATCTTCCAATTGATCACAAATTGCCACACGAAGTCCAGCTTTGACTAATTTTGGTAGATACGTATTAATGGAATGATGTGGAAATCCAGCCAAAGCCGTTTCGGTTTCGGAACCTGCTCCTCTTTTTGTCAGGGTAATTCCGAGAATTCTAGAAGCACGAATTGCATCTTCACCAAAAGTTTCATAAAAATCGCCAACTCTAAACAACAAACAAGCATCGGGATACTTTCTTTTTATCTCGTTGTATTGCTTCATTAATGGTGTTTCTTTGGGGATTTTATCTTTAGATGACAATGGAATTATAATTTAAATTGAGTTGACGAATTTAATTATTTTCTACTGATATTTAACTTGAAAATGGATATTTCTATTGTTAACATCTCATTAACAACTCGAATATATATTTTTATTAGATTTGTTCATTATTAATATTAATTCAAAAAAAATGAAAAAAATACTTTTAGTAGCAATGTTAGTTGTTATAGGTGCAACTACTGCTAATGCTCAAACAAAAACAAAGAAAACAAAAAAAGCTACTGCAGCTAAAGTTGAAGCTCCTAAAGCATCAGGTGTTGAAGGCGCTGGAATGGTTTTTGAAAATGAAACTATTGATTACGGAACTATTCCTCACAATGCTGATGGTAGAAGAGAATTTGTTTTCACAAATAATGGTAACAAACCGTTAATTATAGAAAATACTCAAGGATCTTGTGGATGTACAGTTCCTACAACTCCAAAAGAACCAATTGCTCCAGGTGCAAAAGGTGTTATTGGTGTAAAATATGCTACTGATAGAGTTGGTCCTTTTACAAAAACTGTAACTGTTACATCTAACGCTGTAGGTTCTAATGTTTCACCTGTAACCACACCATCTACTACACCAGGTGGCGCTCCGGTTCCTACAGGAAAATCAACAAAAGTTATTACAATTAAAGGTACAGTTTTACCAGATGCTCCAGCTGCAACTCCAGCAACTGAAACTAAAAGCTAATATTTTTTTACAATATAAATTAAGCTTCCTAATTATTTTAGGAA
This sequence comes from Flavobacterium sp. SUN046, assembly GCF_028867965.1. Lineage (GTDB taxonomy): Bacteria > Bacteroidota > Bacteroidia > Flavobacteriales > Flavobacteriaceae > Flavobacterium. The sequence goes on from NZ_JAPQNT010000001.1 coordinate 136,958, forward strand.
GTTTTTTTTTGAAAATATTTGAAAAATAATTGTTATTTTACATTTGTATTTAGCTACTTTTTTAACTTAAAATTGCATTATGAAAAAAATATTAATACTACTATTATTTTTCTTTTATTTAAATTCTAATTCACAAACTACAATTTATAATACTGTTTTGAGTAAAGAAAAACCAACAGTAAAATATAAATATTTAGAAGGCACAAATAAGTTAATTATTAAAGAAGCAAATGATAAAAAAAAGCTTTATTCAATTTTCAACAAAGCAATTCTATTTGATAAAGATGCTAAATCTACTCAATTAAATGATAATGAAGAGTTTGTTAGCATTTTTAATTCGCTAAATGAAGAAAATAATGCAACACTAATGCAAGACGGTGCTTCTTCCTTATTACTTAATTTTTACAATAATACTAAAAAAATTAGCTTTGAAATTAAGCCAAAAGATTTTGCAAAATATAAAATAGATTTTGAGTCTGATATGGTAGAAATGAGACCAAAAATAAATTTTGATCAAAATTTTGTTTATGCTGTTACTAATGAAAATGGAAGAAGTAATGCTATTGAAATTGCAAAAGACGCATTGCAATTAGATAAATTTGATATTGCAAAACAAACCTCAAGTGTAATTTCTTTAAAAAAAATAGATACTGATAGATTAAAAACCAAAGATTTAGATGTTCCTAAACAAATTGCTTTTCAATCTAGATTTTACAAAAACAATACCTTTGAAATTGTTACAAAAAGTGTAAAAAAAGATTATACTTCTTCTACATTATACAGAGATATTTATGATTTAGACGGAAAATTTATCAAAGAAATCAGTTATAATTACAATTCATTAAAAGGATTTTTAGCACCTAGTTCAACAAATTCTACTCGTGAAAATTCCCAAAATTCATCCAATCAAAATCCAGATTTTCATCGCGACCCTATTGAATTAGATATAAATGACTATTTTATTGATTCCAAAACAAATGAATTTTACATTTATGGAATAACCACCTCAAAATCTAACAAGAATCCATTGGGCTTTTACATAAATAAATACTCTGAAAAAGGAGAGAAAATATGGGAGAAATTTTATGATGTTTCCGATGAAAAAGGTTTTAATGAATCCAATCAGAGACTGCTTGAAATAAAAATAAATTTGAAACAATTCACCAGTGAAAACCAACTTATTATATCAATTGTAGGATTTAAAACCTATACAAATCACTATAACAATTTTTTTGTAATTAATAAAAATTCAGGGAATTTAGAAGATACTAAATCAATAAATTCAGATTCTCAAACATCCAAAGGCACTTTTTCTTATGGCGGAAAATACTCGCTTTTTGAAATCATTAAATTTGATAAAAATAAATTTTGCGATGAAAACACAATTTTAACCACCACACTTAAACAAGATGTAAAGAAATATATAGATAAAATAACAACTAAAGACGATATCTTCTTTAATTCAATACTTTCGTCAGAAGGAATATGGCTATTGGAAACAGACAACAAGTCTTATTATAAAGTTATTTTTTTTTAAATAAATACACACAAGCTTCTTTTATTAGGAAGTTGTGGGCAAGAATTCGTGAAGCAGTCGTAATTATTTGTATTGCAGATTTTTATTACGTAAAAATTGAAATTTTTTTTTCTGATAATACGTGAAAATAATACGCAAAATGGTTCCTGCCAACAACAAGCGGTTTGCAGAAATGGCGGGTATAATTTTCGCCGGAAATTTGGTTTTTCGTTTTTATGTTTTATCTTAGTGGACAATTAAGCAGTCACGAAGTCCGCCACTTCCTGCAAGCCGCCAAACGCTTCTTTTTTAAATATCTTTTAGAAAATAGAAAAATGAGAAAACTAGAAAATAGTGAATTGGAAAGAAAATCTATAACCGATTTTAAACAAGCCGACAAAACTCCAATTATTATAGTTCTTGACGATATTAGAAGTTTGCACAATATAGGTTCGGTTTTTAGAACTTCGGATGCTTTTTTGATAGAGAAAATTTATTTATGTGGTATTACTGCTGTTCCACCAAATAAAGAAATTCATAAAACTGCTTTAGGCGCTACTGAAACAGTTGCATGGGAATACAATAAAAATGTTTTAGATGTTATTGAAAACTTAAAAAAAGACAATACACTTGTTTATGCAATTGAACAAGTTGAAAATTCTATTTTTTTAGATGATTTTGAACCAAATAAAACTGAAAAATACGCATTGGTTTTTGGAAATGAAGTATACGGTGTTTCACAAGAAGCTATAAAAATATGCGACGGAAGCATTGAAATTCCTCAGTTAGGAACCAAACATTCGTTAAATATTTCAGTAAGTGCTGGTATTGTAATTTGGGATTTGTTTCAGAAGATTAATCAGAAATAAAACATAACTTTGTAACTATTCTTTACTGAAAATGAAATTCTACAGCATCATTATCTTTTCATTCATTTCTATGGTAGCATTTGCCAATAGAAAAAATGAATTGTGTAAAGAAAATTCACTTTTACAACAAAAAGACACAATTGTAAAAAAAAATGTGCTTTCTAATGTTGCCCCTATATTGAATGCTACTGGAAATCAAACGTATTGTATTGGAAGTCCGATGAAAATTGTTACCAATATGGATTTTACTGATCCAGACGATTTGGGTGTTGCGGCAATTTATATTCAAATATCTTCTGGATATGTTTTTGGCGAAGATACTTTATCGCTTTCTGGTTTTCATCCAACAATAACAAGTAGTTGGAATGCTATTACTGGTAAACTTACTTTAACTGGAGTAGCTACACAGCCAACTTATATCGAGTTAAAAGCTGCAATTGAAGATGTTGACTATAATAATTCATCAGCAAATCCGAGTGGTTCAAGAACTTTTTCAATATCAATCGGAGATGCCAATTATTTACCGTCTAACGGACATTATTATCAATATGTTCCAAATATTGGTATAACTTGGAGTGATGCAAAAATTGCAGCTCAATCTAATAATTATTACGGAATTCAAGGATATTTAGCAACCATAACCGCTGCAGATGAAGCACAATTGTCTGGTGAACAATCAGCTGGTGCTGGATGGATTGGCGGAAGCGACGAACAAGTAGAAGGCGTTTGGAGATGGATGACCGGTCCAGAAACCGGATTGAATTTTTGGAACGGCGATTTTCAAGGTAGCAGTCCAAACTTTGCTTTTTGGAACACAGGCGAACCTAACAGTGTAGGCAATGAAGATTATGCTCATGTTACTGCACCTGGCGTTGGAATTCCTGGCTCGTGGAACGATCTATCCAACACAGGTGATACCAGCGGAAATTACCAGCCTAAAGGTTATATTGTTGAATATGGCGGAATGCCTGGCGATCCGATAATTCAAATTTCAACAAGTTCAATTATCAACATACCAACAATAACAAGCTCTTACACGGCGCCAAGCTGCGGCTCGGGAAGTTTAATATTGCATGCTGTTTCAACAACTGGCACAGTAAATTGGTATTCTAATGCAACTGGTGGAACAGTATTAGCTACTGGAAATGACTTTACAACTTCAATATTAAATACCACAACTACATTTTATGCAGCGGCACATTCTTCTAATTGTCCTGATGATTTAAGAGTACCGATAATTGCAAATGTTACTCCAACACCAATTTTAACATATACATCACCTTATTTTATGTGTGATGAAAGTTACACTGTAATTGATGTTCAAACTACTTCTGGAATTTTACTTTGGTATGATAGTCCAACTGCAGTAAATCCGATATTTTTAGGAACTCATTTTGTTGTTCCAAATATTCATCAAGACACCGTTTTTTATGCCGAAGCTAATTTTAATGGATGCCTTTCTAACAGAGTTCCTGTTACAATCAAAGTATATGCTGCGCCAATTGCAAATGATGAAACCATTGAAATATGTGCTGGAACAACCATTACATTAAATGCTGGAAATCCTGGATTGTCGTATCTATGGTCAACTGGCGAAATTTCTCAAACCATAAATTCAACAATTGGGGTTACAAATTATTCGGTAATTATAACAACTCCATCACCTGAATTATGCTCTAAAACCAAGAATTTCAACATTGTAGAACATACATCGCCAACTATTGATAGTATTGTAATAAACGGTAATTCAGCTACAATAATTACAGCAACTATTGGCGATTTTGAATACTCAATTGATGGAAGTACTTATCAAATTTCTAATGAATTTTTAATTACAGATGGTGGTTTATACAATGCTTATGTAAGAGAAAAACATGGTTGTGGATTGGCTTTTAAGCCTTTTATAATTATAACAATTCCGCAATTTTTCACTCCTAATGGTGATGGAATAAATGATAATTGGAGTATTAAAGGTTTGGTAAATTATCCAAATGCATCTGTAAAGATTGTTGATAGATTTGGAAAATTAGTAGTTAAATTGGATGCAACCAATTATTCTTGGGATGGAACATTAAATGGAAAAATGCTTTTATCTGACGATTATTGGTATGTTTTCAAAATTGATGAAAGTTTACCTGAATTAAAAGGTCATTTTTCATTAAAACGTTAATTCAATTTCTTCTGAATTTCATCCAAGATAAAAGTATAATCTTCCTGATTTTTTAAAAAATCTCTTTCAGAGACATCTACGATTAACACATTCAAATCTTTTTGAGTTTTAATATAATCCAAATACCCATTATTAATTTTCTCTAAATATTCAGCCGGAATTTCTTGCTCATAGCTTCTTCCACGACGTTTTATGTTTTGTAATAATCGCTCTGTATTTTGATACAAATAAATATACAAATCGGGTTTTGGCATTTCTCTATAAATAATATCAAAAAGCGTTTTGTACAATCGATATTCATCTTCGGCAAGCGTAACTTTTGCAAAAATCAATGATTTAAAAATATGATAATCGGCAACAATAAAATCTTTAAATAAATCAAATTGTGCTAAATCATCTGATATTTGTTGGTATCTATCGGCAAGAAATGACATTTCTAAAGGAAAAGCATATCGGTTTTGATCTTTATAAAATTTAGGTAAAAACGGATTATCTGCAAAACGTTCTAAAACTGTCTTGGCATTAAAATCTTCCGCAATTTTTCCGACTAATGTTGTTTTTCCGGCTCCAATATTACCTTCAACCGCTATGTAATTGAAATTATCTAACCTTATTTTTTCAAGTGGCGCATTCAAATTCGCAATTTTTTTACAATTACCTTTATCATCACATAAACTCAATAATTCTAAAATTGATTTATTCAAAATTGGATGCACCCAATCTGATGCAATATCATTCATTGGAAGCAATACAAAAAGTCGGTTTTGCAAATGCTTGTGCGGAATTTCTAACACATCACTTTGAAAAACTTCTGTATCAAAAGCAATAATATCAATATCAATAATTCTTGGTTGATACGATTCACTTTCAGTTCGAATTCTTCCTAATTTTTTTTCAAGTTTAAGAATGTTTTTTAAAACCTTTTGTGCGGTTTTATGAGTATGCATCACAACCGCACAATTGTAAAATGAATCGCTGTCAAAACCCCAAGAATCAGATTCATACAGTTTTGAAACTGCAACTATAGTACCAACCTCACGATGCAACAAATCAATACAATGCTCAATGTTTTCATGACGATTGCCTTGATTACTGCCTAAAGAAAGTATGACTTGATGCTGCTTATTCATATTTGGCAAAATAACTAAAAGAATTTCGAAATTGAAGTATATTTATCACTTGTGTTAATAACTATTTTGTTTAAACAATAATTACAAAGTTTGTAACAAATTACTTTTTTGAACTACTAATACATAAAATAATAATTATGAGATTTTTAGGAAACGTATTGGCCACAATTGTTGGTATATTCATTTTTTTCATGGTTTCGTTTTTCGGAATTTTAGTATTAGGAGCTATTTTTGGTAGTAGTGATGAATCAGTTAAAGTAGCGAAGAATTCTGTAATTGAATTAGATTTATCTGAAATAAATTATGACTATGCCGGAAAAGTAAATTTTAAAGATTTTGACTATTTCAAGGCGCAACATAATGGATTATCAGATGTTTTAAAAGCAATTGAATATGCTAAAACCGATGACAAAATTAAAGGAATTTCTATTTTGAACAGTTCATCTAATCTTGGAATTGCTCAAACCAAAGCTCTTAGAGATCAATTGGAAGATTTTAAAAAATCAGGTAAATTTATTTATTCGTATGCTGATGTTTATTCGCAAAAAGAATATTATTTGAATTCGGTTGCCAACAAAATTTATATAAATCCGATTGGAGAACTAGATTTTAAAGGATTATCGGCAGAAATTATGTTCTTTAAAGATTTTGAAGAAAAATCAGGTTTAAAAATGGAAGTGATTCGTCACGGAAAATATAAAAGTGCCGTTGAACCATTTTTAGAAAATAAAATGAGTGATGCTAATAGAGAACAAACTACGCAATTATTGAATTCTATATGGAGTTCTGTTGTAGTTGATATTGCAAAAAGCAGAAATGTTTCTGTAGAACGATTGAATCAAGTTGCCGAAGGATTGCTTGCAAGAACACCAGAAATGGCAAAAGCTGAAAAACTAATTGATATAATTGCTTATGAAGATGTGTATCACGACGATATTAGAAAAGCGCTAAAAGTTGAATCGGATAAAGAGTATAAAAGCGTTTCAATTGCTGATTATGCTAATAAAGTTTCTACTGCTACTATAAATTTAGAAGCCAAAGATAAAATTGCAATTATTTACGCTCAAGGCGAAATTTCAAGCGGTGAAGGCGATGTAAATGTTATTGGCGAAGGTTCTATGCGACGTTCATTGCAAGAAGCTAGAAAAGACGAGCACGTTAAAGCAATTGTATTAAGAATCGATAGCCCGGGCGGAAATGCACTTACATCAGAATTAATTTGGAGAGAAATTGAAATCACTAAAAAAGTAAAACCAGTAGTCGTTTCAATGGGAAATTACGCAGCATCTGGCGGATATTACATTGCTTGTAATGCTAACAAAATTTATGCAGAAGCAAATACCATAACTGGTTCAATTGGAGTTTTTGGAATTTTACCAAATTTTACCGAAGCTACTAAGAAAATAGGAATTAATGTAGAACAAGTTAAAACACATACTAATGCTTCTGAATACAGTCCGTTCAAACCTTTGGACGATAATTACAGAGGATTTGCACAAGAAGGTGTCGAACACATTTACAGCACATTTGTAAACCGCGTTTCTGCTGGAAGAAAAATGACTTTCGAACAAGTTGACGCCATTGGTCAAGGACGCGTTTGGAGCGGTCAAGATGCTTTAAAAATTGGCTTAGTTGACAAGATCGGTGGTATGGATGAAGCCATAAAAGAAGCCGCAAGGTTGGGAAAAACAACTAAATATAGAACACAAGATTATCCAGAATTTGAAAAAGATTTTGGAGATATTTTATCAAAATTTGGTTTAGCACAAAGCAAAGAAAGTATCATTAAAGAGGAAATTGGAGTGCAGAATTATGAAATTCTACAACACATCAAACAAATGACAACTCAAAAAGGTGTTCAAGCAAGAATGGCGTATGAGTTGAAAATTAATTAATCAAAAAACGATTGGGTTAGTTGTTTTTGAATCCGTTTTGTTCTACAAAGCGGATTTTTTTATTGAAATTATGTAATCTTTTAAGAAAACATTACAAAAGTTATATTTTACAAAAGACTAAATTTGCTTTGTTAAGGCATCGTTTTTGCTCTTTATAATTATCAAAAATAAAAATCATGATAAAGAAAATTTTAAAAATCGTTGGAATCGTATTATTACTTTTAGTGGTTTCTGCATTTGCAATTCCATATCTATTTGAAAATCAAATAAAAGCAAAAATTTTAAAATCAATAAACGAAAATGTTGATGCCAACGTTGCATTTAAAGATGCCAATTTAAGTTTGTTTAAAAGTTTTCCTAAAGCTAATGTTTCTATCGAAAAATTAACCGTAATCAACAAAGCACCATTTGCTGGTGATACTTTGGTAGCTTTTGAAGAATTAAATTTGAAAATGTCAGTGATGGAATTATTCAATGGCGATAACGAACCAATGAACATTGAAGGAATATCGTCTAAAAATGGATTAATCAACATTATTTTTAATAAAGATGGAGTCGGAAATTATGACATCGCACTAAAAAATAAAGACAAAAAAGATGATGGAAAAAGCAAACCATTAGCCTTAAAAATAAAAGGCTACGAACTTGAAAATTTCAAATTCAAATTCACTGATGAAGCTTCTAAAATTAAAATGGTTTTAGACAGTATTAATCATTCTGGAACTGGCGATTTTACTAATGATGTTTTAGATTTAGATACTAAAACAACAGCCAAAATTTCATTGAATATGGACAAAGTGAATTATATGAACAACATAAAAGTTTCACTTGATGCAATATTAGGAATTGACTTGAAAAACAGCAAATATTCGTTTAAAGAAAACAAAGCTAAAATCAATGAATTGCCTCTAGAATTTAATGGATTTATTCAATTGGTTGATGCTGGACAACAGTATGATTTAACTTTTAAAACGCCAACTTCATCGTTCAAAAATTTCTTAGGTTTGATTCCCGAAGCTTATGCAAGTAGTTTAGATAACGTAAAAACTACTGGTGATTTTACTGTTGCAGGTTTTGCCAAAGGTTTGTTTTCAGATACTTCGGTACCAAAATTCAATATTGCAATTGCGTCCAACAATGCTTCTTTTCAATATCCAAATTTACCAAAATCAGTTAAAAACATTGTAATTGACACCAAAATCATCAATGAAACTGGTGTAATGAATGACACTTACGTGAATCTAGACAAATTATCTTTTTCTATTGATCAAGATGTTTTTAATGCTAAAGCAAACATTAAAAATGTGGCTACAAATGCCTTGGTTGATGCATCTTTAAAAGGAACAATAAATCTTGCAAATCTTTCTAAAGCGTATCCAATTAAATTAGAAAAACCACTTTCTGGAATTTTAAAAGCTGATGTTACCACAAAATTCGACATGCAATCGGTCGAAAAAAGTGACTATGAAAAAATTAATAATGCCGGAAATTTAAGCTTATCTGGATTCAAATATGTTGATGAAAACGGTAAAGGAATGAACATTAACAGTGCTGTTGTTCAATTCAATCCGAGTCGTGTTAATTTGCAAGAATTTAAAGCAACTACTGGAAAAAGTGATATTAATTTGACTGGTGTTTTAGAAAATTTCTACGGATATGTATTTAGAAATCAAAATCTACAAGGAAATTTCAATATGACTTCTAATCAAATTGCAGTTGCTGATTTTATGACAACTTCTGAACCAACAAAAGCAGAGACAAAAGCAAAACCAGAAGCTATGAAAATTCCAGCTTTTTTAGATTGTACTTTAACGGCTAAAGCAAATACGGTTTTGTATGATAATCTAACTCTAAAAAATTGTACTGGAAAATTAATCGTAAAAGATCAAGCAGTAACTTTAGGAAATATTAAAACAAATATTTTTGGCGGACAAATCGGACTAAACGGAATGGTTTCTACCAAAGAAAAAACGCCGAAATTTAATATGAATTTAGGTTTAAGTCAGGTAAATATTGCTGAAAGTTTCACCCAGTTGGATATGTTGAAAAAAATTGCACCAATTGCTGGAATTATAAACGGAAAATTAAATTCTACAATTAAACTTTCTGGAAATTTAGATGCTAAAGAAATGACACCCGATTTAAAAACACTTTCTGGTGATTTATTAGGGCAATTACTTTCAACTACAGTGAATTCTAGTAATTCTACTTTGTTAAGTGCTTTGGGTTCAAATATTAAATTTTTAGATGTTAATAAATTGAATTTGAATGATTTAAAAGCGGCAGTAACTTTCAAAGACGGAAAAGTAACTGTAAAACCATTTGATATTAAATACCAAGATATTAAAGTAACTGTTGGCGGAACTCATGGATTTGACCAAATTATTGATTACACCTTAAAACTAGATGTCCCAGCTAAATATTTAGGAACGGAAGCGAATGCTTTGATAGCAAAACTTTCTCCAGCCGATGCCGCAAAACTAGATAATGTTCCTATAAATGCTGGTTTAACTGGAAGTTTTTCTAAACCAAAAATAACTACCGATGTAAAAGCCGCGACTACTAGTTTAGTAAATAATTTAGTCAAACAACAAAAAGAAAAATACATCAATAAAGGTAAAACTGAACTTGAAAATCTGATTAACAAAAATAAAAAACCAGGCGATACAACCAAAACTACTGCTCCAACCACCAAAGAAGAAGTAAAAACAAAAGCCAAAGATTTATTGAATGGGTTGTTTAAAAAGAAAACACCTTAATAATTATAAAAATAAAACCATTAAGAAATTTAAGGTAATTAAGACTTAATGAAACTTAATTTCTTAATGGTTTAAATTCTTTTAAAAGTTAATTTCAAATTCTAATCCTCAAATTAAAAGAAGAGTCTAAATTATAAGGAAATCCTAACCACATAACCTTCAAAAGTGCGAACATTAAAAACGGTTCCATCATCAAATATTAGGTATTGTCCTTTTATTCCCATTAATTTTCCGGAAAAATTGGGTAATTTATCTAAATTCAAACTCGAAACTTTCTTTGGATATTCTAAAACAGGAAAATGTAATTGATATAAATCTTCTTTTTCTGGATGAAAATACTCTTGTACTTCTTTCGGAATTAGATATTTTAAACTCGCTCTTTCTTTGATTAAATCGGCATCAGGAACTTCATTTTTAAGCATCTTTTGCCAGTTAGTTTTATCGGCATAATGATTTTTTAAAGCAACTTCGGTAATTCCAGCTAAATACCGATTCGGAACCTCAACAATAGGAATAGCTTGAATTGCACCTTGATCAATCCAACGGGTTGGCACTTGCGTTTTTCGGGTTACACCGACTTTAATTTCGCTCGACAATGCTAAGTAAACAATATGTGGTTGTAATTGGACTTTCTTTTCGTAGTCTAAATCACGGTCTTCAATATCTAAATGCGCGGTTGACAATTCGGGTTTCATAATCCAATCGCCGGCAGAAGCACTAGACATAAAACAGTCATAACAAAATCCTTGACGAAAAATCTTTTTCTTTTTTCCACAATTCAAACATTGATAACCAACAAAATTGATTTCTAAGTTTTTATCCAATAGTTGATTCATGTTCAAAAAACTATTTTCAAACACCAAATAGTATTCAATTGGATTGGAAAATTCAGTTTGCATTTTCGTTAGAACGCCTTCGTAAATCATTTGTTTAAAGTTTCAGGTTTAAAGTTTAAAGTTCAACAAAATTTATTATTTTTGGTAAAGTTAGAAATCATAATTCATAATTCATAATTCGTAATTCTAAAAAATGCCATTTCCAATAATCAATTCTATCGCCTCATGGTTTTTAAAACAGCGCATTCATCAGATTGAGTTGTTTTTGAAATATCCTCATGAAGTTCAAGATGAGTTGCTTATGAATTTGATTCGCAATTGTGAAGAAACACTTGTTGGAAAAGAATATGATTTTGAATCCATAAAAAATTACCAAACCTTTTCAGAAAGAATTCCAGTTTCTACTTATGAAGAATTGGAACCAATGATTGAGCGCACTCGAAAAGGCGAACAAAATGTTTTCTGGAACGAACCTATAAAATGGTTTGCCAAATCAAGTGGAACTACCAATGCAAAAAGTAAATTTATTCCAGTAAGCGAAAGTGCACTTGAAGATTGTCATTATAAAGGCAGCAAAGATTTGTTGTGCATGTATTTGAACAATAACGAAAATTCTGAAATGTTTTTGGGCAAAAGTTTACGTCTTGGCGGAAGTTCTCAAATTTATGAAAATAACAATACTTCGTTCGGAGATTTATCGGCAATATTAATTGAAAACATGCCAATGTGGGCAGAATTCAGTAGCACACCGAGCAATAAAGTTTCGTTAATGAGTGAATGGGAAACCAAACTTACCGCCATTATAAACGAAACTAAGGTTGAAAATGTTACTAGTTTTGCTGGCGTTCCATCGTGGATGTTGGTTTTATTGAATCGAATAATGTCTGAAACTGGAAATACTAATTTATTCGAACTTTGGCCAAATTTAGAAGTTTATTTTCATGGAGGCGTAAATTTTGAACCATATCGAGAACAATACAAAAAAATTCTTCCGAATGATAATTTCAAATATTATGAGATTTATAATGCTTCCGAAGGATTTTTTGCGATTCAAGATTTAAATTATTCTAATGATTTATTGTTGATGTTGGATTATGGAATTTTTTATGAATTTATTCCGATGGAAAGTTTTGGAACTCCAAATCAAAAAATTATCCGACTTTCGGATGTGGAATTGTTCAAAAATTACGCGATTGTAATCACGACAAATTCTGGATTATGGCGCTATATGATTGGAGATACGGTTCGATTTACTTCATTAAAACCTTATCGAATTCGGGTTTCAGGTAGAACCAAACATCATATTAATGTTTTTGGCGAAGAATTAATGGTTGAAAACACTGATATGGCAATTGCTAAAACTAGTTCCCAACTAAATTGTGAAGTAAAAGATTATACCGTTGCTCCTATTTTCATGAAAGGAAAAGAAAAAGGCGCACACGAATGGATGATTGAATTTAAAAAACAACCCGAAGATATTGCAATTTTCCAAAAAGTATTGGATGAAACGCTGCAATCAGTAAATTCTGATTATGAAGCAAAACGTTACAACAACATGACTTTAAATCAATTGAAAGTAAATGTTGCTAGAGAAAATTTATTTTATGATTGGTTGAAAGAAAATGACAAATTGGGCGGACAACATAAAATTCCGAGATTATCTAACGAACGAGATTATTTGGAACAGTTGAAAAATATGCAGATTTCTAACTTTAATATTAAATAATTTTTTAACTTTGATTACTTATGAAACAGTTAACAATCAACATTAAAGACAATAAATATTCCTTTTTTTTAGAATTACTAAAAAGTATGGATTTTGTAACTGTTGCAGATTCTGATGATTGGTTTGATACTATATCTGAAAATGATAAAAAAGCAATTAATAAAGGAATAGAAGATATTGAAAACGGAAGAATTCATTCTCATGAAGATGTTATCGCTTCTGCTAAAAAAAGAATTTCTGAACTAAAAAACTCTAAATGAAAATCATTTGGTCAGATTTAGCTAAAGAATATTATTTATATATTATTGAACAACTTTATGAAAAATGGAATATTCAAATAGTTGAAAAATTTGAAATTGAAACCATATCTTTAATACAAAATATTTCGCAACACAATTATATTTGTCCACAATCTAAAATCAACAACTACCATAAATGTATTATAAACAAACACATTTCGTTGATTTATAGAATAGAAAACCAGACTTTACAAATAATAACATTGTTATTCAATCAGTCAGATCATCTTTATTAATTCAAATTAATTTTTTATACCTAAAACAGTTATTTTAGAACAGTTGAAAAATATGCAGATTGAAATTAAAAACAAAGCAACTAAACTATGAAAAAGCTGTTAATAGTACTAATAGTAACTTTAATTTCATCTTGTGCTTCACATCCGGGAAGAGTTTGCGGTGGTTCACGTGGAAAACGTTGTGTTTACTATTTTCCTAAAAACGAAATCATTATTTCTTCAAAATCAAATTCATAAAAAATTTCTTGAAATAATTTCATTCTAATTGTAACAAATTTGATTGTAAAAAGTCTTACTTATAATCATCAATCAATTTGGAACGCATTCAAACCTTTTGTTGCGTCTCGAAAAAAAAATCAATCAAATGAAATCATTATTACTAGCATTAGTCCTTCTAATGGGAAGTTTTTCGTTCGCACAAGAATCGAAAACCAAATCTGAAAATTCAGAAATTCAAAAAGACACTGTCAAGAAAAAGAAAATCACTACACTTGATGAAGTGAAAATTACAAATCAAAAAAAGAAATTTATTAAAATCGATTCCGATAAAACTACTGTTGCTGTTAAAGACAACGCGATGTTAAATAGCGGAACGAGTTTGGAAGCCGTGAAAAAACTTCCTGGTGTAATTACTTCACCAACTGGAAGCATCACGTTAAATGGCAAAGGAGTTTCTATTTATATTGATGGCGCACCAAGCACTTTGTCTGGAACAGATTTGCAAAATTACTTGAATTCACTTCCTGCAAATGCCATCGAAAAAGTGGAATTAATTTACAATCCTGGAGCTGCTTATGATGCAAATGCAAGCGGTTCAATAATCAATATTGTTACCTCTTCTAAGAAATTGAAAGGAATTAATGCAAGTTTTAATATCAATTATAACTTCAATAAATACCAAAAACCGAGTCCGCAGATTTTACTAAATGGTAAAGAAAAAAACTTGAGCTGGCAAACGATGTTTGGTTTTAATTATATTGATAGCGAATCTAGAACTACTACTAATCAAATATTTACCGCATTTAATCCAGTGAAACTTTTAAATCAGGAAAATTTTTCTGTAAACACCAATAGAAACTTCTATTTTAGAGTTGGAACCAATTATAAGTTGACTAAAAAGTCGAATCTTCTATTCAATTATAACGGAAATTACGCTAATGATAGAAGCGTTTTTAATGCAACTACTTTAGGCGACAACATTGATTATTTGAATAAAGGAATTACAAAGGCAAAAAACAACAATCATGAATTGAGTTTGCAATATAAAGTCAAATTAGATACAATTGGAAGTACGTTTGACGTTACTGCTTTTGGAAATCATTTCGATAAAAAACCAATAACAAATTCGAATGCTACTGAAAATGTGAGCAATACTAATTCGTTCAACAATGGAAACATCGATTTTAAATTGGACAATTATTATATGAAATATGATTTTACTTTTCCGTTTGAAAAATCTAAATTTTCTATCAGTACTGGTGGAAAATTCAACGGATTGCAAGTAAAAGACAACGGAAGTTATTTCTTGAATTCTGCAATTCCGAACAACATCACATTTGATTATAAAGAAGACAACTTAGCGTTTTATGCGGAAGCCAGAAAGAAAATTAAAAAATTCAGTTTTACTGCTGGTTTACGATTTGAAAACTTCAATGTAGAGCGTATTACCAATACTTTATCGGATAAAATTAAATTCAAAAACAATAATTTCTTTCCGAATTTGAGTGCGATTTATGAAATTAATGATAATGTAAATATTTCAAGTTCGTATTCAAAGAAAATCAATCAGCCGAATTACAATAATTTAGATCCAAATAACAGTTCTAATTTTGACCAATACAATACGTCACAAGGAAATTTATTCTTGAATCCTACCTTTTTAGACAACTATGAATTTAAGATTTCAGCCTTTCAATTTGTTCAAATTGGAATGAATTATACGGCTTCTAAAGACAATAATCTTTTTGTTTACAGTGCAGATGCAAATGCTACAACGCCGGTTAGTAATCAAACATTTCAACAATTTGAACACTTCAATACGTTTAGTGCTTATTTGAATTTCCCAATTCCGTTGGATTATTTCTTCAAAGGAAAAGAAGAATTCAAAAATAGAATGGCTGATATGGACAAGATGAATTATATTTTCTTCAACATCAATTACATAAAATCGGATATTAAAGGATATTCATTTCCGTACAGCAACAAACCAATTTGGAATTATGCAGCACAGGCTCAAATTATTTTGCCTTGGGGAATTAAAAACTCAATGACTTATTACATTTTGCCGTCAGGAAATTGGCAGATTTATAAAGTTACAAAGCCTATTCAACAATTTGATATTTCATTCAATAAAGATTTTATGAATAAAAATCTAAAAATTGGATTGCATTGTTTTGATGTTTTCAACTCAAATGAGGTAAATGCACTGATTGCTGGTCAAAATTTAGAATCCACATTCAGGCAAAAACAAGATTCAAGAACGTTTAGAATTTCATTAACTTACAACTTTGGTAATTTAAAATTAAAAACTGAAAACACCGATATTCAAACTGAGAAAAAACAAAGTGGTGGCGGATTGGTGAAGTAATTTATAGATTAGTTGTAAAATAAAACCCGATTTTGAAATATTCAAAATCGGGTTTTTATAGTTATTTATAATTTGTTAAGACGCTATTTCCAAGCGTTTTAACAAATTTTTATTTAATGTATGTTCGGCATAATCTTTATCAATTTCTAACGACTTCTCATCAGAACTTGGTAATTCATACATTGCATCAGTTAGAATAGCTTCGCATAACGAACGCAATCCTCGGGCACCTAATTTATATTCTAACGCTTTTTCTACAATATAATCTAAAGCATCATTTGTAATGGTAAATTTCACATCGTCCATTTCAAATAATTTTTCGTATTGCTTGATTAAGGCATTTTTTGGTTCGGTTAATATTGAACGTAGTGTTTCTTTATCTAACGGATCCATGTGTGTTAAAACTGGCAAACGACCAATAATTTCAGGAATCAACCCAAAATCTTTGATGTCTTTTGGAATAATGTATTGCAACAAATTGTCTTTGTCAATATTATCAACATTTCTTGAAGTTGCATATCCAACTGCAGTTCTGTTCAATCGTTTTGAAATAATTCTTTCAATTCCGTCGAAAGCTCCACCTGCAATAAATAGGATGTTTTGTGTGTTTACTTCAACAAATTTTTGGTCTGGATGTTTTCTACCGCCTTTTGGTGGCACATTTACAACTGTTCCTTCTAATAATTTTAATAGTGCTTGTTGAACTCCTTCACCAGAAACATCACGAGTTATTGATGGATTGTCACTTTTGCGAGCAATTTTATCTATTTCATCAATGAAAACGATTCCGCGTTCAGCTTTGGTAACATCGTAATCGGCTGCTTGAAGCAAACGTGTTAAAATACTTTCCACATCTTCTCCAACATAACCAGCTTCAGTTAAAACTGTTGCATCAACAATCGCTAATGGAACGTCTAACATTCGAGCAATAGTTTTAGCAACCAGTGTTTTTCCAGTTCCGGTTTGCCCAACCATAATGATGTTTGATTTTTCAATTTCAACATCATCATTAGCTTGTTGTTGCATCAATCTTTTGTAGTGATTGTAAACTGCAACCGACATTACTTTTTTAGTTTGATCTTGACCAATTACGTATTCATCAAGAAACGCTCTGATTTCTTTTGGCTTGCGCAAAATTAAATCGGATGCAACTTTTACACCTGTATTTGATTTTAATTCTTCAACAATTATTCCATGTGCTTGTTCAATACAGCGGTCGCAAATGTGTGCGTCAATTCCAGCAATTAATAAATTGGTTTCTGGTTTTTTTCTTCCGCAGAAGGAACATTCTAATTTTTCTTTTGCCATTATTCTTAGTTGACAGTCGCAGTTACCAGTCGCAGTTACATTACTGAAAACTGAGACTGAAAACTGAAAACTGAATTTATCTTCTTAAAACTTCATCAATCATTCCGTATTCTTTAGCTTCATCTGCAATCATCCAATAATCGCGCTCTGAATCTTTATACACTTTTTCCATTGTTTGACCTGAATGGTGTGAAATGATTTGGTATAATTCTTCTTTTAATTTCAACATTTCTTTCAAGTTGATTTCCATATCCGTTGCAACTCCTTGTGCGCCACCAGATGGTTGGTGAATCATAACTCTTGAATGTGGTAAAGCTGAACGTTTTCCAGCAGCACCAGCACACAATAAAACGGCACCCATTGAAGCTGCCATTCCTGTACAAATTGTTGCAACATCAGGTTTGATGTATTGCATGGTGTCATAAATTCCTAATCCAGCATATACACTTCCGCCTGGAGAATTGATGTAGATTTGAATATCTTTAGAAGCATCAACTGATTCTAAAAACAACAATTGCGCTTGAATGATATTCGCCATATAATCGTCAACTCCAGTTCCCATAAAGATGATTCTGTCCATCATCAAACGAGAAAAAACGTCTAGTTGCGAAATATTTAATTGGCGTTCTTCAATGATATAAGGCGTTAAACTTGCTGTAAGTTTATCGTAATACAAACTATTCACTCCGTGGTGTTTAGTTGCAAATTTTTTAAATTCTTTTCCGTAGTTCATTTTTAAAAAAGTTTAGAAGGTTTATATGTTTAGAAGTTTAATTCTAAATAGTACTTGTAATTTTATTTAGCAAAGGTCGTACCTTTTATTTTATGTGACAAATTGACTTGAAATTGATTTTAAGTCACATTTTGAAAAACAAATAAGCGTCAAAAATAAAAATTTCTGACGCTCAAATATAGTAAATATTTTATAAAACTATTCGTTATACATTGCTTTTACAAACTCTTCGTAAGTAACATCTTTAGTAGATGGATTGGCTTTTTCTTTAAACAATTGTAACATTTTGTCGGCTACAACTTGTTCAGACAATCTTTTTACTTCTTCTTGGTTGGATAAAACTCTCGCTACTATTCCTTCTACTTCTTCGTCGGTTGGGTTTACATTACCATATTGCGCCATTTGTTGGCGAATTGCAGTAGTTGTAAACGATTTTAAATCGTCGAAAGTGATTTGAATGTTGCTTTGTGCTAATGCTTTTCCTTCGATTAATTGAAAACGCAATCCTTTTTCGGAACGTGCATATTCAATTGCAGCTTCTTCGGCAGAAAGTTTTTTCTCGCCAGTTGTTTGCAACCATTTGATTAAAAATTCATTTGGCAAATCGAATTTTGTGTTTTCAACTAAAAAGTCTTGAACGTCTGCCATTAATTTTTGCTCTGATTGTGTAGCAAAATGTTTTTCAGCATCTTCTTTGATTTTAGCTTTCAATTCTTCTACTGAATTTACATTTCCTGGTCCGAAAAGTTTGTCAAATAATTCTTGATTCAATTCAGCTGGTTCATGAGCAACAACTTCGTCGATTGTGAATGTAACTTCTACATCTAAATCGTGAACATCGTCGTGACCAACTGCCAAATAATCCATCAATTTATGAGCATCGTGAAACAAACCCATTGTTTTTAATGTCATTACATCGCCAACTTTTTTACCAATGAAAGACTTAGCCACATTTGTATCAGCAAGTTCTTCTAAATCGATTGTTGTGCGGTTGTTAATTCCTGCTGCTTCGTTAGCGAAAACCCCAGAAACATCATTTCCTTCGGCAACAACTGTTTGTGAAATTATTTTTCCGTATTGTTTTTGAATTCTTGCAATTTGCGCGTTCAACATAGTATCATCTGCAATGATATTGTATTTTACGATGTCGTTTTTAGCATCTAAATCGATTTCAAATTCTGGTGCTAAACCAATTTCGTATTCGAAAACTAAATCTTCATCACTCCAAGAAAAATTCTCGTTTACTTTTGGAAGTGGCGTTCCAAGAAGGTTTAATCTTTCGGTTTGAAGAAAACGTTGCAAAGCTAAATCAACTACTTTATTTACTTCTTCAACTTTTATTGCGGCACCGTATTGTTTTTCTACTAATGCTTTTGGAACTGCACCTTTGCGGAAACCTTTTACAGTTGCTAAAGGCATTTTTTCATTTATTCTTTTGGCTACTTGTCCTTTATATTCCATATGCGGAACATTTAGTACAATTACTTCATTTACAGCGTCAATCGCTACTCTTTTAATATCCATCTTTGATAATAATTTACATAATAAAATTGGGTTGCAAAATTATAACATTTCTGCAACCCAACCAATTTTATTTTACTGATTTTAACAGTATTATTTTGCTTCGCCAGTTAGCTGATAAACCAATGATTGTGATAGTGATAATATGATACTAAAAAACAATGCCGTCCAGATAGAACTGACTTGAAAACCGGTAACAAAATGACTGCACATCAAAATCATCAACGCATTGATTACCAACAGAAACAGACCTAGAGTTAAAAAAGTTATTGGTAATGTTAATAGTACCAAAATTGGTTTTACAAAAAAGTTTAGCAATCCTAGAACTACTGCAACTTTTAATGCGGTTGTAAACTCATCAACTACAACGCCTTTCATTAAATAGGAAATTGCCATTACGAGCAATGCAGTTATTAGTATTCTTAAAAGTAATTTCATAGTTTTATTTAGTTTTAATTTTCAAATTATTTCAAAAACCTTGCCGTTTCCTCAAAAAACAATTTTGGGTTTTCAGCATGAAGCCAATGTCCGACATTTGGAATTGTAGCTAATTCAAAGTTAGGAAAATGTATTTTGATTTCGGGCAAATCGGCATCCAAAATGTATTTGGAGTTTCCGCCACGAATAAATAACGTTGGATTTTCGAATAAAGCATTATCTGGTAAAGCCGTTCCGATGACTTCAATTTTTTCATTAAAAACTTTCAAATTAAATCGAAAATCTAGTTGTCCTGCTTCTTTCCAATATAAATTTTTCATCAAAAATTGTCTTGTTCCAAAATCGGGAATGAATGGATATAAAGTTTCTTCAACTTCTGTTCGAGTTGGTTTTGTAGAAAAATCTACAGCATTTAATCCAGCTAAAATATCTTGATGATGTGGCGCATAATATTTCGGACCAATATCTGCAATAATTAATTTATCAACCATTTCTGGATAATTTGTAGCAAAAAGCATCGCAACTTTCCCACCCATTGAATGCCCGATTATAGAAACTTTTACGAGATTATTTGCTTGACAATATTCTAAAACATCTTCCGACATTATATCATAACTGAAATCATCCGAATGAAAACTTTTTCCGTGATTTCTTAAATCTAAAATATGCACTTGAAAACCTTCGGCTGCGTATTGCGTTCCTAGTGATTTCCAATTATCTGACATTCCTAAAAATCCGTGGATTATTATGAGTGGTTTTCCTGTTCCTTCTATTCTTGAATATAACATATTAGATTTTTTACACGAATTGCACTAATTTTCACTAATTAAAATGATTTGAAATTTCACAAATTGTCTTTTATGATTCGTGAAATATTTTTTTAGATTCGTGAAAATTCGTAAAATTCGTGTTTGATTTTTTACTTCAATTTTTGCAAATACATATTTACAACATTATCCAACCCAAGATACAAAGCCTCTGAAATTAATGCATGACCAATAGAAACTTCCAATAAACCTGGAATATTTTCTTTGAAAAATTTGATATTATCCAAACTCAAATCGTGTCCTGCATTGATTCCTAAATTTAGTTCATTGGCAAAAATGGATGCTTTAGTGTATTTTTCAATTCCGTTTTCATTTCCTAAACTGTATTGATGTGCGAATTCTTCGGTGTACAATTCAATTCTATCAGTTCCAGTTGCTTTTGCGCCTTCAATAATTTCTAGAATTGGATCTACAAATATTGAAGTTCTAATGCCATTGCGCTTAAATTCAGTTATAACTTCTGTCAAATACGATTGATTTTTAATTGTGTCCCAACCAGCCGAAGACGTAATTGCACCAATGGCATCGGGAACTAAAGTCACTTGTTCGGGTTTGCATTCTAATACCAAATCAATAAAATTGTGTTGCGGATTTCCTTCAATATTGAATTCGGTGTATACAACTGGTCGTAAATCGCGAGCATCTTGATATCGAATATGACGCTCGTCTGGTCGTGGATGAATGGTGATTCCTTGTGCGCCGAATTTTTGAATGTCTTTGGCTACTTGCAATAAATTGGGAACATTTCCGCCACGAGCATTTCTTAAAGTGGCAATTTTATTGATGTTTACGCTTAATTTTGTCATGTTTTTTTATTTTACCGCAAATTCGCAAATTATTAATTTAATTGAATTAAAAATTTGCGAATTTGCGGTTAATTAAATTTCTACAAAAATACAAAGTTAAAATAAGGTTTTATGTTCTAAAATTTGATTATTTTGCACTACAATTTGAAATTGAACTATGACTGAAATTACAGATTATATAAATAACGACGATAAAGCACTTAAAAGTCAGGACACAATTGAAAGTGTTCAGGATTTTTTTATTGATGTTTCATATTCACATTTTGCGGTGCTTGATGAAGAAGTTTACATTGGGAGCATTGCTGCAGATGATGTAGAAACATTTGATACTGACAAAAAAATCGCTGATTATAAATATGCTTTAGAAGGTTTTTTTGCTCGAAAAAGTATGATTTGGTTAGATGTTTTAGAAGTTTTTGCTAAAAATCACACTAATATCGTTCCTGTTTTAGACGATAATAATTCGTATTTGGGTTATTATGAATTGGAAGATATTGTAAAATTCTTTCACGAAACTCCTTTTTTAAAGGAACAAGGTGGCATTATAGTTGTCAAAAAAAGTATTCTAGACTATTCGATGAGTCAGATTACTCAAATTGTAGAAAGTAACAATGGCAAACTTCTTGGATTATTTGTTTCGGACGCAACTGTAGATAGTGTTGAAATTACGATTAAAATTGCGCTTGGAAGCATGAATGAGATAATTCAAACGTTTAGAAGATACAATTACGAAATAATTTCAGATCACAATGATGATAATTATTTAAAAAGTTTGAAAGAACGTTCCGATTATTTGGACAAATATTTAAACATCTAAAAAATGAAAATTGCCATCTTCGGACAATATTATCAAAACGATACTCGACCAATTATTCGAGATATTTTTGTTTTTTTCAATGCAAATAATGTTGAATTAGTAATTGAAGAAAACTTCTTAAAAATATTATATGAGCAAGAAATTCTAAAAAAAGAATATAAAACTTTTTCAGATTACACTTGTTTGGATTCTAGTTTTGATATTTTAGTGAGCATTGGTGGCGACGGAACAATTTTAAGAGCAGCTACTTATGTTAGAGATTCTGGAATTCCTATAATTGGAATTAATGCTGGAAGATTAGGATTTTTAGCCAAAGTTCAAAAAGAAAACATTGAACCTTTTTTACAATTAGTGTTAGAAAAAAAATACACGCTTTCGCAACGAACTTTATTAAGTTTAGAATGTTCGCCTGAAAACGAACAAGTAAATGAACTTAATTTTGCAATGAATGAAGTAACTGTTAGCCGAAAAGACACTACTTCGATGATTACAATTGAAACTTCACTGAATGATGAATATTTGAATTCCTATTGGGCTGATGGTTTAATTATCTCAACACCAACTGGTTCAACAGGATATTCGTTAAGTTGTGGCGGACCAGTTTTAACTCCAGATGTAAAAAGTCTTGTAATTACACCAATTGCACCTCACAATTTGAATGCGCGACCATTAGTAATTCCTGATGATACCGAAATAAAATTACGAGTTTCGGGTCGTGAAGAACAATATTTAGTTTCGTTAGATTCTAGAATTGCAACTTTAAATAATAATTCGGTTTTGACTATAAGAAAAACTCCATTTCAGATTAATATGGTTGAAATTCCGAATGAAACTTTCTTGAAAACACTTCGAAACAAACTTCTTTGGGGTGAAGACAAAAGAAATTAATGTCTTTTTTTAATACTACAACTTCCTTTTTTTCGTTTAGAAACTATCCATTTTAAATGGATTTTATTTTAAACTTTAATTGTGTTAATTTTAATTTATTATAAATACTAATATCATGTTTTATTAGTGGCTATAATTGTTATATTTGCACGCTATTTTTCGATTAATGAAAAGGATATTTTTAATTATTTTTATTTTAGGATTAACAAAATTAAATGCTCAAATTCACGAAGTTGGAGTTTTTCTTGGTGGTAGCAATTACATTGGAGATGTTGGAAAAACAAATTACATAAACCCAAACGAACTGGCTTATGGGTTTATATACAAATGGAATAGAAGTCCGAGACATGCATGGAGATTTAGTTATATGCAATCTAAAATCACTGCTAATGATTTAGATTCTAAAGTTTCTGGCAGATATAAAAGAGGTTATAATTTTGAAAATAACATTAAAGAACTTTCGGCTGGATTGGAATTTAATTTTTTTGATTTTAACTTACATGAATTTGGAAGAAAAATAACACCTTATGTATTCACAGGATTGTGTTACACTAATTATGACGAATTGTATGTGCTCAATGGCGTAACAAAAAACGATATAAATCATGGAGTATTTGCAATACCTATAACGGTTGGAGTTAAATCTAATATTGTGCCTGATTTAATTTTAGGTTTTGAAGTTGGAGCAAGATACACAATGACCGATAATTTAGATGGAAGTTTTCCTAAAAATGAAAATTTACAAACTTTAAAATTCGGAAATATAAATAGCAAAGATTGGTATGTATTTACCGGATTTACATTAACATACACATTTGGCGAAAAACCTTGCTATTGTGCTGATTAAAAAATATGAGTTTACTAGAATCTATAAATAAAGATAATTTACCCAAACACCTAGCTATCATTATGGATGGCAATGGTCGTTGGGCTAAACAAAAAGGTTTATTGCGAACTCTTGGTCACGAAAGCGGAACCAAATCAGTAAAAGTTACAGTAGAAACTTGTGCCAAAATTGGTATCGAAAACTTAACACTTTATGCTTTTTCTACAGAAAACTGGAACCGCCCAAAATTTGAAGTAGATACATTAATGAAACTATTAGTTAGCTCATTAAGAAAAGAATTAAAAACACTTCAAGAAAATAATATTCGATTAAATTCTATCGGAAATCTTTCTAAAATGCCAAGTTCAATATTAAAAGAATTGAATGAAGTAATTGAAAAAACAAAAAACAACACACGAATGACTTTAACGCTAGCATTGAGTTATGGTTCGCGTGAAGAATTATTAAATGTTGTTAAAAACATAAGTGATAAAGTTAAAAATAATATAATTTCAATAGACACTATTGATGAATCAATTATAAATCAGCATCTTTACACGCACAATCTACCTGATGTAGATTTATTAATTAGAACCAGTGGCGAACACAGAATAAGCAATTTCTTGCTATGGCAAATAGCCTATGCAGAATTGTTTTTTACTGATGTTTTATGGCCCGATTTTACAGACGAACATTTATATGAAGCCATTATTAGCTATCAAAAAAGAGAACGAAGATTTGGAAAAACAAGCGAACAAATTAAACAACCATAAAGTGTCAAAAAAGTACCTTAAATCATTCATAACACTTTTATTTTTAGGAGTTGTTTTTCAATCCGTTGCACAAGATAGATTGCCATTTGACCAAGGTAAAAAATACATTCTTGGAAATGTAAATGTTATCGGAAAAATAAGCTATAATCAACAAACTGTTGTAACATTTGCAGGATTAGAAAAAGGGCAAAACATAACTGTTCCTGGCGAAGAAATTAGTAATGCAATCAAGAAATTAAGTAAACTTGGCTTGTTTAGTGATATTGATTTTTATGTAAATAATATTAAAGGTGACAGTATTTATTTAGATTTAGAAATTATTGAATTGCCGAAACTAAATGAAGTAAAATTTGTTGGGGTAAAAAAGAATAAAGTTGAAGAATTAATTAAAGAAAACTCCTTAACTAAAGGTAAAATTGTAAACGAAAACTTAATTACTACTACCAAAAATTATCTAGAAAATAAATACAAAAAAGACGGTTACTTTAATACAAAAGTAAACATAAGAAATATTGAAGCAGATTCAACAAAAAATGCTGTGAATATGCTTGTTACCATTGATAAAGGTGATAAAGTAAAAATTAGAAAAATTGCATTTGAAGGCAACGAAAAGTTCTCTGATAAGAAACTACGTAAAGCCATGAAAAATACAAAACAAATAAATCCGATACGAATTTTTAAAGCCTCTAAATTCATCAAAAAGAAATATGATGAAGACTTAGTTAAAATTACAGATGCATATAAAGAAAAAGGATATCGTGATGCTAGAATTGTAACCGATTCAGTTTGGCTGGATAAAAAATACAAAAAATTAGCATTAAATATTAAAATTGAAGAAGGAAACAAATATTACTTTGGAGATATAAAATTCTTAGGAAACTCTGTTTATTCTGATCAATTATTAAATTCAGTTCTAGGCATTAAAAAAGGCGATGTATATAATGGTGTACTTTTAGAAAAAAGAATTGCCGATAAATCTAAACCTGACGGAGAAGATATTACCAATTTATATCAAAACAATGGTTATTTATTTTCAAATATTAATGCTGTTGAAGTAAAAACAGCTAACGATACTATTGATTTTGAAATTAGAGTTACCGAAGGTCCAATTGCATATTTTAACAAAATATCTGTTGTAGGAAATGACAAAACCAACGATAAAGTAATTTATCGTGAGTTACGAACTAAACCAGGAGAAAAATACAGCAAAGAAGATTTAGTTAGAACCATTCGTGAAATTGGACAATTAGGATTTTTTGATCCTGAAGCAATTGACCCAAAATTCAAAAATGTTGACCCAACGGCTGGTACAGTTGATATAGAATATAATTTAGTCGAAAAAGGTTCGAGTCAAATAGAACTTCAAGGCGGTTATGGCGGTGGCGGATTTATTGGAACACTTGGTTTGTCATTTAATAACTTTTCAGTAAAAAATATGTTTAAGAAAGAAGCATATCATCCACTTCCAATGGGTGACGGACAAAAAGTTTCTTTACGTTTACAAGCAAGTACTTTTTTTAGAACCTATAGTTTATCTTTTTCTGAACCTTGGTTTGGAGGAAAAAAACCTATTAGTTTCTCGTCTTCTATTTCACAAAGTAAACAGTTTTTATATTCTGGTTCATACAGTAGCATTGACAAAAGCAAAAGTTTTAACATCACTTCATTATCTGTAGGATTAGCAAAAAGACTTACTGTTCCAGATGATTATTTTGTATTGTCTACTGCATTGAGTTTTCAACATTATGACTTACACAATTACAACACCGGATTATTTACTTTTGGTAACGGTTCATCTAAAAACTTTGCCTTTAATATTGGTCTAACAAGAAACAGTAAAGGAACAAATCCAGTATTTCCAACGCAAGGTTCTGAGTTTAGTATCAATGCTAAATTTACACTTCCGTATTCTGCATTTAACGGAATTGATTACGGAAATTTAGCAAACCAAGCTGAATATAAAAAGGTTTACGACGGAACTTTTACAACTATTCCGAATTCAAGTTCTAATATTGCCGCAGTTGGTGATTATGTAGCTTATGGAACTGTTACAAATGCTTATGGAACTCAAACAGGATACTACAAAGTTGATAATTATAGTGACGCTGCCGTAGACCAAGGTAAAGTTGACCAAAAAAGATTCAATTGGTTGGAATATTATAAATTGAAATTAAAAGCTGACTGGTATACTAAACTATATGGCGATTCACAACATGCATTAGTACTTAGAACATTAGGAGAATTTGGGTATTTAGGTTCTTATAATTCTGCAAGAGGTGTAGTACCATTTGAACGATATTTTGTTGGTGGTGATGGTTTAGCAAATTATGCTTTAGATGGTAGAGAAGTTATTCAATTAAGAGGATATCCAAATCAGTCATTGTCATCAAGTACAGGCGGAACTATATACAATAAATTCTCAATGGAATTACGTTATCCGTTAACATTAAAAGCAGCTGCATCAATCTACGGATTAACTTTTCTTGAAGCCGGAGCATCTTATGACAATTTTAGAGACTATAATCCGTTCTCTTTACAAAGATCGGCCGGATTTGGTATCAGAATATTTATGCCAGCATTTGGTCTTTTAGGAATTGACTTTGCCCATGGTTTCGATCCAGTTCCTGGAACAACAGTAAAAAGTGGTTGGCAAACACATTTTATTATTGGACAACAATTTTAGTATATTTGCTTAACATTTCTAAACACATCGTTATGAAGAAATATATTTTAGTGGTAGCTTTAGCTTCGTTATTCCTTACAAACAAAGGGATTTCGCAAACTCGTGGAATTAAAATTGGATATATCGACATGGAATATATTCTAGAAAAGGTTCCCGATTATGCAGAAGCAAAAAACCAATTAGAACAAAAAGCAGAAAAATGGAAACAAGAAATTGAGACCAAAAAAAATGATATTGCTAAGTTAAAAGAAGCATTGAAATCTGAAAAAGTTTTATTAACCAAAGAACTTATCGCCGAAAGAGAAGAAGAAATTACTTTTCAAGAAAATGAATTGTTAGATTATACTCAAAAGAAATTTGGACCAAATGGTGATTTGATTATTCAAAAATCAGTTTTAATAAAACCAATACAAGATCAAGTTTTTAATGCTGTTCAAGATATTGCCGAAGCAAAAAAATACGATTACATTTTTGATAAATCTTCCGATTTAACAATGCTTTTCGCTGCAAAAAAACACGATATTAGTGACCGTGTTGTTCAAGCCCTAACCAGAGCTGAAAAAAGAGAACAGATGTCTAAAAAACAGCAAAAACTTGAAGAAGAAAAAGAGCGCAAGCAAGACATGATTGATGACAATCCTGAACTTTCTGAAAGACAAAAACTTATTGACGACAGAAAAGCGGCACGATTGAAAATGATTGAAGATAAAAAAGAAGCTGCTGCTTTAAAGAAAGCAGAGACTGATGCTAAAAGAAAACAATTGCTAGAAGATAAAGGTGTTAAAAAAACTGGCACAGTTTCTGATAAGTCAAATACAGATACATCAACTACTGATTCTGCAACTACTCAAGCAAGCGATAAAAAAGCCGCTGCTGATGAAGCTAAAAAGAAATCACTAGAAGAAAGACAAAAAGTTATAGACGACAGAAAAAAAGCTGCCGAAGAAAAAAGATTAAAAACAATAGCTGATAGAGAAGCTGCTAAAAAAGCTAAAGAAGACGCTAAAAATAAACCTTAAATAAATTAAAACAATAAATAATTAATACTTAGAATGATGAAACAATTTAGAACTTTTTTAATAGCTGCTGTAGCTTTACTTGGTTTTCAAACTATTAACGCACAAGCTAAAACTGCTCATGTAGACGTACAAGAAATCATGACTAAAATGCCAGCTGTTTTAGACGCACAAAATCAATTAAAAAAATTAAGCGACACGTATTCTGCTGAATATAAAACTATGGTTGATGAATATCAATCAAAAATTAAAAAATATGATGCTGAAGCTGCAACAGTTACCGATGCTGTAAACCAAACACGTCAAACAGAAATGCAAGATATGGGCAAAAGAATTGGAGATTACCAAGAAACTGCTCAAAAAGACTTACAAAAGAAAGAAGCAGATTTAATGAAACCAATTACTGATAAAGTAAAAGCTTCAATCCAAAAAGTAGGTAAAGCTAAAGGTTTTCAATATGTATTTAATGCAGCTGATTTACTTTTAACAGATGGTCCAGACATTACTGCAGATGTAAAAAAAGATTTAGGTTTTTAATCTAAACTCAAACAAATTTTTTAAAAACTGTTCAATTTAATTGAGCAGTTTTTTTTTACATTTGTTATATGATAAATAATAATCCTATTGGACTTTTCGATTCAGGTATTGGCGGCACTTCTATTTGGAAGGAAATCCATCAATTGTTACCAAATGAAGACACTATTTATCTAGCAGACAGCATTAACGCACCTTATGGCGAAAAATCTAAAGAGGAAATAATACATCTTAGTTGTAAGAACACTGAATTTTTATTGAATCAAAATTGTAAAATAGTTGTTGTAGCATGCAATACCGCCACCACAAATGCAATTAAAGAGTTAAGAGCAAAATACAAAATCCCTTTCATTGGTATTGAGCCTGCCATAAAACCAGCAGCTCTGCATTCGCAAACACACAAAATAGGAATTCTTGCCACTAAAGGAACTCTTAATAGTGAATTGTTTTATAAAAATGTAGAGCAATACCAAGACATTCAAATTATTGAACAAATAGGATTTGGATTGGTCGAATTAATTGAAAACGGCGCCATAAATTCTAAAGAAATGAACTCGTTATTATTAAATTATCTCACTCCGATGATAAATGCTAACATTGATTATTTAGTTCTTGGCTGTAGTCATTATCCTTATTTGATTCCACAAATTCAAAAAATCCTTCCAAAGAATATTAAAATTATCGACTCAGGCGATGCAGTTGCAAAACAAACAAAAAGTATTCTTACAGAAAAAGTTGGATTAAGAACTAATTTATTAAAGAGTAAACAAGAATTTTATACCAATACAAATCCGAAAGTATTAGCTGAAATTTTAAATAACCAATACACGATAATTCAAAAAAAATTCTAAAAACACTTGCATTCATAATATTAGAAATAGTTCCGCTCAAAAAGAGTATCTTTGCAAAAATTAAAACGCATGGAAAATTCCAATAATAAAAAACGAACTGGAGCAAGCAAACCTAGTGATGGCAGAAAGAAAACATCTTCTACTGCTAAACCAGCAATGGCAAAACGTTCTCAAAATAGAAAGCCAACACCCAAAAATGATTCACCTAATATTCCAAAACCATTAAAATCGGATGATATTAGATTGAATAAATACATTGCTAACTCAGGCGCATGTTCGCGTCGTGATGCAGATATATACATACAATCTGGAAACGTAAAAGTTAATGGTATACCAGTTACCGAAATGGGTTACAAAGTAAAACCTGGTGATGTTGTAAACTTTGATGGTGCTACGTTAATGCCTGAAAAGAAAGAATATTTTGTTCTAAACAAACCTAAAAATTTTACTACATCTAACGAAGAAGTAGAACACAGAAATGTTTTGGAACTTATAAAAGGTGCAACAAATTCGAAAATACAAGCCATTGGAAGAATGGATAAAAATACAACAGGATTACTAGTGTTCACTAATGACACTGATATGATTAGAAAATTTAGTTTACCTAATCAAAAATCTTCTAAAATATACCAAGTAACGTTAGATAAAAATTTAAAATTTGAAGATTTAGAAAAAATTTCTTCTGGTGTAACCTTAGATGGACATCGCCTTTTTGTAGATGAAGTAAGTTACATTGAAAACGAACCTAAAACTGAAATCGGTATTAAATTAAGAACGCCAAATGTAAAAGTTGTTCGCGCAATCTTTGAAAATTTTAAATACACAGTCATTAAAGTTGATCGCGTTTCATTTGCAGGATTAACGAAGAAAAATCTTCCAAGAGGAAATTGGAGGCCATTGACAGAACAAGAAATTATAAACTTAAAGAACATATAACCACGCTAAAAACGTGGTTTTTTTAATATGACATCACAAAAAAATTTATCAATTGCGCACGCTTGGTTTGAAGCCTTCAATTCTCATAATTTAGAAAAATTACTTTCTTTATATGACGATGAGGCCGAACATTTTAGTCCGAAATTAAAAATAAGACATCCTGAAACTAACGGATTAGTAGTCGGAAAAGAAGCACTTAAAAATTGGTGGCAAGATGCTTTCGACATATTACCAACTTTACATTATAAAGTAAAAACGTTGACTGCCGACTCTGACAGAGTTTTTATGGAATACATAAGAACGGTTGAAAATGAAGAGAACATGCTGGTTGCCGAAGTGCTCGAAATTAGAGAAGGCAGCATCATTGCTTCGAGAGTTTACCACGGATAACAATTTTAATTTTGTGATTTTTATTATCGCCAATAGCTACTATGAAAAATTATAAAATTCGATAAATACTAAAATAATAACAATTTACAGTTCAAAGTTTTACATTAAATTTTAATTAAAAACCTAAAAATTGCGTATAATTGCAAACTAAACATTAAAACCAAAACACTATGGGACTAGGAGGATTTTTTAAAAACTTATTTGGTTCAGCTAAAGAAACCGTAAGTCAAGTTACTGATAAAGCAGAAGATTTTGCAACTGATGCAATTCAAAATGTAAAAGAAGCTGCAGCGCCTTTAATGGATAAAGCAGAAGAATATGTAGATGCTGCTAAAGAAAAAGTAAGCGAATATGTTCCTGCCGCAAGTGAAGCTATTGATAATGTAGTTGAAACTGTGAAAGAAAAAGCAAGCGAATTTGCAGATAAAGCAGAAGAAATGGCTGGAAATGCTATTGATACAGTAAAAGAAAAAGTGAATTCATTAACAGATGTCGCTGAAGAAAAAGTTGCAGATGTTAAAGAAGAAGCAAATTCGGTAGTAGATTCAGCGGAAGAAAAAGTTGAAGATTTGAAAGAAAAAGCCGAAGATGAAACAAACAGAGTTGAAGAAGACGCTGATTAATTTCAGAAAAAAACTATCTTTGTAAAAAATTAAATCACACCAAAAAGTGTGATTTTTTTATATAATTATGGAAGTAAAACAAGACATTTTTTCGGGAGAAGGTTACATTAAAGAATTTTTTAAAACACTTATTGATTATTCACCGAAGTTAATTTCAGCATTTATAATTTTATTTGTTGGAATTTATACTATTCGATTCATCAATCGATTGGTCAAGAAAATAATGATAAAACGCGAGCTAGATCCAACTTTATCCAAATTCTTAGCCGATATTTTAATTTGGGTTTTACGTGTATTACTATTTGTAACTTTCATTTCAAAACTCGGAATAGAAACTTCCTCTTTTGTAGCAATTCTTGGCGCAGCTGGACTAGCTGTTGGACTATCACTTCAAGGTTCGTTATCTAATTTTGCTGGCGGAATGTTAATTATTTTGTTCAAACCATTTCGTGTAGGCGACACTATTGAAGCACAAGGAGTTATTGGAACTGTTAGTGAAATTCAAATATTTGTAACCAAATTAATCTCTGCTAATAATCAAACGATTTTCATTCCGAATGGAATTTTATCTAACGGAATTATTACTAATTTTTCTGTTGCCGGAATGCGACGAATGGATTTAGTATTTTCATTATCGTATGATACTGATATTAAAGTAGCTAAAGATGTTGTAATGGAAGTCATGAAAAGTCATGATAACGTTTTAAAAAATCCTGAACCAATGGTAATTGTTAGAGATTTAACCGATAATGCAATTCATTTGGCAATACGACCTTGGACAAAAAATGAAGATTTTGGTCAAACATCATCCGATATTCTAGAAAATTGCAAAACCGCTTTTGATAAAAAAGGAATTGTTATTCAACCTTTTGTGAGAGATAGTGCCAAATAAATTTATTTAGCAAACATAAAATCCTTTAAGTAATAAGGCTCGAAATAAGCTACATCAACAAAATCTTTGTTTTCAAACTTTTGAAATGACAACAAACCCATTTCGTTAGCTGATGGGAAAACTAAATCATCTAAGAAAATAAAATTGGATTTTGATAAAATAGCTTTTGCTTTTTCGTTGCTATCACCAACAAAATAAACTTTTCCGGTTATAGTGTCAAAACTTTCTTCGGTTAAAACTTCTGCTTGTACTTCACGAATTTTTTCTTTATTAGCATTAAAAATAGCACTGTAAACTTCCATTCGTCTGGCATCAATCATTGGAATAACAAAACCATCGTTTGCAACAACTTTATTTGCCAAACTTTGCAACGTATCAATTGCTATTAAAGGAATTTCTAAAGCATAGCAAAGTCCTTTTGCTGCCGAAACACCTATTCGTAATCCAGTGTAAGAACCCGGACCTTGGCTTACGGCAATTGCATCTAAATCTGAAAGAGAAATTTTAGCTTCGTTGACTATTTCGTTTATAAAAACATGTAATCTTTCGGCATGTGAATATCCTTGCTCTGCAATTTCTTTACACAAAATCGTGATTCCGTCTTTGGCTACAGCAACCGAACAATTTTTGGTAGCTGTTTCAATATTGAGAATATAACCCATTATTTAAAAGAAAAATTAAGCTATTATTTTTTATCTTTTGGCTTTACAGCAGCACTCTTTTTAACTTTATCACCCGAATTCAAATCTTTAGAAACAGTTACATACGGCCCAGTAATAACTTCATCGCCTTTTTGCAATCCTGATAAAATTTCAATATTAGAATCGTCTTGAATTCCAGTTTTTACCATTCTGATTTTAGCTTTATCGCCTGATTTTACAAAAACACATTCATATTTTTTATCACTTTTAGATTTTACTTTGTCTTTATCATCTGGCAATTCTACTTTCTTAGTTGCAGCAGTATCCGATTTTACCACAACCGCACTAATTGGAACTCCAATAACATTTTCTTTTCGAGTAGTAATAATATCAACTGTAGCTGTCATTCCAGGTCTGAATGGCGAATAGGTTGCAGGTTTTCCGGCAATTAAATCTAAATACGATTCTTTAAGAATTCTAACTTTTACTTTAAAATTAGTGACCTGATCTGCTGTTGTTGTTGAACTTGCAGAATTTGAAATACTAGTTACAATTCCTTTAAATTCTTTTTTTAAATAAGCATCTACTTGAATTTTAGTTTCATCGCCAATATTGATTTTTACAATATCATTTTCATTTACATCAACTTCAACTTCCATGTTATTTAGGTTGGCAACACGCAATAATTCGGTTCCGGCCATTTGTTGCGTTCCTAAAATTCGTTCTCCCAATTCTACATTAAGTTTAGAAATTGTTCCATCGTTAGGAGAATAAATCGTAGTTCTTCCTAAGTTATCTTTAGCTTCAATCACGCTGGCATTGGCGCTTTGTACATTAAAGTAAGCCGTTTGTTTATTTGCTTTGGCAACCTCAAATGAAGCAATTGCTTTATCCCAATCAGCTCTTGAAATGATTCCTTTATCAAATAAGGTTTTATTTCTTTCATAACTTGCTTGCGCTTCTTTGAAAGATGCGTCAGCTTGGTTCAAGCCCGATTTTGTACCCGAATAATTAGATACTGATCGGTTCAAACCAGAAGTATATAAATCTGGATTTATCTTAACCAATAAATCTCCTTTTTTAACAACTTGACCTTCTTTTACAGGTAAATTTATAATTTCTCCCGAAACTTGAGACGAAATTTTAACTTCAATTTCAGGTTGAATTTTGCCTGTTGCAGATACCGTTTCTACAATAGTAATTTCATTTGCTTTAGCCGTTTCAACTTCTATTGAATTATCATTATTACCGATTACTCCTTTAGATTTGAATACTAATAGTAAAATTATTAATGCTGCTACAAATCCTAAAATGATATAAATTTTCTTTTTTGACATGGTATTATTGTTTTTCTGTGATTGGAATTCCGAAATAAAATTCTACGATTTTTACTTTAAATATATAATCGTATTTTGTTCTTAAAACTTCTGATTGTGAATTGGTATATAATGTTTGCGATTGATTGAAGTCGAAACTATTCATCATTCCAACAGCATATTTTTCTTTGGCATAATTAAATGCTTCTTTTCTTGCATCAAATGCTGCTACTGCTGCTTCATAAGAATTTAATGCCACTTTAGCGTTGGTAATTGCCGTGTAAACATTTCTTTCTAAATCAAGACCAGCTTGTTGTTCATTAGTTTTAGAACGGTCTAAAGCAATTTTGGAACGCGCTACAGCATTTCTAGCAGAAAACCCATTCAGTATTGGAACGTTTAATTGAACTCCAAAACTATGCCCTTTATTGTTGCTAAATTGATCAAAAAACGGAAGTGGATTTCCTAAAATTGGATTTCCAGAACCATCAACTCCTATAATTCTATTTGCGTAACTAACTCTTGAGCTAAAACTATAAAACCCTGATAATGTAGGTTGATAAGCGCCTTTTGCAATTTTTACGTCTTTTTCGGCAAGCTCTAAATTTGCTTTGGCGATTTTAAGTTCAACTCTGTCTTGTTTAGCTTTGGCAACAATATCTTCAGGTTTTTGAAGCATTGTTGGACTTGACTTAGCATCATAATTGGCATCGGCAACATCAAATGTTTGAAAATCTTCCAACTGTAATAATTGCGCTAAACTCAATTTAGATATAAATAAGTTATTTTCAGCAGCAATTACTTTTTGTTTATCGGCAGCAACCGTTGCTTTAATATCTAATAAATCACCTCTTGGTACACTTCCTGCTTTCACTAATTCTTCGCTTCTTTTTTCTTGATTTTCATCATAAGTCAATTGCTCGTTTTGAACTTTCAAATTTTCTTTGTTAAAAAGTATTTGCAAATAAGCATTGGCAACATTTAAAGAAACATCGTCTTTCATCTTAGACAGTTGATATTGCGCCGCGACAATTGCAATATTAGCTCTTCTGAATTTGTTTTGTTTTTCTAATCCGTTATAAATGGTAACATTAGAATTCAATCCTGCCGAAGTAAATTGAGTAGTTTGATTTTCTAATAATCCGGTAGTAATATTTTGATTCAAACCAATATTCCATGAATGAGAAGCATTTGCATTAATGCTGGGCAAAAAAGCACCTAAAGCATCTTTTTTACTGATAGCTGTGGTTTCTGCATCAAGTTCTGATTGTTTTATCGAAATATTATTCTTAAGTGCATAATCTACACATTCTTGAAGCGTCCATTTTTTATTTTGTCCAAAAGAATTAATCCCTAAGAACATAAAAAATAACAGTATCAATTTTATTTTTTTCATAATTTATTTTTCGAAAGTGAAAACATATAATGCAAATTTAATCGTTTTAAAATGAAAACTATTAATTTAACATTTTCTTATCTGACGTTAAATTGCTTTTTTTGTTACATTCACATCGAAATTAATTTTACTTTTAAAATGAATAAATTTTTTATTGCTTTAACTACTTCACTCCTATTGTTGGTTTTAATTGGTTGTTCTTCAACTAGTAAAATAGCTTCATTAAAACCTGAACCTTCTCAAAATGCGCCAATGGCTTTTAAAACAACAACTTCATTTGTGAGTATGCCAATGGAAATTTCGTTAAAAGAAATTGAAAATCAGCTGAATAAATCGCTCGTGGGATTAATTTATGAAGATGCAATTCTTGAAGACGACAAAACCGAAATGAAAATTTGGAAAACTGCCGCAATAAAACTAATTGAAAAAGACGGAAAAATACAATCGGTTTTACCGTTAAAAATTTGGTCTAAATTCAAATACGGAACTGATTTTATGGGTTTAAATGATACTCGTGAAATAGAATTAAACGGTACCATTACGTTATCAAGCGATGTAAAATTATCCAATTGGAAAATGAATACGACTTCTAAAATTGTGGATTTTGAATGGAGCGAAAGTCCGACAATATTAGTTGCTGGAAAAAAAGTGCCAATCACTTATATCATTAATCCAACTTTATCGATTTTTAAATCTAAAGTCGCTAAAAAAATTGATGAAGCGATTGAAAAATCATGCGATTTCAAACCTTATGTATTGAATGTTTTAGAAACTATGAGTACACCATTTGAAACCAGCGCCGAATATGAAGCTTGGTTTAAAATGAATCCGATAGAAGTTTATGTAACCGATGCCGTTATTGCAAAAAGCAAAATAAAAATGGATTTGGGGTTGAAATGTTCGATGCAAACTATGGTTGGACAACAGCCAAAAACCACATTTGATAAAAATGCAATTTCATTTAAACCAGTTGTAACTGTTCCTGATAAAACTACAGCATCTGTTGCGGCGATATCAACTTATGAAAGTGCTTCTCGAATTATTACCAAGAATTTTCAAGGAAAAGAATTTGCTTCTGGAAGCCGAAAAATTGTAGTTCAAAAAGTAGATTTATGGGCTAAAGATGGCAAAATGATAATTGAATTAGACATGACTGGAAGCTTGAACGGAAGCATTTATTTGAGCGGAATTCCAAATTATAATTCAACAACTAAGGAAATTTATTTTGAACAAATGGATTACGTTTTAAGCACTAAAGGTGTTTTAACCAAGACTGCCAATTGGTTATTGCAAGGTGTAATACTTAGAAAAATTCAAGAAAACTGTAGATATTCTATCAAAGAAAATTTAGAGGAAGGCAAAAAAAGTTTATTACCCTACTTGAATAATTATTCACCTATGAAAGGAGTTTTTGTAAACGGAACTATGAACGACTTTGAATTTGAAAAAATTGAATTAACTAACGAAGCCATTATCGCATTCATCACCACAACCGGAAAAATGAATGTTAAGATTGACGGAATGGAGTAAAAAACTACTACTTTTCAGTTCTAAATTAACTTAAATCGTAGTAAACCAAATAATATTTACTCTTTAGGTATAGACTTTTTAGTGTACATTTTGTAAACCACAACGCCAACGACTCCAACTAAAACATACGGAATTACCATCAGATAAACTATTCCATCGTTTACAGCTGCTGCTTTGGCAGTATTTCCTTCGCTTTCTAGAGATGCTCTGCACATGGCGCATTGGGCTTGTGAAGAAAGAGAGAAAAATATACAGAATAGAATATAGACAAACGTTGAAAATCTATATTCTTTTCTCTTTTCTCTTTTTTCTATATTTTTATTTAACATAATACGGTGCAATCATTAAATATACAATAACGCCAGTAACGGCTACATACAACCATAACGGAAATGTGATTCTTGCTAATTTTTTATGTCGGTCAAATTGTTGTGACAAAGCTCTAACATAAGTAAATAAAACGAATGGAATTATGATTACCGAAAGTGCAATGTGAGTTATCAATATGAAAAAATAAATATATCTTATTGCGCCTTCACCACCAAATTTTGTAGATTCTGAACTCATGTGATAGGCAACATACATTACAAGAAAAACTACTGAGCAACCAATAGCAGTTGTCATCAAGCGTTCGTGTAAAGCGCGATTTCCGTTTTTAATAGCAATTATGGCACTTATTAATAATAGCGCTGTAATCGCGTTAATCGTGGCGTAAATTGGTGGCAAAAAAGATAATGGCTCAATATTAATACCAAAATCTTTAAGTTTAACTGTAAATAAAAGCGCTACAGCAACTGGAATTATAATCGAAACAATTACAATTGGTGTTTTAAATTTATTTTCTAATGTTTTATTTTCTTCCATGATTATTCTTTTAAAAGTATTTTTATATCTTGTTTTATGGCGTCAACTCCTGATTTTTCTAATCCATCATAATACAGAATAGGATTTCCTTGTTTGTCTTTTCTGCATCTTATAAATCCATTTTTATCAATTAGAGCAAAAAGTCCTGAATGCTCAAAGTTTGCTTCTAATTTACTATTTTCTCCAACATAAAGATTAAAACCTTTGTTTGCCAAATCAAAAATATAGTCTTTTTTTCCTGTTAGAAAATGCCAATTAGGTGATGTTACTCCCAATGTTTTAGCATGTTTTTTCAAAACATCGGGTGTATCATTATCTGGATTGATACTTATGGATGCAATTCCGAAAGCTTTTTCGTTTATAAATTCATTCTGAATTGTAATCATGTTTTGATTCATAATCGGACAAATAGATGGACATGTTGAAAAGAAAAACTCAATAACATGAACTTTACCGTCATAATCTTTGTTGGTAATTGTAGTTTTGTTTTGATCTATTAGTTCAAATTTTGGAGCTGGTCCAATTTTAACCAATTTCACATCTTTGATGCTGTCGCTTACCATATCGTTGGACAAGCTCATTCGGTCATTTTGAACTACAGACCCATTTTTAATTCTATTAATGATTTTAGGAATGAAAATAATTCCGAAAATTAAAATAATAAAAGAAATTCCGATGTATGATTTATTTTTCATTTGTTCCTATTTCTCTTGTTGCGTTGTGATTTCTTTTTAATGCCAAGCGGTATTCAGCTAAAATAATTTTTACATCATCAGTCATTTGATTATATAAATCGCCAACAAGAACAGTATTATAGCCTTCTTTATATTCTGTTTTCCCTTTTTTGTCTTGCCCTTTTCTGCCTCTTAAATTACGTTTTTTATCAATGATGTAAACATTTGGCGTGCCTAATTTAGCATCTAATTTTCCAACTAAATGAAGTTTGTCGTAAAATAATTTAATTTCCTCTGGCGAACCAAAAACAAAATTCCAACCAGCTTGAGTTCCAAGTTTAATTAAATCTTTTTGAAGTTCTTTAACTTGCTCTTGCGTTCCATCGGGCAGAATCATAACCATTTGAAAATCTTTAAAATCTTTATTACGAGCATAGATTTTTTCGTAAAGATTAAAAAAATTTCCTTTGTGTTTTAAAACGTCTTCGCCTATAAAACCCAAGATTGTAATTTTATCGCTTAGTGCCACAGGCTTATTATCTAGAGTTTTCCATGTATTAATTTCAGGAATAGTTTTAGTAATAGTTGGAAGTTTGGCAAAACTATTAATTCCAGAAGCAAAAAATAAATAAGCAACAATAGGTAGAATGAACAAAACAAAGAGTACTAAATTCTTTTTCATTTTAATCGTGAAATTTTATTCTACAAAAATAAAAAAAAGGTACGCAATGCGTACCTTTTTATTGAATTAATATAATGTTAAAAATTCCACTTAATAGTAGCATTTTTAAATACCCCAAATATATAATGACCCTCGGTTAAAAGAATAAAAATTAAATATAAGATTAAGAAAATTACAGTCCAAACAACAGCTCTTCTTAATGCTGGAGTTTCGCCTTCCATGTGCATAAAAGCCCAAACGATATAATAAGCTTTGAAAATTGTTAAGATTATGAAAATCCAGTTTAACAAATTCATGCCTAAAATATCAGTCATGTGTAAAGATTCTGGCTTAATAATCCCTAGAATCACTTCGACGGTTGTTACTACTGAAAGTAGCGCAAAAACCATCCAAATTCTTTTTGTATTAGAAACGTGTTCGTGTGACATAATAATTATTCTAAAAAATTAAACTAAATAGAAGAAAGTAAATACAAATACCCAAACTAAATCGACAAAGTGCCAATAAAGTCCAACTTTCTCAACCATTTCATAGGTTCTTCTTTTTTCATAAGTTCCCAAAAGAACATTTATGAAAATAATGATATTGATAATAACTCCAGAAAATACGTGAAATCCGTGGAAACCTGTGATAAAGAAAAAGAAGTCTGCAAATAATTTACTTCCGTATTCGTTGTGTTGCAGGTTAGCACCTTCAACAACTATTTTAGCTTGGGCCAATCGAGCTTCAGATTCTTCTCTTGAAAGAATAAATTTACGTTTGGTATGATTCAACGCAGGATTTTTATTCAATCCTTTAACAGTTGCAAGAGTTGTTGCGCTATTGATAACTTCAGTTCGTATCAATAAATCAGGATGCGATTTAAATCCGGCTTGAACTTGTTCTACAGAATAAGTTGGTAATGAACTTTCTTCCATAAACCATTTACCTTTTCCTCTAGTAAGTTGTTCTCTTTCTTTAGGTATGCTTGTATCTGCAAATTCTTCTAAAGCTACTCTTTTTCCTGTAGCATCAACAAACTGTAAAATACTTCCGCCTTTAGTTTCAATGGCACCATATTCACCGTGAATAAAGTTTTTCCATTCCCATGCTTGCGAACCAACGAAGATTAAACCTCCAATGATTGTCAAAAACATGTAGAATGCTACTTTGCCTTGCTTCATGTGATGACCAGCATCAACGGCTAAAACCATTGTTACCGATGAAAAAATCAATATAAAAGTCATTAACGCTACATAATACATTGGTGCAGCAACACCATGCATAAACGGAAAGTGTGTAAACACTTCGTCAGCCAAAGGCCATGTTTCGATAAATTTAAATCTAGAAAAACCGTAAGCTGCCAAAAATCCTGAAAAAGTCAATGCATCTGAAACGATGAAAAACCACATCATTAATTTTCCGTAACTTGCTCCTAATGGCTCATTTCCGCCATCCCAAGTTTTTCCTACAGTATTTGCAGTAGTAACTGTCGATCCCATAAAAAGTTGTTGTTAAAAAGTTCCCAAATTTACATTTTTTTCTTATTTAAAGAAATATAAAAACAAAAATAAATAAATCCACAAGAAATCAAGAAAGTGCCAATACATTGCACCGAGCTCAATACCAAGAAATTGGGACGAATTGTACTTTTGTTTAAAATGATTATAAATTATAATTAATAGTGAAATAATCCCTCCAGACAAGTGTGCAAGGTGTACATAGACCAAAATATACAAAAATGCAATGGTTATTGAGCCTGCTCCTCCAGTTGGATATAAATGGCTTTGAAGCAACTGCCCGAAACCTTGAAATTGAAAATAAACAAATCCTAATCCTAAGGCTAAAGTTAACCACAAAAACAAAGTAGTTTTAGTTCTATCATCTGCTTTTATTGCTTTTTTTGCTAGATGAATCGTCAAACTCGCTAAAAGAATAATTGCGGTACTAATAAAAAATGAAGAAGGCATTTGAAAATCCTTCAACCAATCAGGACGAGATTTACTAACTACAAGCGCACTAGTTAATCCAGCAAACATCATGGTCATACTAATCATTGCGAAAATCAATAAAAGCTTGTAAGACCTTGCCGTACGTGCTTTATGTTCTTCAGGTGTCATCATAACTATCTTAAAAATTTATCTGTTATATATATTATTTGCAATAATGTAATGTAAGAAACACTTACTAGCATTAATGTTCTTGCTGCTTTCGGTGTTCGTTCTTTGTATAATTTAATAGCATAAACCAGCATCCACAAACCTAAAATAAAAACTAATATTGCTGATATAAAATGCAAGTGTAATTGACCTGTAAACCCAAAAACTGGTAAAACCGACGCTACAATTAACCAAAGTGTGTATAAGATAATTTGAACCGCTGTTTTGGTGTCTTTTTTACCTGTTGGCAACATAAAGAAACCTGCTTTTTCATAATCTTCAAATAAAAACCACCCGATTGCCCAAAAATGTGGAAATTGCCAAAAAAACTGAATCATAAATAAAGTTCCAGCTTCAA
Source organism: Flavobacterium sp. SUN046 (assembly GCF_028867965.1). Taxonomy (GTDB): domain Bacteria; phylum Bacteroidota; class Bacteroidia; order Flavobacteriales; family Flavobacteriaceae; genus Flavobacterium. The sequence continues at coordinate 179,442 of NZ_JAPQNT010000001.1, forward strand.
TTCCGAAATGATCAGTAGCGGCAACCCAACCTAGCATAAACGGAATTGCTCCGGGAAATGCACCAACGAATACCGATAAAGGCGTCATTGTTTTTAATGGCGTGTAAACACTTGTATATAAAAATATCGAAATCGCACCAAACATTGCTGTTTTAGGATTGATTAAATACAAAAGAATTAATCCGATTATGGTTAACAAACTAGCAACAAACAATGCCACATTAGGCGACATTCTTCCTGATGGAACCGGACGATTCTTAGTTCGATCCATTAGTTTGTCTAAATCTTTTTCAATCACTTGATTGTAAGCGTTTGATGCGCCAACCATGCAATAACCACCAACAGCCAACATCAATAAAGTAACCCAACTGAACGGATGCTTGGAATCAAAACCTAATAAATATCCAGCAATTGACGAAAACAAAACACTAATTGCCAATCCGGCTTTGGTAATTTGTTTAAAATCGTTGAAGATTTTTACTGGTGAAAAAGAGGCTGAAATTGTTTCCAAAAGTGTTTTAAATTAAAACTGGTGCAAAAGTAGTTCATCAAAAAGGATTTGACAAAAAACAAACCATAAAATAGTTTAAAATTTTTTAGATTTTTCTTTAATAACTATCCGTAGCGAATGGTTTGGCACTTATTAGTAATCCTTATTCCTGCTGCCGTTCCAAAACTCGCTTAGATTGCTTCGTATCTCACAATGACTAGCGAGGTTTTTCCCTTGTATCAGGGCTAGAGAATGGCTGTATTACCATAACATTAAAAATTTAAGAAACTTGTTACTTGTATTCGATTTTTTCTATCTTTATGCAATTCAACAAAAAACCTAAAATTTATGAAAAAATCAATTTTACTGCTTTCATTACTTTGTTTGACAATTGGAAATGCTCAAAAATTTAAAAAAATTAAAGGAAATCAAAACATTGTTTCTATTACAAGAACAACAGCAGCCTATGAAAAAATTTCTGTTGCTGGTTCGTTTGATGTTAAATTAGTTGCTGGCAAAGAAGGAACAATAGCAATAAAAGGCGATGAAAACTTACTAGAATATATTAAAACAGAAATCAACAACAACACCTTATCGGTATCATTCGAAAAAGGAAAATCAATACAATACGATTATAATTCCTCAATTGAAATAACAATTCCTATTGAAACCATCAACCAGCTTACTTTTTCGGGTTCAGGAAACTTGAGCACAACAGAATCAATAAATTCTGAGGATTTAGTTGTTTTAATTTCTGGTTCGGGAAATGTGAAATTTGAATCTACAACGACCAATTTAAAAATTACTAAATCAGGTTCAGGAAATTTGAATTCTAAAGGAAAAACTACTAATTTAGAAATAATTTCATCAGGATCAGGCAATGCCAATTTATCTGATTTAATAGCACTAAATGCAGTTGCAACCCAATCGGGCTCCGGAAACATAAAATTAAATTGCACCGCTAGTCTAAAGGCAACAACAATAGGTTCTGGAAATATTAATTACCAAGGCAAACCTGAGAAAATTGATAAAAACTCGACTGGTTCTGGTAGTATCACAGGAAATTAAATGACTCTGTACTTAAAGTTTTTAATCATACTTATTTCTACTGAACTACTTAAAGCCAAGAGTTAGGCGATACTTTAGATTGACAGAAACCTAAAAGAAAAATGAAATAAAATATAAAAATGAAAATAAAAAATGTGTTATTTGGAATAGTTATTTTAGGAATTTTATCATTTAATATCCTAGATAAAAAAACTTTTGAGTTTATTTACCCGAAACAAAAAGAAGTCAAAATAAGTTTAATGTCCGAACATTTCAAAAACTTTGACAAAGAATGGAGAGGAACTGATTATTATTATTTTGCTGAAAAAGACGGATTTATTTGTTCGGTACTTTTTTACAAACTTAATGAAGAAGAGAAATTGTCATTAGTTGAAGTTCCAAAAATACAACTTATTGAAAAGGCAAAAGAAGCTGGAAAGGAGTTTCCAGAAAATTCACCTGTTTTTGCATATACCTATTTTAAAAATTTCTCAAACTTGAAAAAAATGGAAGAAAACGATAAAAGTTGGGGTGAAATTACTGATGATTTTATGTTTAGGAAAAATGAAATAAATTTAGAAGGAAGTAAAATAAAACAAGAAAACATGTACGGATATGCAATGTATGGAAATGATTTATTTGTAAATGTTCACATATCAAAAATGAATTGTAGTGAAAGTGATTTAAAAGAAATGGAAGAAATTATAAATTCACTAAAAAAAGTTGAATAGAAAAAAGCGATCTCCTGCTTCGCAAAGTTTAAAATTAAACATAATTATTTCTACTAAGCTCCGCAAATTTCTCCTGACTTTGCTGAAAATTATCAATCATACTTATTACAATTTATAATTGAATTTGTATTCAAACATTTTTGAATTAATATTTTTTTAAATATAAATTATTTTAATGTATTATTATACAAAGTCAGGAGACTATTGCGTAGCTTTTCTTAGGGAATTTTCTTGAAGCTGATGTAATTAATAGTAATTAAAACAACTCTAACTTTGATACGGTATAATTATTTATATTCGATTTTCCAATTCTGTTTAACCAATTCTTCATAAGAAAAATCCAATCTCTTAATAAAGTTATGTTCTTTAAAAATACGACAAACTCCATATTTTGATAGTGTATCAGTATCGATAATAAAAACGCGTAATATTTTATTTGGATGATCTTTTAAATATAAATCCCATTTATTTTGTGTTCTTAAGAAATCTTTATCATTTGATTTAATAAAAGGAAGGAAAGTTTTGTCACAATTTTTTAGGTTTGGAATTATAATATTGTCATCCATTAATTCATAATAAAAATTAATTTTTTTATTAGAATAATTTAACAACACTAATCTATTATCCCAGTCGTTACATGATACAATTAATAAAAGTATTATTACAATAGAGATTTTTTTCATTTTTAAAAATTTGTAATTTATTTAGATTGAAAACATTCATAAAACAATTCAACATTTTCTAAATCAAAGACTTTAAGGCTAGGAATTAAGTTCAGAAACAGTGAATATTGCGTTTCATTTATTTCATAAATCATATAAACATTTGGGTCTTTATCAATATCTACATTTAAAATAGTAATGAGTTCATCAACTGATAAATCAATCTCGTAACTTTCTATATGATTATCATTTACTCTTGAGTAAACGGCAATTTCTCTGATTATCATTTACTTTTTTATTTTGAGGAATATTATATAAAAAACACCTACAAAATCAAAAAAACCTTGCAGGAGAAAATTGACTACTAATAATCTAAATACCAATTAAAAATATCGCATCGTAATCCGATAGAAAACCAAGTTGTACTTTCTTTCTTTACAACATCAGTTTCAACTGTTGGCTTGAAATTTCTGTAAATCAAACTTCCAAAAACCTTTAAATTGGTTGCTGGATTAACTAAATATCCTGCATGTAAATCGGTTATGAAAATTGTAGTTTTATTTCCTTGACCAATAGTAACATTATTGTTGTATGGTCTATTATCGTTATAACTCAAATAGATGTTTCCTCCATAATTATACGTGTCTGTTGTAGTATTAAAATCCAAACCACGAACTCCAAAAGTCATTTTGGCATCACCATAATATCGTCCTTTGTGGTAACGTGCAATGGCAACTAATTCTTTGGCATTTCCGCCCCATTGATGCCCTAAACTTTGATTACTGCTGCCGTAATTTGTCAACGCGTCACTGTGCGAATACACATACGGACGAATGTGATTGAACTCCACTTGCAACAATAAATTATCTACGTTAAAAGCATTGAAATATTTAGCTCCAATTTGGTATGCAAACTTGTTTTTCCAACTTTTATTTCCTGCTTTTACTTCTCCGAATGAAAATTCATCTATCAAAAACTGTCCGTAAAAATTAAATTGGTTGTTCCATTTGTATTTTCCGGTCAATCCTAAAAGAGCATTTCCACTTTTGGACGATGCCGAAATCTCGACTGCACGATAAAATATAATTGGATTCACAAAACTCATATCAAATCCACGGTTATTTTGGTTAGCCCAAACTACCGATTCGAATAATCCTAAATTAAAACGCTTAGTTACATTCCAACTCAAATAATGATTGGCTACATATTTAGTTGCATAAGTTCCATCAACCGTTACAGCATCACGCACATCTTTCATCCACATGTAGGTATTGGTGTATTTAATTTTCCAGAAAGTAGTGTTGATTTTTAAATACGGATACGGACTAACGCCATCAGTCAATATTAACGAACGGTAACCATCACCTAAAAAATTTCTTCCGTAACCCAATTGAATGTCAAAAAATTTGCTTGGAGCAAAAGTCAAATTGGCTTCTGCCATAGGAAAATCATAAGCATCAGTTTTAAACTCTTTAGCAACTCCAATTCCAGGAATAATAGCCGGATTTCCGCCTGATGGTTTTATTGACATGGCATAATTATTGAAATAATCGGCAAATCGTCCTTGGCTTTCGTAGATTGTTGTGGTAAAATTAAATTGATTTCCTAATCCGCCACGCACCTGAATTCCGCGTGTATTTACAAACGTAGATTTGCTTTTACTTGGATCACTTTTACCCATTTGTAAATCAAAAATCGGATTCATAGTAAACCAATAACCATCGCCTTGAATGGCAACAGTATTTTCATTCCAAAGTTTTTTAGCCCACCAAGAAGTTTTATTTTTCATTAACTTTTGGTTTTCTTCTTCTAGATTGTAATATTTAGAAACTTCGGCATACGTATAAGGTTTTGATGCTGTGTGATTATTGCTTCCAACCCGATTCATAGCGGCATCAAATTGTGCATAATAACTATGAGAAAACGGAATATTTAAATGACTTTCAAACTGCGGATTTTTAAATTTTTGGTAAGCAATACTATCAAATTCTGTAAGTTCTTTATTTTTTTCTTTTAATGAATATAAAGTACTTTCAGGCGCCGAAATAGCTTCTTTTTCTTTAGCAATATCTTCTGGACTTTTTAAAGGAATTGCAATTTTGATTGTAAACTTAGCATAAGTTGGTTTTCCGTTATAAGTTGGCGGAGTAACTTTTGGCATGCTACTAAATACTCGTTTACTTTCTGCTATTAATTCTTCTTCATTAGCATCAACATATTTTGCGGTAAAAGCGCCTTTATCATTAACTTCAAAAAGTACAATAATGGTTCCGTTATAATTATTTTGTTTCAATTTTTCTGGCACTTGAAAATTATTGTAAACAAAATTTTGCACTTCGGTATTAAAGCAATTTTCTAATTGTTTTCCTTTTAGATTTTCACATTTAGGAAAAATCGGCATTTGCTCGCTATTGGTTTGAGCTGATGCAAATGTCAAACTGATTAGAAATAGAAAAAGCGTTGTGTTTTTTAACATTTTAATTATATAAAATTAGTAATCACTTGTAGTTTTTTGGCCATTCGCAATAGCTTTGGCAGATGAAGTTCCAATTCGTTTTACACCAAGTGCAATCATCTTGACAGCTTCATCATGAGTTCTAACGCCGCCAGCCGCTTTAATTGAAAGTGGCGAAGCGTTTTCTAGCATCATTATTATTGCTGGAATTGTAGCGCCATTTGGCAATCCGTTTTCTGTTTTGTAAAAGCCTGTTGATGATTTTACAAATACTGAATTATAACATTCTTCTTTAAAGTTTGACATGACTACATTTTTAATTAATGTAGAAAGTTTTATTATTTGATTGTCATTCAAAGCTGCGACTTCAATAATCCATTTTACAATTTTATGATTGGATAGACCTAGTTTAGTTCCTTCTAAAATTTCTTTTTTCACTAAATCAATTTCTCCTTTTTTGAAGGCTTCATAATTGCATACAAAATCTAAATCATCTGCTCCATCATGGATAGCTTTTTTTGCTTCTTCTAGTTTTTCATCTAATGAATATGTTCCTTCATGAAAACCAATTACTGTTCCGATAGTCACTTTAGAATTAGCATTAGAAATCATTTTTTGGGCCAATGAAACCATGTCTGGACGAATCATGATTAACTTAAATTCTTCATCTATTGCTTCTTGAATAAATCCTTGCACTATTTTAGCATTTTCGGCTACGGTAAGTCCAGCTTGCTCTGGAGTTTTTAAGTAGGTAGAATCCAAATATTGTTTGATATTCATTTTTTTCTTTTTTGGAAAGCATAAAGGTACAAAAAAACCGCATTCCATTATAATCGCCAAAAATAGAAAATATTGTACTGTTAGCGACTTTTAATTCAATTAATCCAAAAAAAAACTACAACCTTATTTACTTTTAAGATTGTAGTTTTTATAGTATTAAATTTAAATAATTATCCTTTTACACAACGTACTGCTAAACCACTTGTTTTAATTACGCCACTTCTTGTAACACCATTAGAATCAAAAGTTACGTTTCTGCTCCACACTACACTTCCGTTAGCAGTTGCACTCCACCAATAAGCAACTTTAGCTTTATCTTTAAATAAATCAGCTGGAGTTGGAGCTGGAGTTGCTACATAAGTGTAATTCAAATAGCCATCACCACTAGGAAGCGCTGTAAATCCGGCTTGATTGGTTCCGTAAGCACTTGCAGAAGCTGCCCAATTTACAGTTCCGTCTTCTTTTATTTTTTGTCCTGCTATTGCTTCACCGCCTAAAAAAGTTGTTAGTGAAGACCATTCTGCATCGGTTGGAATGTGCCATCCAGCAGGTGCTAAACCTCTTGGATCATTTACTGCGTACCAATTGTATAATTTACCAAAAACTGGTCCGTTGGCAGTATCATTTTCATAATAACACCAAGCTCCAGTGGTTAAACTTGTCCATACTGCTGGATCTGTTACTTCTGGAATGACGTCACCATTTTTATATTTGCTTACATTCAAATTTTTCTTCATCCATTCAACTCCATTAATTTTTATAGAATTGTAGGTATTTCCGTCGGCATCAACAACACCTGTTCCAGTAATAAACTGAGATGCTAATGTTGTAAAGGTAATTTGTCCGCCATATTTTGTTCCGTCAGCATTGGTTGCATAAGCTCTTACATAATAGGTTGTATTTGGAGCTAAAGCAGTTATTGTACTTGAAAAACTTGCGTCTGTTACAGCATCAGTTGTATGCAATCCAGAAATTGTTGGACTTGGAGCAGTTCCATAACAAAGCCCAGCTGCTGTTACATCACTTGTTCCAAAACTTGTAATCATGCCTAAATAGGTTGCAGTTGTATAAGTTACATTAAAAACACTGTATGTTTTGACACTTAAATTGGCTGATGAGCCATCAATATTGGGAGTATCACCATTACTACAGCTAAACAATAATGCAGAAACAATTGATAATAATAAGAATTTTTTCATTTGAAAGTAATTAAATGCGGTTGTGTTTACAAATATAAAAAAATTACAATATAACTTATTGTAAGTGCTTTAAATGTAGACTTTATTTTAATAATTTAACAATTTAAAAAACCACTCTAAGAGTGGCTTTTGGTATTTTTTAAAAAAAGTAGTGTAAAAATTAATCCGAAAATTGCTCCTATTGAGTTGGCTAATGCGTCTATTGGGTCTGGCGTTCGATCTTTAGTAAAACCTTGACAAATTTCTATTAGTATTCCAAATACTATTGCCAAAAACAAGATAATAAACAGTATTATAATGGAATTATTTTTAGTTTTAAAAAACAATGACCATAACATTACAAAAACAAAGTAAAATGTAAAATGAACAATTTTATCTTTATTAGGAACATCTATTGATTCACCAACATCTCCCAAAGAAATCAGACTCAGTATGATAATCATAATCGTCCAACTTAAAGCCAGCAGCAAATATGTTTTTTTATTAAGCACCAATTAAATTTGCGTAGGCTTCGTTATCTAACAAATCATCCCATTGAGAAATGTCTGAAACTTTAACTTTTACCATCCAACCTTTTCCGTAAGGATCAGAATTTACAGTTTCGGGATTGCGTTCTAAATCTTCATTAAATTCTATAATTTCTCCAGCCATTGGTAAGAATAAATCTGAAACTGTTTTTACTGCTTCAACTGTACCAAAAACCTCATCTTTATCTAAAGTTTGATCTAATGTTTCAACTTCTACATAAACGATATCACCGAGTTCGCTTTGTGCGAAATGTGTGATTCCGATTGTTACAACATCACCGTCCAAAGAAACCCATTCGTGGTCTTTAGTGTATTTTAAATTAGCTGGTATACTCATTTGTTTGTTTATTTAAATTCAGGTCAAATGTATTATTTATTCTTAAATTTTTAAAATGATTTGATCACATTTTCAATTAATTTCCAAAGTTATAGCGCAGTGTAAATCCGCCTCTAATATTTGTCATAGGAAATGATGTTGAAATCACTGCTTTAGAGAACGAATGATCATAATAGAAAATTGCAGTTAAGTTTTTGCTAAACGAATAATCGGCACTTAACTTGAACGACCAAATGTTTTGTCCGCCACCCAATTGGTTGTTATTGTAATCTAAATAACGTACAATAGTTTTATTATTACGATAAGAAAAATCTATTTTCAAATTGATATCACTTTTTATAATTCCGGTTGGACTATCCGCTAATTTTGATGAAAATATTACATCTTTAAATCGGTAACCCGTTCCAATAATGTATTCAATTCCTTTAACTTCGGTAAGTAAATTATTATCAAAACTTAAAGAAAGTGCTCTGTCTTTTTTCATTTCGGCTAAAATTTTAAACGAACTTTTAGTTTCAAAATCAATTCTAATTAACGGATTGAATTGTTCAACTAAGTTTACGTTTCCAATAATTGTTTGGCTGTAGTAATTTCCATTTAACGGATTAATTTGACCAGCATATTGGTTGTAATCTAAATTAGAACGGAATGAGTTAACGGTATAAGAAGCTTTATAAGCATGTTGAATTGAGAAGCGTTTGAATTTATCTTTAAAGAATTTATAACGCATTAATCCGCTATATTTTATATTCCAGTTTGGAATTGGAATATTTCTAAAGATTCCCAAAGAAGAACTCGAAGCATCAGAACCTGTGTAAGCAGCTAAAAATGCTGGCAATAAAACTTCTTGACTTGTTTTACCAAATCCTACTGGATACCCTTCAGTATCTACTGTATAAGCCGCGCCACCGTTGTAATTAGTTGCTAATCTGTTGGCGATTATAACACGATTGTTTCTAAATTGGTCAAAAGCTTCTGAACCAAATTCATCACTATTTTTAAAAGCAGTTTTGATTAACACAGTTGATATTGCGAAATTTCCGGTGTTGTAAGGTGATCTTGAATTGTATTGTCCGTTGCTTACATCATATTGTTCAGAAAAATTATCGGCATAGGTTCTATTTCCGCTTAAATCGATTTTAAAATCTGGAAATAAATCCATATTGGCTGTAAAATCTAATGTGCGCGTAGTTACGTGAGTATAATTTTGATTGTAATCTGGGTAAGTTGTTAACCAACCATTCTTGGCTGCCTCAAAACGAATATCGTCTTGTGCGCCAAAAGCAAATCCTAATGACGGTTTCGTGCTACCAAAGAAACCAATTCCTGGCAAGAAACCTGGTAATGAAGTTCCTTGATTTTCGGTATAATTTATTTGAATATTTTTTACACTTGTTACAATTCCTATTAAACCATTTAAAAACACATTAGTATCTTTTGCAGGCGCTGCTTTTACTGCTGTGATTTTATCACCTGGTTTTGGTGGTCCGTTTTGTACAGTTTTAGAGGTTGTTTTTTTCTGTTTTGACAATCCAATATATTTATAAAATGTTTCCATATTGAATGTAGAATTCAACTTGTGCGAACCAGCATTTTGGATACTATTTCCTAAGTTATATTCAACTCCATTAGAAATCACCGAGGACATTGCTAATGAAGATCGTTGCCAACTATAATTTCCTGTGTAAGTGTAAGTTGATTTTACAAAACTCAAAAACGGAATTTTATTTATTGGCAATTCATAATTTAATGTCAGTTGTTGGTTGTGCTGATTTGGCGTACCAATATTCCAATAATCGGTCCATAAAGTATATGAATTATCAGGAACGTTATTTTGGTCCAAATAATTTCTAACAATATTATTAGAGGTTGCGTTAAAATTCAATTTCAATGATTTGGTTAGATTGTAATTAAAACCGTATTGGTAATTGAACAAGAAATTTCTTTGGTATAAAGCATCCAATCCAATTCCTTCAACATCAACTAATCTAAATTGTTGTCGGTTAAACTGTCTTGTAATATTTGAACTAAAGGAAACATTTGTTGGCAAATAATTGAAATTAAAATCACTTAACAATTTCCAATAACTACTTTTCTTAAATGTTTTTACCTTCTTAAATGGCTCGAGCGGTTTTGGTTGAAACGCAAACGTATAATCGGCAGTAGTGCTAACATGTTGATCTACATAGTTTTCAAGTTCATAAGTATGTCTATCTACTTGATTGTAAGAGTACGAAAGTGTAAAATTTTCTGGGTCATAAAAATGTTGCTTTTGTTTTTCGCCACGTTCTTTTTTAACACCAATAAAATTGATACTTTTTCTTTTGGTATAATCAATTGCTCTATTTTTGATATTTCTTTTTTCTGTTTCATCAGTTGTAACATCAATTAATTGTTTCAACTCAATATCTTGATTGAACGGATCGTATTTAGGAGTTATAAATTCTTCTCCTACAGCATAATTAAATGGTAAATTTACACCCCATTTTTTAGGCAAAAGCTTACCTAAACTCATGTTGGTAACAATATTGTATTGCAATATATCTTCACGACTTCTTTCGTTTGGCCCTTGCTCTAATGCACCAAATCCTTGTGTACTCATTCTACCAGTTGCCGATACGTTGGCAAAATCGGCAAGATTGGCATCCATAGCAGCAACTGCAGCCATTCCGCCTTTATTATCCATTCCTGCTAAACGAAGTTCGTTAAACCAAGTTTCTCCTTTTATACGTCTCGGATTTAGTGGATGTTGTGGCGTATTTAATCTATTGGTATTATTTTTTACTCCAAGCATTAATGTTCGAACCAAACCAAAATTAGGATTTCCACGAATTCCTAATCTCAATCGATCATCACCATCACCACCTGGAATTGCAATATCGTCATCTGGATAATAAATTTCTCCTGGTGTGTAAACGTGACTCAAAGCCAAAATTTTCATTCTAGTGATAAGTTCCAAAGAAACATCCATTCTATTATCTAAAGGCCAAACGCCTTCTCGAGTATTATCACCAAATTGCGTTTTCTTAAGCGGTAATTCTACTTGATAAAAGTTATCTGTAAAGTCATTACCAAAACGAATAAAACCACTCATTTCGTCGTCTTTAATTGATTCAGAATCTAAACCCGTAGGGTCTGGTAGAGATTCAGCATGTAAAAACATTTTTAATTTTTTGTACTGACGCATGTCAACATTAATATTTTTGAAAACACCACGAGAATCTCCAGGTTCCAAGCCGTTATCGGTTAGACTACCAATTCGTACTACTAATGATTGCTCATTTTGAGGGATTAATGTATTGTTGTTGTACAATTGTTCTAATTCAACTCCTGGCGGAACTACATAATGAATTGGATCTCTTGTTCCGTTTTCTTGTACATTTAAAGCCAATGAATCATAATCGGTACTGTCATCAGTAGTATCAGTATCGGCAGGATCTAAAGTGTTATCATATTTTCTCCAATCGCCGCGAACTAAATCTAATGCTCCAAACCGTACCGTCATTTGATCTTTAAATTTAGTCATGAACATTCTCATGAATCTTATGGAACGAAAATCAGAAATATTACCAACTATATTTCTTGGTTGGTTGATTGGAATTTTAAATTGAATCCATCTAGCCGTTGTAGTCTCACCATTAGAAAGTGTTACTTGAGTAGGCAAAATATTAGTAATGTAATTTTGTCCGACAAAATTTAAATCTGCTGGGCTTATTTTAATACTATATTCGTAGTAGGCGTTAATTGTATTCATCGTGTTGTCACGATTAATATCTTCAACGTCTGGAACGGTAGTTGAACCTCTATTAGTATCGGTAACAGTTATTGGTGAGTTTCCTTCGGTTCCATTATAGTTTTTATAGCGATTAAAAACAGAACCTGTTGAGTTAAGAAAATAAGTGTAATCATCTTGCGCTGGATCGGCAAAAGAAGCAAATCCAGGAAATTTTGCGGCTTCTTGAGCATTATTTAATCCATTATATCCAATGTCTTGAGAACTTCTATTGGCTTCGTTTGAATCAAATGCATAAATTAATGATTGTGAAGCTGGTGTATCACCCCAAATAGTTGCAGGTGCTAATATTTGATTATTACCTACTCCGTTCTCATAAAATTTTCGCCCATCTTGAAGTACATCTTCAGAAATCTCACCTAAGTTAAAGTATATAGTACCTGTATTATTAGGATTTATAGGACTTGGTGATACTCTAGTATCTGTGTAAGGATCCATCATCCAAAATTGAATGTATTCAATATTAGATTGTTCAAAATTTGTAGAATTTAACGCTCTAAATATTCCACCAAAATTATCTTCTGGATTTGGAATCGTATTATCGGCAGCTGTAGCAGGATTAAAATTAAAAGGACCACGTTCTTTAGGGAAGTAAGTCAAATCTAAAGTATTGATAACCTGAGATTGTCCTTGAGCTAATACTGTTGCAGGATAAAGTTCTTGACTGTATATTCTTCTTGTTGAATTTAAAGACAAATCTTCATCAGAAATTCCGGCTGGTCGTTGGGTATAAAAAATTGGGTCGATATTATACCAAGCTAATTTTGCTCTTTTAAATCCATAATTTAAAGCTGTTGAATTTCCTCCAAAGTCATTATAATCGGGTGCAACTCCTGTTGTTGGTCTGATTGGAGTTGAAGATAAAAACCAAGAATAAGGAGATTTTAAATCGATATTAGTTTGCGAACCTTCAAAATCTTCAACATAAACAGTAGATTCACCATCAAATTTATCTGCTTTGGGAGTTCCTGGTTTTAGATAAGCAACTTCACCTCTAATTGAGAAATTAGAAACTACGTCAGTATCCATATTTGGCAATTTATTTACCAATCTTGTTAAAAATGGAACTTCTGTTGAATAGCTTCCGTTCAATCCATAAATTGTATTGTTTACTGATTCTTGACCGTAATTGGTTTTTTGCGTGAATGGTCTTTCAGACATTTTTAACAAAGTTGCGCCCATAATAAATTTATCTGAGAACTTATGTTGTACGTCAATTCCATAAAAACGTTTGGTTTGTCTACCAAAAGTAGAATTATTTTCAACCGAAACTTCAATTGGAGTGTTAGATGCTGTTAAGGCTGGATCAAGAATTTGAACTCTACCAGCTTGATAATTCACTGTATAATCTACACCTTCAACTAATTTTCGTCCGCCAGCAGTAACAACAACCGAACCTTTAGGCACGTTGAAAGCTCCAATTGGAATTCCGTCGCCACCAGACGACTTGAATTTACCTTTTAGTTGAAATTTATTTTTACTTGCGTCTTGTAATGCTTTAGCCTGTGTTACACGATACAATTCACGGAAAACATATTTTGCTTGATTTGGGTTAAATGTATTTGAAGTTGCTGTTTGACTAGAAGTATAATCTTCACGATAATCTTCAGTTGGACTGGTTCTTAATTTTTCAAATAAATACCTACCAAATGGCTCAACGGTGGTAAATATAATTCTACCATTTTGTTGATCAACTGTAAGTCCGGGAATAAAATCGAAGAAACCATCACCACCAGCTTGTGGATCGTTATTGTAATTCAATTGGTCTAAGGCAAATACTTTTAACAAAGGCGTTTGCTCAATACTAGCAGGAAGTGGTGAAGTCGAATTGGCTGCTGTTATATAATTTAACGGAGATGGATCAGTGTAAAGAATATTGAATTTAAAATCTTCTTTTTGTAGTTGATAACCACCTTGAATTTGATAAATGTTTTTCATCATCAAGCCCCACATTGGCTTTTGAACATTGGTCAAACTACTTTTAAGCATTTTCAAAATCAACGCTTGCGAAGATGGAATTCCGTTAGGATCAACTTGTGTCGCATCTACTCCATCGGTACCAAATTCTCCAACTTGATACACTTGATCTCCAATAGTATATTGGTAAGCAACCGCAAGAACTTCATCATTTGCTAATCGTTGTTGTAACGAAATGTATCCTAATTGGGTATTGAATGTGAATTCGTTAGGCAATAATTTTCTAGCATTTTCTAGTTTTGCATAATCGGTTCCTTCACTTACAGGAACTGAATTATTAAAACCAGCATTGGCAGTAACTATTTCTCTAATATTCGTATTCAAATAACCACCACCAGCTTGAATCAAACTTGGGTTATATTTATTATTTTTATTATCTGATGGTAAATCATACACTAATGGTTGTGTAAAAAAAGGTGGGACATCAGCAGTTGCAATTGCTACAACTTGATCATCAGGAATTGGTGTTGAAGTACCACCAAAATTTAATTTCGCTTCACCTAAATCTTGTAATGCAATTATATTTCTTAAGTTATTGCTGGTTGTACTAACTCTATTTTGTTTATTAGTTATCCAAACCTCAACACGTGTAATTTGCACACGACTATCAATTAAAGGATAATTTCTAAGTGCATTATCGTATTTATTTTTGAAATATTGTGATAAGAAAAAGTGTCTGTCGGCATCATATTCTTGTGCAAACACTTCAAAATTCTGAATGGTTCCACCACCTTGCGAGGTTATAGTTTTAGTTTGCGATTTTTGTTCGGCAAAAACAGCCGAAACTGTTGTTCTACCAAATTGAAACTGTGCTTTTACACCAAACAAACTTTGAGCACCTCTAATTAATGAGCTGTTAAGAGGCATACTCACATTACCTACTTCTAATTTTTTTAATATAGAATCTTCTCCGCCTGAAGCACTTGGGTCAAATTCTAATTTGATTAAATTCTGAAAAGCAAAAGTTGATTGTGTATCATAATTGGCATTTACGCTTAATCGTTTGCCTACCTTTCCCATCAAACTCATGCTTATTCTTTGATTGAAATCGAAAGTTGTGGTTGATCTATTTCTAGGAGAAAATGATGGATTATCTTGTTTTGTATGCCTGAATCCTAAATCAATTTCAGCCGAACCTGTTGGTTTTACATCAATCGTATTTCCACCAAAAATAGTTTCAAAAAAGTTTGAATTCACATAAAACCTTGGTAATAAATCTTTTTTGGCTTCTTCTGTTCCTGCTTTTTTACCGTCAATGGCATCTGATTTTTTCTTGAAATAATCGTGCATTGATTCTTTTAGTACCAATTGTTCGTATTCTTTTGGCGTAAGAATTATTGGATAATTGATATTAAAACCCTCAAAAGTTTTGGTTAAAACATAACGATCGGTAGCAGGATCATAAGTATAGGCTTGTACAACACTTGTAGGATTTGGTATAGCGATACTCCCAGTATTATATCCTTTTATTGTATCATTTACATCATCATCAACTTGAGCAAATGAAGCTTGACTCGACAGAAAAACGATTAAAACAAAAACAGTTTTAAGGAAAATCGATGAATATTTATGGTAATGTGTTTTCAAAAATTATAAATTTTTTAATGCTTGTTTAATAATGCTTTCAACCGTAGCATCTGGATCATTACTGATAATTTTATCTACTACTTTTTCGGAAGCTTTTCTAACAAAACCTAAAACCTCCAAAGCAGATAACGCTTCATCTCGATTTGTATTGCTTTGAGATAGTGAAACTTCGTCTAAATCGTAAATTTTTAACACTTTATCCTTTAAATCTAATATAGCTCTTTGGGCGGTTTTACTTCCAATGCCTTTTATAGATTGAATAGTTCCTACATCACCACTTGCCAATGCTTGAATAATTTGTTTTGGTTCTAACGATGAAAGCATTGTTCGTGCAATACTAGCACCAATTCCTGAAACAGAGAGTAGCATTTTAAATATTTCTCTTTCTGATTTTTCTACAAATCCATACAAAGAATGTGCATCTTCTTTAATCATTAAAAAAGTGAACAATTTAATAAAATCTGTTTTAGGAAGTAACGAATACGTATGCAACGAAATGTTAATATGATAACCAACACCATTACAGTCTATTACAACTTCGGTTGGTGTTTTTTCAACTAATTTACCTTGAATGTGTGCTATCATAATATATTATAAATCAATCCAAATATAACAAAAAACTTTAATTAGCCTAGTTAGTGTCTTTTATCTGTTATTTATTTACGTCAAAATTCTTAATTCGTTTCGCTTTTTCTTGTGCATCCACAACGGCAACCGCTGCCATATTTACCATTTCTTCTACGCTGGCACCCAGTTGAAAAATATGTACTGGTTTGTCCATTCCTAACATTATTGGCCCAACAGAATCTACTTTGTATAATTCTTTTAATAATTTGTAAGTAATATTTGCCGATTCTAAATTTGGAAAAATAAGAGTATTCACTTTCTTTCCTGCCAATTTAGAAAACGGAAATTTCTTTTGAAGCATTTCTGGATTCAAAGCAAAATCCGTTTGAATTTCGCCATCAACAATTAAATCTGGATAATATTTGTGTAAATAAGAAACCGCTTCACGAACTTTATTGGCACTTTCATGCGTTGAAGAACCAAAATTTGAAAAAGAAACCATTGCAATTACAGGTTCCATTCCGAACATTCTAACTGTTTTTTCAGTCATTAAAGCAATTTTAGCTAAATCATCAGCCGACGGATTCGGATTGATAGCCGTATCTGACAAAAACATTGGTCCGCGATTGGTCATCATCATGTTGGTTGTCGCAATTAATGAAATTCCTGGTGCTTTGCCAATCAATTGCATTAACGGTTTTACTACCATTGGATAACTACGAGAATAACCCGAAACCATTGCATCAGCATCACCTTGATTGACCATCATTGCAGCAAAATAATTGCGTTCACGCATCCATTTTTGTGCATCTAATAATGAGATTCCGCGGCGTTGTCTGTCTTTCCAAAAAATATCGGCGTATTCTAATCGGCGTTTATCTTCTTCTTTGGTTTTTGGATCAAAAATAGGCACATCAGCATCGAATCCGATTTCCTCTTTTAATTCCAAAATATCTTCTTTTCTCCCTAATAATATTGGATGACCGATGCCTTCTTCATACACAATTTGTGCTGCTTTCAATACGTCCAATTGATCAGCTTCTGCAAAAACTATTCGCTTCGGATCGGTTTTAGCACGATTGGTAAGCAAACGCACCATTTTATTATCCGAACCCATTCGTTCTAATAATTCTTCTTCATATTTTTTCCAATCAGTAATTGGATGTAATGCTACACCACTTTCCATTGCTGCTCTTGCTACTGCTGGCGCAACAGTTGTAATTAATCTTGGGTCGAATGGTTTTGGAATAATGTAATCTCTACCAAAATTCAATCGCGTTTCACCATAAGCAATATTCACTTGCTCAGGCACCGATTCTTTAGCCAAAGTAGCCAAAGCACGAACGGCAGCCATTTTCATAGCTTCGTTAATTTTAGTAGCACGAACATCTAATGCTCCACGAAAAATGTATGGAAATCCCAAAACATTATTCACTTGATTAGGATGATCGGAACGACCGGTTGCCATGATAATATCTTTTCGAGTATTGATGGCAACATTATAATCTATCTCAGGCGTTGGATTGGCCATTGCAAAAACTATAGGATTGTCTGCCATTCCGAGCAACATTTCTGATGTCAGAATATTTCCTGCTGAAAGTCCGAGAAAAACATCGGCATTAATTAAAGCTTCGGCTAATGTTGTTCCTTTTTCGCCAAAAGAATATTTTTTTTGAAGTTCAGATAAATCAGTTCTATCGTTTGATAAAATACCATCTTTGTCGAACATTATAATATTTTCGGGCTTTATTCCGAGTAAAACATACAAATTAGCACAAGCCAAAGCTGCAGAACCTGCACCTGAAACTACTAATTTAACATCTTCAATTTTTTTATCTGCAAGTTCCAAAGCATTCAACAAAGCTGCCGATGAGATAATTGCAGTTCCGTGTTGATCGTCGTGCATTACTGGAATGTTCAATTCTTCTACCAAACGTCTTTCAATTTCAAACGATTCTGGTGCTTTGATGTCTTCAAGGTTAATTCCTCCAAAAGTTGGAGCAATATTTTTTACCGTAGCGATGAATTCTTCAATATCTTTTGTACCGACTTCAATATCGAACACATCAATATCAGCGAAAATTTTAAACAATAATGCCTTGCCTTCCATAACAGGTTTAGATGCTTCTGGACCGATGTCACCTAGTCCTAAAACCGCTGTTCCATTGGTGATTACAGCAACAAGATTTCCTTTGGAAGTATATTTATAAACGTTATTTACATCTTTTGCGATTTCCAAACAAGGCTCGGCAACACCTGGCGAATAGGCTAATGATAAATCTCTTTGTGTAGCGTATTTTTTGGTAGGAACAACCTGAATTTTTCCAGGTGTAGGTTTGGCATGGTATAAAAGTGCTTCTCTACGTTTGCTTGATTTATTCATTTCTAGATTATTTACTTCGAACTCACAAAGGTAATAGTATCAAGCGAAAAAGGAAATATTTATAGGTTTTCTTTTGAAAAAAATTAAAAGATTTTTTAAAAATTTAGTTACTTAAGAAATAAGTCATTTGGAGAAATCAATTGATTCAATTTCGCTTTAAAATCAGCATTCAACAATTGAAAACCGTATTGAAAAGACGCGTTCATCCAGCCAAAACCTTCGCGAGTGATGTATTCAAAATCAGTTCCTTGATTGCCATATTCAGCAAAAACTTTGTGTGAAGCCGAAACCACGTCGTATTTTTCGGGAACTGTTCCGTTGTATTCGCAGGCATTCTTAGTAATCATCCAAAGCCATCTGTAGATTAATTCTTGAGCCAAATCGTGGTAACCATAATTATTTAATCCTTGCCAAATTATAATTTGATGTGGCGGCCAACCATTTGGAAAATCCCATTGGCGTTGCATTTGAGTTGCATCAATATTGGATAATGCTTCTTTCGAACAGCCAGCAATTCCGCCAAGGCAAATTAATTTTGGAAGTGCTTTTTGAATCATTTTATCGGCTTGTTCTTGTGTAGCTATTTTTGCCCAAAGTGGAAAAAAACAGGTTGCCGATAAAAATATATTTTGTGATTTAGTTTCTATATTATAATCGAAAAAACAAGATTTATTTTCATTCCAAAGCAATTGGTTCATTAAAATTTTTCGAGAATTTGCTTTTTCTAACCAATACTTCTTAGTGTAATTTTGGTCATTAAATTCAAAATCATCATTGAAATAGTGTTCAATTAATTCAGCAAAATCAGTTTCATATTTGTACAACATTGCGTTTAATTCAACTACATTCAGTGAAGCGCAAGTTGCTTCAATTCGATAACTGGTGTCGTGACCGCTTTCGCGAACGCTTCTGTCGTGAACAAAATAATCATCTAATTCTTGATTTTGGATTTTGCGTTGGTAATACAATTTTTCATATTCTGGAATTGACAAATTTTCTGCATCTGCAAAGGATTTTATAATATCGTCATAATGACCAGCTTCGGTTTCTGGTGGCAAACCAATTCCTTGTGCAAAATAACGATTCAATCCGTTTTCGGTTAGGCGTTTTCCTTGTTCCATCCAAACGGTTTGATATTCTTTTAGGGCAATTTGAAGATGATTTTTAAGCCAATTCAAATCTTTTTTTGGCATTTTTTCGAAAACCTCACGAATCATACTTGTGTAAAATGGTGGTTGCGTTCGAGTTAAATAATACGACCGATTGGCGTTTAGAATTTTGCCATAATGTGTAATTTGATAGGCAAAATTTTCGACCATACTTTTGGCTAAATCAAGTTTATCATCCAGTAATAATCCGATATTTTCAAAATAAGAATCCCAACCGTACATTTCATTAAATCTTCCACCTGGAACTGCAAATGGCACACCTGAAATTATTCCGTTTTCTTGTTTTAATGCTAATGCTAAAATTCCGCCTTCATCATTTATACTACTTACATATTGTGGCGAAATTTCTTTGGGAAGTTGCACTACTTTCAAATTAAATTTAGAAGCCAACTTTTGATAATACTGCATTGCAAAATCATCTGTAAAAGGAACATAAATAATCGATTTTTCCGTTTTGGATTTTGAATCTGTTAAGATGTTTTCTAATCCATTTTCGTCCATTGTGCGTGTTAATCCATCCCAAAAATAATCACGTATCATTCTTGAAATTCGATTGGCTGGTTGCTCGAAAATGTTGTCTTTTTCTATAAAATCGTTTCCGTTTTCTTGCGCCAAAATTAACTCCTGAAGTAAATTAGACAGCAAATAAGTACCTTCAACAACAATTTCTTCGCCATTGGAATATAACAAAAATCGTTTTGGCCCTTTGTCTTCAATGGTAATTCGTTTGTCTTTATCAGTGTCTTCTCGAATTAGAAGATTGGATAAAACTTCGGAAATATTAAGCTGTAATTTCGACATTTTTTTTATTCATTTTATATAATATCCAAATCGAAACAAATATTAATGTAATCGGAATTAGTGAAAAGTAAAAAGCAGTTTTACCATCAAATGCTTGAAAAACGTGACCTGTAATTATAGAACCTGTTGTGCCGCCAAGTGCTGAAAAAACAACAATTAAACCCGACATTGAACTGTGTTGGTGTTTTGGCAATGCCGATAAAATAGTAGAATTTATAGTTGGGTAAATTGGCGCTAAAAACAATCCCATAATTGGCATTAAATACACTACTAATGGTGCGTTTAACCAAGTCATAGTTTCAGATGATGCTTTTGTGACTCCAGCCATTGGTAACACAATTAGCACAATTGCGCCAACAATAATTAGACAAAATGAAAGAAAATGAATCCATTTTACTCTTAATAAAACAAAACCTGATACTAATCTGCCTATAAATGTTGCGCCAGCTAAAATTGCACCAGCTTGAATTGCCATACTCGATGGTGCTTTTAAAATTTCTTGATAAAATGTTGGAAACCAAGTTGAAAAACTTTGCTCCAACATTACATAAAAAAAGATGGATAAAATGAAAACTATGGTTAATGGTTTGATGATTAACAATATCATTTCTTTAAAATCGCTTACAAATGATCTTGCTTCTATCTTGGCTTCACTTTCGTCTAGTTTTGTGAAAAATAAAAGCAAAAACGCCAATAAAGATATTCCTGAAAGATACCAATAGATGGTTAACCATTCGCGCGATTTTGGGTTGGCGTCATCAATAAATTGGCTAATAAAAATATTTCCTAATAACACACCAGCCATAAAAATCGCTTCTAGAAAACTCATAAAACTTCCGTGTTCTTTTTGAGATTTGGTTATGATTCCGATGGTTGCAAAAACAGAAACTTTTATCAATGCAAATGAAACTCCAATGGTTAGAAATAGTAATTTGAAATACCAAAAGTCGTTTGACGAAGGCATAATGGCACACATTATGGTAACAAAAGCCAAACCAATTAACATTGATTTTTTTAACCCGATTTTAGGTAAAAAAGAAGCTAGAATAAAAGAAGTTATGGCAATTGGCAAATCTTTAAAACCCTCTAAAACAGAAGCATTAGATTTTGTAATATCAAAATTTCGCTGAACTTGTAAAATGATAGTTCCAACACTATTTAGCAATATTGCAAATACAAAATAGTTAAGATACATTGCTAGTTTTATGGTAGAGTTTTTCATTTTATAGTACTTATTTGTAAACAATTAATTATTAAAATTCACATTTGTAACAACTTCATCTTTAATGTGATGAATTGTAAAACTACGAGTATTCAGGTTGGCTTGTAAGTGTGCTATTTCTCCGTTATTTTCCCATTTTATATCAATTGCATCTGTTTGAGCATCATTTATAGTAACAATTCCTGAAAATGCTTTTGATGTATTTCGTAATCGAATAAGTTCCAATTGTTTTTGCACAACTTCTTTTTTTAAACCGTTTTCAATGTCTTCTGATGTTAAAGTTGTTCGATTTATTTCTTTATGACCGGCACTTCCGCCATTATCGGCAGCTTCATAATTGTTTTTTCCTGCAAAAATATCCAAATACCAAATTTGAGGAATTCCTGGCATAAATAATTGTATCGCTCTTGCCAAAAGTAACGCTTGTTCGTCTTCGTCTAATGCACTAAAAAAGGTTGCATTTATTTGATAATACGACACTTTTTTTCCTGCTGCATCATACAAATTTTTCACACGACCACCACGATTCATAATGGTGTTCATTATTGCATCAATTTCTTCATCTTCCAGTAAACCTTTGTTATAATGTCCGTTAACTTCTTTTCCTTTTAAGTCTAAAACCGGAATTCCGTCGTGACAACCTAGCATATTTACGGTTTTATAACCTTTGGCAATAATTTCTTTTGCCCAAGTTAGCAACGCTTTACTCGATTTATTTTCAATAGTGTGAATGGTTAAACCTGGCAAGAAAAAATCATAAATATAATACCCTTTATTGGCTACATCATCGTGTAAATGAAGTCCGTATTCGGCGTGAATTTCGGGTAATAGCAACAAATTATTATCTTGTGCAATTTGTTTAATTCGCTCTAAATAATCCCAAGTTCCTGGTTTATTAAAAAAATTGGATTCGCCAACTTGCTTGTGTAAGTACGCAAAAGCATCTAAACGAAGAATATTGCATCCATAATTGTTTAGTTTTTTTAACGTTTCTTCATAAAATTCCCATACTAATGGCGATTTTGCATTTACATCCATTTGTCCGAGGTAGGAACGTTTTTGCTCTACAATTTGTAAGATTTCTGATTTGAAAGATGTACAATCTTCAAAATCGATTGTATTAAAATCTTGATTATTTTCTATTGCATTGTTTACTTTTTTGCAAATAGATTGTAGTTGACTTTCTGATGCTTCTTTTATGTTTTGTAAATCTGATATGGCGATTTTTGAATACGTAATTTGTTGGTAAAAAGTATTCCAATAAGGTTGTTCGGTTCCATCTGGAAAAAGCACTTTTAATATTGGTAAACCCGATTTTCTCATAAACAATTTATCGAGAAATTCAGCATTTGGAATTATGATTCCGTCTTCATTTTTTGTACCATTTCCTTGCCAAAACTCATTCCAATTGATGAAAAAATCTTTAAACTTAGATTGATTACCGTTTTTGAGAATATCTTTAAATTGAGGCGATGCTACTGAAAGATGGTTTAAAACAATATCAAATTTTAGTTTAATATTCAGTTTCTCTAAATCATTTAAGTCGTTTGTATCAACCAAATCAGAATTTATATTGTAATCAATAATCGAAAAACCTCTGTCTAAATCGCTATTAAAAAAAGTTGGCAATACATAAAATAAAGAAAAAGCATTTGCAAATTCTGGCAATTTTAGCATATTTATTGTATCGCTTAACTTAGTTCCAATGCTATCTGGATAAGCGTTTAGCATCACACCATTGATGATTGTTGAATTGTTTTGATGCATACTAATTTATAAAAGTTGAGATAAAATATTGATGTTGTCTGGCAATCTTCCAACGTTTTGGAGTTTTATTGATGCTAATCGTTGTGCAATCGAAATACTTTCTTCAAGGTCTTTTTGATTTAATTGAGCGTATAAAAATCCGGTCCAAAAAGCATCGCCTGCGCCTGTAGCATCTTTTATTTCTTCAATTGGCATAGCTTCTTGAAAAAACAAACCTTGTTCTATATCGGAAAGTACTACACCATTTTTTCCTTTGGTTAAACAAATTCTTGAAGCTCCCAAATTATGAAAATAATCAAAAATAAAATCTTCTGTTTTTACTTCTGCAAAAAGGCGATAACAATCATCTTCGCTCAGTTTTACTAATGGATTTAAAGCTAAATATTCTGATAAAACTTGTTTTGCTTCTTCACGATTGGGCCAAATTCTTTCTGAAAAATTAATATCAATGCTCAATTGCAATCCTAATTCGGATGCTTTTTCGGCACGATTTAAAATGGTTTGTCTGGCTGGATTTTTACTTAAAGCAAAGCAAGTTGTGTGATAAATTTTGGCATCAGCAATAATTTCGTCAGGCAATTGATTTTCTGTAATTTGACAATCGGCTTCACGATACGGAATAAAATCGGGTGTTTCAGTAGATTTTGAAACAAAAATAACCGAAGTTGGTGCAGAATCAAGTTTAGAAATTTGAGTAGTATTTACATTATTATCTTTCAATTTTCTAACAATATATTCACCCAAACCATCTTGTCCACACGAAGCTACAAGTAATGATTTCATACCCAACCTGGAAGCATTAACCGCAACATTTGTTGGTGAACCACCCAAAAATCTATGATAATCTTTGGTTCTATTTATTGACGTGTTTACTTCGTGACCTATAAAGTCAATAAGCACTTCGCCGATGCAAATGATATCTATATTTTTCAAATTAAATTAAAAATTTTAATGTTTGAATGTTATAATTAAGTCTTAATTTGTTGTTGTTACATTTCGGAAACAACTGATAAATCGGATTTTTTTTTGGTTTTGATAAATAAAGTACACAAAGCACTTATGACTAATAAAACTCCTGCAAAAGTTATTGCAAGTCTGGAATCGTTATGTAAAAAATGTTTTAAGATATATCCAAATGAAATATTTTGAATAATCATTGGAATCACAATCATCATATTGATAATTCCCATATAAACACCGTATCGCTCTTTTGGAATCTCGGAAACTACCATTAGATATGGAATTCCCATCATGCTTGCCCAACCGATTCCGTATCCAATGATTGGAATAAAAAGATAAAACTTATTGGACATCAATGGGAATATAAAAAATGAAATTGCTGTTAACAGTAAACAAATAAAATGAACTTGTTTCGCTCCAATTTTTTTAGATAATGTTGCTAAATAAAAAGCTACTGA
Organism: Flavobacterium sp. SUN046; assembly: GCF_028867965.1. GTDB lineage: Bacteria > Bacteroidota > Bacteroidia > Flavobacteriales > Flavobacteriaceae > Flavobacterium. The sequence continues at coordinate 204,354 of NZ_JAPQNT010000001.1, forward strand.
GAATGTAATTACAAATCCAAATGCTCCTATTAAACCATTCCATGAAACTGCTTCTGCATACAAACTTTTATTAGTTGGAGTTGCATTCCAAACTGATAATGCAATACTCTTTGAGTTATTTTGCCAATAACACATTAAAGCATACCATTGAAAAAGATATATTAAAAACAACTGCCACATTACTTTTGGCATTACTAAAATAGCTTGATAAATTTCAATAAATGGAGTGAAAATACCAATTTTATTTTGTTTTAACATCTGTAATTCAATCTCAGTTGGAGGAATTTCTTTAGTAGTTTTCATACTCCACCAAATCGAGCTTATTGACAAAATTGCTCCTAGAAAAAAGGAGGCGTAAATCCAATTTGGTAACGACCCGGTTTGTCCAATAAAAATTAATGGAAAAATAAATAACGAGATATATGATAAAAATTGACCAAAACCAGTAAAGAAACTTTGCATTTGAAAACCAGTTGGAAGCTGTTCTTCATTCAAAGTATCAGCTACAAACGCTCTATATGGTTCCATTGCTGTATTATTTCCAACATCTAAAATCCAAAGTAAACCAGCTGCCATCCACAAAGAACTACTAAATGGAAAAAAAAGTAAGGCTAAACTACACATTATTGCACCAACAAGAAAATAAGGCTTTCTTCTTCCAAATCTTGGATGCCAAGTTTTGTCACTCATCGCACCAATGATTGGTTGAATTAACAATCCAGCTAATGGTCCACCAAGATTTAAAATGGCAATTTGATCAGGATGAGCTCCTAAAAAATCATATATAGGATTTACGGCACTTTGTTGCAAACCGAAACTGTATTGAATACCAAAAAAACCGACATTCATGTTTAGAATTTGCCAAAAACTTAATTTTATTTTATAGCCCATAAGTAAGTACCTTAATAATTAAAAATAGTTTCCAAATCAATAAAGACAAGGAAACTATTAATTTTAAACAAAATATATGAAAAATCATTTCAACTAACTAAAGTTGTTCGTTTTCAGATATTCAAATATAAAGTTCTTAATTCTTAATTAGATTAAAATACTTTGAAAATAGTATTCTGTAGCGACGAAATCGTTTTCGTATTTGTACTATTTCTTTTCAAATGGCATGATTACTTGAGTTTCCCATTCCAATTCGTTTCCGCCATTATACGGATTTGCGAAAAAATGTTCTAAAGGCTTATTTTCAATTTTTAAATTGTGGTTTTTAGCATAGTCTTGCAAAGCAAACCAAGCTCTGTCGGACGTTCGCATATTTCCATAATAAGTTGCTTTTATTCCTTTTATTACAGGAATTGCTTTGAATTTGACGTTTGTATCAGGAATATATTTAGTGTTTTTATCAATTGGAAAACAATAGTTAAACTCAATTTTTTCAGAATCTAAATCCCATTTTACAACTTCAAGATAAGGTTTTCCGGTGATTTTAATTTGATTTCCAACCAAGTATGTGGTTAGTAAAGCATCTTTCATAATCATCGTTTGGGCTTTTTCTTCAAGAACACTTTTTAAATTAATGTAAGCAACAAATGTCTCTTCGGAAGTTCCTTCTCCATTTATTTTAACTTTAAAATTAGCCAAATGACTTTCTAAACTAGTTTTAAAATCTTTAATTTTTTTAATTTGTTCTTGTTTAAATTTTGTGTTTGAAAAAGGCGCTGTTAATCGGTTATAAAAACTATTATTTTCATCTTTAATTCCGACACTAACCGAAGTTGTTGAGTCATTTACAGAAGTTAATTGCCAAGTATAAATAAAAGATTCTTTTTCTTTACTCAATTTTTGAACAATGAAATCAAAGTTTTTCTTTTCTAAAACTGTAGCTTTTTCACCGTACATTTTTTGTTGTTGCTTTGACCAATCTTGAATTCCTTGAAAAAGAGTTGTAGTAGCTGTTTTTGCTTTAAAAGTTATTACATAATCACTTTTTTTAATAAATAAATACCATCCCAAAAATAGAATTAAAACTAAAAGAACTCCAAATATGATTTTTTTCTTTGACATTTTTATTTCAAAAATTTAATTTTTTTAACAATATATTCTCCCACATTTCCACCTTGAATTATTCCATTTTCAATTGCTGATTTATAGTGTATTCCACCATAAAAGCGACTCATTGAGGCTTCTTTTGCAGCGGCTTTAAATGATTTAAAACTTCTTGCTGGTAATCCGTAAGGTAATTCGGTATCGTCTAAATAACTGAAATTTTCTCCAAATACTGAAGTTAAAACAATTGACGAACAAGTTGATGCTACTGAATGTCCGCTTGTATATTCAGGAAATGGTGGTGTTTGCAACAGCGGCTTCCAATCTTCATCAATGTTTTGATTTATCATGGTTTCTGGACGAACCACATTACTGCGGTATTTTTCGTCCCAACAACTTATAAAAGAGTCAAAAAGCCCGATGGAAGTTGCAGTAAAAGCATAAACTGTCTTGTCAAAATCAGCTTTAGATTCATTGCAAGCTATTTTTGTAATTCCCATCCAATGTCCGCCTGGTGTAATTTTCTTTTTCGCAAACATCATGTGTCCTTGATTTACAGTAACATACGGGTTGCAATCCCAAAATTGAGCCATTTTCATTTCTTCTGAAGTATCGCCTTTTTTAATCATCATTTGGCTAATGTCATAAACTTCTTGCACTTGTTTGAAAAATGGTGAACTTTTATCAATTGAATATTTTAAAGCTGGAGCTGGTTTAAATTGAGATGAAGAGTCAATAACTAAAGTTCGAATCTCACTCCAATGCGGCTCAACTGCGTCCATGTAAGCTGGCGGAGTTGGTTGCCAACGCGTTTTGTCTGATGCGTGAACCGAATATTTAGGATACGTTCGTGTTTGTTTATAATTGTCTTTTCCCATCCATTTTTTAATTCTTTCGGCTACTTTTAATCCGTATTCTTTAGAAATTTCAAATTCTTTTGGGTTTTCGTCCGACCATTTTTGATACAAACTATCACGGAATTTCTCGACTAATTCTTCCGAAAACACCAATGCTTTACTAACTTCCATGTGTGCTACAAGTGCGGCAACATTTTTATTTACACCGCTTTTAGCATCTAAAGTTGGAATAGAATCCAATCCTTTCAATTGCCCTTGAAGTGAATTGTAAGTTTTGCTGTTTTGAGCTACAACTTCATAAGCAGCAATATTTGGATAAGCATATATTCTGCTGGCAACAGGTGGCGAAAAAATATCGTGAATTAATATTTGAGTAACGTTATCAATCGATGCTTCGTACTCTTTTGGGGTTACAACAATAGACGCTTCTTTTTTACAAGAAACTAGTATTGAGGTTATCATTATTAGAACTAAAAATTTTGTTTTCATTTTTTTAAACCATAACGGTATTAAGTTTCATTAATATACTTTTTAACTGATTGAGACTTTATTATTATTTAAGACCTGAGATATTAATTTACTTCAAACTTGGAAATTCGTATACTTCAGCTGGTTTATTATTTATAGTAACCAACATATATTTTTTACCATTTAAATTAATAACATCCAAATGTCTGACTGCTTTTTGCGTTAAATCAATTCCTATTTGATGTCCTAATAGAATTGTTTTATTGTTCTTAATTAATGCGCCCGAAAATCCATCAAATCTGCTGTGATAAGGAGTTACTCCAAAGTAATTTCCGGCAGCAAAAACTTCTTCTTGAGCATCGTTATCAAAATTAGATTTTACGAAACATGTGATTGGCGCCACTTGCAAATTATTAGAAAATGGTACAAAGACAAATTTTCCTTTGTCATTTCTCAAATAGCCCGATTGTAATGTGTGCACTTCATATAATTTAGCTTTTTCAAGCCATTCTTTAGCAAATATTTCGTCAGCTGGTTTGCCGGCAAAATCTTTATAAGCAGTAAATTTCTTTTTTATTGTTCCGCTAAATTGTTCGGCTAATTCATCCAATCCCATTGTGGTGTAGTACTTTCCGTTTTTTTCGATAGTAACAATTGTTTCAAAAGTATCGTTCTTATCAAAATCATCATAATACATTTTCATTGGGAATTCTTGATTGGCTTTAAATTTAGAATTCAAGCCCCAATTTCCGACTAAATAATCTAAATCACCATCATTATCTATATCAAATGGCTGAATTGATTGCCACAAGCCATTTGCTTTCTCAGAAAAAAGAGTTTCCGTTACATCGCTAAATCTTCCGCTTTTATTGGCGAAAAAAGTTGGTTTCATCCATTCTCCAACAACAATTAAATCGGTTTTTCCGTCTTTATTAAAATCAGAGAAAACAGCATCAGTAACCATTCCAATATCGGCAAGAGTTTTATTTTCAACGATAGTAAAAATTCCTTTATTGTTGTTTAATAGATAACATTCTGGCGAACTTCCGAATCGGTTGTTTTTAGAATTATTACCTATAAAAATATCTAAATCGCCATCATTATCATAATCAAAAGATTTTACAACCGAAGCATTTTGCGCTAAATTTGGCAACGTAGTTTTGGTGAAATTTTTACCCAAATACAATCTGTCTTGCAAATCAGAAGCATTTTGTCCGCCACCAGATGCTACAAATAAATCATTACTTTTATCATTATTAAAATCTCCAATTACGGCAGAAGCATCTTCATAAACTGAATCATTTTCAATATCTAAATATGATTTTTTGGTAAATCCATTTCCGTTTTGAAGATATATTTGAGCTGGGCTATTTTTAGCGCCACCAAAGAAAACATCATCTTTTCCGTCACCATTTAAATCTCCAATAGCTGTTGCTGGACCTCTATCGGAACGCTGGTACGGAATTAGTTTTTGATAAACAAAATCAACAAAATCATTTTCTTCATGGGTAAAATTCAATCCTAAATTAGAAGCCACTTTTTTGAAAATTGGAAATGTTTTGGGATGTAATTTATTGTAATCAAATGTTTTTCTATTCGCTTTAGCTTTAATCAACAAACTCTGATTGGTTTTTACATTTTTGAGTGTTTGATAAGTTTTATCGGGCCAAATTACTACTAAAGAATCAATCGATTTGTTGTTTTTATATCCAAAATGAACGATTGGTTCGGACGATGATTGAAATCCGCGAGTCGTTTGTAATTCTTTAAATTGTATTTTCCCTTTAGAATAAGAAATCACTTTTGTTCCTATTCCGAAGGTGTTTTTGCCTTGAAATTGCAATTTAATTTTTAGATAATTCGATTTATTATTGGTTTGATTCACATATACTGATGCTTCACTATTCAAATTATTAGTAATTACATCTAAATCACCGTCATTATCAATATCGGCATAACCACTACCGTTGGATATTATCGAGTCGTTTTCAATCCAATCGGCAGATTTATTTTTAAAATTCAAATTGTTAGAACCTTGAAAAACGTAATTAGTTACATTTCCTTTTGGCATTCTTTTTAAGGCTTCTTTATCTAATAATTTAGTGGTATTTATTTTAGTTTTGATGTTTTCGTTAGAATAATATTTAACATAATCTAAGTCATTTGGACGCTTCGGAATTCCATTAGAAATAAAAATATCTTGCTCGCCATCTTGATCATAATCGGCAAAAAGAGAACTCCAACTCCAATCGGAAGCTGCTACACCACTCATTAGTGCTATTTCTGTAAAGTTATTTCCGCCTTGATTAATTTGCAACATGTTGCGCGTGTATTGACAGTGATAGCCCAATTTTTCGGTACGCACTTTAAACATTTGCGGATTGTCATCGCCAGCAGACGATTTTAATACTTTTTCGTTTTCTGGAAGCATATCCAAAGTCATAATATCTGGAAATCCGTCATGATTAATGTCAGCAACATCAACGCCCATTGAGAATCGGCTTGTGTGTCCGAAATGATTTTTCAAACTTTCGGTAAAAGTTCCGTCGCCATTGTTCAAATAGTAATAATCGTCTTCGTGAAAATCATTACAAACGTAAATATCAGGAAAACCATCTAAATTGAAATCAGAAACTGCCAAGCCCAAACCGTAGCCATTTGCTCCGCCAAAAATTCCAGCTTTTTCAGAAATATCAACAAATTTTCCGTTGTCGTTTCTGAATAATTTATCGCCACATTCATAGCTTCTTTTGGTTCTAACTTCAGCATTTCCGTAAGATGCTTCGCTGTGAACCGCATGGTTAAGCAAGTACATGTCTAAATCGCCATCCAAATCGAAATCAAAGAAAGCCGCAGACGAGCTGTAATTATCTAAATCTAAACCATATTCAGCAGAAGATTCGGTAAAAGTGTTGTTTTTATTGTTGATAAACAGTTCGTTATGACCTTCAAATCCGTTTATTCCAACTACTGCACAAACATAAATATCTAAATATCCATCTCCGTTTACATCGGCCATTATTGTTCCGCTATTCCAATCGCTTTGACCTTCAACACCTGCTTTTATTGAAATATCTTCAAATTTATTATTGCCTTTATTTAAATATAATTTATTTTTCCCTTGATTGGAAGTAAAATAAATATCTACCAAACCATCGTTATTTATGTCACCCAAAGCTACGCCACCGCCATTATAATAATAGAGATAATCTAAAATTGAAATGTTTTTCTTTTCATCTAATTGATTGATGAATTTTATGTTACTTTCATTGGAAGACAATTTTTCGAATAATCTATCTTCTTTTTTAGAACAACCTACAAATAAAATTGAAACTAAAAGTATCTTATAAAAATTAGTCATTGCGTTTGAAAATTTTAGGTTTGTTATCATTTACAACAGCAATAATTGTGGTTGAATTGGATTTGTTTTTAATCGATTTAATTCCTTTGACTTCACCTTTTATAAAAATTCCCGATTTATCATTTGGCATCCAAGTATAAGTTCCGTTTTTATTTCCTAAAAGTACACTACCGTAATTGGCATCTAATCTTGAAAATTGAGGTTTGAATTCGTATTGATTTCCTCCAAGAATTAAATCTAAAATTCCGTCTTTATTAATATCCATCGTACAAATTGCGTTCACGCTAGAAAACTGAACTTCTTTAGGCAAAACTTTTACTTGAAACTGACCATTGCCTTTATTTATTGCGATTATACTTTCTTGAACATAAGCAGTTTTTATAATTGAATTGGAAACAACTTCGGGTGTAAAAATCTCTTGAACTGACTTTTTAGCGTATTCTTCGTAACTCAAATTTTTCTTTTTTATTGAAGGAATTTGTTTTGCTAGTTCGCCTTTCATGTGAATTGGCATGTCTTTTCCGTCGATCGTTCTTGATGAAATTTGTTCGATTGTTCCGTTGTTATCAAAATCGTTGACAAACATTTTCATTGGACTATCTTTGGTACATTTATAGGCAGTATTGGTTCCTTTATTACCGAAAATCAAATCTTTTTTGCCATCATTATTTAAATCTGCACAAGAAACTGTATTCCAAAATCCTTTTTCTTCGGTTAAATTATTTTTGTATTCTGCTAATCTTCTTCCTGTATTTTTGAAAATTACTGGTGCCATCCAATCGCCAACAATAATTAAATCTTTCTTGTTGTCGCCATCTATATCTTCCCAAATAGCGTCGGTTATCATCCCGATTTCATTTAGTTTAAACGCTTTTTTATCGGTTACATTAGTAAAATTTCCTTTGCCGTCGTTTTCTAATAATAAATGTTTTGGGTCAATTCCGTAAACTCCTGAAACACTTCTGCTTCCTATAAAAACATCGGTATCGCCATCATTATCAAAATCATTGGTTGCAATTACAGCAACATTATTGTTTGTTGTTGGAATTATAGAAGAACTTTTTGTAAAAATTCCTTTTCCACTATTTAGGTACAAACGGTTGGTGTAATTGGCTTTATCAGCTTTTTCATTTCCACCCGAACCTACTAACAAATCTAAATCGCCATCACCATCAGCATCGAAAAAATTAGCAGCAGTATCTTCAAATTTAGAGTCACTTTCTAAAGCCGGTTGATTCGAGGTTGTGAAATTATCTTTTCCGTTATTTAAATAAATTTTAGCTGAAGTTCCTTTAGCACCACCAATAAATACATCGTCGTTTCCATCGCCATTAATATCTGCAACCGCTAGAGATGGTCCTTCTTGCGAAAGCATTTTGGAGATTAATCCTTCATAATCAAAATCGATGTAATCATTTTCTTTGTGTGTTGCTAAATTATTTGGTTGTTCTAAAAAAAGTGGTTTTTCATTTTTTATTTTAGGAATGTAAGTTGCTTTTGCATCAGCACAATTTAAAGTAATTGTTGTGTTATTAGTAACTTTCTTAATTGTTTGAAATTTATCATTTGGCCAAATTACTTGAAGAGAATCAATTTTTTTAGATCCTATTCCGAAAGTCATTGTGTACTCAATAGACGATTGAAAACCACGAGAAGGAATTAATTCTTGTCTTATAATTTCTTTTCGAGAGTACAATTGCACGACACTTCCAATTCCGAATTTATTTAATTTTTCACCTTTAAGTTTGATTTTCACAAAATGATTTTCTTTATTTTTTTCTGCATTATTTTGATAAACAAATGCTGGCATATTAACATTATTGACAATTAAATCTAAATCGCCATCGTTATCTAAATCACCATAAGCTGCTCCGTTAGAAAAACTTGGCGTTCCTAATCCCCAATTTTCAGCTTGATTAGAAAAGGTTAAATCTTTGTTGTTTTTAAAAGCATAATTAGGAATTGGTGTACTCGGCATTTTATTGATAATGTTTTCCATGTCATCTTTTTTACCAGTGATTGCCATTTTTTGCATCACATCATTGGCGAAAAAATCAACAAAATCTTGATTGGTTAAATCGTGGTAAATTCCGTTACAAACATAGATGTCTTTATAGCCATCATTATCCATATCGAAAAGTAATGCACCCCAACTCCAATCAGTTTTTCCTACACCTGCATAGTATGCTATTTCATTGAAATGACCTGTTCCAGAATTTACTTGCAAAGTATTTTGCATATATTGATTGAAAAAATCTAGATTTAATTTTCTTGTGAAAAGGTCGTAATTATCAAAACTAGTTGTTGTTTTAGTTCTTATATCAGATTCAGGAAGCATGTCGGTTGTAAAAATATCTGGAAAACCGTCATTGTTGATGTCTGCCATGTCTGCTCCCATTGAAGATTGACTTATATGCGTAGTATAACTTTGAATTTGTTCGGTAAAAGTTCCGTTTTTGTTATTAATATACAAATAATCACGTTCATAAAAATCATTAGAAATATAAATATCTGGATATAAGTCACCGTTTACATCACCAACAGTTACACCTAACCCAAAACCTATTAGGCTACCGTAAATTCCTGCTTCTTCGCTAACATCTTTGAATTTTCCATTGTCATTTCTAAACAAAATATCTCCACCACCTTTCAAGATATCAGCAACATCCCAATCTTTATCACGCAATTCACGTTTGTTAGAATAATTTAAACTGCTGACCGGTATAAAACTATTGTTTAAAATATAACAATCTAAATCACCATCTTTATCATAATCAAAGAAAGCTGCATGAGTTGTTATTCCTGTATTTGCAAGATTATATTCTTTGGCTTTCTCTGTAAAAGTTCCGTTTTTATTATTGATAAAAAGTTCGTTTTCTTGTTCAACTCCTTTAGAATTTCCTGCATTACACACATAAATATCTAAAAATCCATCGCCATTAATATCAACCATGACTACTCCTGTTGACCAAGATTTTAAACCTTCAATTCCTGCTTTTTTTGATATGTCTTCAAATTTAAAATTGCCTTTGTTTAAATATAATTTATTAGTTCCTAGATTGGAAGTAAAAAAAACATCTGACAATCCATCATTGTTTATGTCACCTATAGCTACACCGCCGCCATTGTAAAAATTTCGGTATTTAAAAATATTCATTTCTTCACCGTTTTTAACTTCATTTACGAAGTCTATTCCGGTATCTGACGACTCTAATTTTGTGTATAATTTATCTTTATTTTCGTTGGAACAACTTGAGAAAAGGAATGTTGAAAGCAGAATTATTGCTATGTTTTTATGCATTTTAATATAGCTATTTTGGAAGATTATAGTTAACTATTTGACAGCACAATTTAAAAAAAAAAAAGAAACCAACCTATTAAAAAAAGAACAAAAAATAAAGAGGATGTTAAAAATAACATCCTCTTTAAAAATTAACTCAAACAAAATATAAAAAACTTAATACCCAGGGTTTTGTTTTAAATTGGCATTAAACAAAGCATCCGCTGGAATAGGGAATAATAAATATTTAGCATCAGAACTGTATGGTTTTAATTCTCTTGAATCTAAGAATTTTCCAAAACGAATCATATCGTTTCTTCTCCATCCTTCCCACCATAATTCTCTACCTCTTTCTGCATATACACCATCTAAGGTATTAGGAGCAGCCGCAACACCAGCTCTAGCAGCAATATCTGCTAAAATTGTTCCTGAACTACCAGTTCCACCTCTTAAAATAGCTTCTACTTTCATTAACAATGCATCAGAATAACGCATTAATACTAAATCGTTATCAGGCTTGTCAAAATTTGCAACATCTGGAATATATTTTACTCCACGAATACCAGCAGTTTCTAAACTAGCTCCATTAGTAATTAAAGTAATTGCAGGTGTAAAAATAAGTGGATGACTGTTTCTATCTTGCAAAGGAGTAACTCCTCCTGGTGCATATTGCTGACCAACTTGAAATCCAACTGGGTTACCTGTTGCAGCAATCAAAGATGGTGAAGAATATTTTGCTCTAGCATCACTAGTATTAAAACGGTTGTAATATTCTGCTAAAGTTGAAAATCCATTCCATCCAGAAGGGTTTTGATTGTAGTGATTACACATTCTCCATTTAGACTGCATATTTCCACCATCTCCACCTTGGATATTTTTAGACGAAAATAATATTTCATTAGAAGTATTATTATCTGGAGCAAAATTTGCCCAATAGCTAGAAGCTAATGACCCACTTATTGCGTCAACATTTTGAACAACTTTTGTCATGTCTGCAGCGGCAAAAGTTCCACTTCCATCAAATACGCCTTTATTTAGGTACAATTTAGCTAATAAGAAATGCGCTGCATCACTATTTACGATACTTGCATCACCTGATACTCTTGCTGGTAAAGCACCTATAATTGCTTCCAATTCTGAAATCACAAATGTAGTAGCTTCATTACGAGACCATACTTTAGGGTCATCTAATAAATTAGACCCAGCTGGTCTGTATGGAGCTTGTCCAAATAAATCTACAACATTATAGTAATAAAAAGCTCTAAGAAAACGAGCTTGTAATACTTGAGAAGCTGTAGCCGTTCCACTTTCAATAACTAAATTACAATTGTAAACATTTGACAATAATGAATTCCAAGCGCCTTTAACTTCATTATGATCTGGAGCCCAAGTTTGAGTATGTATCTGTCTCCAAACACCATTATCATCCCAGTCGCCACCACGTGTAGGCCCAACCATTGCATCCGTTGACATTTCATCAAGTGCATACATCATTCCTTGACCATTAAAGTCACGCAAACCATTGTATGCAGACTGAAGAACTGCCGTTGCATTAATATTTGTAGCACCGCCTGAACTGATGTACGATTGACCATCTAGAACCTCTTCATCTAAGTTAGTACAACTAACTCCAAATGAAACTATACCTAAGTATAAAAATCCTTTAATTAAATTCTTTCTTTTCATTTTCTTTTTTTTTTAAAATGTTACATTTAGTCCTAAAGAAAATGCTTTAGAACGTGGATATGACAAATAATCAATACCTGCAGATGGCACTCCATTTAACGATTTGTCTGTATTAACTTCAGGATCAAATCCAGAATATTTTGTGAACAATAATAAATTTTGACCGTTTACATAAAAACGAGCTGATTTTATTTTTAATTTATCAAATGCTGCTCCACTAAATGTATACCCAAAAGTTAAGTTACCCATTCTTAAGAAATCACCTTTCTCTAAGTATTTAGTAGATGGTGAATTTGGATCACCTTGAGCTTGAGCAGATGTTGCAACATCTTCTGGAACATTTCGTCCGCCTTGGAAAGCACCTTTGAAGAAATATGCATTGGCCGTATTATTGTATAAATAGTGTCCGAATGCACCATAAAATGAAGCTGACATGTCAAAGTTTTTATAAGCCATGTTAGTTGTAAAACCTACATTCATTTTTGGCAAACCTTGTTTTCCAACTAATTTTTTTGCCGCAAGGCCTAAACTTGAATTATTACCGGCTGCATCAGCATAAATTGAAGAACCGTCCGCTGCATAACCTCTCCACTCATAAACATAATAACTATAAATTGGTTCGTTATTAGTAACAACTTGTGCATAAGCACCAGATAGTCCTTGTCCATTTAACGCACCTGCTTGGATGAAACCTGCAAAGTTTTTCATTGTGTTTTTCAGGAACGAAGCATTAGCAGATACATCCCAAGTAAAGTCGCCTTTGTTGATTATTTTATAATTTAAACCAACCTCTAAACCTTTGTTGATTAGATTACCATCAAGATTTACATATCTATTTTGGTTTGGACCAGGTTGAACAGATGCTCCAGGTACTGGAAAGATTAAATCTTTTGTGTCTCTATTAAAATAATCAACAGAACCTGACAGTCTATTTTTCAAAACAGTGAAATCTAAACCAAAACCATAAGATTTTGTTGTTTCCCATTTCAAATTTGCATTTGCACTATTATCAATTGTTTGAGCTCCGTTATTTCCATAAACAGCTCTTCCTATAGCAGAGTTAGGAGCAAATTCTTGATTTCCTGTAACTCCAAAGTTAGCTCTTAATTTTAATGAATTTACCCATCCTTCTTTTCCTTCAAGAACCTTATATCCAAGTCCTAAAGATGGAAATGATCCATATTTGTTGTTAGCTCCTAATTTAGAAGAACCATCATAACGCACTGTTCCTGTAACTAAGAATTTTTTGTATAATGTAGCATTGATTCTACCATAATAAGATTGTAATTCAACTCTATTTCTATAAGAAGTAACTCTGAATTCATTTTGCAATCCTCCTTCAATATTATCAATAAGATTGACTTGAGCTGGATTATAACCTTTTCCAGAAGAGAAACTACCATCTGCATTGTAATCGTAATAAGAATAACCAACTAAAGCATCGAAAATGAAATTATCATTTACAGTCTTATTATAGTTTAATGTATGCTCAAAAGTTTTGTTAAACTTGTTGTTATTTATTAAAGCAGCTTGACCATACTTAACTGTTGAAGTACCTGGTTCAGTTGCTTGAGCAACGTTTTGAATATGTATAGTAGGCAATAATTGAGATTTTCTAATTGAATTAGACCCTTCAACTCCAAACAAGAACTGATAATTTAAGTTTTTAGATAATTTTAAAGTAGATTTAATACTTGCTAAAATCTTATTAGTATTCGTATAATCTTTATAAGAATCTAATAATTGAACTGGATTCAAGTAAGTATCACTTCCATAAGCTCCAGCAGGACTATTGTATCCTGGATTGTAATATCCATCAGGAGAATTGTCATATATTGGATTTGTTGGATTCCAATATAAGGCTGCTCCAATTAGATTTCCAATAAAACCTGCATTGTTAGAAATCAAAGTTGCTTTATCTTTCAAACCAGCGTAATTGATTTTAGATTCGATTTTTAAATTTCCTCCAAAATAATCATTAGTATTATTTAACGAGAAAGTATATTTATCTATACCTGTATTTCTTACAATACCATCAGTATTAGAAGCTCCAAAAGACAATCTTGTACTAGAGTTTTCTGATGATTTACTGAATGAAACATCATGATTTATTGTTAGTCCATTTCTTAATACCGCTTTTTTCCAATCATAAACTCTTGACCCTGTATCAACACCACCATTTCTTACGAAAGAGTTGCCATCCATAACATCCAATTTACTTGAGAATTTACTAAATGTTGCCGACGTAGAATAAGTTAACTGTGGCTCTTTAGATTTTGATTTTTTTGTAGTAATAACAATAACTCCATTGGCACCACGTGAACCGTAGATAGCAGTTGAAGATGCATCTTTAAGGATAGTCATACTTTCAATATCATTTTGATTAATGAAATTCAAAGGATTTCTTGCTGATGAAGTTCCTAACAAATCGTCACCACCGCCAGAAATATCTCCACCATCTAAAGGCACACCATCGATAACGATAAGTGGTCCATTTCCAGAACGAATAGATGAATTACCACGAATTCTAATAGATGAAGCAGCACCTGGCTCACCACTAGATGATGTTACCTGAACTCCAGATACTTTACCTCTTAACAAGTCTGCTGGTGAAGTTGCAGAAATATTGTCGAAATTTTTTGAGTTTAATTGATCTACAGCTCCTGTTGCATCTTTCTTTTTAACAGAACCGTAACCAATTACAACTACTTCTTTTAATTCTTCTAGGTCTTCCTTCATTGTAACGCCAATGCTGCTTCTTCCAGCAACCTTAACTTCTTGTGATTTCATACCTATATAAGAGAATACCAATACGGCATCTGCTCCTACATTTTTAATTGCATAATTTCCATCTAAATCTGTTAGTTGGCTGTTAGTTGTTCCTTTTACTGTTACAGTAACTCCGGGCAACGGACCTTTACTGTCAGATACTTTACCAGTAACATTCTGTGAGAATGCAGCGCCAGAAAAGAACATCGTTAGAAATACTAAAAAGCCTTTGAGTAGACTATTTTTCATACGTAATAATAAGTTAGTTAATAAATTGATTTATAATAGTAACATCAAACATAATTCAATTTTATGATAATATTAAGAAACTTTCAAACGAAAACGTTATAGTAAGAACGAAAACGTTTTCGATTTGAAATCAAATACATAAAAAAAGTACTAAAAAATTATTATATGTATAAAAAATTATACTTAAAAAAACGAAAAACATTTTTTTGAACTAATTTCAATTAAAAATTAGGGAATTTTAACGTTTTTATCAGTGTTTTCGGGCTATAACGGTGTAGTAACTAACTAAAAATCAAAAATCCTTCAAAAAAATAATGTTTTTTGAAGGATTACTAATTGAATTATTTGAATTGTATTTATTTTATTATGATAGTTTTATCATTTAAACCTAATCCAATAATTTTTAAAGATTTCCACTGTTTTGGCAAAATTCCTTTGTTGAATTTTAATCCGTTATCGGTTTGTTCAACACCACCAAAACCATAAATTATGGCTTGTAACATTGCTCCTGCTCCAGTTGCAAAATAGGGATTATTACTGTTCGCAGATTCGGAAAAAACACCAAATGGTGGTCGACTATTTGGTAAATAAGCTTTTACAAAATGTTCATACGCTTTTTCTTTATCACCTAAACGAGCATATAAAACCGATAAGATTCCGTGTGCCATAGCTGGTCCGTCTTTTTTATCAACTTTTTCAGAATAATAGGCTAAATCTTTAGCAATTTGCTCATTATCTGTAATGATATGTAACGGATAAGCTAACAAATTTACATCGCCTTGTTTAATGGTTTCTCCATTATATCCTTTGTAATCTTGGTTGATGCCATTTAATTTATGAATAACAATATTATTAGAAACTTCAACCCATTTTGGATTAATTGGTTCTCCAAGAATTGTTGCTGCTTTGATAGTATTTTTTAATGCTTCTATTGCTGAACCATTTGTAAAAGCATTATCATCAACATGTTGAGCATACTCATCAGCACCAACAACATTTAAAATCGAATAACTGGCGTCTGCATTTTTGACTACACGACTTACCCAAAAATCGGCTGTTTCTTTCAAGACTTTATATTCACTTTTCAACCAAACTTTGTCTTGCGTCATTGCATAATAGTTCCAAAAAGCAATGGCAACATCAGAAGTAATGTGTTGTTCAAAAATTCCTGTCAAAGCCCAAGTAGGTGTTGCTTCTTCTCCAGTATCGTCACTTTCCCATGGAAACATTGCGCCTTTATATCCATAAATTGTGGCTTTTTGTTTGGCTTTTTGCAATCTATCTGAACGATAATCCAAACACGACTTTGCTAATTCTGGTTGTAATACTAGCAAAGTTGGATACATCCAAAGTTCAGAATCCCAAAAAATATGTCCGTTATATCCTTGGCTTGACAATCCCATCGGAGCAATACTCTGACGGGTTTCTGGACGAATAAACGAATACAAATTATATAATGCAAATCGAACTCTTTGTTGCGCATCTAAATCACCTTCGATTTCAATATCTCCTGTTTTCCATAATTCTGACCAAGATAATTTATGACGGTCTAATAATTTATCGATACCTTCTTGTAATGCAAAAATTGGTTGACGTTCTGATTCATTTAGCGGGTCTGTAATGTCTTTAGAGGTGCAAATTCCACCAGCGATTGCAAATCGGTATTTTTTCCCTTTTACTAGTTTTTTGGCAAAACCTACTTCAGTTCCAACTTGTGATAACGTTTCTGTTTGACCATCAAATAAGAAAGTTGTTGAAGCAGCAATTGTGTATTTATCATTTAATGTTTTAGCTGAAGTTCCAAAAACTGGCATTAAAAACTGATTGTCTTTCAAAACTCGGTATTGACTTTTGGCGTTTTTCAATTCGTCGGGAACAATCATGTAATTGAAAGCCGAAATATCAATATCTTTTTTGGGTGTAATTTCAACAATTGCCATTGCTGAATAGGGAATTGCTCGATTTGCAAGAATTGTATAATCAATTGATGCATAGTCTTTAAATGAAAATGAAACCGTACTCATACCTTCTTTCATAGAAACAACTTGGCTCCAATTATCAATATTATCCGATTTTATTAATTCGTTATTGATGCTTAAATGCAAATTTAAAAACTCGATGCCCCGAACAATTTTACTAATTCCGTTTTCGGTACTTGGTTGATAAACGCCATTGAGAATAATTTCTTTAGTTTTTAATGGTTCATCGTTGGTTACTATTCCAATTTGTCCGTTTGCCATGGCAACTCCAAAATAATTTTGACGAGAATTTGCAGTCAAATGCCATTCATCTGATTTTATTTGACTAACTGCTGATAAACTGATAATTGAAGATATAACTAATAATTTGATTTTCATTTGGATATTATTTTAACCTCAAACTTATTGATTTAATTTTTTATAATACTAAAAATTATTCAAAGTGTAATATTTGATTTATCGAAAACGTTTTCGGATTTATAATTGACTTCTAACGACTTATTGCAACTTATTTTATAGAATATTTATATAAATTGTCAAAAAAAACAATCAATCAAAGTTGTTTTATGTTTTAAAAAATAAAAATAAAACAATTAAAACCTTATGATTCAAGAAGTTAAACCATACCGAATTGATGTTGTAGATGCCTTGCGCGGATTCGCAATTGCATGTATAATACTTTTACACAATATGGAACATTTTGAGTTTTATTACGCACCTAAAAATTTTCCAGAATGGTTGACAAATTTAGATACTTCTATTTTAAGTTCAGCTTATTTTCTTTTTGGAGGAAAAGCGTATGCAATCTTTGCACTTCTTTTTGGTTTTAGTTTTTACATACAAAATGAGAATCAAAAGAAAAAAGGAAATGATTTCAGGTTGCGTTTTTTCTGGCGAATGATGTTACTTTTAATTTTCGGTATCATAAACACCGCATTTTATCAAGGTGATATTTTAACGATGTACGCAGTTTTAGGTTTGATTTTAATTCCGGTTTGTAATTTAAGTAACAAAGCCGTTTTTTGGATTGCGTTACTATTGATGTTACAACCATGGGAAAGTGCACGTTATTCATATATAATGTTGCATCCACAATACATTCCTGAACCCAACTTATCAATAAGTTACTATAAAGAAATAGCCGATTACATGACAAACGGTGGTTTTTGGGATTATATACTTGGCGATATTACCAAAGGAAAAGCGGCTTCGTTATTATGGTCATGGGAAAACGGACGCTTTTTTCAAGCTCCAGCTTTATTCATGTTTGGAATGTTGGCTGGTAGAAAACAACTATTTACAAACACAATACAAAATATTATTTTTTGGAAAAAAGCGTTAAAAATTGCAATTATTTCGTTTTGTGTATTATTCGCAATAGTTAAATTTTTACCTGAATTAGTAGAACGAAAAGCTGCTTTAGACAGCCTTTTAATTGTGATTAGTTCTTGGTCGAATTTGGCTTTTATGATAATTTGGACTGCCAGTTTTATCCTTTTATTTTATTCAGAAAAAGGAAGCAAATTGTTATCCAAATTATCTCCAATGGGACAAATGAGTTTGACTTGTTACCTCATGCAATCTATAATTGGCGCCGTTTTGTATTACAAATACGGATTTGGTTTGTATCAATACACTGGAGTAACTTTTTGCTTGTTTATAGGAATTGCGCTTTTGTTATTGCAATTACAATTTTGCAAATGGTGGTTAAAATCTCACACACAAGGTCCGTTAGAAAAACTGTGGCATAAATTAACTTGGATGAAAATATGAGGCAATCCATTTCACAACTTTCGCTTTTAGTAGCTGATTATGATGAAGCTATTGCTTTTTACACTGAAAAGTTGAATTTCATTTTAAAAGAAGATAGTAAAATTTCAAACGAAAAACGGTGGGTTGTAGTTAGTCCACCAAATTCAGAATGTTCTTTATTATTGGCAAAAGCATCTAACGAAATTCAAATTAAAAGTATTGGAAATCAAACTGGCGGCAGAGTTTTTTTATTTTTAAACACTAATGATTTTGAAAGAGACTATGAAAATTTATTAGCAAATAATATTAAAATTATTAGAGGACCAATTTCTGAAAGTTATGGGAAAGTTCTAGTTTTTGAAGATTTATATGGTAATTTATGGGATTTAATTGAGCCAAAAGAAAACGAAACGTCATTGTTTTACTCAACAGCAATTTTAAAAATAAAAAATGAAAACGAAATTGATTTTGCTTTGAGTGAAATTAAAAAATTAAAGAAAGAAACACAAAACGAAATTGAAAATATAACTTTTGAAATTCAACAATCAAAAGAAGATGAATTAATAATTGTGGTTTGGGAATGTTTTAAAAGTGAAGAAGCATTCAATAATCATTTAAAATCTAACCATTTGCATGAATTTATGAAATTAGATTTATTTGAATTTCTTAATGGATATTCTGCATCAATTATAAAATAAATATGAAACTAAAAAACTTTATAATAATTACACTATTAATACCATTTATGAATATTAATGCGCAAATAACGCCAAATAATTTAGAGAAAAAATGGTGGAAAGAAGCGGTTGTTTATCAAATATATCCTAGAAGTTTTAAAGATTCTAATGGCGATGGCATTGGCGATTTAAAAGGAATTATTTCTAAGTTAGATTATTTAAAAAGTTTAGGAATTGATGCTGTTTGGTTGAATCCAATTTATGAATCTCCTAATGATGATAATGGTTACGACATTAGCAATTATCGTGAAATCATGAAAGATTTTGGAACAATGGAAGATTTTGATTTGTTGTTGAAAGAAATGCATCAAAGAAACATCAAATTAATAATGGATTTGGTTGTTAATCATTGTTCAGATGAAAATTATTGGTTTCAAGAAAGTCGAAAATCTAGAGATAATAAATACCGAAATTATTTTTATTGGTGGCCTGCAGAAAAAGGCAAACCGCCATACAGATGGAGTTTTTTTGATGTAAATAGCAATGCTTGGAAATATGATGAACTAACAAATTCTTATTATTTGCACTATTTTTCTGCAAAACAGCCCGACTTAAATTGGAATAATCCTGTGGTTCGAACCGAAATTTACGACATGATGAAATTTTGGTTAGACAAAGGTATAGATGGTTTTAGATTAGATGCTTTTCAGTTTATCGCTAAAGATGATTCTTTTCCAGAATTGCCAAAAGAAATTGCCGATAAACCAACAGAAATTATAAAATATTATGTTAACGGTCCACACTTACACGAGTGTTTGCAAGAAATGAATCGAGAAGTTTTGAGCAAATATCCTAATGCAATGACGGTTGCTGAAGGTGCTGGAGATTCCCCTGAATCGGCAATGAAATTTGTAGATCCAGATAGAAAAGAATTGAATGTTGCCTATCATTTTGAGAGCGTTGATATTGGAAAACATATTAGCGATTTTGGATTAGTAAAATACAAAAACATTTTTTCACGTTACGATAAAACCTTTAAAGATAAAGGCTGGTTGTCTATTTTTATGGCGAATCACGACCAACCTAGAATGGTTTCTAAATTCGGGAATGATACACCAAAATACAGAGCTATTTCATCTAAAATGCTTTCTACATTTGTGTTAACAATGCGTGGCACTACTTTTTATTACAATGGCGATGAGCTCGGAATGGACAACATACGATTTGACAATATTGACGATTATAATGATGTTGAAACTCGAAATAAATACCAACATTTGAAAGAAAATAATGGCGATTTAAAAGCTTATTTAGATGATAGAAAACAAACGTCTAGAGAAAACGGACGAACTCCTTTTCAATGGAATACCGAAACTAATGCCGGATTTACAACCGGAAAACCTTGGTTGAAAGTAAATTCAAATTATACCACCGTAAATGCTGAAAATGAAGAAAAAGACCCAAACTCAACTTTAAATTATTTTAAAAAATTAGTGCTACTTAGAAAAAATAATCCTATTTTGGTCTACGGAAAATTTGATTTAATCGATAAAGAAAATCCTAATGTTTTTGCATATACAAGAGAATTAGACGGAAAAAAAATATTGATTTTATTGAATTTCACAACCCTAGATGTCAAAATTAAAACTACTTTAAAGTTAAATAAAGCCAAAGTTTTATTAGGAAATTATGATAAATCTAGTGCAAATGGAACACTAAAACCTTATGAAGCAGTAATTTTACAATTGAATTAATTTTATGAAAAAAATTGCATCGGTATTATTAATCTTAATTTTAACTTCTACATTTTTATATAATGTTGTTGGTTATTATTTACTAGTTTCTCTTGAAAAAGAGCAAGCTTGGGTTAGTACTGTGCAAGAAAAATCGGATAACAATTTTAGAGTACTTAAATTAAATGCTTCGGTTTATTCTTTTATGGAAGACACCGATTTTGAATATGTTAATGAAAATATTACTATTAACAAACAAGTCTTTCACGTATTTAAAAAACGAATTCATGATAATATAATAAGTCTTTATTATTTACCTAACAAGCAACAATCTGCAACTGATATTAGTTTGAAAAAATTGGTAGATAATGATTTATTTGAAAATGCTCCATTGAGTAAAAAACCACTTGAAAAACTATTCAAATCTTTCATTAAGGATTATGTTCCTACCACCAATAATGGTTATTCTGAACAACTAAATAACAAAACTGTTATTCTTCTTTTCGATGATAAGCATCCCAACGGAATACTTCATTCCGGATATTTATCTATTGCTTATTCACCTCCCAAAACGGCACAATCGCTTCTATTGTCTTAAAATAGAACAGAAATCATAGCTTAGAAACTATGTATCCTGATGATTGTCCGTTAAATTAACTAAAACGTAAAGCGCTATTTCTTACTAGAAATACCATTTTATGCAACTATGTTAATTAATGAATTTCAAAAAACTATTCCGTTTTACTCTTGATTTATAATAGTAAAAGAGTTAGTTGTAAAATCGTGAATCGAATTTTTGAATAAATGAAAATGATCAATTTTATTAATTTATCGGACGGTCATTATGCTTACTTTAAATGTTACTAATCTGTAATTTTAAAAAACCTAACGAAAAACTTAAAGCGAATGAATTTTCTCAAAAGAGATTCTTTTTGCAACATAAAATCTAAACCAAAAAATGAAAAAAATATACATTCTATTCTTGCTTATGGCAGGACAAACCATTTTTGCTCAAACGGAAATTGATGGGCTAATGATGGAAAAAAAACAACTTTGTACCGGTGCAATGTTCGAACATAGCAGTTGGAACAAGTACTGGGAAGGAACTTTTTATAGAGAAAATCTAAATATGGGAACGGTCTCTACTCAAAAAATTGCTATTAATGGAAATTACGGAATTACGAGTAAATTAAATGTGATTTTTAGTATTCCGTATGTAACAACCAAAGCGACTGCTGGAACCATGAAAGGACAAAAAGGAATTCAGGATCTTTCGTTATTTGTAAAATTTTTACCTTATGAAAGATACATCGGTAACAACTTACTTTCGTTTTATGTAATTGGCGGATTTTCATTTCCAACAACTGATTATGTTGCCGATTATTTACCTTTAAGTTTAGGTTTACACAGTAAAGTTGGTTCGTTACGAATTATGAGTGATTATCAGTTTGGTAGTCTTTTTGCAACTGCTTCAGGTTCGTATGAAAAACGTTCCAACATAAAAATTGATAGAAATACTTATTACTCAGATCAAATGCATTATACTAACGAAGTGAATTTGCCTGATGCCATCAACTTCAATTTTAGAGTTGGCTACAGAACACAACGACTAATTGCCGAAGGAATATTTGACAATTGGGTAAGTCAAAAAGGCGGATTTGATATTACTTCTAATAATATGCCTTTTCCAAGTAATACTATGAATGTTACTAAAATTGGTTTGAATGCCAAATATTATTTACCTCAAGTGCCTGGACTTTCTGTTATTACTGGATACAATCATGTGATAGCTGGAAGAAATGTAGGGCAATCTACTACATTTTATGGTGGTTTATTTTATATAATTGATTTTAATACTAACAAATCTAAAGAAGCTAAAACTGATGAAAACAAATAACATATATAAAACTATTGCCAAATATAGTTTCGCCATATTACTAATCGCTACAGTATCTTGCAATGATGATTTAACGGAGCGCAACCAACAATATCCACAATTAAACCCTGCCAATGCTGATGCTAATGCTGGCACTTGGACACCATTATTGCTGACTGCTCCAGACGAATTTTCATTAGATGCTCCAGGCGCAACAACTACAAGTGCGTACAAAGCCGAAATTAATGAAATTAAAAGTTACCAAGCCAATATTACTGATGATCAACAAAGAATTATTGATTATTGGAGTGCTGGTGGCGTATTGCGTTGGAATGAAATCATGCAAACATTAGTAGCAAGACACAACCGACCGCCGTATCAAAACGAAGACGGAACTTATCCTGCGCCATCGGCTGCGAATCCGTTTGCAAATCCGCAATTTCCTTTTTCTAATCCACCGTTTGCTGCTCGTGCTTATGCGTATGTAAGTGCTGCTCAATACGATGCTATGGTGGCGACTTGGCATTATAAAGCCTTATATAATAGAGCTGCACCATTTGTAGTTGATCCAACTATTAATGTAATGGTTCCTAAAAGTCCGCTTCCGTCTTATCCGTCAGAAGATGGTGTTTTAGCTGGAGTTACAGTTGAAATACTAAAATTATTATTTCCAACAGAGATTGCTTATATTCAAGAAAAAGCAGATGAACAAAAATTATATCGAATAATTGCTGGCGCCAATGTAAGAAGCGATATAGATGCTGGTGTAACATTAGGAAGAAAAATTGCTACAAAATTTATAACTAAAGCTTCAACAGATGGTGCTGGTGCTGCAATTGGAAATCAAACACTTTGGACACAATTAGAAAACAATGCAATTGCTGCTGGAGAAACACCTTGGAGATCTTTAGAAACTCCTGCTCGTCCTCCAATGTTGCCTTTATTTGGTAATGTAAAATCATTCTTGATGACACCAGCCAATGTTGTTGCTAGTCGTTCATCGGCACCACCATCAACAACATCGCAACAGTTTTTAAACGAATTAAATGAAATAAAAGCATTCAGCGAAGATAATTCTAGAGAACACCAAAGAATAGTAAGTTTTTGGGCTGATGGTGTTGGAACGTATACGCCGCCTGGCCATTGGAATGCCATTGCAGATGAGGCATTTGTTTATCAATATTTTAGTGAAGCGCGTTGGGCTAGAAACCTTGCATTGCTGAATATCACTATGATGGATGCTGCTATTTGTTGTTGGAATACTAAATATTTTTATTTTAATCCGAGACCTAGTCAAATGGATCCTTCTATTAAAACTACAACCGGATGTCCTAATTTTCCAGCTTACGTTTCGGGACATTCAACATTTAGTGCGGCAGCCGCGACTTACTTATCACATGTAATTCCATCTAAAACTGCTGAATTTAATGCTATGGCAAGTGAAGCATCACTTTCAAGAATGTATGGTGCAATTCATTATAGAAGTGATTGTGAGAAAGGAATGATTCTTGGGCAAACAGTTGGAAATTATGCCGTGCAAAGAGCTTTGACTGATGGTGCTGATTAATTTACTAGAAACTATTACTAAAATTTAAAAAAACAATTAAATTTGAATTTGAGTTTTCACTGCACATTATTTAACAAAATCTATTTTACAATAGCAAATCTTAATTTTAAAGTTAAGATTTGCTATTTTTTTTAGAATAACATAACTCATAATTAATTGCACTCTAAATCAAATATGCTAAGCATTAAAATAATGTTATTAAAAATATATTTATCTGTCAATTATTGATACATTAGACGAGATTTAGTAAATTCCTAATCGGTTCATGAAAGACATTACTTTAAAAGAAATTGCCCAACAATTGGGGATTTCTATTACAACTGTTTCTAAAGCTTTAAAAAACTATCCTGATGTAAGTGAAAAAACACGCAATGCTGTTTTACAATTATCGCAGTCACTTCATTACACGCCGAATAGTTTTGCGGTTAATCTTCGTACAAAAGAATCGAAAACCATTGGATTGATAATACCCGAAGTTGTACACCACTTTTTTTCAAATATTATTAATGGCATAATTGAAGAAGCTGAAAAAAATGGTTATTTAGTAATCATCTTACAATCTAACGAATCCATGGAAATGGAAATTAAACAAGTTGAATTGTTGATGAATAAAAGAGTTGATGGCATTTTAATTTCATTATCAAATGAGTCTAATAATGATGAACATTTAAAAGAAATCCTACGCAGAAATATTCCGTTTGTGATGTTTGATAAAATCAATAAACTAATCAATTGTTCTAAAGTTATTATTGATGATCAAAGAGCTTCATTTGCAGCCACACAACATTTAATAGATCTTGGTTGTAAAAAAATTGCACACATTAGAGGTCCAGTAAATCCGCAAAACGCAATTGATCGATTTTTAGGTTACAAAAAAGCTTTAGAAAAAAACAATATTGTTTATGATTCTAAATTAGTCTACACATGTCTTGGTGCGGCATTTGAAGAAGGATATGAGTTTACTAAACAAATTATCGAAAATCATCCTGATGTTGATGGAATCTTTGCGGTTACTGATATGGTAGCCGTTGGAGTTATAAATTATTTGACTGAAAAAAATATTAAAATTCCTGAACAAATAAAAGTCATCGGATTTAGTAATTGGTTTATGGGTCAAGTTATTACACCTAAATTAAGTACTGTAGACCAACCCGGATATGAAATGGGAATACAATCATTCAAACTTTTATTAGAGGAAATGAATTCTGTAAAAAACGACGCAAAATTTATTCCGAGAACGGTTGAACTTCCTACAAGTATAATTAAACGAGAATCTACTTTAGGAAAGTAATATTTCTTTTTAAGCCTTCAAGTTTAGTTCTTTTAAGAGGTGAATTTTGAAATACTTTATTGAATGTTTCCTCAGTAATTTCCTCCCAGTCTTTTTTTGTGAACGATAAAAGTTCTGGATTAGCATTAAAAAGTGGCTCATTATGTGGCTTAGAAAATTTATTCCAAGGGCAAACATCTTGACAAATATCACAGCCAAATGCCCAATCATTGAATTTTCCTTTCATTTCTTGTGGTAAATTATCTTTCAATTCTATTGTAAAATAGGAAATACATTTACTTCCATCAACAACATAAGGTGCAACAATAGCTTGTGTCGGACAAGAATCTATACAAGCTGTGCAAGTACCACAATGGTCTGTTGTTGGCGAATCATATTCTAATTCTAAATCGATAATCAACTCAGCTATGAAATAGAAAGAACCTACTTTTTGAGTTATCAAATTACTGTTTTTACCTATCCAACCCAAACCACTTTTTGCAGCCCATGCTTTGTCTAAAACTGGTGCAATATCAATAAAAGTTCTTCCGTGAACATCTCCAATTTGCGTTTTAATACTTCTTAATAATTTCCTAAGTTTTTTTGTAATTACGTTGTGATAATCTTTACCATAAGCATATTTTGAAATTTTATAACTGTCGTTATTTTGAAACTCCGATGGATAATAATTAATCAATAAAGACACAACACTTTTAGCATCGTTAACTAATAAAGTAGGATTTAATCGTTTATCAAAATGATCTTCCATGTAAAACATTTGGCCTTGCATTTGCTTGTTCAGCCAATTTTCTAATCTCGGAGCTTCTTCTTCAAGAAAACCAGCTTTGGAAATACCACAAGAAAGAAAGCCGAGGCGATTTGCTTCGGCTTTAATGATATTTGTGTATTTTTCTTTATTATTTATCACAATTAAAACAATTCTCCTTGATTGAATCCTTTAACTTTACCTAAGTGTTTATAAGCCTTTTCAGTTACTTCTCTTCCTCTTGGCGTTCGCATAATAAAACCTTCTTGAATTAAAAATGGCTCGTATACTTCTTCAATAGTCTCACTACTTTCAGAAACTGCAGTGGCTAAAGTTGACAATCCAACAGGACCGCCTTTGAATTTGTCAATGATTGTATTAAGGATTTTATTATCCATTTCGTCCAAACCGTGTGCATCAACATTTAAAGCTTTGAGAGAAAAACGAGCAATTTCTATATCAATTTTTCCGTTTCCTTTAATTTGAGCAAAATCTCTAACACGTCTTAAAAGAGCATTGGCTATACGTGGTGTTCCTCTACTTCTTCCAGCTATTTCTATTGCCGCTTCCATTGTAATTGGCATTTTTAAAATGGATGCACTGCGTTGTACAATTGTAGTTAAAAGTTCTGTATTATAATATTGTAATCTACTTTGAATACCAAAACGAGCACGCATTGGCGCAGTTAATAAACCTGAACGCGTTGTGGCACCAACAAGGGTAAATGGATTCAAATTGATTTGAACTGTTCTTGCATTTGGACCTGATTCAATCATGATATCGATTTTGAAATCTTCCATTGCCGAGTATAAATATTCTTCAACAATTGGACTCAAACGATGAATTTCATCAATAAAAAGAACATCACGCTCTTCTAAATTTGTTAACAGCCCAGCTAAATCTCCGGGTTTGTCTAAAACTGGTCCAGATGTTATTTTTATTCCAACTCCTAATTCGCTTGCAAGAATATTAGCCAATGTAGTTTTTCCTAATCCAGGTGGACCATGAAATAAAGTATGATCTAATGCCTCATTACGTTGGTTAGCTGCTTGAACGAAAACTTGAAGGTTCTCTAATATTTGTTCTTGTCCTGTAAAATCATCGAAAGATAGTGGTCTTAATTTTTTTTCAAGATCAAGTTCCTCGGGATTATAGTTAAAATTTGTTGGATCTAAATTTTCGTTCATACTACAAATATATAACAAAGTTATTTGCAAATAAAAAATGCCCTTCATAGGAAAGGCATTTTTATATTATTTTTTTAAATCTTAGTGATGTAAAACTTCTTCACCTGGTTTCATTGGAACATTTTGTGGGACAAAATCTTCATCGTGACCTGGTTTGCTATAATCATAAGGCCATCTATGAACTTCAGGAATATCACCTTCCCAATTACCATGAATATGCTTGATTGGTGCTGTCCATTCTAGTGTATTTGATCTCCAAGGATTTTGAACTGTTTTCTTACCATAGAAAATACTACTAAAGAAATTGTAAATAAATACCAATTGAAACGCACCACCCACTAAAGCGAAAGTAGTAATAACAACATTCACATCTTGTAAATCATCAAATAATGGGAAGTTAGTATTTTCATAATAACGTCTTGGTAAACCAGCCATTCCAATAAAGTGCATTGGGAAGAAAACTCCATAAGCACAGATTGCAGTTACCCAAAAGTGAACATAACCTAAAGTTTTATTCAACATTCTACCGAACATTTTAGGATACCAGTGGTAAATTCCAGCAAACATTCCGTAAAGAGCAGAAATACCCATTACTAAGTGAAAGTGAGCTACTACAAAATAAGTATCGTGAACGTTTATATCTAAAGTACTATCTCCAAGAATGATTCCTGTTAATCCACCAGTGATGAATGTAGAAACTAATCCGATAGAGAAAAGCATTGCAGGATTTAGTTGAAGATTACCTTTCCATAAAGTTGTTATGTAATTAAATGCTTTAACAGCAGATGGAATTGCAATTAACAATGTTGTAAAAGTAAATACCGAACCTAAGAATGGATTCATACCTGAAATAAACATGTGGTGACCCCAAACAATAGTTGATAAGAATGCAATAGCAAGAATTGACATAATCATGGCTCTGTAACCAAAAATTGGTTTACGAGAATTGGTTGCAATAACCTCAGATGTAATTCCTAATGCTGGTAATAAAATGATATAAACCTCAGGGTGTCCTAAGAACCAAAATAAGTGTTCGAAAAGTACTGGTGAACCACCTTGATAATTTAAAACTTCACCAGCTAAATATATATCTGACAAGAAGAATGAAGTTCCAAAACTTCTATCCATTATTAACAATAATGCTGCTGATAATAAAACTGGAAATGAAATAACACCAATTACAGCGGTAATAAAGAAAGCCCAAATTGTAAGTGGCATTCTTGTCATAGACATTCCTTTAGTTCTTAAATTAACTACTGTTACAATGTAGTTTAATGAACCCATAAGTGATGCTGCAATAAATACGGCCATAGAAACTAACCAAAGCGTCATTCCTAATCCAGAACCAGAGATAGCTTGTGGCAATGCACTTAACGGTGGATAAATAGTCCAACCAGCAGATGCAGGTCCAGATTCAACAAATAAAGAAGAAACCATGATTACACTTGACAAGAAGAATAACCAATAGGAAACCATATTTAAGAATCCAGAAGCCATATCTCGTGCTCCTAGTTGGAGTGGAATAAGTAAATTACTAAAAGTTCCACTTAATGCTGCTGTTAATACAAAGAATACCATTATGGTTCCGTGTATAGTGATTAATGACAAATAAGCTTCATTAGTCATAACACCATTTGGAGCCATTTTTTCTCCTAAAAAGAAACTAAAAACTTTAAAAGACTGTTCAGGCCATGCAAGTTGTAGTCTAAAAAGTAAAGACATACCAACACCAATTATACCCATAAATATACCTGTCAACAAATATTGTTTGGCAATCATTTTATGGTCAATACTAAAGATATACTTTGTAATAAAAGTATCCTTATGGTGGTGTTCATGGTGATCATGTGAACTATGATCGTCGTGCGCGTGAATATCGTGTGCGTTACTCATTTTATTATACTTATATTATTATACTATTTTATTTAACTGGCTCTTGAGCAGCCATAAGAGTTGTGTCTTTTTTTGCAGGAATAGAATCTTTATTTGCTGTATTTGCATCGCCTTCTTTAGCTTTAGTTTCTTCTGCAGCTGCAGTTTTAACAGATTGTACTAATGAAGTTTTTCCATCCAACCATTTTTTATAATCTTCTGGCGTATCAACTACAATTTTCATTTGCATGTTGTAGTGTGAAGCTCCACAGATTTTATTACATAACAATAAATAATCAAAAGTGTAAGGATCTAATGCTGTTTTACCTTCAGCAACAAGAGCAGTACTTTTGGTTTCTCTAATTTTATTTATATTAGCAACTTTTTCAATCATGTCTGTTGTTTCACGCATTTCTGTAGTTGTCATCGTAGGCGTAAATCCAAACTGAGTAACCATTCCTGGAACACAATTCATTTGAGCTCTAAAATGAGGCATATACATTGAGTGTAATACATCTTGAGATCTAATTTTGAATATAACTTTTTTCCCTTTTGGTAAGTGAAGTTCATCTGTAACAATATCATCCTGAGCGTTTGGATCCGCTAAATCAACTCCTAAAACATTTACTCCTTCAATTAATCTAACGTTAGCTTTACCTAATACATTGTCTTCACCAGAATATCTGGCAGTCCATTTGAATTGTTGCGCATAAATTTCAATAACAATAGGTTTTTCAACTTTTTCATCGATGAACATAATATCAGTCCATGAATAAAGTCCAAAGAATATCAATACTGCTAAAACAATTGCGGGAATTGAACTCCAAATGAACTCTAATTTATTATTATCTGAAAAATAAGTGGCAACTTGATCTTTCCTTCCTCTATATTTATAAGAAAAATAGAATAATAATCCTTGAGTTATGGTTTGCACCACAAAAATAAGCATCATTGAAATCCACATTAATTTGTCAACTTCTTTTCCGTGAACAGATGCAGCATTGCTCATCAATGGAAATTTACCATAGTAAACTATACAATAAACAGTTATTATATAGATAAATGCTAAAAATGCAAAAGATAAATAACCATTAACTTTATTGTCGTTATCATCAGCTACCTGATTGTTAACTTTATTTTTACCAACTTGAGTTAAATCAAAAATTTTAGTTAGTTGCCATAATGCAACTGATAATAAAACTAAAACAAGAAGTACTAATAAACTTGTCATTTGTTGTTTACTTTAAATATTAATAATGAAAATGTTTACTTTCTTCTATGAATGGATTACGTTTTGGCGTAAGAGGTGCTTTGGTTAAAGCTGTAAATACTACAAAAATAAACAATCCTAAAAAGAATAATACTGACGCGATTTCTGAAACTCCAATAAACCATTGGTCACCAACTGTAGCTGGCATAACCATATTAAAGAAATCTATATAATGTCCGCATAAAATTACAACACCTGCTCCAACAATAATTGGTGCAATTCGTTTAAAATCTGTATTGATAAGAACTAGTATTGGGAATATAAAGTTCATAACAACAGCTCCAAAAAACGGTAAATTATACTGTTCAATTCTTACTTTAAAATAAGTAACTTCTTCTGGAATATTGGCATACCAAATCAACATAAATTGTGAAAACCATAAATAGGTCCAGAAAACACTTATACCAAACATGAATTTAGATAAATCATGAATATGACTAGAATTAACATTTTCTAAATATCCTTTAGATTTTAGGTACAAAGTAACCATTGATATTGTTGTGATTCCGCTTACAAAGAAACTTGCAAAAACGTACCATCCAAACAATGTACTGAACCAATGCGGGTCAAATGACATTAACCAATCCCATGACATAATAGATTCTGAAACTATAAAGAAAACTAAAAATGCAGCTGACATTTTAAAATTCTTTTTATAAAAAGTATTATCAGCAGCCTCATCTTGAGACAAACAATTTTTTCTTGAAAAATAACGGTATAAATTCCAACCTAATAAAAAGATGGCAGCTCTAGAAATCCAGAAAGCAAAATTCAAATAACCAGATTTACCAGCTATCATTTCGTCATAATTTTCACTGCCTTTTACAGTAATTCCTTTTTCCATCCAAGCAAATAAATGATTTGATTCAAATATGTGTGTTCCGGTGACAATAAGAATAATAAAGAAAATAACAGACCCAACTGGTAAATAAGCTGTAATTCCTTGCATAACTCTAAACAATACTGGAGACCAACCTGCTTGAGCAACTTGTTGGATTGCATAAAAAGCTAAAGCTCCCAAAGAAACTAACATGAAAAAGATACAAGCTACATACAAAGCAGCCCATGGTTTGTTTTGTAATTGATGAAAAACATGTTGAACATGTTCTTTGTGTTCTTTTTCTTCATCAATTTTAGTTTCTTTAGAAACGTGTTTTGTATTTTCAACTACTGCTACAACTTCTGCTTTTGCAGTATCAATTTTAGTAGTAAGAGAATCATTTTTTACTGTTAATGAATCAGTAACAGCAACTGCTTTAGTCTCAGCAGGTGGAACTAAAGCATGAGTTTCTTTAGCTTCAGCTTCTACTTTATGTCCTTCATGATGGCTAGCAGCAACTATTTTTTCTGCTTCTTCTACAGTATTTGGAGCAGACAAAAAACCATAAGCAATACCTACTAATCCTAAAATCATAAGGATAAGTGCTGTGGTTCTTAATTTATTTGAAAATGTATACATATCTATAAGAATCTGTTTGTTCTACAATTATTATTGGGCACCTTTAAGTTTCATTACATAAGCTGCAACCATCCAACGTTCTTTTTGATTCAATTGATTCGCATAAGAACCCATTGAGTTTAAACCAAAATTGATTACGTGGTTAACACTTCCTTCAGTAATTTCTCTATCAGCATAACTTGGCACTCCTAAAAATTTACCTTGAGTTACTAACCAACCTTTTCCATTACCTTCGTTTCCATGACAAATAGCGCAATAAATTTCAAATAATTCTTGAGCTTTTGTCATGTCTATTGAGGCAGGATCTAAAGGAGATTTAGAATTTAATTTTGCTGCATTATAGCCGTCTGTAGAATTTGCAAATTCATAAGGTACATATCCTCTTTTTACTGTACCTACTGGAGGCAATTGCCCTTCTTTACCTTTCAATCCTGTTGGAGAATTAAAAGCAGTGGATTCAGAATAGGTTTCATAAGCTACCGATTCATACATGTTTGGCATGTACTGGTAATTAGGAGAATTATTATCCTTGCAAGAAGAAAGAGATAGTATCCCTAAAACTAATGCTATTTTTAATAAACTTTTCATGTCTGTTTAGTGCTTTTCAATTACTTTAACTTCAACTGCACCTGTACTTTTAAGAAAAGAAGTCAATTCTTCTTCATTATTATTTACAGCTACTTCCATTAAAAAATGGTCATCGGTTGTTCTCACATCTGGATTTTCAGCTTCCTTGAACGGCCATAATTTACTTCTCATATAAAAAGTAATAACCATTAAGTGCGCTGCAAAAAATACTGTCATTTCAAACATTACTGGCACGAAGGCTGGCATATTTTGAATGTAGCTCATACTAGGTTTTCCACCGATATCTTGTGGCCAATCTTGAATCATTATATAATCCATCATTGTTGTTGCTACTGAAAGTCCAATACATCCGTAGATGAAAGCACAAATAGCTAATCGTGTTGATGGTAAACCCATTGCCTTATCCAATCCGTGAACCGGAAATGGAGTAAAAACTTCTTCAATATGATGATGTGCTTTTCTTGTTTGCTTTACAGCATCCATTAAAATATCATCATCATTGTATATAGCGTGTATAACTTTATTACTACTCATAACAAATACTAATGTTTTTCTGAATGATTATGATCTTCTGATTCTCTTCGTTTTTTGTAATATTCACCAGAAGATTTCAATATTGTTTTAACCTCTGCTTGAGCAATTACTGGAAATGTTCTAGCATATAATAAGAATAATACAAAGAAGAATCCGATAGTTCCTGTGAAAATACCAATATCTATAAATGTTGGAGAAAACATTGTCCAAGAAGATGGAAGGTAATCTCTGTGTAACGAAGTAACGATAATAACGAAACGCTCGAACCACATACCAATATTTACAACAATTGAAATTATAAATGAGAACATAATGCTTGTTCTTAATTTTTTTGACCACATAAATTGAGGTGAAAAAACATTACAAGTCATCATTGACCAATATGCCCACCAGTATGGTCCAGTAGCTCTATTTAAGAAAGCATATTGTTCATATTCTACTCCAGAATACCAAGCTACAAATAACTCAGTAATATATGCTACACCAACAATAGAACCAGTAATCATGATTACAATATTCATTAATTCGATGTGTTGCACTGTAATGTATGCCTCAAGATTAGAAACTTTTCTCATAATAATAAGCAATGTATTCACCATTGCAAAACCAGAGAAAACCGCACCAGCAACGAAGTATGGAGGAAAAATTGTAGTGTGCCAACCTGGAACTATAGAAGTAGCAAAGTCAAATGATACAATTGTATGTACAGAAAGTACAAGTGGAGTTGCTAAACCTGCAAGTACTAATGATACTTCTTCAAAACGTTGCCAATCTTTAGCTCTACCACTCCAACCAAAACTTAATATAGAATAAACTTTTTTATTAAATGGAGTTACAGCTCTATCTCTTAGCATTGCAAAATCTGGAAGTAAACCAGTCCACCAAAAAACAAGTGATACTGATAAATAAGTAGAAATTGCAAATACGTCCCAAAGTAATGGCGAGTTAAAGTTAACCCACAAAGAACCAAACTGATTCGGAATTGGAACTACCCAATACGCTAACCAAGGACGACCCATGTGAATAATTGGAAATAATCCTGCTTGAACAACAGAAAAAATTGTCATTGCTTCAGCAGATCGGTTAATTGCCATTCTCCATCGTTGACGGAAAAGCAACAATACTGCAGAAATCAACGTTCCTGCGTGACCGATACCAACCCACCAAACGAAATTGGTAATATCCCATGCCCAACCTACAGTTTTATTTAGTCCCCAAGAACCAATACCTGTAGAAATGGTATATATGATACAACCTACTCCCCAAAGGAAAGCTGCTAATGCGATTGAAAAAACGGTCCACCATTGTTTGTTTGCTCTTCCTTCAACAGGCGCAGCTACATCGACAGTCACATCGTGATAACTTTTATCACCAATAACTAATGGTTTTCTAATGGGTGCTTCGTAATGAGACGACATAATCCTTTATCTTGTTTCTTAATTAATCTTTTTAAAACTAGGTATTTCTTACTTTAACGTGGTAAATAACGTTTGGTTTAGTTCCAACGTGCTCCAATAAGTGATACATTCTGTCATCTTCATGTAATTCTGTTACTTTAGATTCAGTATCATTTATATCTCCAAATATCATTGCTCCGGTAGAACAAGCATTCGAACATGCTGTTTGGAATTCGCCATCTTTAATTACTCTTCCATCACGTTTTGCATCAAGAATAGTTTTTTGTGTCATTTGAATACACATAGAACATTTTTCCATAACTCCACGAGAACGAACGTTTACATCTGGATTTAAAACCATGCGACCTAAATCATCATTCATGTGATAATCAAATTCGCTGTTTTTATTGTATAAGAACCAGTTGAAACGACGTACTTTATAAGGACAGTTGTTAGCACAATAACGTGTACCAACACATCTGTTGTAAGCCATTTGATTTTGACCTTGACGTCCGTGTGATGTTGCCGCAACAGGACAAACAGTTTCACAAGGCGCATGATTACAATGTTGACACATTACCGGTTGGAAAGCAACTTGTGGATTGTCTGCAGGATTTTCCATACTTCCAAAACCACCTAATGAACCTTTTTCACCAAATAATCCGTCGAAATTTTCTTTCTTTTCATTATCTCCAGCGAAAGTATCCTCAGATGAATAATATCTATCGATACGCAACCAATGCATATCACGACTTCTTCTTACTTCAGATTTACCAACAACAGGAACATTATTTTCAGCATGACAAGCAATAACACAAGCTCCACAACCAGTACATGCATTCAAGTCAATAGATAAATTGAAATGATGACCGGTTGAACGATCAAAAGATTCCCATAAATCGACTTTAGTTGCTTCTACTTCTTTGTGATCTAAAGATACCATAGGAACTGGATTCCATTCATGTTTATCTTTAGACGTATTAAAAATTTCTAATGTAGTTTCTCTAACAATATCGCCTCTACCCATTAAAGTTCGTTGTGATTGTACACATGCAAACTCATGTTCTCCATTTCCTTTAGAAATAGTTACCGATTGAACATTATTAAAGTTATTATATAATGAATAGGCAT
Source organism: Flavobacterium sp. SUN046 (assembly GCF_028867965.1). Lineage (GTDB taxonomy): Bacteria > Bacteroidota > Bacteroidia > Flavobacteriales > Flavobacteriaceae > Flavobacterium. The sequence goes on from NZ_JAPQNT010000001.1 coordinate 240,077, forward strand.
TAATTCCTATTTGCATTTCTTCTTTTAAGGCTGCTTTTTTACCATAACCTAAAGCTAAACCTAAAGTTCCAACCGCTTGACCTGGTTGAACAATTACAGGTACATTTTCAATTTTTGTACCGTTTACTGTTAAAGTAGCATAACTTCCGTTAAGACCACCATTAGCAACGATTCTGTTTTGTAAACCTAATGTTTTAGCATCAGCTTGTGAAACAGTAACATAATTATCCCATGAAACTCTTGTAATTGGATCTGGAAACTCTTGCAACCAAGGATTGTTAGCTTGTTGACCATCACCTAAACCTGTTTTAGTATATAAAACTAATTCAAAACCTTGAGCTGCTTTAGATTGCGCTAGCATTGAAGCGGCAACATTGTATTCACCAGTTCCACCAGCAATAGCAGTTTGAGTTCCGAAAACACCATCATGAAGTACTTGATTCCAAGTAGATGCACCGATGAATGAAATTGAATTTGCTTTTATGTAATCGTAATAATTTCCTGTAATTCCGTTCCAAGACATTAAAGCTTCTTGAAACTGTTTAGTATTAAATAATGGACGAATTGTAGGTTGAACTAGAGAATAAACTCCTTTAGTCAACATGTGATCATTCCAAGATTCTAAATAATGAGGTGCAGCGGCAGCAATTGTTGTTTTTTCTGCAGTTTCATCTTCTTTCAAAGAGAATGCTACCGATGTTTTAACTTTTTTAAGTCCGTCAACAAAGTATTTGCTATTTGCTAAAGTGTAAACTGGGTTTACGCCACTCATAATTAATGTATGCACTTTTTCAGCATTCATATCAGTAATTAACTCAGCAACTTTTTCATTAGAACCTTTTCTTATTAATCTGGCACCAGCAGTTGCTAATGCTTCACTTTTTAGCACTTGATTAATTGCAATAACTAATAATTGTGCGTTTTTATCTTGTATACCAGAAACCAAAAGACCTTTAGAACCAGCAGCTTTTAATTGATTAGCAGCTTTAACAACTTCGGCTTCTTTGTCTATTTTACCAGTAGATACTGATGATCCTGTAATGATATTATAAATTTTAACTAATGCTTGTTTTTGACTAGCAACTGACATTGGAATTCTTCTATCAGCAGCAGCACCAGAAAGTGTCATATTTGCTTCAAATTGATAGTGCTTAGACATTTTTCCAGCTTGTGGAATTCTGCCTTTGGCATAACCTGAATCATAACTTCCGCCTTGCCAATCTCCTAAGAAATCTGCATCTAAAGAAACTATTGTATTTGCTTTAGAAAAATCATAATCTGCTAACGCTCTTTCACCATAAACTGCTTCAAAAGCATCTAAAGCTGGAGATTCTGAAACCGCATCATAAACAACGTGCTTAGCAGTTGGATTTTTCGCAATAAAATCGGCAATTAATTTTTCTGTAGAAGGACTTGCAAGTGTATTTGTTAGTAAAACTACTTGTTTACCAGAAGACTTTGCTTCTGCCAAACTTGATTTAATCTTTGCATCAACCTCACTCCAACCTGCAGATTTTGCATTAATTTTTGGAGATTTAAGACGCATACTATCATATAATGATAATACCGAAGCGTGAACTCTTGCATTGGCTGCAAATTTCGCGCCTTCTATTTTGTTATTTTCAATTTTGATTGGACGGCCTTCTCTTGTTTTAACTAAAAGATTTGCAAAATCAAATCCGTCAAACATAGTTGTAGCATAAAAATCAGCTACACCAGGAATAATACTATCTGGTTGAACTACATAAGGAATTGATTTATGAACTGGTCCTTCACATGCTGCCAACGAAGCGGCTGCAGTTGTAAAACCAACATACTTTAAGAAATCACGACGAGTAGTTGATGAAGAAGATAATGATTCGTCTGAAAGAAATTCAGCAGTAGGAATTTCTTCCACGAATTCATTATTTCTAAGGGTCTCAACAATAGAACTATTTTCGTTTAGTTCCTCAACACTTTTCCAGTATTTTTTGTTAGATGACATCGTATATAAATATTAGCTTCTTAATAATTAATTAATAGTGACACTTACCACATTCTAAACCTCCCATTTGTGCTGCAGTCAATTTGTCTACACCATATTTTTTTGAAAGTTCTTTATGAATTTTATCGTAATAAGCATTACCTTCCATTTTAACATCGGTTTCGCGGTGACAGTTAATACACCAACCCATTGTTAAAGGAGCAAATTGTTTTTGTACTTCGTATGTTTGAACTGGACCGTGACATTTTTGACATTCAATACCAGCCACAGTAACGTGTTGCGAGTGATTGAAATAAGCAAAATCTGGCAAGTTGTGAATTCTAACCCATTTCACTGGTTTAGTAACCCCTGTGTATTTTGATCCATCCCATCCAACAGCTTCGTATAATTTTTTAATTTCACCATCATAAAATGCTTTAGTATGACCATCAACTGTAGAAGTTGTATCTGAAACTTCAGCAATATTTTTGTGGCAATTCATACATATATTCAATGAAGGAATGCCTGCGTGCTTACTTACTCTTGCAGACGAGTGACAGTATTTACATTGAATTTTATTATTACCAGCATGTATTCTATGTGAATAATGTATTGGTTGTATTGGAGCATAGTCTTGATCAACTCCTATTTGCATTAAAAATCCGTACACAAAATACCCACTAGCAAGAAGCAAAAATATTGATGTAACTAAAACTAAAAATTGATTTTGAACGAATGCTTTCCAGATTGGAGTTCTAGCTGGCTTTTCGGTCACTTCAATTCCGTTAGATTTTGCGATTTTAGTTAATACATTGTTTACAAAAAACAACATTACAACCAAAATTCCCATCACTAATCCTAAAGCTCCTAATATTAAATTATTAGAAATACCGCTTTCAGTAGATGGTACTACCGCTGATCCTGGAACAGGAATCGGAGCTTCTGCTTTAACCTCATCAGTGTAAGCTAAAATATTATCTACATCGGCAGTAGATAATTGTGGGAAAGCTGTCATTACTGCTGGCTTATTTTCTTCCCATAATTTTACTGCATCTGGATCTCCTGATTTAATTAGGGCTGAACTATTTTTAATCCAACCATAAAACCAATCTTTTTTATGACGTCCTGTAACACCTCTTAGTGCTGGACCTGTCATTTTTCTGTCTAGGTTGTGACAAGCTGCGCAATTTGCATTGAATAATTCTTTTCCTTTTACCGCATCGCCTCCAGTTGCAGCTGCTGGCGCTGCACTAGCTACTGCCATAGCATCAGCTTTAACTGCTGGAGCCGCAGCTGCTGCAGGTGCTTCTTGAGCAAATGTTGACAAAGAGAAAGTTAGCATCAATGCTAATCCGAACGAGTAGATTCTAGAAATCGAATTATGGTTACCCACTTTTTTCATATTATAAATGATTATCGACTAAATTGTGGTATGGTTTTTTCTATATAATTAAAGAAATTCCGATACTCTTTTTTTAAAACTTGAGCAAAAATACGATTTATCAACTATTCTCAAAACCTTAAATATATCTTAATTATCAATTTATATTAATTCTAAATAATAATCTTGTTTTCATCTATTCCTATATGTATTACATTTGCATAAAAATCAAACTATTATGAAATTTATAAATGAAAAAGACATTCTAAAAGTAAGTTTAATTATTTTACTTTTTTTGAATTTTAACAAAGTTGTTGCACAAGAAGTAAGTGTAAATCAAGACCCAAAATTTGAACAATTATTAAACGAAAAAAGAAAAGTAAACTCCTCTATAACAATAAATAACAGATATAAGATTCAATTATTTAATGGTTCTAGTGAAGAGTCTAAAAAAACATTGATACAATTTAAAAAAGAGAATAAAAGCTATGATGCAACGATAGTTTTTAGCACACCTTTATATAAAGTATGGGTTGGGAATTTTAAAACAAGAATTGAAGCAGAACGTAACCTTGCCGTTTTAAAGAAAAAATATCCGAATGCAATACTAATTAAGCCAAATAAATAATTGAATTATTAAATATTTTAAAAATTTGAGCAAAAAAAAACCCGAATTACTTCGGGTTTTTTTATTCTAATTATTTCAGTTTTTTCTTAACTTCAACTTCTTGGAAGGCTTCGATAATATCCAATTGTTCAATCTCATTGTAGTTCTTAATTTGTATACCACAATCATAACCTTTAGAGACTTCTTTAACGTCGTCTTTAAAACGTTTTAATGCGGTAAGTTCTCCTGTAAATATTACAACTCCTTCACGAATTATTCTTATTTTAGAATTTCTGAATATTTTTCCGTCCGTAATCATACATCCAGCGATAGTTCCAACTTTAGAAATTTTAAATGTCTCGCGAATTTCTGCAGTTCCGGTAATTTCTTCTTTCATTTCTGGTGAAAGCATTCCTTCCATCGCATCTTTTAAGTCATCAATTGCATCATAGATGATTGAGTAATTTCTAATGTCAATTTCTTCTTTATCAGCAAGTTGTCTAGCATTTCCAGCCGGACGAACATTAAATCCGATAATAATTGCATCTGATGCTGACGCCAACATTACATCGGTTTCTGTAATTGCACCAACACCTTTGTGAATAATGTTAATTTGAATTTCTTCGGTTGATAATTTTGCGAACGAACTTGAAAGTGCTTCTACAGAACCATCAACATCTCCTTTAAGGATTATATTCAATTCTTTAAATTGTCCTAATGCAATACGACGACCAATTTCTGCAAGTGTAATATGTCTTTGTGTTCTTACAGATTGTTCACGCATTAACTGAGTACGTTTAGCAGCTATCTGTTTAGCTTCTCTTTCGTCTTCAAAAACATTAAATTTATCTCCAGCAGTTGAAGCGCCATCTAGTCCTAATATTGATATTGGTGTTGATGGTCCAGCAACTTTAATTATATTTCCTCTTTCATCATGCATGGCTTTAACTTTTCCATGATTTTTTCCAGCTAAAACATAATCTCCAACTTTTAATGTTCCAGATTGAACTAATATTGTTGAAATATAACCTCTACCTTTATCAAGTTGAGCTTCTACAACAGTACCAACAGCTGGTTTGTTAGGATTAGCTTTCAAATCTAGAATTTCAGCTTCAAGTAATACTTTTTCAAGTAACTCTTTAACTCCTGTTCCAGCCTTAGCAGAGATATCGTGAGATTGGTATTTTCCACCCCAATCTTCAACTAACAAATTCATTGCGGCTAATTTTTCTTTAATTTTTTCAGGATTAGCATGAGGTTTATCTACTTTATTTATTGCAAATATCATAGGAACTCCAGCGGCTTGCGCATGAGAAATTGCTTCTTTAGTTTGTGGCATGATATCATCATCAGCAGCAATTACAATAATTGCAATATCGGTAACTTGTGCTCCACGCGCACGCATAGCTGTAAATGCTTCGTGACCTGGCGTATCTAAAAATGTAATTTTTTGTCCGTTATCTAATGTAACTGCATAAGCTCCGATATGTTGTGTAATTCCACCGGACTCACCTGCAATAACGTTCTCTTTACGAATATAATCCAGTAATGAGGTTTTACCGTGATCAACGTGTCCCATTACAGTAACAATAGGTGCTCTTGTAACTAAATCTTCTTCTCTATCTTCTACAACCTCTAAAGATTCTTCTAAATCTGTTGTAATAAATTCTACTTCATAACCAAATTCATCGGCAACAATTGTTAGAGTTTCAGCATCTAAACGTTGGTTCATTGTAACCATTATTCCTAATGACATACAAGTACCGATAACTTTAGTAATAGGCACATCCATCATTGTTGCAACTTCACCTACGGTAACAAACTCGGTTACTTTGATAGTTTTGCTTCCTTCTTCAATGGCTCTATTTTCATCGTCAGTTCTTTGACGGTGCGTATCTCTTTTATCTCTTCTATATTTTGCTGCTTTAGATTTAGAACCTTTACCTTGAAGTCTTTCAAGTGTTTCTTTGATTTGGTTTTTAACTTCTTCTTCAGTAGGCTCAACTTTTTGTACAATGGCTGGTCTGTTTCCTTTTTGGAAACCACCGCCACCACCCGGTTTATTAGCTACAAATTTTCCTCCGCCTGTTCCACCTGGTCTATTTTGCCCACCACCAGCAGTATTTCCTCCTGGAGTTCCTGGACGAACTTCACCTGGTTTTGGCGGTATTCTTTTACGTTTATTTTTATTAGGGTCAACTTTATTGGCACTATTAATTTTTGGTGGTGTCGTTTTCTTAGGTTTATTAAATTGAGATAAATCAATTTTTTGCCCTGTTAAAATTGGTCCAGTTAAATTTTGATATTGTGTAGTATGAGTTTCGTCTATCACAGGCTGCTCTTCTACTACATTCTCTTTTACTTCTTTTTTCTCAATTTTATTAACATCTAAAGGTGTTTCTTTAACTTCCGCTTTTGGTGCAATTGGAGTTTTTTGTTCCTCAGATTTTACTTTTACTTCTTTAGAGACAACTTCTTCAACTTTTGCTGGTTCAGTTTTGGTAACAAAAGCTGGTTGAGGTGGTGTTGGTGAAGCCTTAGGTTCTAAGTCAATTTTACCAACTTGTTTAGGTCCTGAAACTACCGCTTTAGCTTTAATAACTTCTAAACGTTGGCGCTCATCTTCTAATTTCTTCTTGTCTTCAATTTCCTTTTCTCTTTCAATACGAAGTGCTTCTTTTTCTTTTTTTATCTCTTCGCTAACTCCTTTAGAGGCTTCTTTATTACCTTTATCACCAGCAAATTGATTTTGTAGAATATCAAACTCTTTGTCAGATATCTTAGCATTTGGATTTGCATCAATAGCGATTCCTTTATCCTTAAGATAGTCGACAGCTCTTTCTAAGGAAATATTCAATTCCCTTAAAACTTTGTTTATTCTAATATTTCTTTCTTCAGACATAAAATCTTTTATAAATTCTTTTTTTATTTTGGGGTGAAATTAGAGTATTAATCTTCAAACTCTTCTTTCAATATTCGTATTACTTCTTGTATTGTTTCTTCTTCTAAATCGGTTCTTCTTGCTAAATCGGCAACGTCTTGTTTTAAGATACTTTTTGCAGTATCCAAACCAATTTTAGCAAATTCATCAATAATCCATCCGTCAATTTCATCAGAGAATTCTGTTAATTCAACATCATCATCTTCAGCAGTAGTGCCTTCTCTAATTACGTCTAACTCATACCCTGTTAATTGTCCTGCAAGTTTAATATTTTGACCGCCACGACCAATTGCTTTAGAAACTTCTTCTAATTTCAAGAAAACTTCGGCATGCATTGTTTCTTCGTTAATTTTTACAGAAGATACTTTTGCTGGGCTTAATGCTCTTGTAATTAATAAAGAAGCATTAGTAGTGTAATTGATTACGTCAATATTTTCGTTACCTAACTCACGAACAATTCCGTGAATACGTGAACCTTTCATACCAACACAAGCTCCTACAGGATCAATTCTATCATCATAAGAATCTACAGCTACTTTCGCTTTTTCACCAGGAATTCTCACTACTTTTTTAATCATGATCAATCCGTCAAAAACTTCTGGAATTTCTTGTTCAAATAATTTTTCCAAAAACTTTTCAGATGTTCTAGACATGATGATTTGAGGTTTATTACCTTTCAATTCAACACTTTCTATAATTCCTTTTACGTTATCTCCTTTTCTAAAGAAATCCGACGGAATTTGTTTTTCTTTTGGCAATACAATTTCGTTTCCTTCATCGTCAACCAAGATTACAACTCTCGGACGAACGTGATGTACTTCGGCAGTATATATTTCTCCAATAATATCTTTAAACTGTTTGTAAAGATTGTTATTGTCATGTTCGTGAATTTTAGAAATCAAGTTTTGACGTAATGCCAAAATAGCTCTTCTTCCTAAATCTATCAATTTTACTTCTTCTGATACTTCTTCACCAATTTCAAAATCAGGCTCAATTTTTCTTGCATCAGATAATGTAATTTCTAAATGTTCTAAATCTAAATCATCATCAGCAACTACAATTCTTCTTTGCCAAATTTCCATGTCTCCTTTATCAGGATTTATGATAATATCGAAATTGTCATCAGAACCATACTTCTTTTTTAAAGCATTTCTAAATACATCTTCTAAAATCGCCATAAGCGTTACTCGATCAATAAGTTTATCATCTTTAAACTCTGAGAATGATTCGATTAATGCAATATTTTCCATTATTCTATAATTAAAATTTTATTGTAACAACTGCTTCTTTTATCTCACTATAAGGAATTTGTTGTGTCTTTTGAACAGTTTCTTTTCCTTTTCCTAATTTTTTTGGTTCTCTAGCGGTCCATGATAGCGTAATGAATTCATCATTAGCATCTATTAAATCTCCTTCTATTTTACCTTCTTGTAATTTAACAATTAAAAGTCTTCCAATATTTTTTTTATACTGACGCACCATTTTTAATGGAGAACCAACTCCTACTGACGCTACTTCTAATGCATAATCATGTTCTTCTCTATCAAGATTATTTTCAATAGCTCTACTTATATCTATACAATCTTGAAGATTTACTCCATTATCACCGTCCAAAGTTACAATAATTTTGTAAGTATCTGAAATTGTTAAATCTATCAAAAAAACAGATTCTTTTAGTGACAAAGCATCATTTAACTGCTGCGTAACTTGCTCTTTAAATGTCATATTTTTATAAAAAGAGGGAAGCATTGCTTCCCTCATTAATCATTTCTTTTTAATAATGGTGCAAATATAGAAAAAAATATTTATATTAAAAACCATTGGCTTTTATATTTTTTTTATACCTTTATACTCAATAAGTACCCTAAAACAAAATATTTATCACTATACACTCATGAAAAAAATTCTAATTCCTACAGACTTCTCAGAAACTGCAGAATATGCTTTAAAAGTTGCAGCACAAATTGCCAAAAAAAATAACGGAGAAATTATTTTATTACACATGTTAGAACTGCCTCATCAAGGCGGAGACGCTGTTAACTCTGGAACTGACATTCCGGAAATTATGTTTTTCAAAAACGCAGCTATTAGCAAACTTGAAGATTTAATGGACGAAGAATATCTTGATGGCCTTAAAGTTTCTGAAATTGTGCAGTTTGAAATGGCATTTGATGGGATTTTAAAAATAAGTCAATTAAACAATGTTGATTTAATAGTAATGGGTTCTCATGGCGCAAGCGGATACAAAGAAATGTTTATAGGTTCTAATGCTGAGAAAGTAGTTCGTCATTCTGAAGTTCCAGTTTTAATCATTAAAAAAGAAGCAGAAACTTTTGAAGTAAATAATTTTGTTTTCGCCTCTGATTTTAGTGATGAAGTGAAAAAACCTTTTGCTAAAGCTGTAGAATTTGCTAATAAATTTGATGCCACTTTACATTTAGTAACTGTAAACACTCCAAATAACTTTAAATCTACATCGGACGCTGTTGAAACAATGCATAAATTTTTATCTGGATTTGACGTGAAAAAAGTTGAAACTCACATTTATAACGAAACGAACATTGAAAAAGGAATCTTGAATTTTGCTAACAGTGTAAACGCCGATTTAATTGGAATGAGTACACACGGAAGAAAAGGTCTATCACACTTTTTTAACGGAAGTATTAGTGAAGATTTAGTTAATCACGCTACTAAACCAGTTGTTACTTTTAAAATATAACTAACTACACCATTCATAAAAAAAAAGCATCTAATTAGTTATAGATGCTTTTTTTGTTTTTAAAAACTATTTATTTTATAAAAACAAAAAAACCCATCTTTTCAGATGGGTTCTTTGTTGGTCTACAAGGACTCGAACCTTGAAAGACTGCACCAAAAACAGTTGTGTTACCATTACACCATAGACCAAAATTTGAAACAAACCTTTATAATTATTGAAGTTCAATAATCTTTATTACGCTTGAATTCGGGTGCAAATTTAATATAAATTTTATTTCAAGCAAACATTTTAATGCTTTTTTTCTAAATCATAAGAGAAATGCAATCAAGATTTACAGTAATTTACAGATTGTAAATGCTTTAAAAAGATGAAATTTTTAATATAATCGGTTTGTATTTTTAATTTAGTAGTGAATTGTCAAAAAAAATCAAAGTTAAATCAAGGTTAAAAGCTTACTAAAAGTATTTTTTAGCAAACAATACAATTATTTTTGAAAACTGTAAATCAATGAAAGTTCTTAAAACCAATAAGATTTTTAAAATTTTACATAAAAAAATAGTTTCTTTGCACTTAAATTAACCTCATACTATACTATGACAACATTTGATTTTAAAAAGTGGAACAACATTACAGGTTGGATAGCTTTTTCAATTGCATTAATCACTTATACTTTAACAGTTGAACCAACTATGAGTTTTTGGGATTGTGGTGAATACATTGCTACGGCTGCAAAACTTGAAGTCGGACATCCGCCAGGAGCACCATTATTTCAAATGTTAGGCGCTTTTTTTGCACTATTTGCTACCAGCAAAGAAACTGTTGCGTTAATGGTAAATATGATGTCGGTTTTTTCAAGCGCCTTTACAATCTTATTTATGTTTTGGTCTTCGACAATTTTATTAAAAAAGATGGTTTCATCTTACACAGAAATTGACAGAAACAACAGCATAGCAATTTTAGGAAGTTCATTAGTAGGCGCATTGGCATTTACATTTTCTGATAGTTTTTGGTTCAATGCAGTTGAAGCCGAAGTTTATGCCATGGCAATGTTATTAATTGCATTGCTATTTTGGTTAGGATTGCGTTGGGAACAAGAAATGCATGAACCAAAAGGCAACAAATGGTTGATTTTAATTAGTTTAGTTGTCGGTTTGTCATTTGGAGTTCACTTTATGGCATTACTTACAATACCGTCGATTGGGTTTTTATATTTCTTTAAAAATTATAAAAAAGTAACCGTTAAAAACTTCATTATTGCAAATATTGTTATAGTAGCTGTTTTACTTTTCATCTTCAAATTATTATTACCTTACACATTAGCATTTTTTGGGAAAACCGAAATTTTCATGGTCAACAATCTTGGAATGCCTTTTAACTCAGGAACTATTTTTGCTTTACTATTAATTGTAGCTTTCTTTTATTTTGGTTTAAAATATACTAAAACTAAAAATCATCCAACTTACAATACTATTTTACTTTGTATTCTTTTTGTTTTAATTGGATTCTCAACTTGGATGATGTTGCCAATTAGAGCAAATGCGGATACTCCAATTAACGAAAACAAACCATCTGATGCTGCCGAGGTATTGGCTTATTACAACAGAGAACAATACGGAGTAAATCCGTTATTTTATGGTCCGCAATACACTGATGAATTTGCTGGTTTAGACCCAAACAATCCCTATATCGACAAAGCTCCCAATTATGAACGAGATTCTAAATCTGGAAAATATGTAATTGTTAACGACTTCAAAAATGCCGAGCAAAATACCGATGATGCTCACAAAGCATTTTTACCAAGAATGTGGAGCACTGATAATGTGCAAGGTTATATAAATTTTACTGGTGTTCCAAAATTCACAGTAAAAGATGATTATGCAGAAGAAAAAGAACTGACTGATGTTATTGCACAATTCAGACAAGCTTATGCTTCAGGAAAGATAGATAATGAAGGCTATGTGTCGTTTTTAAAATCTTATGGCGAGTATTTAAACATACAAAAACCTTCTGCTTGGGATAATTTAAGCTTTATGGTAGAATATCAATTTGGATACATGTATGGCAGATATTTACTATGGAATTTCGTTGGAAGACAAAACGACAACCAAGGACGATATGATAATTTAGACGGAAACTGGTTGAGCGGTATTAAAGTTATTGACCAAATTCACTTGGGTTCACAAGACAATTTATCGCCAGATGTTGCTAATAATAAAGGACGAAACTTATACTATTTCATTCCTTTCTTTCTAGGCTTACTCGGCTTAATGTATCATGCACAACGAGATTTAAAAAGCTTTTATGTTTTATTGGCATTGTTTTTATTTACAGGATTGGCCTTAAAAATATACTTAAACGAAAGACCATTTGAACCAAGAGAAAGAGATTATGCGCTAGTTGGTTCGTTTTATGTCTTTGCCATTTGGATAGGTTTCGGAGTATATGCACTGTATGAAATTGTAAAAGAAAAAATAACAGCAAAAATTGCCGCACCAGTAGTTATTGTTGCAAGTTTATTAGCGGCACCAATTTTAATGGCATCTCAAAACTGGAATGATCACGATCGTTCAGGACGATATACTGCTATTGCAATGGCAAAAAACTACTTAGCTTCTTGTGATAAAAATGCAATTTTATTTACGATTGGTGATAATGACACATTCCCATTATGGTATGCTCAAGAAATTGAAGGTTTTAGAACCGATGTCAAAATTGTAAATACCAGTCTATTAATGACTGATTGGTACATTGATCAAATGAAACTTAAGACGTATGATTCTGATGGGTTACCAATTTCATTTACTCACAAACAATATGTTGCCGATAATAGAGACGCAATATTATTTAATAAAAAAGTAGAAAGTCGATGGAATCTTAAAGACTTTATCAATTTTGCTAAAAGAGAAGATACTTTATCGCAAGTAGAAATGGAAAGTGGTCACAAATTACATTTCTTTCCAACAAATAAAGTTAGATTTCCGATTGATAAAAATGCAGTTATTGCCAATCATGTTGTAAATGCTAAGCAAAATGATTCAATAGTTCCTTTTATTGATCTTGATTTAAAAGGCGGAGCATTATATAAAAATCGTATAATTATGCTTGACATTTTAAATAATAATAATTGGAAACGCCCGATTTATTTTAGTCCAGGAAGCTTTGGCGATGATGATTATTTATGGATGAAAGATTACCTTCAATTGGATGGAATGGTTTACAAACTAGTTCCTATTAAAACCAAAGTTAATGAAGATGATTATCCAGATATGGGTCAATTAGATACCGATAAAATGTACAATTTAGCCATGAAATGGGAATGGGGCAACGGCGAAAGCACTAAAATTTATCACGATCCAGAAACTAGACGTAATGCAATATCCTATCGAACTAATTTATCTAGATTAATGAAAGAGTTAATTAAAGAAGATAAAATTGATAAAGCTAAAAAAGTAATAGATTTAGCAATTTCTAAAATGCCTATTGATTATTATGGCTATTATTTAACACTAGAGCCATTTGCAACTGGATTTTACCAAGTTGGCGAGAAACAAAAGGCAAGAGATTTAATTGAAAAATTAATGACTAAATACAAAGAAGAACTTAAATATTACAGCACATTCAAGGCAACTGATCAATCATTTATGGGTACAGATATTGTTACCGCAATTGAACGTTACCGAAGTTTACTAAAGGTTATGAAAGACCAAGGTGATATTGAGTTTTACAATAAAAGCAGAACAGATTTTAATGCTTATAATTCGAGATTTCCTAATTTTGGTAGAGATAAAGAATAAGTAAAATAAAAAAACATTAAGTGCCTTTGATTAATTTCGAGGCACTTTTTTATTTATTTTTGAGAAATGAAATTTCAATGGATAAAAACTAATTGGTTTATTAAAAGAATCTTCTCTAACTATGTTTGGGATATTCCTAATACTGAAAATAAAGTATATTTAACTTTTGATGACGGACCAACTCCTGAAATTACAGAATGGACTTTAAACCAACTGAAAAATTACAATGCCAAAGCAACTTTTTTTTGTATTGGAGATAACATTCGTAAATATCCTGAAATTTTTCAAAAAGTAATATCCGAAGAACATTCTATTGGAAACCACACTTATAATCATTTGAATGACTGGAAAACAGAAAATGTAAAGTACATTGAAAATACAAATCTGTGTAATTCTGAAATCCTAAAATTTGAAATCTGCAATCTGAAATCCAAACTCTTCCGACCGCCTTACGGAAAGATAAAACCAGCTCAATCTAAGATTTTGAGAAAAATGGGTTTTAAAATAATAATGTGGCATATTATTAGTTATGATTTTGACGCAAGTATAACTAGAGAAGAATGTCTTGAAAATGTATTAAAAAACATAAAATCAGGAAGTATTATCGTATTTCACGATAGTAAAAAAGCATTCCAGAACTTGGAATTTGCATTGCCAAGAACTTTAGAATTCTTAAAAGAAAAAGGATTTGTTTGTGATAGAATTGATTAAACTTGATCTTGAACAAGATTAATAATCGTATTAGCATCCAATTCACCCGATTGTCTCCACACCATTTGACCTTCTTTGTAAATCATAAGTGTTGGAAGTCCCTTTATACGAAGTGCTTCGGCTAATTCCTGATTTTTATCCACATCAATTTTTATCACTTTTGCTCTGTCTCCAAGCGCAGCCGCTACATCTCTAATTACAGGATGCATGATTACTGACGATTCATTCCACTCTGTGTAAAAGTCAATTAACACAGGAACTTGAGCGTTGATTAGTTCTCCAAATTTTGACATAAAACCAAAATATTTTATTCTTTTTATAGCAAAAAAAGAAATATTATAATACAAATGTAATATAAATCATTAATTATACTACATTTTTGCCTTTTTTTAGTTCAATTACGGTAATTTCGGGCATAATACCTACTCTTCCAGGATAAGCATGAAAGCCAAATCCACGGTTTACATAAATATATTTACCTACTTTTTCATACAATCCTGCCCATTGTTCATATACATATTGCGCCGGACTCCATTTGAAAAAACCTGGAATTTCAATACCAAATTGCAATCCATGTGTGTGTCCAGAAAGTGTTAAATGAAAATCTTTCGGATGTTTATTAACTTCGGCATCCCAATGGCTAGGGTCGTGACTCATTAATATTTTAAATTCTTCTTTGGTTAAGCCTTGAGATGCTTTGTGCAAATCTCCGGCTTTTTTAAATTTAACACCCCAATTTTCAACACCAACTAATGCAATTTTATCAGTTCCTTTTTGAATATATTTATTTTCATTCAACATTAAATCGAAACCAATTTTGCCATACAAGGCTTTGATATCATGAAAATTTTGATCTTTTTCTTTTTGCGTTTTCCAATCTACATATTCGCCATAATCATGATTTCCTAAAACTGAAAATTTACCATATTTGTGTGGTTTTATTCTATTGAAAGTTTCAATCCAAGGCAACATTTCTTTCGCATGTGTATTCACAATATCACCAGTAAACAAAATCATATCCGAATTTTGCTCGTTGACTAAATCAATAGCATAATTTATCTTCTCTGGATTGTCAAAACTTCCGCTATGCACGTCGGATATTTGTGTGATTTTAAAACCATCAAATTCATCGGGTAAATCTGGAAAAAATATTTGTTGTGTAATAACTTTATAATTGTATTTGCCAAATGTCATTCCGTAAATCAACGAACTAAAAGGAATTGCTGCTAATCCAAGCGCTATTTGACTAACAAACTTTCGCCTTTCTGGCAAAAACGAATCGTTTGCTGCTCCTGAAATTTTTGAAATTGTTCCTGAAAAAATTCTATAAATATCCTCTAAAAACAAAATTAAAGTCAAAATTAATTTCGGAATTAAAACCAACAATAACAATCCTAGAGTAATCATTGTCATTTTAGTTTGACCAACACTTCTATCAAATTTTGTGAATTGATACGCTATAAAAACGATAGCTGCAACAGATAAAAAGATATAGGTAAATAAAACCCAACGTACTTTAGTAAAGGTTTTTACAGCTTGAAAAGCATAAAGTTCAATAAATGCGATAACTATAAATAAAATAAGTAAGCGAAATGCCATTTTGAAAATTTTTAACAAAAGTAAAAATCTAATGATTGGATAAAGCATAAATTTTAGTTAATCTTTACTTTAATATTAATTATATAAAAACTATTTTTGTTTTAATTAAAATTGTCAAAACCATGAAACACCTCATTGCATTTCTTTTTCTGTTAACTTCATTTTTTTGTTTTAGCCAAGATGCGCTTACATTTAAAAGTACGAGTAGAGTTTTTAATTCCAACAATGTAAAACTCTCACCTGCAGAAGTTAGAAATTTATTTTCCAGCAATCCCGAAGCACTTCGCCTTTATAATTCAGGAAAAACAAAACAAACTTTAGGTAATATTCTTCTTTATGGTGGATCTGTAACACTTGTCGGAAAATTTATATACAATGCTACTCAAAATAACTCCTCTACACAAATTGTTGGTTATGGTTCATTTGGACAACCAATTATTGTGAATAATTCCAAGACTTACTCAAACACATTACTATTTATAAGTGGTGCTATAATTCTAATAGCAATACCAATTAAAATAGGTTTTTCTAAAAAAATAAAAAAAGCAGTTTCATTAATGAATGAAGATTTAAAAAATCCAAAAACTGGGTTTAATATAGAATCAACCTCATTTATTTCGAATTCTAATGGATTAGGATTATCAATTACATTTTAAATAATTATGTCACAAAAACGCCTTTACCTTCTAGACGCATACGCACTAATTTTCCGCGGATATTTTGCCTTCATAAAAAACCCAAGAATCAACTCCAAAGGAATGGATACATCTGCAATTATGGGATTTATGAATGCCTTAATGGACGTTATCAAACGTGAAAAACCCGATCATTTGGCGGTAGCTTTTGATAAAGGCGGAAGTGATTATCGCTATGAAATGTATAAAGAATACAAAGCACATCGTGATGAAACACCTGAAGCTATAAAAATTGCCGTTCCGTATATTCAAGAATTACTAAAAGCGATGCACATTCCGATTATTGAAGTTCCTGGTTTTGAAGCTGACGATTTGATTGGAACTTTAGCAAAACAAGCTGAAAAAGAAAACTATAAAGTTTTCATGGTCACGCCTGATAAGGATTTTGCGCAATTGGTTTCCGAAAATATTTTTATGTACAAACCAGCGCGAATGGGCAACGACATTGAAATTTGGGGAATTCCAGAAGTGTTAGAAAAATTTGAAATCGATCGACCTGAACAAGTAATCGATTTTCTAGGAATGATGGGTGATGCAGCCGATAATATTCCTGGATTACCCGGTGTTGGTGAAAAAACCGCCAAGAAATTCTTGAAAGAATACGGTTCGATGGAAAATCTTTTGGCGAATACGCACGAACTAAAAGGTGCCATAAAAGATAAAATTGAAGCTAACGCCGAATTGGGAATTCTATCCAAAAAATTAGCCACAATCCTACTCGATTGTCCGGTGACTTTCAATGCAACTGATTACGAATTATCAAAACCTGATGTTGAAAAAACAGACGAATTATTCAACGAATTGGAATTTCGTCAAATGAAAGCACAGTTTGATAAATTATACAATCCAGCAGCATTAGTTGAAAATTCTGAAAATGAAACTGTTGCAACCAAGAAACCTGTTGCCAAAAAAACAAGCGAAGATCAATTCGATTTATTCGGATTTTCTGATGAAGAAAGTAATGAAGTTAAACCAAATGCGTATTATGCAACTTTAGAAACTACCAACCACAATTACGCAATTATTCAAGGTGAATTGGGAACAAAGTTATTTCTACAAAATTTAAACAATCAAACTTCTGTTTGTTTTGATACTGAAACTACAGGAATTGACGCATTGAATGCCGAATTGGTTGGAATGTCGTTTTCTTGGGAAAAAGGAAAAGCATTTTACGTTCCGTTTCCAGAAAATCATGACGAAGCGCAAATTTTAGCTGATAAATTCAAGCCATTTTTTGAAAATCAAGCGATTGAAAAAATTGGTCAAAACGTAAAATATGATTTGAAAGTTTTAACCAAATACGGAATTGAAATTAAAGGAAAATTATTTGACACCATGATTGCGCATTATCTAATCAATCCAGATATGCGTCATAATATGGATGTTTTAAGTGAAACCTATTTGAAATATTCTCCAAAATCGATTGAAGATTTAATTGGCAAAAAAGGTAAAAATCAATTGTCAATGAAAGATGTTCCATTAGAAGACATCAAAGAATATGCTGCTGAAGATGCTGATGTAACCTTACAATTAAAAGAAGTTTTTAATCCGATTTTGGATAAAGCTGAAACCAAAAAACTATTTGATGAAATCGAAATTCCGTTAATTCCTGTTTTGGCAGCAATGGAATTAGAAGGAATCAATCTTAATGTGCCTTTCTTGAAAGAAATGTCGGTTGAAATGGCAAAAGAAAGCTCTGAATTGGAACAAAAAATATATGAAACTGCTGGCGAGAAATTCAATTTGGCTTCACCGAAACAATTGGGCGACGTTTTATTTGACAAAATGAAAATTGGTGGAGCAAAGCAAAAGAAAACCAAAACTGGGCAATACGCAACTGGCGAGGAAATTTTGTCTTATTTAGCTAATGATAATCCAATTGTGAAAGACATTCTTGATTGGCGTCAAATGGTAAAATTGCAAAGCACTTACATCGATGCGTTACCAAATCAAGTTGATGCAAAAACCGGTCGCGTTCACACCGATTATATGCAAACGGTTGCGGCAACTGGGCGATTGAGTTCAAATAATCCGAATTTGCAAAACATTCCAATTCGTACAGAACGCGGAAGATTAATAAGAAAAGCATTTATTGCTCGTGATGAAAATTACACCTTATTATCTGCAGATTATTCTCAAATAGAATTGCGAATTATTGCTGCTTTATCTGGAGAAGAAAACATGATAAAAGCATTTCAAAACAACGAAGATATTCATAGAAGTACTGCTGCAAAAGTGTTCAATGTGCCGTTAGAAGAAGTTACAAAAGAACAAAGAAGCAATGCCAAAACGGTAAATTTCGGAATCATTTATGGAGTTTCTGCATTCGGACTTTCCAATCAAACATCATTATCAAGAAAAGAAAGTGCTGAATTGATTGATGCGTATTATGCTACTTATCCAAAATTGAAAGCATATATGTCTGGACAAGTCGATTTTGCAAGAGAAAACGGTTTTGTACAAACTGTTTTAGGAAGAAGACGTTATTTAAAAGACATCAATTCTGCCAACATGATGGTAAAAAGTGGCGCTGAACGAAATGCGGTAAATGCACCAATTCAAGGTTCGGCTGCTGATATTATAAAAATTGCAATGATTAATATCCACAAGAAGTTAACTTCTGAAAATTGGAAATCAAAAATGTTATTGCAAGTTCACGATGAGCTTGTATTTGACGTTCACAACTCTGAACTTGAAAAAATCAAACCAATGATAAAACACGAAATGGAAAACGCATTTATTATGGATGTTCCGTTGGATGTTGAGATTGGTGTTGGTGAGAATTGGTTGGAAGCGCATTAAATAGTTGGCAGTTATTAGTTTTCAGAAAGCAGTTATCACGACTTTGTCATTCAGAAGGAATCCTATGAAATAAATTAAAAATGAGCAATAAATTAACAACATTCTATTATTTATAATTCTTTTTTTTTAATTCAATTTATTTTAAATACAAAACAAAAATTCCAAAGAAAACATAAAAGTTTACACTTATTTATTTTCTTTGGAATTTTACTATATAATTTATAATCTACAACTTTCTAGTTGATTCTCTTTGTCTTAATTCTGTTTTAATAACCGTAGTTTTATGATTGTAAATTTCTTCTTTACTTTCTAATTTTTCAATCAACATTAATGTAGCAACTTCACCTATTTCTGGTCCGTGTTGACTCACTGTTGACATACTTGGTGTCATTCTTTTAGACCAAACTCCATCAGCAAAACCAATAACCGATAGTTCTTCTGGAATTTTCAGACCTTTTTTGATTCCCATTTTCATAGCCATAACAGACGCGTGTTCATCTACTGCAAAAATAGCATCTACTTTATTTTTATCTAAAAACCCTTTTGCCTTTTCATCAAATTCATCTGCGGTTTCAGCTAAAACAATTAATTTGCCATCAACTTTTAAACCTGCGTTTTCTAAAGCTGTTTTGTATCCTTCCGTTCTTAATTTACCCACACTTAAGTTATCTATTGACGAGAACAATGCTATATTCTTGCACCCTGTTTTTATCAAATGTTTAGTAGCATCTATAGCCGAATCTAAATCATCAACAACAACTTTATCACAATTCACTTCATCAATAGTTCTGTCAAACATTACAATTGGAGTGCCTTCATTAATAATCGATTTAAAATGCCCAAATTGCTGCAATTTCTGTGCTTCTTCTGAAATTGAAAGAATAAATCCATCAATTGTACCATTACTCAACATTTCTAACGCACTAACTTCTTTCTCCAACGATTCGTTCGAAATACATGTAATTACCTTGTATCCTTTCTCATCAGCTACTTTTTCAATTCCAGTAAAAACTTTTGCAAAAAACGAATTCAAAATATTAGGTAAAATTACGCCAATAGTTCTTGTAGAACGATTCTTCAAATTTAAACCGATAACATTTGGCTTATAATTTTTCAATTTAGCATATTCTTGAACCCTAATTTTAGTTGGTTCACTAATTTCTGGACTGTCATTCAATGCTTTAGAAACTGTAGAAACAGAAACTCCCAATTCTTTTGCAATTTGTTTTAACGTGGCTTTAGATTTCATTTCAAATGATTTAAGATGTAAAAATAAGAAAAAAATAACAACTATAATTTATTTTATCTCTAGAAGCGATAGGCTTGAGCATTTTTTGCAATCCATTTTCCTGCTTTCCTCCCAAAACTTTGCGAAAAAGCAAAGGTTTTTCCTTCTAATCAGGGCTATTAAGTATTCTTATTTCCCTTTATAAACCGCTAAAATTCAAAATAATAATTAAAATTGAAAATCATTTTTGTATATATAATAAATAATTGTACTTTTGCACTCCTTTAATTAGGAATGGAATGTTTAATTAAAATAATATTATGGACGCATTAAGCTACAAAACAGTTTCTGCCAACAAAGCTACCGTTGAAAAACAGTGGATTGTTGTAGACGCTGAAGGTCATAACTTAGGTCGTTTTGCTTCTAAAGTCGCGATGCTTTTAAGAGGTAAATACAAGCCAAGTTATTCACCACACGTTGACTGTGGAGATAACGTAATTGTTATCAACTCAGAGAAAATTAACCTTACTGGTAACAAGTTAGATGACAAAACGTACATCAGACACACTGGTTACCCAGGAGGACAAAGAAGTTTAACTGCTAAAGTAATGCAACAAAAAAACCCTGCATTATTAGTAGAAAAAGCTGTAAAAGGAATGTTACCTAAAAATAAATTAGGTGCGCAATTATTCCGCAATTTAGATGTAAATGTTGGTACTGAGCACAAACATGGCGCTCAACAGCCAAAAACCGTTAACCTTAACGACTTAAAGTAATGGGAGTTATTCACAAAATCGGTAGAAGAAAATGTGCTGTTGCACGTGTTTATGTTACTGAAGGTACAGGAAAAATCACTGTAAACAAAAAAGAATTTGCAACTTACTTCCCAACAGCTACTTTACAATACAAAGTATTACAACCAATGTCTATGACAGAAAATGTAACTAACTATGATGTAAAAGTAAATGTTTATGGTGGTGGTTCAACAGGTCAAGCAGAAGCTGTGAGAATGGCTCTAGCAAGAGTAATGTGTGAAGTTGGCGAAGGAAACAGAGCTATCTTAAAACCAGAAGGATTACTTACAAGAGATCCTAGAATGGTAGAACGTAAAAAATTCGGTCAGAAAAAAGCGAGAAAGAGATTCCAATTCTCGAAACGTTAATATTCTGGTTTCGCACCTCGTTTGTGTCTCACTGAGCGCAGTCGAAGTGTTATTTTTACAATTAAAATTGAATTTAAAAACAAAGTTGTCGATATTCCTTGTAAAAAGGGAATTAGTTTAGCATCGAAATGAAGCCTAATGCGTAAAGCTAAAAAGGAACATTGCTAATCACGGAACGTAAACTATTACACAATGGCAAACAAAATTGACGTTAAAGAATTATTAGAAGCAGGTGTTCACTTCGGACACATGACTCGCAAATGGGACCCGAACATGGCTCCTTACATTTATATGGAACGTAATGGTATTCACATCATTAATCTATATAAAACTGCTGCAAAAATTGAAGAAGCTAACGAAGCTATGAAAAAAATTGCAGCATCTGGTAGAAAAATACTTTTCGTAGCTACCAAAAAACAAGCTAAAGACATCGTTGCTGAAAAAGCACTAGCATGTAACATGCCTTACATCACTGAAAGATGGCCTGGTGGTATGTTAACAAACTTCGTTACTATTCGTAAAGCTGTTAAAAAAATGGCTACTATTGATAGAATGAAAAAAGATGGTACTTTCATGACGCTTTCTAAAAAAGAAAGACTTCAAGTAGATCGTCTTCGTGCTAAATTAGACAAGAACTTAGGTTCTATCGCTGATATGTCAAGATTACCTGCTGCATTATTTGTAGTAGATATCAAAGCTGAACACATCGCAATTAAAGAAGCACAAAAATTAAACATTCCAGTTTTCGCAATGGTTGATACTAACTCTGATCCACGTGAAGTAGATTACGTTATTCCAGCTAATGATGATGCTTCTAAATCAATTGATAAAATTTTAACTTTAGTAACTGACGCTGTAAAAGACGGATTAGCTAATAGAACTTCTGATAAAGAAAGTGATGATGCTACAGAAGTTGAAGCTGCCGAAGTTGTTGAAGCTGTTGCTACTCCAGAAGTTGCTGTTGTTGAAGAAACTCCAGCTGCAGAAGTTGAAGCTACAGAAGAAACTAAATCAGAAGAATAAATAAAATAAATTCCAAAAGGTAAATTCCAAGTTCCAAAAAATTATCTCTGTAAAATTGATAATTTGTTAAAATTGGAATTTGGGATTTGTCAATTGGAATTTCTTTTTTTACAAAAATTTAATTTTAAAATAAAACATTATGTCAACGATAACAATTACTGCTGCAGACGTAAATAAATTAAGACAAACTACAGGTGCCGGAATGATGGACTGTAAAAAAGCTTTGGTTGAAGCTGAAGGAGATTTCGATAAAGCTATACAAAACCTTAGAGAAAAAGGACAAAAAGTTGCTGCTAACCGTTCTGACCGTGAGTCAAGTGAAGGTGCAGCTGTTTCTTTTATTAATGCTGACAATACTAAAGGAGTAATCATCACTTTAAACTGCGAAACAGACTTCGTAGGAAAAAATGAAGCTTTCGTAACTTTAGCTAAAGAATTAGTAGAAAAAGCTATTAATTTCTCTTCTAAAGAAGAATTTTTAGCTTCAGATTTTAACGGAATTACTGTTGCTGAAAAATTAATCGAGCAAACTGGTGTAATTGGTGAAAAAATCGAAATTGGTGGTTTTGAAATTTTAGAAGGAGCTTTCGTTGGATCTTATGTTCACGTTAACAAAATTGCTGCTTTAACTGCAATCTCTGCACCAATTGCTAATGGTGATGTTTTGACTAAAGACATCTCTATGCAAGTGGCTTCTATGGGAGCTGATACATTATCTTACAAAGATTTTGATCCTGCATTTGTTGCTTCTGAACTTGCTGCTCGTATTGCTGTAATCGAAAAAGAAAATGAAGAAGCAAAACGTTTAGGAAAAACGTTGAAAAATGTTCCTAAATACATTTCTTTCTCTCAATTAACAGAAGAAATTTTAAAACAAGCTGAAGAAGATGCTAAAGCTGAATTAAAAGCTGAAGGTAAACCTGAGCAAATTTGGGATAAAATTGTTCCCGGAAAAGTACAACGTTTTATTTCTGACAACACTACTTTAGATCAAGAAAAAGCTTTATTAGATCAAAACTTTATCAAAGATGATAGCAAAAAAGTTAGTGATTACGTTTCTGGATTTAATGTTGAAATTACAGGTTTCAAAAGAGTTACTTTAGGATAAATAAATATCAACTATCTAATTTTAGATAGTAAATATAAAACCTCGTTACTTAATTGGAACGAGGTTTTTTGTTACAACTAATTTAACAAAAGACAAAACCTAATTAGCCTCGATAGGAATGAAAATATAAATGTCCCGAGTGTTTCGGGACATTTGTATTGCAATGGATAGCGGGAAAAAGGATTGTTGAAAATGCCCAAGCTATTCGCTTCTAATAATTATGAGATTGCTTCGTTCCTCGCAATGACATTACTTCACCATTGGAAATCCTTTACTTCGCATTAAGGCGTCAACTTTGGCATCGCGACCTCTAAAGCTTCTAAAAGCATCGCCTTGATCGGTAGTGTTACCCGAACTGAAAACATATTTTAAAAGACGTTTTGCAACTTCTTTATCATAAGGCCCTTTTGCTTCGGTAAATGCTTCATAAGCATCGGCACAAATTACGTCTGCCCATAAATAACTATAATATCCGGCTGAATATTCATCACTTGAAAAAATATGCCCAAATTGTGGTGTTCTGTGACGCATTACAATTTCTGACGGCATATTCAATTCGGCTAACGTAGTTCTTTCAAACTCATCTGGATTGATGGTTTTGTTGCCTTCCATGTGCAATTTCATATCAATTAATGCACTCGAAATTAATTCAACTGTATTAAACCCTTCATTAAAATGCGATGCTTTTTCGATTTTATCCAGCAATAATTGCGGCATTGGCTGATTGGTTTTAGCATTCAAAGCATAGTTTTTTAAAACTTCTGGAGTTGATAACCAATGCTCTAAAATTTGTGATGGAAATTCAACATAATCACGAGCTACATTTGTTCCAGCTAAAAGCGGATAATTTACATTAGAACACAATCCGTGTAATGCATGACCAAATTCGTGAAAAAGAGTACTTGCATCGTCCCAAGAAATTAAAACTGGCTCGCCTTGAGCACCTTTTATAAAATTGGCATTATTAGAAACTATAGTTGGAACATTTCCATTAAAGCGTTCTTGTGTTCGGTACTCATTCATCCATGCACCGGAGCGTTTTCCTTTGCGTGCATAAGGATCAAAATACCACAAACCTACATTTTTACCTGTTGTTTTATTAACAACTTCATAAACAGTTACATCTTCTAGATACACAGGAACGTTATTGGCTGGAATAAATTTCAAGTCGAATAATTCGCCTGCAACCCAGAACATTCCTTCTTTTAATTTATCTAATTGCAAGTATTGCTTTACTTCATTTTGATCTAAATCGTATTTTTCAATTCTAACTTTTTCAGCATAATAACGATAATCCCAAGGTTCAATTTTAAAATTACCATTCTCTTTATTGACTATATTTTGCATATCGGCAACTTCAACTTTCACTTGCGCAATGGCAGGCTTCCAGATATCTAACATTAATTTCATGGCATTTTGTGGATTTTTTGCCATTGTATTTGACAATTTCCAATCGGCATGCGATTTATAACCCATTAGTTTGGCTCTTTCGGCACGAAGCTTTAATATTTCGGTAATTCCTGCATTATTATCTTGCGCATTGGCATTATCACCGCGATTGACAAACATTCTCCAAACTTTTTCACGCAAACCTCTGTTACTAGAATACGTTAAAAATGGTTCAACCGATGAACGTGTATTGGAAACACAACCTAAGCTTGATAGTTTATGATCTTTAGCACTCGCAATTGCGGCATTTTTTAATTCATCAGATAATCCTGCAAAGTCATCATTAGATTTTAATTCAACAAATTGGTTGTTTTCTTCAGCAAGTAAATTTTGGCTAAACTTGATATACAATCCAGCTAATTTTTGATTGATTTCACTAACTTTCGCTTTGGTTTTAGCATCTAGTTTGGCACCACGATAAACAAATTCATCATAATATACTTTTACCAATCGTTGTTGCTCTTTAGTTAGCTTCGATTTGTCTTTAGCATTGTAAACCGTTTGAATTCGCTTAAAAAGTTTAGTGTTTTGATATAATTTATCTGAAATTGAAGCCAATTTAGGTTCCATTTCATTTTCGATTGGTTCAAATTCTGGACTGTTTATATTGGAACTGTAAATTCCGTAAACAGCACTTACTCTCGAAAGTTTTTTTCCGGTTTTTTCTAATGCTTCGATTGTATTTTTGAAAGTAGCTGCTTTAGGATTATTGGCAATAGCCTCAATTTCATTCAATTTTTCTTGCATTGCAAATTCCATTGCAGGTTTAAAATCAGAAATCTTGTATTCATTAAAAGCTGGAACGCCACCATAATTTCCTTTCCAATCTTTTAAAAGTGGATTGTCTTTTATATTTTGTGCATTTGCTCCCAAGATTGCAGAACCCATTAAAATTGCTGTCATAATTTTTTTCATGTTGTAGTATCGTTTGGAAAACAAATATAGTAAATAGAATTAAGTGTAAACAAATCTTAAAAATGAATCAGATTTAGAAAGTATAAATTTTATTTTTATATTTATTGAAATTTTACAATTCACCTTTATTATTTTGACTTTGAAAAAATCACTTTTGCTTTCATTTTTCTTTTGTACGACTCTTATTTTTGCTCAAAAAGAAAAAACATTATTTTGGGAAATTTCGGGTAACGGATTAGCCAAAAACTCATATCTATATGGAACAATGCACGTTAGTGATAAAGTTTCTTATCATCTATCGGATGCTTTTTTCAAAAACCTATTAAATGCTGATATTGTTAGTAATGAAAGTGATCCCGAAACTTGGGATGACATTTTAAGTTTGGTACGAACTAACGAACTCGAATCGCCTTATAATTTTTACAGTTCTTTTTATCTCAAACCTTTAAAAAGTAAAGAAATAAATGCGGCTTTTATTAATGAAAATTATTTTTCTAATATGTTGTCAGGTATTGAAGGTGCACAAGCCGATTTTCAAGAAAATACTGTTTTAGACATGTTCATTTATCAAACCGGAAAAAAATATAAAAAACGTATTGTTGGTTTAGAAAGCGCAAAAGGTTCGATGCTTTCAATCATGAAAATTAAACAAGACGAAGCCAAACCTGATGATAAAAATATTGAAAAATTAATGAAAATCATTAAAAATGGTAATTTCAATGAAACATTAAAAAGTTTTTACCGAGAAAAAGACATAGTAATGTTAGACTCCATTTACAAATTAATGATGTCTAAAAAAGCACATGAAGTAATGATTATCAATCGCAATCAAGTGATGACGAGAAGTATTGATTCACTTGCTAAAACTGGAAGTTTATTTTCGGCAGTTGGCGCAGCACATTTAGCTGGAAAAGGCGGAATTATTCAATTGTTAAGAGATAAAGGTTACACCGTTACGCCCATTGTTGATGTGATTTCTGAAAACGGTCAAAAACAGAAAAAAGCCATTGAAGAATTTTTTCCAAATCCGGGTTTTACGGTAACTGCTACAGCAGATGAAATGGTGAAAATGCCTTTGAATAAAAAAATAATTCCATCTAAAGAAAATATCGGTTCGCCTGATTTTACTAATGGTGGAACGATTAACATCAAACGGATTCCTTTAAATCAATTCCTAAATAAAAAAAATGAATTGTTCAATCCTAAATCGTTAGACAGTTTGTTTTTTGAAAATATTGCTGGTGAAATTAGCGAAAAAACATTCTTTAAAGAAGAAAATTATGTTGGTTATGATATTAAAAACACAACCAAAAACGGAAATAGTCAACATTGGAGATTTTACATCACACCGCTTGAAATAGTAGCGATTTCAATGACTGGTTCGGGAAATTATACCAAACAATTTGATAAAGAAATATTTGATAACATTAAAATAAAACCATTTAAAAATTCTTGGGATAAAATCGCTCCTAAAAAAGGTGGTTTCACTGTAGATGTGCCTTCGTTTAATTCGGTTTACGGTAATTCTGACGAATTGAGCAATGTTGAAATTCAAGCGTATGATGCCGCTGAAAAAGCGTACTATTTTGTTACCGAAAGAACATTAAATAATACTAATTTGCTTGAAGAAAATGAATTTGAATTGAAGCAAATACAGTATGAATTTTACCTTCAACATGATATTGATTCAACCAATACAGTTTATGATAAAGTAAAAAAAACTGTTCAATCGGAATCGAAAATTGGCAATCAAAAGATAAAATTGAAATCGGTAATTAACGGAACAAAATATTATTTATTAGGAACTGTAAATTCATCAGATTCGAATTCCAATCGTTTTTTCGATTCTTTTAAAGAGGAAAAATTCAATTACTCTGAAAAAACAAAAATCTTTAGCGACACTATTGCAAAATTTAAAATTGAAATTCCTGAAAAGGAAAATGAAAGTTTGTTTTTAGAATTAAATAAAGATGATGATAAAGATAAAAATAAGTTTCTTTCAAAATCTATAGACTACACGTTTCATTCACAATCGGGCCAAGAAGTTGCTTTAGAATATTACAAATACCACAAATATGAAAGCATCCAAAATTTAGATTCGGTAAAAGTGAATTTTAGACGATTGTTTTTAAAAGAAGAAAACAACACAAAATTTGAATATGATGATGAGGGAAATAATAATTATGATGATGAATATAGTTCTTCTTCAATTTCGCTTTCTAATTTTAGTTTTAATTCTAAGAAAGGGTTTTCTGAATCTTTGTGGTTCAAAATGATGCAAAAAGAAGATGAAAAATATGAAATTATTAGCGAATCAACTTCTTATGATAAAGAAAAAAACAGTCATGTTTTTGAAGCTTTAGTTTCAAGACCAAGTGCATCGCAAGCTATTAAATATAAAATATTTTTTAACGAAGATTCCAATACACAGTTGACGGCTTTGGTGCCTAAAAATTACAAAAACGATGATGCCTTTATAGAAAAAACTTTTAATTCATTAGTTTTCACAGATAAAAATAAAACATCTGTTTTTGACGACAAACTCCAACTATTTATAGAAGATGCCAATAGTGAAAAAGACACCATTCGCTTCTCGGCATTGAAATCGGTTTATGAATTAAAAGTGGATAAAAAGGATATTGATACCGTTACTAATTTCTTAAATACATTTCAGTTTAAAGATAATGAGAGTTACACAATCAAAGTTTTAATTGAAAAATTGGGCGAAATTCAAGACGAAAAAATAATTCCGTATTTAGAAGAATTATACAAAAAAGAAGGAACAAAAACTTTAATCCAAATTGGAGTTTTGAATGCTTTGACCAACCAAAAATCTAAAATTGCATATAAAAAGATTGCCGATTTATTAGAATACGATTTGCCACTTTCAGACAATCAATATGAAATTTCTAATTTGTTTTCACAATTTCAGGATGATTTAGAAAACAGTAAAGTATTGTTTCCTAAAATATTTCAGTTTTATAGTATTAAAGAATACAATGAGCCTGTAATAAATTTTTGTAATAAATTGTTTGACAGCAACTTGGTGAGTTCTAAAAAATTAAATTCCTTCAAAAAAATAATCAACACCAACGCCAAATTAGAATACAAAAGAATATTAAGTTGGAAAGAGAAAAATCCGATTGAAGACGAAGATGAGATTAAAACTATTGCTACCAAAACAATTCAGGCTGTAACCGAAAAAATTGAAGAAATTACAGATGAAACTGTAAATGAACCAGCAGTTGCTGACTATTCTGAGGAAGTTGAAACCTCTGATGCGCCAGTTGAAGATTTATTAAATTACATGAGTTTATTATCGAATTTTACTGAAGATGATGCCACAAAATCATTATTTGAAAAAATAAAATCTTTAAATATTCCGCAGTTAAATGTTGAATTAATCCGATTGGGAATTTTGAATAATACGTTACTACAAGATGAAATTGAAGAAGCATTAAATAATTCTAAAACCAGATTTATAACAATTCAATTGCTGTTAAACAAGAATAAAACAGAACTTTTAAAAACTATTTCCGACGAAGAAATTGCAAAATCAGCCGTTATTAATTTTGAAGGATTACGCGATAAAGATGCTATTTCATTAATTAGTCAGCAAATTGTTGATTTTAACGGAAAAGAAGTTACGTACTATTTCTTTGAAATTGCCAAAAAAGTTAAAGACGATGAAGTTGTAAAAAAAGAACTTTATCCGATTGCTTTTGTTAATGACAATAAGAAAATAAATCCGTTAGCCTATCGAAGTTTTGGTTCAGAATCTATTGAAGAAACTGATGATATTGCCAAAAAATGCCAAGCCATTATCATTAAAAATTTGAATCAAAAACATTTTAGAGCATCATTTAAAAAACAAGAAGACGAAAACCAAAATTCATATTTGGGTGATTATTAAAGCAAATTAAAACATGTTTCAATCGAAAAAAAATACCGTTTACATTATTCTAGCTGGAATTTTTATTACCAATGCTGTTGTTGCAGAGTTAATTGGCGGAAAACTAATTCATGTTGGAAGCGCGGTGATGAGTATTGGTATTTTGCCTTGGCCAATTGTATTTGTAACTACCGACTTAATTAATGAATATTTTGGTGAAAAAGGCGTTAGAAAATTGTCATTAATTACTGCCAGCTTAATTGCCTATACTTTTATAATCTTATTTTTTGCAATGAAAATTCCAGCCGTCAACGGAAAAGGTTTGGTTTCTGATATGCAATTTAATGGCGTTTTTGGTCAAAGTATGTGGATTATTGTAGGAAGTTTGATTGCATTTGTAATTTCACAATTAATAGACGTAACACTATTTCATTTTGTAAAAAACAAAACTGGCAATAAAATGATTTGGCTGCGAAGTACTGGTTCAACGGTGATTTCACAATTATTTGATAGTTTTATTGTTGCTGGAATCGCCTTTTGGTTACCAGGAAAAATGACTACTGAAGTATTTATAGTATCGGCATTTACCGGTTATTTTGTGAAATTAATTATTGCTGTTTTAATGACGCCAATGATTTATTTGGGACATTCGTTAATTGAAAAATACATTCATGGTGAATAAAACACGTTGCGGTTGGTGCGAAAAAGACGATTTGTATCGCGATTATCACGATAACGAATGGGGAAAACCTGTTTATGATGATGACAAATTATTTGAATTTTTAATTTTAGAAACGTTTCAAGCCGGATTGAGTTGGCACATGATTTTGAAAAAACGCGAAAACTTTAGAAAAGCATTTGCCAATTTTGATTACAATATAGTTGCCTTTTTTGATGATTATGAAGTTGAAAAACTATTGAAAAACGAAGGCATAATTCGTAATCGTTTAAAAATTAAAGCTACCATAACCAACGCAATTGCTTTTAAGAAAGTACAGGAAGAATTTGGAAGTTTCTCTAAATATATTTGGAATTTCACTGGTGGAAAACCAATTGAAAACAACCGAAAAAGTTTAAAAGAAGTTCCGGCAACAACGCCACTTTCTGACGAAATTTCTAAAGATTTAAAAAAACGCGGCTTCAAGTTTGTTGGTTCAACCGTTGTATATGCGCACATGCAAGCTACCGGAATGGTGAATGATCATGTTGAGGATTGCTGGACACAGAAATAGTTAGCAGTGTTCAGATTTTAGTTGGTAGATTTCAAAATCATCATAAATGTTGCTCTAGAAATCTCAAACGCTCCTAATTTTTCTAAATGATCGTTATGAATTTGACAATCTAATAACTTATAATTATTTGTTTTCAAATATTCAATCAGTTTTACAAAAGCAACTTTACTAGCATTTGGCACTTTAGAAAACATACTTTCACCACAAAAAACGTGTCCTAAATCAACACCATATAATCCACCAACTAGTTCATTATCTTGCCAAACTTCTACTGACATTACTTTTCCGAGTTGATGTAATTTAGTATATGATTTTATAATATCATTAGTAATCCAAGTTCCGTTTTGACCTTTTCGTTCAATATTTTGACAATTAGTTATAACTGAATTGAAATCTTTATTTATGGTTACTTCAAAAATATTTCTGTTGATGATATTCCGTAAACTTTTTGAAACTTTATAATCGTTCGGGTTGACAACCATTCGTTCAGGCGGTGACCACCAAAGTATTGGTTCGTTATCATTAAACCATGGAAAAATACCATTTTTATAGGCCAAAAGCAGTCGTTCAACAGACAAATCGCCACCAACAGCCAAAATACCTTCATAGGAAGCTTCTTCAACTGGTGGGAAATAAAGTTCTTTGGTTAGAAAATACATTTTAAAAATATAGAAAATAGAGAATAGAAAAAAGAAAAAAGATGTAGTAAGCAAAAGCCATTCTAAAATTTGCTTAAAATTAGAATGGCAGTTTTTACTCTTTTATCTATTTTCTTTTTTAGAAAGGTAAATCGTCGTGTTCTTCTTCTTTAAAATTAGTTGCTGGAGCAAACGCTTCAGCTGCAGGCATTGGAGGCATTTGTGCTGCTGCTGGTGCTTCAGTTTGCAATTTTTCAATTCTCCAACCTTTAATTGAATTGAAATATTTAGTTTCTCCTTGAGGATTAACCCATTCTCTTCCGCCTAAATTGATAGAAACTTTTACGTTTTCACCAACTGCTACATTATTTAATAAATCGCTTTTGTCTTGAACAAATTCAATCATAATACTCTGCGGATATTGCTCATCTGTTGTAACAACCAATTCTCTTTTTTTAAATGTTGGGCTTACTTGTTGTTCATCACCAACTACTTTCACTTTTCCTGAAACTTCCATAATATTATTGTTTATTGTTTTGCTAAAAGCACTTTCCAAGCGGTTAGTACTTCATTTTTATCTAAATATATTTTTGCTAGTTGGTGTTTTTTAACCTCATCATCAGCACTTAAAACACCTTTCACTTCAAAATTTTGTTTTACAAATATAGTAATTTCTTCTATTGTTGGCAACGCTTCTATATTTCCTAATTTGCCTAAATCGTTTCCCTTAAAAATGGGACTTTCTTTTACAAAATCCGGAATTGCATCTACACCAATTCCTAAAGTTGCCAAAGGTTTTTCGACTTCAAAAAGTCCTGCGTTGGCTCTTGAATACCAATTTCCGCCCAAGCGAGAAACTAAATCAATTTTCATTGGGTCGATAGTTCCATTTTCGTCTAAAACTGCTTCATTGATATGAATTTTAAGCACTTCACAAATAATCATATTTCCGGCGCCACCTTCAGTTCCTAAAGCTATAATTTCGTTGACTTTGCATTCAAATTGCACCGGACTTTCGGCAACGCGATATGGTTTTACAATTTCTGAAAGAATTGGTGTTAATCCAGCTTTTGCAAATTCATTTACGCCATCAGCATATTCAGTACTTGACAATGACATTTGTTGCACAATATCATAATTTACAACATTAATTACAACTTGTTTCGTGTCTTGGCAGTTAATTAATGTATGTTTTATAGAATTATCACGCACGCGTCTTGCAGGCGAAAACACCAAAATTGGCGGATTAGAACTAAAAATATTAAAAAAACTAAACGGTGATAAATTGGGTTTTCCATTTTTATCCATTGTACTGGCAAATGCTATTGGTCGAGGCGCAACAGCACTTTGCAAATAACCTTGTAATTTAGCTGGAGAAAGTTCTTTGGGATCAATAGTTAACATAAAAAATCAATTTGGACAAAGATAAGAAATCATCAGTTATGACAATTTGAAATATCAATATCAATTTTGAAAAAAATCATTACTTTTAAACAAAAATTTATAAATGCAATTTTCGGAAAGAAGAAACATCACACGCTGGATAATTATTGCAACTTCGTTTGTGATTGTTTTACTTATTTTATGGAATACATATTCGTTTTTTCAAATTTTTAAAAATGAAGAACGAATGAAAATGGAGCATTGGGCGCTGGCACAAAAGAAAATAAATACCGACGATTTGAATGCCGATTTAGAATTGCCTTTAGCTATTATTCAAAATCCAAGAATTCCGATTATTTTAACCTTGAACGATTCGGTTATAAAAACTACAAATATTGATGATGCAACCGTTAAAAATCAAACTTCACTTAAAGCAACTTTAGACAAACTTAAAGCACAAAACAATCCTATTGTGATGAAAATATCCAAAGGAAAAGCGCAATATCTTTACTACGGCGATTCGTCTTTGTTGAATAAATTGAAATATTATCCTGTTGCTTTGCTGTTAATCATATTTTTATTTGGCGCTGTAGTTTACAACTTTTACAAGAGCACAAAAATGGCAACCCAAAACAAACTTTGGGCTGGAATGGCAAAAGAAACAGCACACCAAATAGGAACGCCACTTTCATCATTAATTGGTTGGCTCGAAATTATGAAAGCCGATAATGTAGATGAAACTACTATTTCTGAAATTGAAAAAGACATCAATAGATTGCAAACTATAACCGAACGATTCTCAAAAATTGGATCGGAACCAATATTAGAAAATTTAGATATTGTGGAGCAAACACAAACTTCATTTGATTATTTAAAATCGAGGTTTTCTAACCAAGTTATATTTAGTTTTTCTGCGCCTAAAGAATCGATTATGGTTTCATTAAATCCTGCATTACACAGTTGGACAATAGAAAATTTGATGAAAAATGCAATCGATGCAATGAAAGGTCGAGGCAGTTTAAGTCTTGCAATAGAAAATGATGGTCATAGCATAAAAATCAACGTTACCGATTCGGGAAAAGGAATTCCGAAGAATCAATTCAAACGGGTTTTTGAACCGGGTTTTACTACTAAAAGACGTGGCTGGGGTTTAGGTTTATCACTTACAAAACGAATTGTTGAAGAATACCACAAAGGAAAAATTAAAGTATTCCATTCTGAAATTGGAAAAGGAACAACTATGCAGATTATTTATAAAAAGGTTAAATAAAAAATCCCGATTGCTCGGGATTTAATTTTATAAATTCTGTTGAATTGCTTTGGCTAACTCTTCAAATTCTTCTTTGGTTAAAGTAACTTTATTTTGAAAACGCATTTCATCCATTTCGTTTAACGGAATTAAATGTACGTGTGCATGTGGAACTTCGAGGCCAATAACGGCCATACCAATTCGTTTACACGCAACCGTTTTTTCTAAAGCAATTGCAATCTTTTTAGAAAATGCCATTAATCCTAAATATAAATCGTCTTCGATATCAAAAATTTTATTGATTTCTTGCTTCGGAATACACAATGTGTGCCCTTTTGCATTTGGATTTACATCTAAAAAAGCTAAGAAATTTTCGTCTTCGGCTATTTTATAACACGGAATTTCTTTGTTTACTATTTTGGTGAAAATACTACTCATGATGTTGTTTGGTTTCATTAAAGCACTTCGACTACGCTCAGTGTGACAAAAAAAGTAATTAATCGCGAGAAATTTCTAAAACTTCAAATTTTAAAGTTCCATTTGGCACTGTTATTTCAGCTATTTCTCCTACAGATTTTCCTAACAATCCTTTTCCTATTGGAGAAGTTACCGATATTTTTCCGGTTTTTAAATCGGCTTCACTTTCAGCAACTAAAGTGTATTTTAGTTCCATTCCGTTAGTTTGATTTTTAATTTTAACATTAGAAAGAACTAATACTTTAGATAAATCTAAATGACTTTCATCTATTAATCTTGCATTAGAATATACTTCTTCAAGTTTTGCAATACGCATTTCTAACATTCCTTGTGCTTCTTTAGCAGCATCATATTCGGCATTTTCAGATAAATCTCCTTTATCTCTAGCTTCTGCAATATCAGCCGATGCTTTTGGTCGCATCACGCTTTTTAAATGATCTAATTCTTCTTTTAGTTTTTTCAGTCCTTCTGCTGTGTAATAAGATACGTTGCTCATAATTTCATTTCGTTTATTGTCTTCTACATCCAAAATATTTTGTTAAATAGAAGTTATTTTTTGGTTTGCTTTATATCAAAAAGCACTATTTCATCGTTATCATAAAATAGAAAAAATCCCATCGGAACGGGATTTCTTTTTTCAAAGATATATTATTTGTTTATTAAATTGCTATTTTTGTTTAATAATGCAATACAAAGTTAACTAATTTAATTTTTGTTGTACTAATGTTTATGTAAAAATTTTAAAATGAAAAAAATACTTTTCCTTATTCTTCTTTTAATAACCATTTTAGGTTGTAGTAAAGACAAGTTTAACAACAATAATCCTTATTTACCAAACTATGGATTTTCTATGGATGTAAATAAAAATTTGCCAAATTATAGTCAATTGGGCTTTTCTGGCAATTCTATACGAGTTTATCCTTCCAATGGTCCGTCTAAAGGTGTAATTATTTTCAATACTGGCAGTGGTTATAATGCATTTGATGGTGCTTGTCCTAACCGCACTTTAAGCAGTTGTTCTTTGTTAAGTTTGAGTGGTTCTAATGCAAACTGTCCTTGTGATAGTGAAAATTACAGTTTGTTTACTGGTCAAAGTCCTGGCAAAGAATATCCACTAAAACAATATCGTGTTGATATTAATGGCGATATAATAAGAGTTTATAATTAATAGAAAAACCAAGTTTGCACTACCAAACTTGGTTTTTTTTTGTGAAAATTAATTAATTAAAATTTCAAAGTTGCACCTAATAAAAAATTTCTGGTTGCTTGCGGATAATAGCCAGCGCCTTCTATAGTTGTTGTAACTCCTGGCGTTGTGAAATCATCATCATACGTGTAGAAATAACCATTGGAAATGTATTTGTGATTCAAAATATTATTTACCAATCCTGAGAATAGTATCGATTTTATTCCTTTGTTTATATTCCATAAATAGGTTACATTAAAATCGTGATTGCTGTACGCTTTCAAAACTGATTTTTGAGCATCGATATTTCCCATAAATTGTTTGCCAACAAATTTATTTAACACCGAAAGATTCAAATTTTTGATAGGTGAAAATGTAGTTATATTTCCAAAAACAATGTCTGGTGAATACGCAATATTGGTGTTCCTTAAATTTTGAAGCACGCCATCACGTTGGAAATAAAAATCTTTATTTTTGTTTTGACTTAAAGTTATATTCGGACGAAAAGTTAATTTATCAATTAGTTTAATAACCGATTCAATTTCTAAACCATAACGGTAACTTGCTCCGCTATTAGTAAAAATTGGCGAACCAACATTATTTAAAGCTCCAGTTAAAACCAATTGATTTTTGTATTGCATGTAAAACGCATTAGCATTTACACTGACTTTTTTAGCGTTGTATTTCCAACCCAATTCATAATCGAATAATCGTTCTGGTTTGATACTTCCGTTCTCATAATCATCGCGTCTTGGTTCTTTATTGGCAATTCCGGCATAAACATAAATTGCATTTTTAGCATTCAATTGATAATTTGCTCCAGCTTTCGGATTGAAAAATCTAAACGTATCATTTACATCATTAAACTTATAACTATTAGCTTTGTAGAAAACCATTCGATACTGCAAATCGGCAAAAAGATTAATTTTTCCAATGGTATGCGATGCTTTTGCATAAACATTAATATCATCTTTGTTTCCGAAATTGTCATAATATCGGTTTGAATTTGGAACATAATATTGTGTCCAAACAACTTCGCCATAGTGATTTCCTAAATATCTGTTGGCTGCTCCACCAAAAAGAAAATCTGTTTTACTGTTTTTATAATTTAATGAAAAAGTGGTTCCGAAAAAGTCATTATCCAACCATAATTTTCTAATTAAATCGGAAGTTGAATTACCTTGAAAATCGGGTAAATTATAATCGGCTAAAGTTTCGCCTTGTTTGTATTGTTCATAATATCCTTTTCCTAAAGTGTAATGTAACGCTACATTTGACGTCCAATTTTTAGACCATTTTTCAGACCAATGCAATTGAAAGTGATTTTGCCAATAATTATCGGTTTCATTATCATAGAATTTTGTGTTTCCGTTGGCGTCAGTGTACATTCCGGCTGGGTTGTATGTTCTATCATTATCTAATTTATCTTGATCTTCTATTCCGTACCAAGCTTGATAGGTTTTTTCTTTTCCGCCAAACGCAAGAAATTTTATTGATGTTGATTTTTTTATATAATTTACATTAAAAAAATAACCAAACATGTTTGTTGAAGCTCTGTCAATGTAACCATCAGATGCTATTTGTGAAATTCTACCATTGATTTCGAAGTTATCGTGCAAACCAGTTCCGAAGGCTAAAGTGTGTTTTCTAGTCCCGAAACTTCCAGCGGAATTTGCAATTTCGGCATAGGCTTTTTCTTGAAATGATTTGGTTTGCATGTTCAAGCTTGCGCCAAATGCACCAGCGCCGTTTGTAGAAGTTCCAACACCGCGTTGCAATTGTACGCTTTCTAAAGACGAAGCAAAATCAGGTAAATCTACAAAGTACGAACCTTGGCTTTCGCTGTCATTAAATGGAACTCCGTTTAACGTTACATTAATTCTAGAACCATCGGCTCCGCGAACACGCATGTAGGTGTAACCTACTCCATTTCCAGCATCGGAAGTTGTTACAACAGAAGGCAAATAATTTAATAAAACTGGAATATCTTGGCCTAAATTTCTAGGAGCAATTTCTTCCTTGCTAACATTTGTAAATGTCACTGGATTTTTACCATTGGCACGAACTGCCGAGACTAAGACTTCGTCGAGTTGAGTAACTTTGGTTGAGTCTTTTGGTTTTTTTTGACTGAAAGAGAGAAAAGAACAAAGAGAAAAGATAATAGATAATAGATAATACGCTTTTGACTTTTGATTAAATAATTTTTCCATTCGTAAAATTGTTTTACAAATAAAAAGAGGTAATTATTCTTTGATTAAAAATAAAATGTTTGTTTCCTGTGACAAAGTTCAGCGTGCACTCTGTTTTGTCACTTTTCCCTTAGCAGCATTACCTGCTCAGGTTCATTGGGTATAATCTCAGCTCGTTATTTAGAGCACCCCTTTTGAGACGATGCAAATGTAAATTAAAATTTTAATATAAAAAATTTCAAATTCTAAAAATTGTTTTAGAAATTGAAACTGATTTGATTTGGCATGTGTTCCCTCGACTGCGCTCGGGATGACAGACTATCATAAATCAATATTAATCCTTTTAATTGACGTTGCGATTTACAATTCAGGCTTTCTTCTATTCTGCTTAACTTCAGCGTTAGTTGATTTATCTTTTAATCTTTTTTCGACAACTGATTTTGGGATTTTGGTTGCTTTTCGTTCTTTTGGAATTACTAATGATTTTTCGATGATTTCTAAAAAACGTTTGGTTACAATTGCTTTGTTTTTTAGTTGACTTCGGTCTTCATCGCAGTTTAGAATAAGGATTCCTTCTAATGTTAACTTGGATTTTAGTTTCTTTTGTGAACGTTCTTTTTCTTCGTCAGATAATGCATAAGAATTGATTAAATCGAACGTCAAAACCACTTTGGAAGATACTTTATTTACGTTCTGTCCACCAGCTCCTGAGCTTCTTACGGCTTTATAGTTTAATTCGGTTATGATTTTATCAGTATCCATGGTTTTTGCGAGGCACGAAGCAATCTCAATATTTTATTAGTATTATTTTTTTATTGCGGTTGATGCGCAGGTTTTAGTAAATCATTCACTGTTTTCACTGGATTAAACGTAATTAGCGGAACTTCAACAAAAATTGTCAACCATTTTGCCATTGCGCCATTCCATAATCCGGGAAGTTCAAAGGCTCTTAATGACTTTCCATTGCTGTTTTTTTCTACAATAAAACCCGAATTCTTATCGATGAATTTAGTTAAATCAAATTTTTGTCCATTGTAATCTTTAATTCCACAAATAATATCAACAGGATTAAAGTGTGTTGCGCTTTCAAAAATTTCTTTTTGACGTTCGTCTTTGGAGTCAATTTGAGAAGATTCAATTATTTGTAAAAATGTTTTCCCTTTTTTGTCAATTACCCAAAATGGTCCGCCACCAGGTTCGCCTTCATTTTTTACCATTCCGCAAACTCTAATTGGTCGGTTTAAAATGCTTTTTATATGTTCGACTTTACTTTCTTTAGTGTATTTTGCAAAATCATCTTTGATTGAAATATTCAATTTCGATTTTATATAATTGACAATTTCATTCAAATCTTCGTTAGAAACCGTTTCATTCGTAAGCATTTTCATAAACTTAAAAATCGTTTCTTGGTATTGAATTAAAATTCCAGCCAACGCTTTTTTGTATAAAGCAATTTCATGAATATGATTTTGAATAACATTATCGATATTCTTTATAAAAATAACATCACTATTTAGGTTATTTAAGTTTTCGATTAATGCACCGTGTCCGCCTGGTCTAAAAACAATATTATTATTTTCGTCTCTAAATGGGTTTCCATCTAAATCAACTGCAATTACATCAGTAGCTTTATTTTGATATGAATATTTGACACTGATTTCACAGGAAGTCGACTTTTCAATTTTAGGCTTGATATCATTAATAATTTTTTCAAAACTGTATTGATGTTCTTCAGAAACTGTAAAATGCAAATTAGATTTTCCGTTAGATGTGGCGTAAAAAGCACATTCATTTAAATGTTCTTCAATTGCTGTAGCATTATGACCGTTGTAGTGATGAAATGGTAAAACGCCTTTAGGTTTATTAGCAAAATCAAAATATTTTGCAGACAACATCGTCTTTACAAATCCAAAATCTTGCTCATCGTTTTCAATAGATTCAAAATTGGGTAATGATTTTTTAGCCGTTTCTAAAACTTCTAAATAAAATGGAAATTTCTCTTTTGCAACGAGAAAAATTGGTAAATTTTTATCCTTCTTTCTGTTGATGTAGGCATTTATACTTTCTTCTCCTAGTTTAAATTCATTTAAAAATTCATTTAAAAATTTAAACATTCTACTTGCTGCGCCTGATGCTGGGACGAATTTTTTTAGTTTTAAATTGTTCTTTTTTTCATCAAAAAAATTAGAAAAATATTTTGCTTCATCATCTGTAATTCTCAAAATTCCGTCATTAATTATGGCAGGTCTTTCGAGATTTATTTTCGGAATTCCGTTTTTTAAAATTTGAAATTGATCTCCTATGACTTCCAAAACAGCTTTTCGATGGTAAATCTTTATGTAATCGTAGGAATTCAATCCTAATTCTTTAGCCTTCAATAAATCCGAGACTATTTTGGTAGCTTTTTCAAATCGTTCTTCTTTAGTTCCAGAAAGTTTTAAATATGGTTTTTTAAAATCAATTAATGCTTTTTCAAAAATAGCAATTGAATTTTCTCTATCATCTGGTTTATCACGCAAATCGTCTTTTTCCCAAGGCACATCAACATCGGTTAGAAAAATCAAATCGTACTTGTGTTTTTTTGCTGCTTTTTCTAAAATTGCATCACACGAGTTGTAGTAAATATCTGAAAATATCTTGGTTACTAAAACATTTGTATCACAAAAAAGAATTTTATTGGCTTTATGCAAAGCTTCATTTTCTAAATTTGTTTGTCCGATTGCAATCGGAATTAAATCTTCTTGACTACAAATTTCTTGCTTTACATTCCATTTTTCTTGTAAATAATCTCGTGCAAATTCAGGAATCCAAGTTGTACTGAATTCTTGAGCAAGTTGTGATGCAAGCGTAGTTTTTCCAGTAGATTCTGGTCCGACGAATGCTATTTTTATTATTTCTGTAGGTTCTTGTTTAAGATTTTCTTCCATTCTATGTAAGCTAAAATAGCTAAAATTGTAAAAATTAAATATTGTAACGATAACATTCCCAAGCCTCTAAAGGCAAATAAAGGCACGGCTATGAAATCTCCAAATATCCATAATGTCCAGTTTTCTATTTTTTTGAGCGCCATGTACCACATGGCTGTAAAAAATATTCCTGACGTAAAAATATCAATATAATTAGGAATTTCAAGTTTATAGTCGAAAAAAACATAAACTAAATACGTGATTATCATTGTTAAAACAAATAGCCCGAATCCGATAAGTTTTTCTTTTGTACTTGTTCTAGTGATTTCTAAGTTGATTTGGTTTTTCTTTCTTGTCCACAAATACCAACCGTAAATGCTCATTACAGAATAATAAAAATTCATCGTCATATCACCAAAATACTTAGCTTGATATAATAAATAAACGGTAATTACGGTTGAAATCAATCCTGTTGGATACACCCAAATATTTTCTTTTTTGGCGCAAAAAACGCTAATTATTCCGAATACAAATGCTAGAAACTCCAAAGTTATTTGAAGTGTTGATGCGTTTTTGTATTGATTTAAGAAGAAATCTAGCATAAATAATTATGTTTAGAGCACTTCGACTTTAGTTTATGCTGAGCGTAGTCGAAGTACTCAGTGTGACAAAACTATGAATTAAAAAAATTAATATCATTTTCAAAAGCTGTTCCAATTACAACCATATCTGCACCAGCATTAAAAGAGTTTTCAATTTCTTTTTTGGAACGAATTCCGCCACCAACAATCAATGGAATTTTTATATTTTGAGAAACCAAAGTAATCATTTCTGTTGGAACACATAATTGTGCACCGCTTCCGGCTTCGAGATAAATTAATTTATTTCCGATGAATGCACCGGCTTGTGCGGTTTGTAAAACGTAATTTGGATTATTTCTGTCTAAAGGTTTTGTTTGACTTACTCGCTCCACAGCAGTTTCTGCACCGCTTTCTACCAAAATATATCCTGTTGAAATTACTTCAAGATTGGTTTTATTTAGAATTGGAACGGCATTTACTTGATGTTCGATTAAATAATCTGGGTTTCTTCCGGACAATAATGTTAAGAATAAAATTCCGTCTGCTTCACCTGAAATTTGGGTTGGATTTCCTGGAAATAATAAAAATGGTAAATTGATTTTTGATTTTAATTCTATAATTAATTCATCCAAATGTGTTCCATTAAAAGAACTCCCACCAACTAAAATGTGTGTTGCTGGCGATTGGTTTATTTTTTGAATCAAATGCGATAGGTTTTCTACTGCCAATTTATCTGGATCTAGAAGTATAGCTAGGAGTTTTTCACCTTTGGTTTTTGAATTTAGTATTTGTTGGTAGATTTTTGTCATTTTTTTAGCCACGGATAAAACGGATTTTACTGATTATCGCGGATTTATTATTTTTAATTCTTAATTATTAATTGATTGAAAGGCACAAACAAATATATAATCTTCTACGGAATCAAATTGAATTTTGAATTTTTCTTCTTTGTTATTAAATTTTAAAGTTGCTGTGGCTTTTTTGTCATCAAAAGTAAAATTATCTTCAAAAATATGATCGGGAAAACTAATTCCTTTTTCGTTTTTGATTTTGAAAATACTTTCTTTAATCCCCCAAACTA
This sequence comes from Flavobacterium sp. SUN046, assembly GCF_028867965.1. Classification (GTDB taxonomy): domain Bacteria; phylum Bacteroidota; class Bacteroidia; order Flavobacteriales; family Flavobacteriaceae; genus Flavobacterium. The sequence continues at coordinate 282,988 of NZ_JAPQNT010000001.1, forward strand.
CAGTTGCTTTTTTGATTTTTTCTTCTTCGGATAAATTATTCAAATGCGAAACATCCATAAATCTTGGTGCAATTTTTAGTGTTTTATCTTTGAGTTGTTCTAAATCTAAACCCACTTTCTCATCACTAATCACAATAGCCGAAAAATCATTTGAGTGAGAAATAGAAATTTCAACATCTTTGATACTACAACCTTGTGGTTTAATATGTGGTTTTCCAAAGTCATCATAATACAAATCAAAATCATTATAATCATTGTGTTGCAATAACATTCTAACCGCTAAAAATCCTTTTTGATGGCTTTCAGATTTCATAGAATTCAATCTTTCAATAGAAGAATCTTTTAATCTGATTTGACTTTTTAACACGTCTAAATCTTCTGTAATCTTCCAAAGATACAGTTTAGCAGTTTTTGATAGTAATATGACTTTATGTAATGGCATTTAGTATTTTATTGTTTTTCAAATGATTAAACATTTAAACATTTCACAATTTTAAAAAAAAATTATTAAAATCGAAACCTATGTTGTAATTTTGCACCAAATTATAAAAATACAAATATACATAATACATGAGTACACAAACATTACCATTTGTAGCTTACAAAGTTAAAGACATTAACCTTGCAGCTTGGGGAAGAAAAGAAATTGAATTGGCTGAAGCTGAAATGCCAGGATTAATGGCTTTGAGAGCTGAATATGGAGCAACTCAACCTTTAAAAGGTGCAAGAATTGCAGGATGTCTTCACATGACGATTCAAACTGCAGTTTTAATTGAAACTTTAATCGCTCTTGGTGCAGAAGTTACTTGGTCTTCTTGTAACATTTTCTCAACTCAAGATCAAGCTGCTGCTGCAATTGCTGCTGCTGGAATTCAAGTTTATGCTTGGAAAGGTCTTGATGAAGAATCATTTGACTGGTGTATTGAGCAAACTTTATTCTTTGGTGAAGACAGAAAACCATTGAACATGATTTTGGATGATGGTGGCGATTTAACTAATATGGTTTTTGACCGTTACCCTGAATTGATTCCTGGAATTAATGGTTTATCTGAAGAAACTACTACTGGAGTTCACCGTTTGTACGAAAGAATGAAAGCTGGAACTTTACATATGCCTGCAATTAACGTTAATGATTCGGTTACAAAATCGAAATTTGATAACAAATATGGTTGTAAAGAATCGGCTGTTGATGCTGTTCGTCGTGCAACTGATATTATGTTAGCTGGAAAAAGAGTTGTTGTTTGTGGATATGGTGACGTTGGAAAAGGAACCGCGGCTTCTTTCCGTGGTGCTGGTTCTATTGTAACAGTTACTGAAATTGATCCAATTTGTGCTTTACAAGCTGCAATGGACGGTTTTGAAGTTAAAAAATTAAACACTGTTGTTGGAAATGCTGATATCGTGATTACAACAACTGGAAATAAAGACATCGTTCTTGGTTTTCACTTTGAGCAAATGAAAGACAAAACTATCGTTTGTAATATCGGTCACTTCGATAACGAAATTGATATGGCTTGGTTGAATGGAAATCATGGTGCATCTAAAGTTGAAATCAAACCACAAGTTGATAAATATACTATTGCTGGAAAAGATATTCTTATTCTTGCTGAAGGTCGTTTAGTAAACTTAGGTTGTGCAACTGGACACCCAAGTTTTGTAATGAGTAATTCATTTACAAACCAAACATTAGCTCAAATTGAATTATGGACAAACATTTCGGCTTACAAAAATGAAGTGTATATGTTACCAAAACATTTAGATGAAAAAGTAGCTGCTTTGCACCTTGCTAAATTAGGAGTTGAATTGGAAACGTTACGTGACGATCAAGCAGCTTACATTGGTGTTGAAGTTGCTGGACCATTCAAACCTGAGTATTACAGATACTAGTCTGATATTAGATTTTTGATATTAGATTTTAAATTTAAAAACCCGATTTCAAATTGAAGTCGGGTTTTTTTTTGGAATTTATTCACGATTTTCATTACCATAATAAAAATCTAATTCTTTACATAATTTTCTAATTTTTTTCTTTCCAGATTTACTAAAACCGAAAGCTGGATATTCATTTTCTGTGCCTTTATTAATTATTTTGCTACTCATTGCTGGAATATCTGAGGTTGAAATCAAATAGTTACAACCAAGACAAACATCAACTGTATAAACCACTTTATTATTATCAAAAAACAAAAAACCTAGATGCGGATTAAAGCATGCTGCAAAACTTCCGCCATAAGTTGAATTGTTTGTTATACATTTAAGTAAAAACTGTGCTTGTTTTTCGTTTAGATATTTTTGTTTTAAAATAACACTTGTGAATTTATTATTCTTGCCAATAACACTAGGATTGGGTTCTTCGCTTCCTTCAAAATCGTAAGCAATTATTTTATCAAACTTTAAAGTGTCAAATGGTTTTGAATTCAACACTTTTAAATTTAATTTTTCGGCATGCAAAACATAAACTTCAAGTTCAGCTCTTTTGAGATATTTTGAGTAATCAATTTTTGGTTTTGATGGTAAAACTTGTCGATCTACTTCTGGTTTATTATTGGTTTTACATGAAATTGACAGGCAAACTAATACCATTAAAAGTGATTCTTTATAGAGGTTAAGCTGATTCATATTGAATTTTATTTGTAATAAATATCAAATCCTTACTATCGATTTTGTTTTGAAACACTCTTAAATTCTAAATATTTATAAGACGAACACCTTTTAGATTAGATATTAATCTCAAAAGAAAATTAGTCTTCACGACAAAACCATTTAACTTCATAATCAATTATCTTAGCTAATTCTTCTAAAAAGTCATAGTTCAAATCATGTCCTTCTTTATTTCTTTGAAGAAAAGATTCGATACCACTAATTTTATCAGTATTACTTGAAAGACTTAACCTGTTTTTGATTGTCTGAACTAATAAAAGATTGTGTTTTACAAATTCTTTTTGACTAATATTAGTTCTAAAAACAAAATTATAAATCGAGTTTAATTTTTTATAAAAAAAACTAGGTCTAACAAATGTATGCGATATTTGAGCCCAGAACTCTTTTTTATTGTGTTCGTAGTAATCATCAGTTTTGTTCATGTTTTTTAAAACTAAATCAGCTTTAAGAAAATCTTTTTTAAAGGCTCTACTGTCAGTAAAAAACATTCGATAAGAAATATAAAGTAATAGTATATAATTTAGGGCTAAGTAAATACTATTCGAAGTAGTATCTTCATGAAAATGTTCTTTTAAAAAAACAAACATTGTTCCTACCGCTATTAACCATGTTGGAATTATCCAAAAAAGTTTCCCTTTTAATCCGGCATTATAAGTTAAAATTACTGCGAAAAAAGGAATGTAAGCAACCCAAACACTTTCTGCATTTGGACTAATAAGATAAATAATTCCAACTAATAAACCAAGAATGATTGCTTGTAATAAAGCATTAATATTAAATACTACCATGAACTAATTTGAATTTTTCAGAATTGTTTTTTATCATTTCAACTATCTCTTCATATTTGAGACATTCAGATGGAATTCGAATCACATTATTGTCATCTAGAAAAGCAAAATCTGAAGACTTAATTAGTATTTCTTTTTCTCGAATTTCAGTACTTTCTATTTTGGAAAAGGGAAATACTTTGTCAAATTTTGTTGCATATTTTGCCTTATTTAGTTCCATTCCAAAATTAGTAAAACCATCCATGTCCTTTTTAGAATGACTGATTACGACTACGTTATCGCTAATAATAATTTCTATTGCCTTACCCATATTTCTAGCTCCGTTTATACTTGCTGCGTACATCACGGCAAACAATAGTCCAAAAACCAGTAAGAATATTAAAGTGATAGAGCTAAAGTTTGTTATAAAAGCAAAAAACAAAACTATAGCACCGAAAATAATTCCTGCTATTTTGATTGTACCATTTGCAATTCTTTTAGCGTATGAATCGATTTTGTCTGGATCTAATTTAGTATTTATTTCCATAAAACTACAACGTCTCTTTCAACCATTTATAAAACTCACTTTGCCAAACCATTGCATTTTGTGGTTTAAGTACCCAATGGTTTTCTTCTGGAAAGTATAAAAATCTAGATTTGATTCCGCGTAATTGTGCTGCTTGGAACGCTTCTTGTCCTTGTCCGATTGGGACGCGGAAATCAATTCCGCCTTGTATTATTAATATTGGTGTATTCCATTTATCCACATAATTAATTGGGTTGAATGTTGTGTATGATTTTTGAGCTACTTTGTTGTCTTTTTCCCAATATGCACCACCAAAATCCCAGTAATTGAAGAACACTTCTTCGGTAGTTCCAAACATACTTTGTGTATTGAAAACACCATCATGTGCAATAAATGTTTTGAAACGCTTGTTGTGAATTCCTGCTAAATAAAATACAGAATAGCCACCATAACTTGCACCAACGCAACCTAAACGCGCTTTATCAACATAACTTTCTTTAGAAACGTCATCAATTGCCGAAAGGTAATCGTTCATAACTTGTCCGCCCCAATCTTTAGAAATTTGTTCGTTCCATTCTTGTCCGTGACCATACATTCCACGACGGTTTGGTGCTACAACAATATAACCTTGTGAAGCCATCAAAGAGAAATTCCATCGGAATGAATAAAATTGTGTCAATGGTGATTGTGGTCCGCCTTGACAATATAAAAGTGTTGGATATTTTTTAGTTTTATCAAAATTTGGAGGAAGAATTACCCAAACTAACATTTTTTTACCATCAGTTGTTGTTACATATCTTCTTTCGTAGTTTGGTAATGACAATTTACTATAAACTTCATCATTTACTTTGGTCAATTGCAACCAAGTTTTTTTCTTTAAATTATACGAATACACTTCTAGTGCGTGGTTCATATCGGTTCTATTCAAAATAGCAACATCGCCAGTAATATCTACAATATCATGGACATCAAAATCTCCATTTGTTAATTGCTTAACGGTAATTGCAATTCTTGTTACTCCTGGAAAATTTACTTCAAACAATTGTGTTGTTCCATCAACAGCAGCAACGAAATATACTTTTTTACCATCTTTACTCCATTGAAAACTGTTTACAGAACCATCCCAATTGGCAGTCAAATTCATTTTCATTCCTTTGAAACTTACGATAATGTCATTTTTATCTGCTTCATATCCGTCGTGTTTCATTTGCAACCACGTTAAATTTCCAGTTGGAGAAAATTGTGGATTGGTATCGTAACCTAAATTGTCTTCAGTAAGATTTTTGGTGGTTTTCGTTTCTAAATTGTATTCGTATAAATTGGTGTTGGTTGAAATGGCATATTCAGTTCCAGCTTTCTTTTTGCAAACATAAATGATACTTTTACTATCTGGTGACCAAATGTAATCTTCGTCACCACCAAATGGTTTCTGAGGTGAATCAAAATTTTCACCTTTCATAATATCAATTGCAGTTGCTTTTTCGCTATTTTCTGCATAAAAAACGTGATTATGAGTTCCATTATTCCAAGTATCCCAATGACGATAATCCAATCCGTTGTAGATTTGAACATCTGATTTTTGTAATTCAGGATAAATATCTTTCCCTAAAATATTTTCTGTTTTTACTTCTTGAGTAGATAAAATATACTTTCCGTTTGGCGAAATATTTTTATCTGAAAGCAAGTCTTTTGTTTCTTTTACTTCGGTTGCATTACCGCCACTAACTGGAATTGTAAAGAATTTACTTGTAGATTTATTTTCTTCCATTACTGGTGTTGAAACCTTATAAACAATAGATTTTTTGTCTTTCGAGATTCCTAAAACAGAAATTCTACCTAATTTCCAAAGTAATTCTGGAGATAAAACTTGTTGTGCAGATGCTGCTATACTCATAGTGCTAACGATTATAAAAAATATTTTTTTCATTATAAAACTGATTTTTATTGATTCGTTAAAAGTAATAAAAAAAGCCGTCACGATAAACGCAACGGCTTTTAAAATTAACTTACTAAAAATTTATTGTTTGATAAAACGTTTTGAAGTTGAACCATTTTCGTTAGAAACTTGAATCAAATAAGTTCCAGCAGTTAATGAACCAACATTAATTGCATCATTTTCGATTTTACCTTTTCCTATTTCTTGTCCAATCATATTAAAAATTGCATATTCAGACGCTTTGTCTAAATTAGAAATATTCAATACATCACCATTTACTGGATTTGGATATAAGTTAAATGAAATTGCATTGTTAGATGCCTCTTCCATTCTAGCAGTTAATGAAATATTTACCGTATAATCTTCTACTTGTCCGTAAGTAAATGAACCACATGAAGATGTTGGTGTAGCATTGTAAGACATTTTTACTCTCATTCTTGTAGATCCAAGTAACGCAGTTGCAGGTATAGTGAACGATCCTGAAACCGGAGTTACAGTTGTTGCTGCTCTTGTATAAACAGTTTCTCCTGCATCAGTAAATACTCCATTTTGATTGTAATCAATATAAACAGCGTAGCCTTCAGAATAAACTGTACTTGTCCAAGCTGGAGTTATTGTTATTGTATTTGCTGTTCCTCTTACTAAGTTAGTTGACAATGCAGTGAAATTCTCATATCCTGCAGTTCCTGTTGATGGATTATTAATTGTACCTAATTGAACTCTACCTATTTTTTCGTCAGCAGTATTTGTAGCTGCCGAAGTACAATAAGTTAAAGTTGTAGCTGCCGATGTTGTAACACTTACTGTATTACTTGCAACCGAGATATTTCCTGCTGCATCTTTAGCTTGAACATAAAAAGTATAAGCTGTAGAAGCTGTTAAACCTGTAACAGCATAGGTTGTAGCTGTTGTAGTTGAACCTAATAGTGTTGTTCCTTTATAAACATCATATCCTGTTACACCTACATTATCTGTAGCGCCAGACCAAGATAAATTTGTTGTAGTTGAAGTAGTTCCAGACGCAGATAATGTTGGAGCTGTTGGAGCTGTTGTATCTGCAACTGGAGCCAATGTTGTAACAGAAACTGCATTACTTGCAACTGAAGCATTTCCTGCAGCATCTTTGGCTTTAACTGTAAATGAATACGTAGTTGAAGCTGTCAATCCAGAAACTGCGTAGGTTGTTGAAGTTGTAGTTCCTAATAAAACACCATCTTTATAAACATCATAACCTGTAACAGCTACATTATCAGTAGCACCAGACCAAGATAAACTTGTGGCAGTTTGTGTAGTTCCTGATGCAGATAATGTAGGAGCTGTTGGAGCAACTGTATCTGTAGAACCAGCTGTAATTGTAAAGTTAGTATTTGAAACATCAAAGAAAATATGATTCGTTCCTTTTATCATAATTCTGTTTGTAGTTCCTGGAGTATTTGGAATTGTTACTGCTTGAGTACCATCATTTGGAGTTGCAGCCAATAATGTTGACCAAGTTGCTCCGGCATCTGTTGATAATAAAATATCCACATTTGCGCAGTTTACGCCATTTGCAGTAGTACCAGCAACAGCCCATGTAACTGTTTGTGAACTTCCACCAGCATAAGAAACCGCTGTATTTGGCGCAGTTACACTAAATGGTCCAGCAGTAGCATTAACCGTTACAATCATGTCATCACTATTGTTTGCAGGTCCGCCAGCGTGATTGTCACGAACAGTTACTCTAAAATTCATAGTTCTTGCAACCGATGGTAAAGCTTCAACTGTAAGTTCGCTCCCAGCAGTTGTTGTAGCGCCTGCTAAAACAGATGCCATTCTTGGAAAATATCTTATTGGCGAGGTTGTTGAATTGTAAGATCGAAAATCTACACCAGTTGTTTTAGTTGCACTTGGCGCAGCAGACGTTGTTTGAGAATCCATTTGTTCCCAGTTATAAGTAAGCGCATCACCATTAGCATCTGTTCCTGTTGCTGTTAACATAAATGGTGTACTTTTAGGAACTGTATAATCTAAACCTGCTCCTGCAGTTGGAATTGCATTACCTGTTGCTGTATTTACAGAACATGTTTTTGCTTTTATATTATTAGTCACTTGTTGAATACTAATCGCATGAAAATAGGCATCTGAATGAGGTTGAACATCCAAAGTAGTAATTCCAGCATAACCCATAATTGTAGATCCAGAACCTGGTTCCATTTGAACTCCAGTTCCTTCATTACTGTGAGTAAAAGTATGATTTCCACCAAATTGGTGACCCATTTCATGAGCTACATAATCAATGTCGAAGTTGTCTCCAGATGGAATTGCATCTGCAGGTGAAGTAAAACCACTTCCTTTTCCTAATGGTACAGAAGTTGTTGGATTTACACAAATACATCCAATACAACCTGCGTTTCCACCACCACCAGAAGCGCCAAATAAATGACCAATATCATAATTCGCACTTCCAATTGTATTGGTTAAGGCTGTTTGAAGTTGTTGGTTCCAAGTTCCTCCTGCTCCAGTTGCCGCTGCATCATAAGGATCAGTTGAAGCGTTGGTATAAATAACTAAATCGGTATTTGCAATCAAATTCATGTGAGCTCCAAAATCAATTTCAAAAACTCCATTAACACGAGTCATTGTATTGTTAATCGCTGCAAGAGCCAAAGCTTTAGTTCCACCGAAATAAGTTGTATATTCTCCAGTAACTGACATTGCTAAACGAAATGTTCTCATTAAAGCATCATCAGCATTTGGACGCAAAACAGAACCATTAACTTTAGGTGCAGCAACATCAATAACACTGCATTCAAATGGAGTAAGTGATTGCTTTTTATCTGATTTTTTATAAACTGAATAAGTTGTTAAATCTTGAGAAATGGGTTCAATAAAAACCGCTGATCTATCTGCTCCCAAAATCATCGATTTAAAACCTAGTGGTGAAACGCTAAAAAATGCTTTCAATGTAGGATTTTCAACTCCAAAACCTATATAAGATTTAATTTCTGGATATCGTGCAGCTAATGCAGGATCCATATTAGAATTTTCAAACACATTAAATCGTTCCATTTCTCCATCTGCGTTTGGCAAAGAAATAACAACGTTTGATGTTCTAGTAATAGTACTTCTCTGCGGCGAATTTAATAATGTTGCTTTTAAAGCATTGACATCTAAATCCAAAAGGTTTTTTTCAGGAAGCTGCATTCTGCTTTCAAGTAATGTAATATTACTTTTGGTAGAAGATTTCCAAAAAGAGCCTTTTTGTTGCGCAAAAGAAAAACTCGTTATCGCTAATAACGCAACGGAAAGTAATTTGTACTTCATAATAAATAATTTTTTAGTTAAAAATAGAATTCGAAATTATTAACTTTTTTTATCGGTTTACCAATGAAATTAAAAAGATATTAACAAATCGATGAAATGCATCTTCCATTCTTAAGATATCCTTAAGATTAATCTAAAAATATTCAACGAAATAAAAATCAAATTAATTTTCTAAAATTTGAAATATAAAAAACATTAATTTTATAAAAAAATAAGCCTAAAATGCAGTTAAGTTATTGGGAAATTAAAAATTGGTTTTCAAATATTGATTTTACTATAGTTGGAAGTGGAATCGTCGGACTTCATTGCGCTATAAACTTGCGTGAACGGTTTCCTGAAAGTAAAATTTTAGTACTTGAAAAAGGACTTTTGCCGCAAGGTGCAAGCACTAAAAATGCTGGATTTGCTTGTTTCGGAAGTTTGTCAGAAATTATTGATGATTTAAAATCACATTCAGAAGAAGAAGTTATTCAATTAATTCAAAAACGTTGGAACGGACTTCAATTACTAAGAAAAAGATTAGGAGATTCAGTAATAGATTTCAAACCTTATGGCGGCTACGAGCTTTTTTTAAAAGAAGATGAAAACAATTTCACCGAATGTTTGCAAAAACTACCCTTTATAAACGAAATTTTAAAACCAATATTCAAAAACAACGTTTTTTCAAAAGAAATTGATCGATTTGATTTTCAAGGAATTCATGAATACACTATTTTCAATCCGTTTGAAGCTCAAATCGATACCGGAAATATGATGCAAACACTCTTGAAAGAAGCTATTTCTAAAGATATTTTGATTTTAAATCAAATAGAAGTTACAGCATTCAACGATAAAACAAGTCAAGTTGAAGTTGAAGTTGGTGATTTTAGTTTTAACACCAAAAAATTGTTTTTCGCAACCAATGGATTTGCATCTGAACTAACAAATAATCAAGTAAAACCTGCTAGAGCTCAAGTTTTAATTACTGAACCAATTGAAAATTTAGATATTAAAGGAACTTTTCATTTAGACAAAGGCTATTATTATTTTAGAAATATCGGTGATAGAATTCTTCTTGGTGGTGGAAGAAACTTAGATTTTGAAGGCGAAACTACAACCGATTTATCACAAACAGAAAAAATTCAAAATCGCTTGGAAGAGTTGTTAAAAAATGTAATTTTACCCAATCAAGATTTCAAAATTGAACACCGCTGGAGTGGCATTATGGGATTAGGAAACAGTAAAAATCCAATAGTGACGCAATTGTCTGATAACGTTTATTGTGGCGTTAGATTAGGCGGAATGGGTGTCGCAATTGGAAGTTTAATTGGAAAAGAATTAGCAGAATTACTATAAATGGCAACTAGAAAAACAAACTCAAAAAGAACAACAAATTCAACCTTTTTTCAAAAACTGAAACGTTTCATCTGGAAAGCCATACTTTGGTTTTTTGGACTTTCAATTGCATCTGTGGTTATATTCAAATGGGTTCCAATTCCGTTCACACCATTAATGATTACAAGAGCTATTGAGCAAAAATTAGACGGAAAAGAAATGACTTGCAGTCACGATTGGGTTTCTATTGATGAAATTTCTCCAAACATGCAAAAAGCTGTTATTGCCAGTGAAGATGGGAATTTTTTAAAACACAATGGCTTTGATTTTAAAGCCATGCAAAAAGCATTCAAAAATAATAACCGAGGGAAAAAACTAAAAGGCGGTAGCACCATCTCCCAACAAACCGCCAAAAATGTTTTTTTGTGGCAAGGCCGAAGCTACGTTCGTAAAGGATTAGAAGCTTACTTTACTTTTTTAATAGAATTGATTTGGGGAAAACAACGCATCATGGAAGTCTATTTAAACTCTATTGAAATGGGTAACGGAGTTTATGGAGCCGAAGCAGCTGCAAAATACTGGTACAAAACCAATGCTGAAAACCTTACTACAAATCAAGCTGCAGGAATAGCTGCTATTTTACCAAATCCGAGAAAATTTAAAGCTTCCAATTCTACATCTTATATCGAGAAAAGGAAAAACAAAATTTTACGAATCATGCGCTATACTGGAAAAATAGAATATTAAAAAAAGCTCCTTTCGAGGAGCCTTTTTGTTGAATATTTATTGAAATAACGTTTTATATTGTGTCCAATGTTTGTAAATCAAAATTCCGTTTAGTGTTGCAACTAATAATGCTCCGCCAATTGCAGAAGCATCTAAAAACAAGTGAAATAATAAAATATTTATAGAAATTGGCGCTAGTAATGTAAGTGCAAATGCTACCCATTTTTTTAACAAAAGCATTAATCCTATTAAAATTTCTAAAGTTCCAACTGTTTTTAAAACATAACCAGTTGCTCCTAAAGAAGTCATAAAACTTGCTGCTTTATCGGGCATTTCTGGCAAAGGAATAAAAGGTGTTGGTAGTAATTTGTTCAATCCGAACAACACTAATATAATTCCTAAAAGTATTCTAACAATTTTTGTAAACATCGAATTCATAAACATTTAATTTTTTGGTTAGTAATATGGTAAAAATAAGATTAATTTTTTACACTATAAACAAATGTTAAGGTAAATTTTTAAACATACTAAAAAAGCACCTATAAAATAGATGCTTTTCACTACCTAATTATTCTTCTTAAATTGAAAAATTTACGGCTAAAACTATATTTCGTCCAATATTCGGAATTCCATCATTTTTTAAACGTGATAAATGTGCTATGTAGGTTTTATTAAAAATATTATTTCCATTCAAATTGACATTAAAACTCGATTTCCCTAATTGAATTTTACTGCCAATTCCAAAATTTAATAATGTATAATCATTTGATTTTGTTTCAAATAAACTAGCATTGTTCTGATTTAAAGTGTGTTCAACATTGGCAGAAGCAAAACCATCTTTAAAAGTTTTATTAGATTTAAAATCAATTCGTAACGTATTATTCCATTTATTTGCTGGAATTAATGGCAAATTATCGCCATTTTGTTTTTTACCTGTTACACTTTCAAAACTACTCGTAATGTGCAACCAATCTAATGGATGCGGATGAAAATGTATTCCAGCTTCGCCACCATATAAATTAGCATTGTTTTGAAGATAATCATAAACATCGAATCCGTTAGATTGAGTTCCATTTGGAGCAATAAAAATATAATTGTTTATTTTATTGTAAAACCCATTGGCAAAAAGTTCAAAATGAGAATTTTTGTATTCTAAATTCAAATCGGTTTGAAAATTTTGTTCGCTTTTTAAATTTGGATTTCCAATTTCGAAACGAATTGTACCATCATGAACACCATTTGAACTCAATTCAAAAATATTTGGAGCTCTAAATCCTGATGCAACATTAAGTCGTAAAATTGTAGCTTTAGAAATCGAAGTTTTATATCCAATAGAAGCATTGAAACTATTAAATTTTCTATCAATTGATGCTAAATATCCTTCGTCGCCAAGGCTTCCGTGTTGAACGCCATCAACTTTTCTAACATCATAACGTATTCCTGCTTGCAAAACATTAGAACCAAATTCGTAGCGCGTTGTTCCAAAAGCGCCAATATCTTTGGTTGTTGCATCGGGAATTAAATATTCGGTTCCTACATTCAAATTGGTCTGATGCATTCCTTGAACACCAATTATTGTTTCAAATTTTTTCATCTGTGGAAAATGAAATTTTGTGTCATAATTCAGTGTTTTTAAATGCCAATTAGAACCCGGAATTGATGATTCTGGAAATTCAGCACGATCATTAAAAATATAACCAAGGTTTAAATCAAGTTTAGAATTCTTTAAGAAAATAGTATTATTCAAACTCAAAAGTTGATTATAAACAGCTTGTCTTGGATAAGCTGGAGCTTTTTCGGTTGTTTGCTCGGCAATTCCTTCTTCTGGAATTCCTAACAAAAGTCGGTTGTAATTGTATCTGAATTCTGAAGAGAAATTCTTATCGCTATAACCAATTCCGGTTTTAAAATCCAATTCGTTGTAACGCGTGTTGGTAACTCTATTTCCGTCTGGAATTTTATAATCTGAATGTCTTGTATTATTTACACGAGCTAAAAACTTAAATCTATCCGACGAACATTTAGCACCAATATTTACGCTACTTCCTAATGTATTTGAATAGTATTTATGACCAAAATCAACACCAAAAGTATTCGCCTTTGCAAATTTTTCTGGAATAAAATATAAAACGCCACCCAACGCATCTGAACCATAAAGAAGTGATGCTGGGCCTTTTATAACCTCAACGCCATCAACGCCTGAATCGTTTAAACCCAATCCGTGTTCATCGCCAAAAGCTTGATTTTCTAATCGAACGCCTTGAGAATAAACCAAAACTCTGTTGGAACTTAAACCTCGAATTACAGGTTTTCCTATTGAAACTCCTGTTGAAATTTGTGAAACTCCTGGAATCGTTGCCAAACCTTCAACCAAAGTAGTTGCGCCTTTTTGTTGCATTGTTTTAACCGATTCATGTTCCACTTTCATTACATTTTGCGATTGCAGTTTATTGAAAACAGTCGATACAATCACTTCATCCATTTGATGTATCGTTTCTAATAATATTATGTTGATAGTATTGACTTTATCTTTAGATACGAAATCTTTTGTTTGGGTACCAAAACCAATGTAAGAATAGATTATTTTAAAATTTCCTGTTGGCAAATTAGTAAACCGGTATTTTCCATCTGCATCAGAAATTGTTTCTTTATGGATTTCTGGAATACTAATATTTACGCCTGAAATTGGTTTGTTTTTTGCATCGGTTACAACACCAATAACTTTGTCTTGCGCATTAGCGACTATTGAAAACCCTAGTATTAGGGCTAGTAAAAATGATTTCATTTAAAATTTATTTATTGTTAAACTTTCTGAATCCTGAGTTTGGAAACAGATAAAAAATGGTTTAAACAATAAAACTTGGTGGCGCTCGAAGTGCAAATAATGAACCTCGAAACGATTGTGTTATTTCTTTAGAATAGAAAAAAGAATACGAAACTGGAATAAAAATTTTCTTAAAAGAAAAAGAAATAAACTCCGATTTTAAGGAAGTGCTAAAAGTGAATTCGCACACAAAACAATGGTCTAAATCGTTGTGAGCGTGACCAATTATAGTTTTATTTTTAGCATATTTATGATGGCAAACTTTCTCTGATAATGATCTTTCTAAATGGTTGAATGAGTGAACTGATTGCAAGACAATTGTAAACAAAACAGTCAATCCGAATAGAAAACTAATTATAGCATATTTTTTTTTCATCAAAACAAAAGTAATCAACCTAAAATGAAAAACCATTTGAATTAACAAATTTTGTGATTTGAAAACTCAAATGGAAATCTATAAATCATTAAAATATTAAACCAATTTATTGGCAACTAAATATTCAGCAATTTGAATGGTATTTGTAGCTGCACCTTTTCTTAAATTATCTGAAACAATCCACATGTTTAGTGAGTTGGGTTGACTTTCATCACGACGAATTCTTCCAACAAAAACCTCATCTTTTCCTTGTGCATATAACGGCATTGGATAAGTGAAAGTGTCATTATTATCTTGTACAACAACGCCATCTGTGTGATGCAAAATCTCTCTAACTTCACTTACATTAAAGTCATTTGAAAATTCCACATTTACGGCTTCACTATGTCCGCCAACAATTGGCACACGAATAGCTGTAGCGGTAACTGCAATGGTTTTATCGCTCAATATTTTTTGAGTTTCACGAACCAATTTCATTTCTTCTTTAGTGTAACCGTTTTCTTCAAAACTGTCGCATTGCGGAATTGCATTTCTATGAATTGGATATTTGTAAGCCATTTCGCCTTGAATTCCTGCATATTCATTTTCCAATTGTTTTACAGCTTTCACTCCAGTTCCGGTGATGGATTGGTAAGTAGAAACAATAACTCTTTTGATGTTATATTTTTTGTGTAAAGGCGCCAAAACCATCACCATTTGTATAGTTGAACAGTTTGGATTTGCGATGATTTTATCGTCTTTTGTTAATTCAGAAGCATTGATTTCTGGAACAATTAATTTCTTTGTTTGATCCATTCTCCAAGCCGAAGAATTGTCAATAACTGTTGTTCCTGCTGCTGCAAATTTTGGAGCCCATTCTAAAGAAGTTTCGCCACCGGCAGAAAATAAAGCAATATCGGCTTTCATATCAACAGCGGTTTGCATGCCAACAACTTTATATTTTGTTCCTTTGAATTCAATTTCTTTTCCAACAGATTTCTCTGATGCAACAGGAATTAATTCGGTTACAGGAAAATTTCTTTCTGCTAAAACTTGAAGCATTACTTCGCCAACCATTCCGGTTGCGCCTACTACAGCAACTTTCATATATAATTTATTTATATGTTATTTTGTGATGCAAAAATAGTTAGAAAATTTATTAAAAAATAAAAATTTTGAATATTAAAAGAATACTTTAAAAATAGATTTTATAAGATTGCTTCGTGCCTCGCAAAAAACAGAAAAACCACCCAAATTAATGAGTGGTTTAGTTAGAATATATAATGTAGCGGTATGTTATTTTTTTAACAAATCTCTAATTTGAGTAAGCAATTCTTCTTGAGATGGACCTGCTGGTGCAGCTGGTGCAGCTTCTTCTTTCTTTTTTGCTTTTTCAGCTGCTCTTAAAACTATGAATACAAAAAATGCAATAATTACAAAAGTAATAATTGCCTGAACTAGATTACCATAAGTCATTACGGCTCCTTGTGCTTTAGCTTCTGCTAATACTTTTGTAGTTTGACCATTTAAAGGTAAGAATTTTTGAGTAAAATCAATACCACCAGTAATCAATCCCACAATTGGCATTAAAATATCGTCCACAACTGAACCTACAATTTTACCAAAAGCTCCTCCTATAACAACTCCTGTTGCTAAACTAAGTACATCGCCTTTCATTAAAGACGCTTTAAAATCTGCAAAAAATCCCATGTTAATTTTATTTATTGGTTAGAGGGCAAAATTAGTTAAAATTTTAACAAATGTTTAAAAAATTTGTAGAATTATTACTACTCTCGAAAAAAAACTCGTTTTACACGTTGAGAAATACTAGTCATAATCTCATACGGAATAGTTCCTAACTGTTTTGCCATAAAGCCTACCGTAGGGCTTTTCCCAAATATAATTACCTCATTACCTTCCTTACAATCAATTTCTGAGACATCAACCATTAACATATCCATGCAAACACTTCCAACTATTCTTGCTTTTTTATTTTTGATAACGACATAACCTACTCCATTTCCCCAATGTCTTGAAATTCCATCGGCGTAACCTATTGGAATTGTGGCGATTTTAGTTTGTTTTTCGGCTAAAAATCGTCTGCCATAACCAACGCTTTCGCCAGTTTCAATGGTTCGAATTTGTGAAATAATCGATTTTAAGGTTCCAACATTTTCTAGTAATTTTTGTTCGTCTTCATCATTAGAAACTCCGTAAAGTCCAATTCCTAAACGAACCATATCATATTGAGCTTGCGGAAAATTGGAAATTCCTGATGTATTTAAAATATGACGAATTGGATTTATTTGCAATTCGTTCATCAATTTAGTAGACAATTTCTCAAATAATTTAATTTGAGAAAGCGTAAAATCAATATGTTTCATATCGTCACTTGTTGCCAAATGTGATAAAACACTTTTAACTTGAACTGTTTTATTGTCTTTTAATTTGGCAATTAATTCGTCTATATTTTCTTCTTCAAATCCCAATCGGTGCATTCCTGTATCGAGTTTGATATGAATTGGAAAATGCTTTAATTTCTTTTGTTCGGCAATTTTCAAAAAAGCATTTAGTCCTTTTATCGAATAAATTTCGGGCTCTAAATTATGTTGAATAATCGCACCAAAACTTGTGCTTTCTGGATTCAAAACCATAATTGGCAAATCTATTCCAGCATTTTTTAACGAGATTCCTTCATCTGCGAAAGCGACACCCAAATAATCTACTTTGTGATGCGAAAGCAATTTGGCAACTTCAAAACCACCATTTCCATATCCGAAAGCTTTCACCATAACCATCAATTTGGTTGCTGAATTTAATTTAGATTTGAAGAAATTCAAGTTGTGAGAAATGGCATTCAAATTGATTTCCAAAACCGTTTCATGTGTTTTTTCTTCAAGTAAAGAGACAATTTCTTCAAAATGAAAATGACGTGCTCCTTTAATAAGTATGGTTTCATTTTCAAACGAAATTTTTTCAATTTCATCAATAAATTTGGCTGTTGACGGAAATGCTAAACAATTCGGAAACTTATTTTTAAATCCCGAAATAGTTTCTCCGATAGCGATAACTCGGTTAATTTTATTAGAAACTATTAAATGTGAAACTTGCGAATATAATTCTTCTATAACCAATCCGCTTTGAAAAATATCCGATAGAATTAAGGTTTTCTTTTTGTATTGTTTTTGACTTTCAAGAAAATCTAATGCGATTTTTAACGGCTGAAAATCAGAGCTATAACTGTCGTCAATGAGTGTGGTATTATTATTTCCGTTTTTGACTTTCAAGCGCATTTCTACTGGATACAATTGCGCCATTCTTGTTTGAATAACTTCATAATCGTATTTGAAATACAACATTAACATCAAACATTGAATTGCATTTTCAATGGATGCTTGATCGTTAAACGGAATTGTGATTTTGAAACATAATTTCTCAAAAGTGATTTTCAGTTCGGTCTTATCACTGCTTTCTTTGGCAATCACAAAAACATCAGCTTTTCCATCATCGGAACTCCATGTAAATGTTTTTATTTTTGGATTTAAAAAAGCTTCAATCGTTCGGTTTTTATTTAAAATCAAAACTTCTACATTACTGAAAAGTTTTAATTTTTCTTTTATTTTTTCGCCAGCATCATGAAAACCTTCATCATGAGCCGAACCAATATTGGATAAAATTCCAATAGTTGGATTAATGATTTTTTGAAGATTATCCATTTCATTTATGGTTGAAATTCCAGCTTCAAAAATTCCGAGATTGTGTTTTTCGTTGATTCCTAATACCGAAAGTGGTACACCAACTTGTGAATTGTAACTTTTGGGCGAACGAATAATATTATAATCTGGACTTAACAAGAAATTCAACCATTCTTTGATAATTGTTTTTCCGTTACTTCCGGTAATTCCGATAATAGGAAAATCAAAATCACTTCGATAAGCCGTAGCAAAATTTTGTAAAGCAATCATAGTATTTTCGACTACTAAAAAATTGGCTTTTCCTTTTAAATTATTCGGAATATAATGCACTACAAAATTGGAAACTCCATTTTCAATCAGTTGATTTACATAGTGATGTCCGTCATTATTAGGTCCAACTAAGGCAAAAAATAAAGTGCTAGAACTGTTTTGCAACGAACGACTATCGATAGAAACGTTGTCGATTATTGCGATATCATTGGTTCCAACGAATTGTGCTTTTAGGATTGGGATTATATTACGGATTGAAAGTGTCAAAATTTATTTTTTTTAAAATAAACAAGAAACTCTTTTGGACTTAAAACTGTGATTTTTGAGTTTTTAAATCCATTTTTATCTCTTGTAATTATAAAGTCACAATTGTGATGAACAGCACTATTATATTGAACAGCATCTTCAAAATCTTCAAAATTTGAGATTAAACTTTTGTCAACATTAAATTCGTCAATTAAAGAAACATTACAAATAATTCTGAATTTTTTTAATGATTTAAATACATGTTCTTTAGGATAATTTTTAGATGCTACATAAAAAGTATTTACAAATGAAAGTGAAGATGTGTAAATTTCTATATTACTTTTTTCTGCAAGAGTAATTATTGTTGCTACTTCTTTGTAAAAAGGTTGCCGTTCAATAATTAAGTCAATCATTACATTGGTATCCAGAAAAATTTTCATAAAGAATTGTATTTTTCTATCAAATAATCTTGTCTTTCTTTTTTATAATCAAAATCAGCTGGTATGTTGCTTTTTCCTACTGGAATACTTTTCACGAAATCTGAAATTTCAAATTCATCAAAATCGGTTTTTTCTGTTGAAGTAACGGCTCTTAAGTAGTTTTCAAACATCCAAGACAAGCTGATTTTTTGCTTTGCAGCATATTCTTTTGCAACAGCAATAACGTCTTTATCCAATTTTAAAGTGAGTTTAGTATCCATGACAATAATAGTTTTAATTATTATACGTACAAATTTAAAAAAAGTTTCCGTACAAAATGTTAAAAACTACTTTTCTTTTTCTGAACTTAAATTTTCAGCATCTTTAACTTCAAGATTGTTTCGCATGGCTCTGTAATAGGCAGCACGACTTAATGGTTCGTATTCTTCGGTTTCACCAAGTAAAACTAGATTGTCGCTATCGGCTTTTCTAAAACTATAATGAGCTAGATTTCCTGTTCGGGTGCAAACTGCGTGTACTTTAGTTACATATTCGGCTGTTGCCATAAGTGCTGGCATTGGTCCGAATGGGTTTCCTTTAAAATCCATATCCAATCCGGCAACGATTACTCGAATTCCAGAATTGGCCAAATCATTGCAAATTTTCACAATTCCATCATCAAAAAATTGTGCTTCGTCAATACCAACCACATCGCAACCTTGCGCCAAAATTGCAATATTTGCAGCCGCTGGAACTGGCGTTGAACGGATTTCATTTCGATTGTGTGAAACTACCATTTCTTCGTCGTAACGTGTATCTACTGAAGGTTTGAAAATCTCCACTTTTTGTTTGGCAAATTGCGCTCTTTTCAACCGTCGGATTAATTCTTCGGTCTTGCCCGAGAACATCGATCCGCAGATTACTTCAATCCAGCCAAATTGTTCTTTATGATTTACAGTATTTTCGAGAAACATTTAGTAATTTCGTTATTTTAAAAAGGTAATTTCTGTTACATTTGTACAAAACAAAAATATCAAAATTATAACTACATATTCCACTTCAACTGATAAATTATGAAAAAAAGATTGGAAGCCGAATTAATCAGCATCGCACACCGAATTTTAAAGTTAAAAAACAAATCGGAAATCGATCAATTGTATCTTGAAACTAGAAAATTGTATGAAACTTTATCGGTTTTAAAATTTTATGGCGATAATTATGAGCAAGTAAAATCAGAAATTTCTAATGAAGAATTAGAAGAAAAACTGAGCGATACATTTGAAGAAAAATCTCCAGAAGTTGTTCTTGATGCTCCAAAACCTATTCAAGAAGAAGTTACCGCAATTATTCCAAGTGAAGAAGAAGTTGTGGTTAACGAAGAGGAAAGTGTTGAAGAAAATGAAACTGTCGTTGCGGAAAATGAAACTACTGAAGAATCCGTAATTATTGGCGAAATAACTCTTGATGAAGAAGAAATTGACGAAGAAGAACCTGTTGTTGATGCAAAAACTGATTTAGATTTTGAACCAATATTTGAATTAGCCGCAGAAGCACCAATTGAAGATGAAGTTGATGAAATTATCGAAACTCCAAAAAAAGAAAGCAAGCAAATTTCATTTGAAGATTTATTAGGCGAAAATTATACTGAACCTGTTTTTGTAAAACCAAATGACATTGTTGTTCCAGAATCGCTAAAAAGTGTAATTGATGAAAAACCTTTGTCGTTGAACGACCAACATTTGAAAACAATCAATATTGGTTTGAATGATAAAATGGCATTTGTAAAACATCTTTTTGCAGATGACAATGAAGATTACAACCGCGTTTTATCGCAATTAAATACGTTTAGCACGTATGAAGAAGCTAAAGATTTTATTGAAGAAATTATAAAACCAGACTACAACAATTGGGATGGCGCTGATGATTATGCCGAACGCTTTTTAGAAATTGTTGCCAAAAAGTTTTCTTAAATGTCAAAATTATATATCGTTCCAACGCCAATTGGAAATCTTGAAGATATGACTTTTAGAGCCATTCGTGTGCTAAAAGAAGCCGATTTAATTTTGGCAGAAGACACACGAACAAGTGGAAAATTGCTAAAACATTTCGAGATTTCTACGCACATGCACAGCCATCACATGCATAACGAACACAAAACCGTTGAAAATTTGATTGCTAGATTGAAAGCTGGCGAAACAATTGCGTTGATAAGTGATGCTGGAACTCCGGCGATTTCAGATCCTGGATTTTTATTAACTCGTGCTTGTGTTGAGAATGGAATTGAGGTTGATTGCTTGCCAGGCGCAACTGCTTTTGTGCCAGCATTAGTTAATAGTGGTTTACCAAACGATAGATTTATTTTTGAAGGATTCTTACCCGAAAAAAAAGGAAGACAAACTAGATATTTAGTTTTAGCAGAAGAAACAAGAACCATGATTTTTTATGTCTCTCCACATAAATTGGTAAAAACTTTAGCTGAATTTGTCCAGTACTTTGGAGCTGAAAGACAAGTATCAATTTCAAGAGAATTATCTAAACTGCATGAAGAAACCATTCGTGGAACTGCTGAAGAAGTTTTAAAACATTATGAAGCTAAACCGCCAAAAGGTGAAATTGTAGCTGTAGTTGGTGGGAAATCTTTAAAATAATTAATATGTATTTACATTTTTACGGTCTTAATTCAATACCAAATGAGCTTTCAGAAACAAATTTTTATTTAAATAATTCTGAAAACTCAATTGTAACAGAGATTGAAAAAAATAACTTTTATTTAGAGATTGAAAAAATAAATTTCTTAATAGGAACAAACAATTCAGGTAAAAGTAGATTTCTAAGATCTTTATTAAAATTAGAGAAATCGACAATTGCTTTTCAATTTTTAAATGAAGCAAATAGATTAGAAGATCACATAAATAAGCTTTCTGAAAAAAATTATATTAGCGAATTAAATTTGCCATATAATAAGAGATGTTTACCAAATTATTCAAATTATCAAAAAGAATTAACCTATACTTTACAAAGTTTCATAAGTAATAATAGATTTACATCTTTTGATTTGATTGAAAATAATTCACAATTTGATAAAATATTCGACGCAAACAAACTTTTTTTTGCTGATTTAAATATAGTTAAAGATAACTATTCCTCGCCTCAATATGAAAAGCTAATTGAATTAAGTTCAACTCTAAATAATATTAAAAATAGTATAGATTTTCAAATTGAAAATAAAACATCAGAAGCAATATATATTCCTATTTTAAGGAGTTTAAAGAAAAGCAAAAACTTAAATATTGAATCCTTTGAAAAAACTACATCAGAACTTTACAACCTAAACCAAGGAAAGGATAAAATATTTACAGGACTGAAGTTTTATGATAATGTCAGAGATATTCGAAATTCAATTAAAGAAGAAAGAAAAGGCTTTGAAGAGTTTGAGAAATTTCTTTCAAAAAACTTTTTTAATGATAAGGATGTTGAAATTATAGCAAATTTAAAGGATAGCCATGTAAATATCTATATAGATGGTGAGGAAAGGAAAGCGCACGATATTGGAGATGGTGTACAGCAATTGATATTATTAATGTTCCCAATTTATACATCAAAAAAAAATAGTTGGATTTTAATTGAAGAACCTGAAACGCATTTACATCCAGGTTTACAAAGAGTATTCATCGAAACTTTATTAAATGATAAATTTCTAGACTCTAAAAATATTAAGTATTTTTTTACAACACACTCAAATCACTTTTTAGATCTTTCTCTACAAACAAATAAAATTTCAATTTTACAGTTTCAAAAAGAAAGTCAGGAAAAATTCATTATAAAAAACATAAAACCTAATAAAGAAACTCTTGATTTATTAGGCGTAAATAACTCATCAGTATTAATGGCAAATGCCTCTATTTGGATTGAAGGACCAACGGATAGAAAATACATTTCAAGATTTTTAAAACTTTATTGTGAAAAAAAACCTCAACATTTAAAAGAAGACATTGATTTTGCATTTTTTGAATATGGTGGAAATCTGATAGAACATTATCTATTCGACGAAAATTTTGACGAAATTTTTACAGAAGATGAAGTAAGAAAAAAAATTAATTCATTTGCTTTATCTAACAGGATTTTCTTACTAGCAGATAATGATAATGCAAAAGGAGCAAAACTTCTAAGAAGAAAAAAACTAGCAACACTCTCTGAAAGTGAAAAGAATTTTAAATACCAAAATACGAATTACAGAGAAATAGAAAATCTTCTACCTGTAAAAGTAATTAAAGATTTTTTAGTTGAACTAGTAAATGAAACTGAAATTGAAAAAGTTGAAAAAATTCAATTTAGCAGAAAAGATTATATGTCAATAGGACTGGGTGAATTTATTGAAAATCAATTCCTGACAAATAATATAAGAAATTTCAAAAAATTCAAAGAGGAAAGTGGCACTTTAAAATCTTCTTACAAAACAAAACTTTGTGACTTTTTTATAAGTGATGATTACACCTATGATGATTTAACTTTTGAAAATAAACAACTTGATGATATTATAGTTGATTTATACAATTTTATAAAACCTAAATAAAGTTATACCTTTTGAGTAAGTTAACTTTTAAAAATTAAACCATAAGCGACCTTGAAATCAAGAAAATTATGCAACAATTAATAAACAAAAAATCATTTCAAGAAACTATCGCTTACATAGATTCTAATTACAATTTCACGCCAACTGCATTTAAAAACGGAAATCAAATTAATAACGCTGGAGAAAATAATGGTTCGTGCAAGATTTTTGCTTTCGCAAAACTAAATCATTTAGCTGTTGAAGATACTTTGACTTTATTTGGTGATTTTTATTTTAAAGAAGTTTTAGAACATACAAATGAAAATAACCATCAAAATATTAGAAACTTTATGATTTTTGGTTGGGAAGGAATTTCATTTGATGGTGCTGCTTTAGAGTTGAAAAAAGCAACATAATAACTTGTTTTTAAAATAGTTCTATTTTTTATATACATTTGCAAAACACTTACACGCCAAAATAAAATATTTATAATCTAATATCTAATATCCTATGCGTTGGACATTACAATCGAAGCCAGAAAAAGAACAAGTTCAAAAACTACAAAACGAACTTAAAGTTGACAAAATCATTGCTACATTATTGATTCAAAGAGGCATTACAACCTTTGAAGAAGCCAAAACATTTTTCAGACCAACTTTAAACGATTTGCACAATCCATATTTGATGAAAGATATGGATAAAGCGGTTATTCGAATCGAAAAGGCAATTTCAAATGGAGAAAATATTCTAATTTTTGGAGATTATGATGTTGATGGAACGACTGCCGTTTCACTGGTTTCTTCCTATTTAAAAAGTTATTATCCCAATGTTGCTACTTACATTCCAGACCGATATGATGAAGGTTACGGAATTTCGTTTAAAGGAATCGACTTTGCCGATGACAATGGTTTTTCATTAATAATTGCTCTAGATTGTGGTATAAAATCTATCGAACATGTTAATTATGCTAAAGTAAAAAACATCGATTTTATCATTTGTGATCACCATCGACCAGGAGATGAATTACCCAATGCTATTGCGGTTTTAGATCCAAAACGAGACGATTGTTTGTATCCGTATGACGAACTTTGCGGTTGCGGAATTGGATTTAAACTCATTCAAGCTTTAGCAGAAAATAACAATCAGAATATTTTAGATTTAATTCCTTATTTGGATTTAGTCGCTACAGCTATTGCGGCAGATATTGTTCCGATGACTGGTGAAAATCGTGTTTTCGCAAAATTTGGTTTGGAAGTAATTAATAGTAATCCACGACCTGGAATTAAAGCACTCATTCAAAATGTAAAGAAAAAAAAATTGACAATTACTGATGTTGTTTTTATTATTGCACCAAGAATTAATGCTGCTGGAAGAATAAAACATGGCAACGAAGCTGTGGCTCTTTTAACAGAATATGATTTAGATCAAGCCGAACAATTTGCCTCCGAAATTGAACAATACAATACTGATAGAAAAGATTTAGATAAAAAAATTACAATTGAAGCGCTTTCGCAAATTGAAAACAATAACGAAAAATACAAATTCACAACCGTTGTATATCAAGAAGATTGGCTCAAAGGTGTAATCGGAATTGTCGCTTCACGATTGATAGAAACTTATTATCGTCCGACTTTAGTTTTTACAAAAAGTGGTGATAAATTAGCTGCTTCGGCAAGATCTGTAAAAGGTTTTGATGTGTATAATGCTCTAGAAAAATGTTCGGAACATTTAGAACAATTTGGCGGACACATGTATGCGGCTGGAATGACTTTGAAAGAAGAAAATTATGAAAATTTCAAAGTAGCTTTTGAAAAAACAGTTCAAGAAACCATTCATCCAGATTTATTAATTCCAGAAATTTCTATTGATGCTGAAATTAATTTTGCTGATATTAACCCAAAATTAATCCGATTATTAAGTCAGTTTGAGCCTTTTGGTCCACAAAATATGACGCCTACTTTTATGACCAAAAACGTAAAAGATACTGGTTACGCTAAACCGCTTGGAAAAGATAACGAACATTTAAAACTATTTGTAAAACAAAATAATTCGGAAGGTTTTGGTGCAATTGGTTTTGGATTGGGTAAAAAATTAGATTTAATCAAAACTCAGCAATCATTTGATGCTGTTTATTGCATTGATGAAAATGAATTTAACGGAAATGTCACTATTCAACTGCGAATTAAAGACTTAAAAGTTTAATATTTTTTCAATTCAAATTTTTCGCCGTCAAAAACTCCGTAGGTAAAATAGCCAATCCAATCGCCTAAATTTACATATTGTGAATTTTGACCAACATCAACAATCATTGGTAAATGACGATGACCAAAAACAAAGTAGTTGTAGTGTTTTGTTTCTAGTTTCCGTTTGGCATAAAGTATCAACCATTCGTTTTCTTCACCGAGAAATTTCACATCAGATTCACCGGAGATAAGTTTGTTTTTTACTGATAAATATTGAGCTAATTTCATTCCGATATCGGGATGTAACCATCGATACAACCATTTTGAAAACGGATGTACAAATACTTTTTTCATCCGTTTGTAACCTTTATCACCTGGACCTTTTCCGTCACCATGACCAATTAAAAACGTTTTATTATTGAATGTAAACTCTTTGTTATCGCGATAAACTGGAATATTTAATTCTTTTTCAAAATAGTCATTCATCCATAAATCATGATTTCCTACAAAGAAATAAATTGGAATTCCACTATCTCTAATTTCGGCTAATTTTCCTAAAATTCTAACAAATCCTTTAGGAACAACGGTTTTATACTCAAACCAAAAATCGAATAAATCACCCAAAAGAAAAATGGCTTCAGCATCTATTTTTACCTCATCGAGCCACGATACAAATTTTTGCTCACGCGGAAAACTCGCTTCCGGTGTTGGAGCACCAAAATGTTGATCGGATGCAAAATAGATTTTTTTGTTATTTGATAATTGCATTTTGTAAATATAAGCACTTCAACACGCTCTGTGTGAAAATAATAAGAAAAATTAATTATCAGACGCGAACCATTCGGCAAATGAACTTTCAGTTTCCTGAAGTTTTAATGAATGTAATTGAATATCGTTAGGCAATCTATCTTTAATTTTTTTGGCAAAATCAACAACCATATTTTCACTAGTTGGCTGATAATCTACTAAAATCACGTGGTGACCACGGTTTTTCAATTCTTGAGCTAATTCAACGTGAGGTGTGTTTTTATTAAAAACTGTTGCGTGATCGAATAAATCAACAATTTCTTCTCTAACAATTTTTTTTAAATCAGAAAAATCAATTACCATTCCGAATTTTACATTATTCGAATCTGAAATTGGAGTTCCAATAACCGTTACAGATAATTTATAACTATGTCCGTGAACATTTTTACACTTTCCATCATAGCCATAAAGTGCATGACCGGTTTCAAAAGAAAATTGTTTTGTAATTCTGATTTTACTCATTGAGAAATTATTTGATGCAAATTTAGTGAAATTTACTTGTTTTCTTTTCTATTTTTGATTTGAATTAAATTAATCCAAAGATCCCGATTTTAAAAAATATTTTTCTTAAACACAATAAAAAATGTATATTTGAAAACAATATTATTGGGGATGTAGCTCAGTTGGCTAGAGTGCTTGACTGGCAGTCAAGAGGTCGTGGGTTCGAGCCCCATCTTCTCCACTTGAAGATATTAAATTTAAAATATTTGATATTAGATTTAAAAAAATAAAATTGAATAATAGATTTTATTTTCAAATTTTTATAAAAATTAATAAAACTGATAGGTTCGAGTACCTTTTTCTACTAATTAATATTAAAATATTTGATACTAGATTTAAAAAAACCAAAATCGAATAATTGATTTTGGTTTTTTACTTTTATTACTTTCCGTTTTTTAAATCCTCTGCAACTTTTTCGAGTTCCAAATACCAATCTTCGCCAAATCTTCTTATTAAGGCTTCTTTTACAAACTTGTAAACAGGAACTTGAAGTTCTTGTCCGAGTGAACAAGCGTCGTCACAGATATCCCATTTATCGTAATTTACAGCGGCAAATTCGGTAAAATCTTTAACTCTTATTGGATATAAATGACATGAAACTGGTTTCTTCCACGAAATTACACCTTGATTGTAGGCTTGTTCGATTCCGCATAGCGCTGTTTTTCCGTCAAATATTACGTAGGCACAATCTTTTTCGTCTATTAAAGGAGTTTCTAAATCTTGTTCGGTTCCTTTAACCCAAGTTCCCAATCGTTCGATGGCTTCAATTCCTTCTTTTCTCAAAAATGGTTTTACTTTAGGATAAATTTCTTCCATAATTTTAGTTTCTTCTTCGCTTAAAGGCGCGCCAGCATCACCATCAACACAACATGCTCCATGACATGCCGAAAGATTGCAAACAAAATCTTTTTCTAAAATATCTTCTGAAACTATGGTTTTTCCTAATTGAAACATTTGTGAATTTTAAATATTAAATTATTACTATTAGATTTAGTTAAACTTATATAATCTTAAATTTTGACAAAGGTACAAATGATTTTACTGTTACAATAATATTATAAAATTAACGTATCATTTAGAATTTAACAATCTTGAAAGCCTTAATTTTGCATTTTTAAATAAACTGTTATGTTAGGATTTGATTTTAAGGAGATTATAACTATTGCTATGGTGCTTTTTGCAGTAATTGATATTGTTGGAACCATTCCGATAGTGGTTGATTTACGTCAAAAATTTGGCCATATCGAATCGGAAAAAGCATCAATTGCAGCCGGAATTATAATGATAGTTTTTTTATTTGTAGGTGAAGAATTATTAAAACTTATTGGAATTGACGTGCATTCATTTGCCGTTGCAGGTTCGTTTGTTTTATTCTTTTTAGCACTCGAAATGATTCTCGGAATTCGAATATACAAAGAAGAAGCGTCTAGTTCAGCATCGATAGTTCCGTTAGCTTTTCCTTTAATAGCCGGAGCTGGAACTATGACTACATTACTTTCATTGCGTTCACAGTTTGCTACAATAAATATTATTATAGCAATTATTTTAAACATTATTCTAGTTTACGCCGTGTTGAAATCATCGGCTCGAATTGAAAAGCTTTTAGGTAAAAATGGTTTGGGAGTTATTAGAAAAACTTTTGGCGTTGTACTTTTAGCAATTGCTGTTAAATTATTTGCTGCTAATGTTAAAGGATTGTTTGTTTAAATCAAATTTTACTATTTTTGTACACTAATATTTTTTCATGAAAATTTTTACTACCATATTGATTATTATAGCTATTGGGTTGATTATATTCAATTTCACAATGTTGGACTTTAATAAACCACTTGAAGGAAATAGTATGACGGCTTTAATGGGAATTATTGCTTGTTTTTGTGCTGTTTTTATACTTTTGATTTTTAAATTATCTAAAAAAATAGAACAAAAACTTAAAAATCAATAATTTATGTTGGATGTTTTGATTATTGGTGGCGGAGTTTCTGGCGTTTCTTGTGCTTTAGTTTTAGGTTCTGCTCACAAAAAAACATTTGTTCAAGACAAAAAAGTTGCAATTATTACGCATCAAAAAACATCTTCATTACAAGAAGCCTTATTTAATAATGCATACGGAATTCCAGCAGGCAAATTAGGCTCAGAATTATTGACAGAAAGTTTAGAACAACTTCAAAGTCAGTATCCTCATGTTGAACAAATAGAGAATGAAAAAGTTTTAAAAGTAACTGGTGAATTTCCAGAGTTTACTGTTATTACTAATAAAAATTCCTATCAAACAAAGTGTATTGTTGTGGCAATTGGTTCAGCAAATACATTTAATATTGAAGGTTTACTACATTATATTGAACCAAATAAAAAAGCACTTTCCGAAAAAAACCGCATTCAACTTAAAAATGATGACCACAAAGTTACCGACGGAATTTATGTTGTTGGGACTTTAGCTGGCTGGAGAAGTCAATTGGCAATTGCTGCCGGAAGTGGCGCTGCCGTTGCAACAGATATTTTAACTTTGTGGAACAATGGCATTTCTAGCCAGGCGCATGATTCGATTAGAAAGTAATCGTTTTGGGTTGTATTGAATGATTTTCAACTAAATGTGTAATTGTTTCTTTAAAAAGATCTAAAAGTGATTTAAGCTCTGCAATATCTTCAATTATTTTTTCAGAATAAAAAGATAATTCAAATTCATTTTTAGGTAAATTTTGTCCCCAAATTCCTTTTTGATTTGAAATATAAAACTTCATGTTTTTTTTACCTTTAATGATTTTTTGTAAATATTTTTCATTTACTAAAGATTTGATCTCGAATTCATGAATTGTTTTTACAACAGATAAATTAAAATGTTCAGCAGTTCTAATTCCAAAAATCTTGACAAAAAAACTTATTAAGTTATTTTCATATACTTGAAATTTATAATCATTACTTGCTATAAATGCTGTGGTAATTCTTGTGAATTTTTGGCAAGTTCCCGATTCAGTAGAATCATTTATATTGTAATCAAAAATTATTTTAAATCCATCAAATTCAAATTCAGCTTTTTTAAATTCAGTTTTTTCAATATAATATCCATCAAATAATTGTGTAAATGATTTTAGTCCATCCATAAAAAAAAGAGTCTATTTTTCTAAAACCTTTTTAATCATTTTATCTTCTTTCAATACTATTTCATAATATTGATTTTCACCAAATAATTGTCGGGCAAACTCAGCAGTGATGTATCTGTTAACTATAGCTTTATTTTTATTCAAGTCTAGTTCCAAACCGGCTTTACTTAAATATTTTTCAAATTGATTTACATAGAAATCATTATTTATCATTTTTACTTGAAATTGTTCGAAATTTAATCCTTTAAATGAACTTCTATTGTTGTCTAATTGTTCAAAGACAAAATGCCCAACGATTCCTGTTTGCAATACATATTCAAGACTTTCATCGCCGTGAGAAACTTCAAGTGGCACAAAAATATCAGGTACTATTCCGCCACCGCCATATACGATTCTTCCTTTTTTGGTTTTAAATTTTAAAGAATCTGCTATTTTTATTTTACCTTTTTCATACAATTCACCGTTTTCAAATCGGTTCTCTGATTCTTTAAAATAATCTTTACTATCGCCTTTTTTATAAGGTTTTTGAATTGATCGTCCGCTTGGCGTGTAATATCTTGCAATGGTTAAGCGCACTGCAGAACCATCGTCAAAATTCATTTCGCGCTGCACCAATCCTTTTCCAAAAGAACGTCGTCCAATAATGGTTCCACGATCATTATCTTGAATTGCGCCGGCTAAAATTTCACTGGCGCTTGCGGAATTTTCATCAATTAAAACAGCAACTTTTCCGGTTTCAAAATCGCCATTATCGGTAGCAAACGTCTTGTCTATTTTTCCTTTTTTATTTTTTGTAAAAACAATTAACTCTTTATCTTTTAGTAATTCATCTGCTATTTGAATGGCCATTTCCATAAATCCGCCGCCATTTTCACGCAAATCTATTACTAAAGAATTTAAACCATTATTTTTTAACTTTAATAAAGCAGTATGAAATTCTTGTCCAGTGGTTTCGGCAAAACGATTGATTTTTATATAACCAGTTGATTTATCTAACATTATAGCGACATCAACACTCTTTATCGGAATTACATCACGAATAACTTTAAGTTTTAATTGTTTTTTTTCTGATTTTCTGTAAATAGTTAAAATCACCTCAGAATCTTTTTCGCCTTTTAATTTGCTGTATAGCACTTCATTTTTAAGTTTTTTACCAAAAAGTTTGAAATTATCGGCATACAAGATTCGGTCGCCTTCTTTAATTCCTGCTCTTGCAGCTGGTCCGTTTTCTATTGGTTTTATTACGGCAATTGTATCGTTAAAAGAATAGAAATTAATTCCGATTCCAACAAAATCACCTTTCATACTTTCGGCAACCGCAGTTTGTTCATTTGGTGGAACATAAACTGAGTGCGGATCTAAATTGGCTAAGATATTGGTTACGGTTAAATCAACAATAGAGTCTGTTTTTACATCATCTACATATTCATTATCAATAAAATCTAAAAGCCTGTTGAGTTTGGTTTTGTAATTATTTCTAGCAAATGAAGGTTTACTGGATGGATAATTTATCAATCCGCCAATGACAATTCCAATTGCAATGCAAGTGAAAAATAGAATTGGTATGTAGATTTTATTGATTTTCATAATTAACTTTATTGCATATAAATCTAATCTAATTTTATTAAATGAAAACGTTAATTAGCTAACTTTATTCTGTACTTCAAAGCTAATTCATAATCAAATAGTATTTCTATAAAATTAATAGTTTTTTTTTCAACTACGTAGTAAAAACTAATCGTTTCATTAGTATTTACGTAAGTAATATATTTTTGCTTTTTTAATGCTGTTACATTTAATTCTCTTGTGTTCTTTGTTTCAATCCAAACCTTTGGATTTCTTGTTGCATTTGTATTAATTTGAATTTTATCAACTTTGTTCTTGTACTTGAACATAAATTTTATTGTATCTCCAACTTGTGCATTAATCACACCTGTTTCTGGTAAAGAAATTTCTATTTTCGAAATAATACTGTTGTGTATATATGGATTATTTTTAAAGAGTTTTTTAGTATAAATTGAATTTTTTATCCAAGTTGTGTCTTTAGGAAAATGATTTCTCGATAGCTTGTCAATTGGCGTCATCCAAAAATATTCATTAAAATTTTTGTGGAACTTTTTTAATTTACCTTTCTCATTTTTTGAACAACCGCCAGATGCCCATGTTGCGTCAAAATAATAATACTTATCATCAATAACAACTACATTCCAAGCATGATCTAGCAAACCCATTTTACCAACTTGATACGCTTCAGTTTTTGTATATCCATTTATGTAATAACATTTTACACCAACAATACTGCACATTCGTTCAAACAACATTGCGTAATCGCCACAAATTCCTTTCTTTTTATTTAATGTTTTTAGAATTTGTTGATTTTCATATTCTGATTTTTTTAATTCACATTCTTCTTTGGTTTTACATTTAAAAACTTTTGGATTATATCGCTTTTGTAATTTATTAAATCTTTTACAATCATATTTAATGTTATCGGTAATCCAAATGAAAATAGCTCTTGTTTTCTCTAGTTGAGTGGTGTAATTTTCTGTTAACTTTAAAGTAAGTGCATTGATGTCATTATTATATTCTATTTTTCTTGAAATTTCATCAATCTTTTTAAAATCATAATTGATTGGAGTATCTTGTGAATAAGATAAAAATGATATTAATAATAAGATTAAATAATTTTTTTTTGACATGAAAATAGTGTGACAAATTATTCTAAATCTTCAATTTGAGCAACTTCTATTCCTGCCTTTATTAAAAAATCTATTCCTGAAGTATCGCGATAACCGTTTTTATAGACTACTCTTTTTATTCCCGATTGATGAATTAATTTGCTGCATTCTTTGCATGGTGAAAGTGTTATATACAAAGTTGCATTTTCACATGATTGTGTTGAACGTGCTACTTTTAATATTGCATTAGCCTCGGCGTGAAGCACATACCATTGCGTTAAACCTTCTTCATCTTCGCAACAATTTTCAAATCCAGATGGTGTACCATTGTAACCATCAGAAATTATCATTCTATCTCGAACAATGATTGCTCCTACTTGTTTGCGTTGGCAATACGAAAGTTTGCTCCATTCGGAAGCGATTCTTAAATAAGCTTTATCGTATTTATTTTGTTTTTTATCTTTCATAGTACTGAATTCTATTCAAATGGATTACTTAATAGCCCTGATTGAAATGGAAATCATTTTTTTTAATGATTGGAAAGTAAAGCAGGAATAAGCATTACAAATATAACTACTGATTCGCTTCAAATGAAACTTATTTTCCCCAAATTGGATTTTGAGCAATTAACGGCACTACAACACCAATGACGAAACTCGACATTATGAGTGTAAAATCGCGTTTATTGAATCGTAGTAAGGTTTGGGCAATAAAAGAAAGAATAAGAACTGCGATGACAATTACAATTTGAGCTGCTTCGATTCCTAAAGCGAATTCTAGTAACGGCGCAACTTTATCGACCGGTTTTCCTGGAAGTAATGCATTGAAATAATTAGAAAAACCAAGTCCATGAATAATTCCGAAAAAAACGGTTACACTTGCAACGAAAGACATATTTCCGTTTTTACTGGACTTTCCTGCTATTAGTAAATTAAAAAAAGCAGTTATTAAAATTGTGATTGGTATTAATAATTCAACCAAACTGGCTTTAACGGTTATCACATTAAAAACAGAAAGCATTAGCGAAAGAGTGTGACCTAGTGTAAAAAATGAGACTAAAATTAAGATGCGTTGCCAATCTTTGGCGACATAAGGAACTGTTAATGCGATTAAAAAAAGCATGTGATCATAACCATTAAAATCTAAAACATGGTTCAGTCCAACTTTAAAAAAAATCCAAAAATCAGCCATAGTAATTGGTGTTTATCAATTTTAGTGATGTAAACTTACAATTATTTTTGAATTGAATTGGTAAAGATTACCTTAAAATCGATTAAAAACATTTTCTTTTTTTAGGTAAATTGAATTATCTTTGCAGGATAAAACCAATATAATTATGTCATTTTCAGATTTATTTGATAGCGAATTTAAAACAAGAAATAAAGGTCACTTTTCGGCAATTGTGCGTGTTGCAATTGCAGATGGTGATTTAAGTAAAGAAGAAAAAGAATTTTTAGATAAACTTGCAGTGAGATTAGAAATTTCTGACGCAGAATATGAAGAAATTCTTGAAAATCCTTTAAAATATCCTATTAATCCACCTTATTCTTACGTAAACAGATTAGAACGTTTGTATGATTTATCAAGAATGGTTTATGTTGACCATGTTCTAGGCGCAAAACAAAAAGAAATTTTAGCTAAATTTGCTTTAGCTTTAGGGTTTACACCAGGAAACATAAATTATATAGTTGATAAAGCTTTGTCTTTGTTAGTTATGGGTGTAGATTTAGATACTTTTGTCTACGAAATGACACATATGAATAAATAAAAACACATTAGTTTTTTATGAAATGAGCTCGGTTAATTATCGTGCTCATTTTTTTTATCCTTTTCAAACAAAAAAATACCCCAAAAATCTAATTGATTTTTGGGGTATTTGATTAATTAAGTACTATAAAATAAAAGTTATTCTACAATTATTTTCTTAACGATTTTTTTATCGCCATCTTGAATATTAACTAGGTAAACTCCAGCTTGAACATTGTTTAATTGCAAGTTTTGTTCAAATAATCCAGAATTTTGATATGCTTTTTTGAAAATTTCTCTTCCTCTCATATCAAACACTGCAACGCTAATGTCATTACTTGAGTTAGAATTAAATTTAATATTAAAACTACCATCGTTAGGATTTGGATACAATGCAAAATTTTGAAATTCATTTTCTACGTTAGAAAGTGCAACAACAGTATTACATAGATTCAAACTCCAAGAATTTATAGCACCACCATCACCTGTGTAAGAATCTAAGATAGTTAAAGTCCAAGTTCCATTCATTGATTGACCATTAAAAGCTGATAATGGTGAACTTGGAGCAACTGTTCCTGAAACACCTGGAAAATTACCACATACAATTGCAGAGCCAGCATCATCAAAAGTTGCTGAAATATCATTTACACTTGTAGTTGGATCACAAATGTTAGCAAACAATGTTACCGATGTTCCAGAAGGACTTGTAAGTGTTGCAGTTAAATCGTTTATCCAAGTATGAGTAATATTCATTGTAATGTTAGCATCAGAAATAATATTTGTAGAAGTAACATTTAAAGTTGATGTTGCTGTAAAATTAGCCGTAGTATCAATAGTAATTGGAACATTTGTAGAATTGAAAACATTACAAATTGTTTGACCCGTAGTAAATTTACTTTCTGTACTATAAACACCTGAACACGAGTTGTTTTTAGGTAAAACTCTCCAAAAATAATTAGTAGCATCATTCAATCCGCTTAATGCATAACTATTCGTTGACACAGTTGCTGAGCTTACAATATTTGTAAAAGCATTATCTGTAGCAACTTGAACGTCATACATTGTAGCATTAGCTTCTGCAGCCCAAGTTAAATTTAAAGAATTTGGTTGACCAACTGCTAAATTAGCTGGTGAAGTCAAAGACATTGTTGAAAAAGCACCATATAATTGTAAATACAAAGGAACTGTTTTAGTAGCAGTGCCAGATGTTGCTGTAATAATTATTGAATTTAAACCTGAAGGACTTGAAGACGTATTACTAATTGACAATGTGATTGTTGTATTTGTAGACGCACTAGTTGGATTTAATGTTACAGTAGATCCAGCTGGAGTGCCACTCACAGTAAAGTTGGTTGTTCCTGAAAAACCAGCGTATGTTGTATATGGTATTGTATATGAAACTAAATTTCCACCAGCACAAACTTCTTTATATTGTTGTTCTGGAACTCCATTAAATGCAATTGCAAAACTAGATGTTGGAGCTGTAATAGAGAAATTAGCATTAGATATATCAAAAAAGATGTGTTTGTATCCTTTTACCATGATTCTATTAGTTGTACCAACATTGTTAGGAACTGTAATTGTTTCAGACCCATCATTTGGAACTTTACTTGCTAATTGAATTGGATAAGTATAACCACCATCGGTTGATAAAAATATATCTACAAAAGGAGAATTTACTCCGTTAGCAGTTGTACCAGCTACTGCCCATGTCACGGTTTGATTTGTTCCAACAGCCCAAGAAACAGCGGTATTTGGTGCGTTCACAATAAATGGTCCAGCTGCTGCAGTAACGTCAACTTTCATATCTGTATAAGCTGTTTGACCAACTTTTATAGGCGCTGTTGAACTGTATGGACAGTTGTCTCTCACTGTCAATCTGAAATTTAATGTTCTAGCAACTGAACTCAAGGCTTCTGATAACATTCCTGCATCACCACCAACTTGAGCTGTTGTAGCTGAATTAGCAACTACAGATGACAATTTAGGAAAATATCTTGATGGAGAAGCAGTTGGACTCCATGAAATAAAGTTAGGTCCTATTGTTTTGGTAATTGCCGCGCTACTTGCCGCGCCTGTTGAAGAACCTCCATCATCATTTTGTTCCCATGAATAGGTAAGTGCATCTGTTGCATTAGCATCTGTTGCAGAACCAGTTAAAACAAATGGTGTACTTATTGGAATAATATAATTTGGAACAGAATCTACAACAGGTGTTGCATTAGTTCCAGCTAAAGAAGTGGTTATCGGACACGTTTTAGTTGCTAAATTAGCTTGTATTTGCTCAATGGAAGCAGCATGATAAGAATCAATAGAGTGTGGAGCAACGTCTTGACTTGTAATTCCTGCGTAACCCATTATGGTTACACCTGAACCTACTTCTTTATTAACTCCTGAACCTTCATTAGAATTAGAAAATGTATGATTTGCTCCTAATTGATGACCAATTTCATGAACAACATAATCAATATCAAAATTATCTCCTAATGGTCCACCAGAACCTGGAGAAGTAATTCCGGCACCTTTATTTAAATCTGTAGTACTTGCAGTATCATTTCTACATACACAACCAATACAACCTGCATTTCCACCACCGCCAGATGCACCAAACATGTGACCTATATCGTAAGCGGCATTATTGGCGGCTAATGTTGTTCCTGTTCCTGTTAATCTTGTACTCAAAGTGTTTTGTAATTGCGCATTCCAATTAGCCATTGTTGTATATGGATCAGTAGTGGTGCTGTAAAATATTACATTTGTAGTACTAGCAACTAAATTTAGATGCAATGCTAAATCTTTTTCATAAACACCATTACAACGTGTTAAAGTTGCATTAAAAGCAGCAAGAACTAAAGCAACCTGCGTAGCACTAGTCGCTCCAAAATAATTTGCATATTCACCATTACAAGATTGAGCTAAACGCATTGTTTTTAATTGACCTGCACTAGATTTAGCTGCTATATTAGAAACTTTAGATGTAACTTTTTCAACCATTTGTGAATCATCTGTAGAGCATGTCCAGCCTAATTTTCCTATTTCTCTATGAGATTTAAATACAGCGTAAATGGTGTGGTCTTGAGAGTAAGCTTCAATAAATTCATTTTCTTTATCGGTTCTAAAAACCATTGTTTGTATTCCTTGAGGAGAAATACTTAATTTTAAAGTAGCATATTTATCAGTGATTCCTTTACCTGAATAAGCTCTTATCTCAGGAAATTGAGCTTGCAAATCTGACTCAAAATTAGAAGCTTCGTAAACTTCAAATTCTTCAATACCTCCGTCTGCATTTGGCAAAGAAATAATTTTTGAGTTTTGGGCAGACTTATTATCAACAATTGAAAAAAGTTCTTGCCTAAGTGGCGAAATATTTAATTCAAATAATTTGAATTCTTTAGGAAAAGATAATCTTTCAACACCTTTATCTTTTAGAATATTTGTTTTATTGGAAGAAACAGTTGACCAATAGTTGCTTTCTTGTGAAAACATTAATGATGTGAATAGAACACTCACCAATGTTAACAGTAATTTTCTCTTCATTTTATAAATTAGGTTAGTTAATAGGGCATAAATATATTAAATTT
The DNA here is from genome assembly GCF_028867965.1 of Flavobacterium sp. SUN046. Lineage (GTDB taxonomy): Bacteria > Bacteroidota > Bacteroidia > Flavobacteriales > Flavobacteriaceae > Flavobacterium. The sequence goes on from NZ_JAPQNT010000001.1 coordinate 321,179, forward strand.
TAATTAAATTAAAAAAAGGCGCAACAATTGCGCCTTTTTTTTAACTTAACCTGTAGTATTATTCTACAATAATTTTCTTAACAACCTTTTTATCACCATCTTGGATGTTTACAAGATAAATTCCAGCTTGAACATTATTCAATTGAAGGTTTTGTTCAAATAATCCAGAATTTTGATAAGTCTTATTAAAAATTTCTCTACCTCTCATATCATAAATTGCAATTTCAATATTTTTATCTGTGCTAGAATTAAATTTGATGTTAAAACTACCATCATTAGGATTTGGATACAAAGCAAAGTTTTCAAAATTAAAATTATCATTTGCTAAAGCAACAACTTGAGTACAAATTTGAATTGAAAAAGAATCAATAGTTCCGGCATTACCTGCAACTAAATCTCTAAAACCAAATTGCCATGTTCCTGTTGCTGTAGCTCCATTCATTGCGCTTAATGCAGTAGCCGTTGAAGGTTGATAAGATCCTATTGTTGGGCTTGCACAAACCATAGCTGTGCCTTGAGTATCAAATGTAACATTCATGTTAGCACCACTTGCACATCCTTGATTATATAATGTTGCCAAAGAGCCTCCGGGTCTAACGGCTGCAATATTTAGATTTTGAATATTTGGATGAGTAGCGTTCACTGTTATATTAACATCAGATATTGTTCCTGAGGTTGACGGAACCGCAATTGTTTTAATTGTATATGTTGATGAACCATCGGGAACACTAAATGGCACAGTATAATTATAAGTATTACACGTATTTGTGATTGTGTATCCAATGTAAAAATTAGTTGAATTCACTGCGTAATAAATATTTTCTTTAGCTCTAACCATTAATCTACATGTTTGAGAAGTTACATTTGGTGCTGTTACAGTTGCTGTTCCTGAATTTGGAACTCCACTAGGTGTCAGCAAAGTAGGAAAAGTTAAACCTCCATCTGTAGATAAATATATATTTACATTAGTAGATAAGGTTTCTGAACCGTTTCTTACCCATGTAACAGTATATGAATTTCCTTGAACCCAAGCTTCTGTATTACTTTGTGAACTTACTGAAAAAGGTCCTACAGTTGAACTTGCTGTAATAACTACGTTATCTCTTGAAGTTTGTCCTCCGTTTGGAGTTCTGTTATCTCTTACTGTTAGAGCAAAGTTATAAGTTCTTCCTACTGTTGAAACAACTTCCCATGTTGGTGCTAAATTACCTGCAACAACACTCGATAAAACTGGTATGTATCTTTCTTGAGAAGTAGATGGTGAAAATGAACGAAAATTTGGTCCTCCAGTAGCTGTTGCAACAGGAGGTTGCGCAAAAGAAGTTGAATTATCTGTTTCCTCCCAACAATAAGTCAATGAGTCACCATTTACGTCTGTAGCACTTGTTGGGGTTAAAATAAATGCTGTTCCTTTAGGAATTGTATAATCGGTACCTGCATTAACGACTGGAGGAGTATTTCCGTTAGACGCAAATGCTGCACAGTTTCCTGTTCCTGCAACAAATGAAGACATTTGAGCTATGCTTACAGCATGAAAATAATCATCAGAATGCAATTGAACATCTACAGGAGAACAGATGCCTGCATAAGCCATAATTGTTGTGCCAGAACCTGGCTCTACAGCTGTAGTAGGAGCTCTAGTTCCTGTTGTACAGTTACCACCAATACCATTAAAAGTATGTGTTCCTCCAAATTGATGTCCCATTTCATGAGCAACATAATCGATATCAAAAGCGTCACCTACTGGAGCTGGTGAACCAGTAATACCTCTTGCTTTGCTAGACGTACATGGTGAATTTAATTGTGCTAAACCTCCACCACCAGTACTAACAGTGTGACCAATGTCATAATTTGCTAGCCCTATTGCGGCATCTATTTCTGTTTGACTTTCATTAATTAAACTAGAAGCTGTATCGTTTGAAAAATTATCTGAATCAATAAATATTATTAAATCATTGTTCGCAATTAAATTCATACGTAAAGACATGTCTCTTTCATAAACTCCATTAACCCTAGTCATTGTTACTACCATCGCTGCTAAAACGGCAGCTTTCTTTTGTGCTAAAGTTCCACCTGAAACACCTGCCGCATTAACATGATAAGCTGCATATTCTATAGTACACGCCATTGCAAGTCTGTACTGTCTGAACTTTCCATCACTTGCTAAAAAGGCATCTTGCTCAATAACTCTAGAAGTAGATTGATCATCGATAAAACCACATTCAAATGATCTTGTACTTGACAATGTGCTTCTACCATAAACTATATAATTATTTAAGTCTTTGGTATAAGTGTCTATATAAAATGTTTCTGTTTTACCAGAAATAGACATAACATGAAGTCCAAAAATTGTAGTACTAAAACGTATTGAAGCAGTTGGATCTTCTACTCCTTTACCAACGTAAGATTTAATATCTGGATATTTATTAGCTAATGCTTCTTCCATTACAGGAGCATAAAAAATTCTGTAGCTTGTTAACTCTCCATTTTGATTTGGAAACTCAACAATTACATTTGAATATGTTGTGTTTTCTGATGGAGCTTGAGCTAATTGAGCTTTCAAACCATTAAAATCAAGATTATATAATTTATAATCTCTGGGCATAGCGGCACGGTCCATTTTATTTAATAAGCTTACTCTATCTGCTGTAGTCTTATTCCAAAGCGATTTTTGACCAAAACTTATTGTAAAAATTAAAATTGCGCTAATCGTAAAAAGTAGTTTTCTTTTCATTTTAATTAAATATTTAATAGTCAAAAGTATAATTATTTTTTGACGAAAAAAAATACAACTAAAAAATTAAGTACAAACTAAGCAAGAAATAACAGAAAAAAAATAATTTTTCAATCAAAATTTGTATTTTTACAGGCTAAAAATTAACTATTTTACTATTTATAATGAAGAAAAATAATTTACTTACTTTATTTTTATTATTGTTTGTTGCCTTGAGTTTCGGACAAAATGGAAAACAAAAAACTGTTTTTGGAAAAACTGTTACTAACGTTTCACCTGATGGATATATTAGATGTGCTACCGATGAATACGAACAATCGCTACAAGAAAAATATCCTAAAAGAGCTACAAGAGCAGAATTTGAAAAATGGCTAGCTCCACTTGTTGAACAATACAAACAATTACAAACTACAAGTTCTCAAACTGGTGGGATTATTTACATTCCAGTAGTTGTACATGTAATTCACAACGGAGATGCTTACGGCGTAAATGAAAATATTACTGATGCTCAAGTTCAATCTCAAATTACTGTAATGACTCAAGATTACAGAAAAATGCTTGGCACGCCAGGATACAATACTAATGCGGCTGGGGCAGATACTCAAATTGAATTTGTTTTGGCAAAAGTTGACCCAAGTGGAAATCCTACAAATGGAATTGATAGAGTAAATCTTTGTCAAGCTTCATGGTCAACAACTGATATTGACGGAATAGTTAAACCTACCACAATATGGGATCCAACACTTTATATGAACATGTGGAGTGTTAATTTTACTGATACCACCCTACTAGGTTATGCACAATTTCCTGATTCATCAGGTCTTGGTGGATTGAACGCTTCTGGAGGAGCTGCTGATACTGACGGAGTTGTTGCTGGATATGGCTTCTTTGGAAGTTCTGATTTGGCAACTGGTAATTTTCAAGCGCCATACGACAAAGGAAGAACTATGACTCATGAAGTTGGACACTTTTTAGGTTTAATTCACATATGGGGTGATAATGCTAGCTGTACTGTAAACGGAACTGATAGCAATAAAGATTACTGCCCTGACACACCTGCAGCAAGTGCAGCAAATTTTGGTTGTGTTGCAGGTACAAATTCATGTCCGTCTGCTGCTGGAAATGATATGATTGAAAATTACATGGATTATACCGATGATACTTGTATGAATATTTTCACGAATAATCAAAAGGCAAGAATTGCAACAGTAATGAACAATTCACCTAGAAGAGCTTCGTTAAAAACATCAACTAAAGATGTTGCTATAGCACTTTTCACAAATGATGCAGAAGTTAAAATTGAAAATAGTTGTGGAGGTGCTACTCCAACTTGTTCTGCGCCTAATCCTGTATTACCATCTAAAATAGTTTCTTTGTACAATAGAGGAACTGCTAATTTAACTTCGGCTACATTAAGTTATAATATTGATGGTGGTACTAATTACACTAACAACTGGACTGGTTCATTGGCACCAAATGCTTTTGCATACATAACATTAGCAAATACTGCAGTAAACGGAACATTAACTGTTTCTGTAACTTCTGCTAATGGAGGAACAGACCAAAGAGCAAGTAATAATTCTGCTTCTAAAGTATTCTCTGGAACTGCCTCTACAATATCTAATTATAATTACACAACTTTCAAATACACTCTTATTGGAGATAGATATGGTTCTGAAACAACATGGAATTTAAAAAACGCTGCTGGAACAACTCTATATAGTGGTGGTCCGTATACTGATTTAGCTACTAATACAACTCAAACATTGGTTAACAATGTAACTTGGACTTTGCCTTCTAATGGATGTTATACTTTTACAATAAACGATGTTTATGGCGATGGAATTAATTCAGGATACGGCGCTGGCTCATATACAATTACAACTAATTCAGGTGCGACACCTGTTGCTAATGGTGGTACATTTGGTCTAACTGAATCGAAAACTTTTACGACTAATGCTTTATCAAATCAGGTTTTTGATTCTTTAAGTAGTGCATATATCTATCCTAATCCTGCAAAATCAGCAATCAATATTTCTTTACCTAATGGAGTTGAATTACCAGATAGTATTGCAATTTATAACACTATTGGACAACTAGTAGTGTCTAAAAAAATAACTTCAGCTAATGATTTAACTATCAATACTTCCACATATTCTACAGGAGTATATATTGTAAATATTATTAAAGGTTCAGAAAATAAAACATTGCGTTTTATAAAAGAATAATTAAGCTTATAAACAATAATTGAAAAGAGGTTTGAAATTCAAACCTCTTTTTGTTTTTATATATTTCTTAAATTTGCAAAAAATAATTTCTTTTGAAAACTTACAATTCAATCAATACTTTTAAATCTGCAAAAAAAACTATTGCAACCATTGGCACATTTGATGGAGTACATATTGGTCACAGAAAAATCTTAAATAAAATAATTCAAAGTGCTAATGACTTAAATTGTGAAAGTTTGGTGCTTACTTTTTTTCCGCATCCTAGAATGGTTTTGCAAGATAGTACAAGTGTAAAATTACTAAACACGCTTAAAGAAAAATCTTTTTTATTAGAAGAAATTGGAATTGATAATTTAATAGTTCATCCATTTGACAAAGAATTCTCAAGATTAAGTGCCGAGGAATTTGTAAAAACAATTTTAGTTGACCAACTTAACATTCAAAAAATAATAATTGGTCACGACCATCGTTTTGGTAGAAATAGAACCGCAAACATTAATGATTTGGTGGGTTTTGGAAAAGAATTCGGATTTGAAGTAGAACAAATTTCGGCACAAGAAATAAATGAAAATGCTGTTAGCTCCACCAAAATTAGAAATGCTATTTTAGACGGAAATATCGAATTAGCCAACACCTATTTAGGATACAACTACTTTTTTTCTGGTGAAGTTGTAAAAGGCAAACAACTTGGTAGAACCATAGAATTTCCAACGGCTAACATACACATTTTAGAAGACTATAAATTAATTCCCAAAAATGGTGTTTATGTTGTAAAGTGCCTTCATGATAATGATGTCTTTTTTGGAATGATGAATATAGGAAATCGCCCAACAGTAAATGGAGAAAATCAAACTATTGAGGTAAACTTATTTGATTTTGACAAAGAAATTTATTCAGAAATCCTTATTGTTGAAGTGATGAAATTTATTAGAGATGAGCAAAAATTTGACTCTCTAAATTCACTTAAAAACCAAATTCAAAAAGACAAAACAACAGCTCTAAATTTTATAAATGAACAATAATTTTTTATCTTAGAGTGTTTTTATTAAACATTTGTATATTTTTTGTTAATAATTGATAATTATTTCATTTTTTTTAATAAATTTATATAAAATATACAGTTGTTTAATTTAAAGAATGTTGTTATGAAATTATCAAAAGAACTTACAAATGGATTAATAATCTTTTTAGGCATTGGAATATATTTTATTTTAATGGATTTTTTAGGTTTGTCTAAGTATTATATTCTAAGAATTTTTAATGTATTTATTGTCATTTATGGTTTGAATAGAACTATAAAATCAAATTTAGAAGAAGGCAAAAAAGGGTATTTACAAAATTGTATATCAAGCGGCGTAACAGGATTTATAGGCATTGCATTAGGAATTATTGGTTTATCACTCTATGTTTATTATTTTAGAGGTGGCGTAACTTATCTCAACACATTATCTAAAGCCTTCTTATTTGGTGGAAACCCAACATTGGCTGAATATTGTTTTGGCCTTTTTATTGAAGGAATTGCATCTGTTTTAATAGTAGTTTTTATCAACATTCAATATTGGAATACTAAAGAGGTTTTTAAAGCCGACAATTGATTAGTGTCAAGGTTTAATATTTTTTTTTCTTTAAAACTAATTCCCTACTTTTGATGCACATAAAAATCAATTATGAGCATTACAAAACACAATTGGACTAAAGAAGAAATTATAGCCATTTACAACAAACCATTAATGGATTTGATGTATGAAGCAGCAACAATTCATAGAGAACAACATGACCCTAATGTAGTTCAAGTTTCTACCTTATTATCAATAAAAACTGGTGGTTGCCCTGAAGATTGCGGCTATTGTCCGCAAGCCGCTCGTTATCATACAGGCGTTGAAGGAAACGATTTAATGTCGGTTAGCCAAGTTAAAGCACAAGCATTAAGAGCCAAATCTAATGGTTCATCACGTGTATGCATGGGAGCTGCATGGAGAAATGTTAAAGACGGACCAGAATTTGATCAAGTATTAGAAATGGTTCGTACCATTAATAAATTGGAAATGGAAGTGTGTTGTACTCTTGGCATGCTTACCGAAAATCAAGCACAACGTTTAGCCGAAGCTGGACTTTATGCTTATAACCATAATCTAGATACTTCAGAAGAATATTATAAAGAAGTAATTTCAACGCGCGGATTTGAAGACAGACTACAAACTATTGATAATGTTCGTAAAACAAATGTAACGGTTTGCAGTGGTGGAATTATCGGAATGGGTGAAAGTATAGAAGACCGAGCCGGAATGTTAGTAGCACTTTCTACTTTAAATCCTCAGCCAGAATCGGTGCCAATTAATGCATTAGTAGCTGTTGAAGGAACTCCGATGGAAAATGAAAAACCAGTTGAAATTTGGGAAATGATAAGAATGGTTGCAACAACTAGAATTATTATGCCCGAAACTCAAGTACGTCTTTCTGCTGGCAGAACAGAAATGTCTCGTGAAGGTCAAGCCATGTGTTTCTTTGCTGGTGCAAATTCTATATTCGCTGGAGATAAATTACTTACAACTCCAAATCCAGATGTAAATGAAGACATGAAAATGTTTGAAACTTTAGGATTAAAAGCACAGAAGCCATTTATTAAATTAATGCAACCAAAAACCGTTGAAGCAGAAGATTCTGAATTCCTATCGTTGGGCGAAAAACCAAGATGGACAAGACCAGAACATAAAATAGAACGAAATTTAGAAGCGTCTATTAAAGGAAAATAATCGTTTATTTATAAAAAAATGTCCCAACCTTAACAATAAGATTGGGACATTTTATTTGAATTAAATTTCCTCTTATAAAATAATTTTTCTTGTAACTATTGTATCGTTTTCTAATTTTATCTTTACAATAAGCGCCTGATTTTTAGCAGAAATATTGTTGAAAATAATTTCGTTTTCACTCACATTTTCTTTCTTAACTATTTCTCTCCCAAGCAAATCATATATACTAACTGAAGTCATTTTCTCATAAGCCGACTTAATTGAAACTTGCGCATTATTTGTAGCAACAACAACATTATTTTCAATTAAACTAGAGTTATTAGTTGACAAAGCCGTATTAGTATATCTTATTATAAATCTGTCATTAAAAGTTCCAATAACTGATGTGAAAACATAAGGTGTTTGTTTTAAATTGTGAATTACATTCAATAATTTATCTTCTAAAAAAATGTCTTGATTTTGTAAAAACAAACCATCAACAGCATTTATAGCAATTGTATGAGTTCCACTTTGAACAATATTTATACCCATTGGAACTAAATCATTATCATTAAATGGCAATGGTCTACCTTGAATAGCGTATGGCTTATTATCTATTAAAGAAAACAAACTAACCTCAGATTTTGGTCGTGTAAAACAATCATAAAGGTTGTCTTTTCCTAGTGTTGCATTGGTAGCATAGCCCAATAAATTTCTATCTAATTGACCTGAATTGTTGTTGAAAATATCCAACCATATACGGTGTCTTTCTTCTGGTTGTTGTACTAAATTGTTAGAATGTCTAAAAAAGTCTGCATTATTATAAAATCCTTTAGAAGCATCTGTTCGCAAATCGTTATTAAAAGTAATTGTATTTCCTGACGGATTTGGCACACCCGAAGAAAGTTCATCACTCATATTAATCATAAAACCTTGACCCGATCCTATTTTTCCGCCAGTAAATAATGTAGGCTCTGATGATCCCATAGCATTAAACTTTATGTAATCATTTGAAGTATAATTGTAAGTACACGTATTATAAAACGGACTAATATTAGAAGTCGGATCGATTCCATGTTTCCAAACCCAAATTGCACCTACTATTTTAACATTATTGGTAGCTGTATTCAAATTTATGAATTCCATAGCATCAATTGCAGATGGATACGGATTTCCAACTAAATTCCAATTGTCATCGAAAGCAGTTGTAAGAAGATTATTAGCGTCAACTGGATCAGCATCATAATCAACTCCTGTATAATTTCCTCTGTAAATTGGATATGTAAACTGACCATTATTAGGTTGTCCTGTAAACGTGGTTGTTAAGGCCGTTGGAGTTGATGCGCCGTTACTTGCACGAGCAATATAACCTCTACCTTTAGTCATTGTAGCAGTCGAAGGAGTATTCCAATTACCTATAGTACCATTAGCATTTGGATTTAATGTATTCCACTCATAACGATAGTTTGTAGGAATTGAACTTACTGAAAAACCTGCAGTTGGTGCACTCCAATAAACATAATCAAGATTTTTAACTTGTGCTGTTCTTTTTACCTGAAATTTTGTTCCTGTAAAAGTTCCTGTATTCAAATCGGTTTCATCTACTTGAATGAATTGACCGTTATTTTCAATGGTTAAATCTGCATTATGAATTAACTTTTTGTAATTAGTTATATAATTATTAGGAGCAATTCTAATAACTTTACCAGTATTAGTTGTTAAATCTCCTTGAGCAACTAAACTATTGGATATTGAAGTGTCAAAGTCATTATCTAAAACTACATTATAAAAAAGTTCGGTACCAACTGGAGAAACATTGTTTATTATTTGAGGTGTTGTTCCTTTAAAATAAACTGTACTTTCTCCTTGTTTGAAATAAGTTTCATCTAAACTATTGGTCCAATTTCCATAAAGATACAATTGTCCGTCAGGAGTTCCTGTTGTTCCATCGCTCATGTCTAGAATTCCTGTTGAACTAATTGAGAGATTGCCATAAACTTCTAATTTGTTTAAAGGGCTGGCTGAAATATTTACTGATCTTCCAGTAATTGATAAATTTTTACATTGTGCTAAATCACTATAAAAATCAGAGTAGGTAGCGGTGTAATTTACAATTGCATTATTAGTTGCGGCAGCATTTACAATTACATCAATGGTATTATCAGGAACCGTTAAACTTTCCCAGTTTGCACAATTGAACCAATTGGTATCACTATCACCAATCCATTGTCCACCAGGATTTCCAGCTCCAATAAGATACGTTTTTCCAGCTCTGATTGAAGCACTGCTTGTAGCATCAATAGTATATCTTGCAGTTCCAATTACCCAATTAGTACTAACATTAGCAACGGCTTTAATAATATTTCTTACCGATGTTAATCCGTGTTGTGCACTATTTATATAATAACCACTGATTGTGTTGGATATAGCACTTTCGATATTAAAACATGTTAATTCGGCTGGTAACCTTGATTGTCTGTTGCTTCCGCCGCCAACTACACCACTACAAGCCGATGTTAATGGCACCCATCCTGTTTTTATTGTAAATCCGTGAAGTAATCTTCCTGCTAAATAATAGTTAGATTGATTTGCATCTATAGTACCATCTGAAATAAAATTCCCTTGCAATAAATATATCTGTTCTCCATCACCATTTGCAGTCGTAATATTTGGTGCACCGCTAGATGTAAATGGTTGAGCAAATGTAAAATCTGTAGTACGATCAGTAACTGTAGTGCCAGTTATAACCCCAGCATAACCAAACACATTAGATGCGTTTGTATTCAATACTAATACTGAACCTGCTGTAATATTTCCTGGACCATTATACGTAAAAACTGTAACGCCAGGCGCTTGACTTGGATCATTTCCGGGACCGCCCCATTCATCTGTTCTAACATTAGCTGCTGCTCCAGCTTCATATCTTGAATTGGCAATTGAAAAGCTACTTCCTGGAACTATATCTACCATTGTTGCAACCATATATTGGTCATTTGGTCCACTACCAAGGTATTGTCCATCAAAACCAACAAAAAGTAATTCACCAGGTTTGAAAATTGTAGTTGTAGATGGTGTAACACTAACCTCAACTCCTGTGCTCCAATCGGTTCCTTTTCTAACAAATATTTCTATGTAATAAGTTACTCCATTTGTCAATCCGGTTATGTTAACTAAACTACTTGCTGCAAGATAAACTACTTGATTAGGAGCTGTGTATATTGAACTTGGCGAATAAGCACTTCCGTTTCCTGTAGGCACAAATGTTATTCCTGCTGCAGTTGTTACTACAGCCATAACCTCATCAAAACAGGTTGAAGAAGGATTTGTCCATGAAATTGTTCCTGTTGTATTACCAGCTACAGATAAAGGAGCTGTAACATTAGGCAATCCAATAGTTTGAGTTGTTGTGGTAACTGTAGAATACAATGTACTGCCACCATTATTTTTATAAGCATATAAATTAAACTCGTAATTCACGCCTGCTGTTAATCCTGTTACAGTTACTGTAGAAATAGCACCAGACCCAGCTATAATTCCAGCTCCAGTTCCGATATACAAAACTCTTGAAGTTGTTGCGCCATAGGTTGGAGCCAATGAATAATCTAAATTAAAAGCTTGAGATGATGCAACAATTGAAGTTACTGCATTAGGAGAAGCTCCGGCTCTAACTACCAATAAATAGCCATCAAGAGTTCCGGTTGCTGGCGGAGTCCAATTCAAAACCTGAGTGGTATTGCTCGTGCAACCTTTGGTGAAAGTTGCAGGAACATTAGGTGCCGACTGTGAAATAGTTTGTAGACCTCCAGATGTTGTAGTACCTGATTTTGTTCCAGATGAAAAAATTAAATTACCATTTACTATAGCATTTAATCCGATAATGTTTCCTACTCCAGCACCTGCAGCGATATCAGCAGTTATAAAAATATATCCTGTTGTTCCAACGGTAATTATTTGAGGAATAAAACTTGGAAATACTTGCAGTCCAGGACCTAATGTTAATGTTTTTGTGCTTAAAGTAGCATCAGCAATATCCAAAACATTATCTACCGAATAGCGTACTTTTAAATTTACCAGATCACTTGCAGCATAAGTTCCACTTCCAGAGTTAGTAGTTGCAGTAACTCCTTGAAGGGTAGTATTTGCTGTCGCTACAGAAAGTTGAAATTTATGTAATATTAAATTTGTTGTTCCTTGTGGTACATTAGAGGCACTAATTTGAGTTCCATTGTTTGCCAAAGTTATAAAAGGAGTTCCAGGAGTAGTTGTTGAAGTACATGTTGGAATTATGGCTGCTGTTCTGTAATTGTAAGTTCCTCCAATTGCAGAATTTTGTTTGAAAGGAATCAATGAAAAATAATAAGTTGTAGAACTATTTAATCCTGATGCTACATAACTTGTTGCGGTTCCTAAACTGTTAGTATAGCCAACAACTGTTGCGTCTCCAAAAACAGTTCCTGCGGCATAAACTCCACCATCAATTGGAACTCCTGTTGGTGCAGACCCAATTTTAGACAAAATAACATAACCATCTCCTCCAAGAGTATTTGCAGCTGAACAGGTTAATGTTACTGAAGAAGAGGTTGTTGCAGTGTTACAAGCTAATGCCGAATGAGCTGTTGGCTCAACAGAAAGCGTATAAAAATCAACTGTTATTGGAGCAGTTGTATTGTAACAATCAACTGCGTTGTACGAATAAATTGTAGCCGTGTATTGTGTTTCAGCCAATAAACCGCTTACATTAATTGTGGTTCCAGAACCTAAATAAACTACTCTATTATTGGTGTCAATTTGTCCTGCAGTAGCATAATTTACATTTGCTAAATAAGATGTTCCGGGTGTAGGGTCAAGAATTGGGGAAATTGTTGGACGAATAACAACCATCGAACCTGATGTTGAAGCTCCATTTGTCCAAGAAATAGTTGCTCCATTTACAGATGGATTAGTAAATGAAATAGCTGAGGCTTGATTTAACGGAACAACACAAGGTCCGATTGCAGCAGTAGATCCGTTTAATTGGACATTTACTACATTAGATGCTGTATCAAATCCGCCAGTACCTGTAGTTCCTGTAGCTCCATAACCATATAATCTAAATGTTGTTGCAGTCGTTATTGTAGAAACTCCAGAAATCATTAAATTATTTCCTGTAGTTTGTGAACCTACTAAGCCTGTAAAAACACCAATATTAGTTCCATATCCATCTATTGATGAACGTAGAGCGACAGAATTTGGACCAGTTGCTGATCTATCCCACGCAAAAACCAATGAGGTTAGTGTAAAATAAAATCCAGAATTTGGAGTCACAGTAAATTGAATATAATCATTACCCGAAACTGATTCTGCTAAAGTAGTTCCTGCAGCAGTATCGCCTGCATCAAACCAATCTTGACCACCTAATCTATTTGCATTAGCGATTGGCGTAACACCAGCACCTAAAACCAAATTGGAAACAGTTAAATTGGCGTCGTTTAACGAACTTGATTTTGAGGTCTCAGTACCTAAATTCCCAAATGTATTCCATTGTAATAATTGTGAGTACGAATTCAACCCAATAAATAGCGTTACTAACAGTATTTTTATTCTCATTTTCGAATTAGTTTTTTATTAAAATATTAAAACAATTTGGGACTACAAAATTACGCCTAATTTACATTATTTCAATACTTTTGCGTTATTAAATTATTAACAATAACTAGTGTAGAAATATCATTTTGAGCTCAAAATCAATTAGTTCCGTAGTAGAAGTTGTACAAAAGATGGAGTGGTATTGTTCCTATCAAGAACGCTGTCACGTTGAAGTACAACAAAAGCTCTTTAATTACCCAATTTCTAGTAAAGATAAGGACGAAGTTATTGTGCATTTAATTCACAACAATTTCTTAAATGAAGAACGATTTGCTAATTTATTTTGCGTAAGTAAATTCCACCAAAAAAAATGGGGTAAAATTCGAATTAAAAATGAATTAAAAGCAAGAAAAATTTCCGATTATTTAATAAATAAAGCCTTGAAAGAGATTTCTAACGAAGAATATTTTGAAACTTTTGATACACTTTCTGAAAAAAATTGGGAATCAATTTCTGAAAAAAATATACTAAAAAAAAGAAAGAAATTTTGCGATTATTTACTACGCAAAGGCTGGGAAAGCGAGATGGTTTATGGAAAAATGAAGGAACTTGAAAAATAGTGATCAGTGTTCAGTGGAATTTACGGAATTTGATTTTGTTTTGACTTTTTTTGTGTTCTTTTTGAATTTTGAATATTCAACTTGGAATTTTGAATTTTGAAGTTTTAGAACTCTTTCGATACTAAGATACTTACTGCATTACCGCCAAAACCAACAGCATTTATTAATACTTTTTTTATTGATTTTCGTTCTGATTGCTTTTCAGCAAATGGTACTTCAATAAATTGATTATGCTGCATCATTAAAATTGCCAATTCCATATTCAACATTCCTGATGCACCGAAAGTGTGCCCTACTTTCCATTTATTGGTAGTCAACATCGGATGATTTTTACCAAATATTTTTACAATTGCTTTATACTCCGAAGTGTCGCCTTTTAAAGTTCCTGGTGCGTGCATTACGACTGCATCAACTTCGTTTATTGATGTGTTTTGCAAAGCCATTTTCATCGATTTTTGAAAACAATTTGCTTCATCAGAAATCGAAATATTGTGTTCAATATCATCGGTTGCGTAGCCAATTCCTTCAATATAAGCTAGAGCATTTTGGTTTTCTCCAAGTTCCAAACAAGCTACTGATGCCGCTTCGCCAAGAACCATTGAATTTTTAGTTTTAGTCAAATCGAAAGCGCGACACGGATAAAAAAGGTCTTCGACAGGCTCAGACTGACAATTATCTTCGTTATTGTTTCTGGCTTTATTATTAGACCCATCTTGTTGAAGTACTTCTTGATTAGTTGCATAAATCTTCAAAGCATTCATTTGAGCAATCGTAAAAGCCGTTAATGGCGCTTCACTTCCACCGACTAAAAATTTAGTTGCCATTCCGGATTGTAGCCAGGCAACCGCATTCAAAACTGCATGTAAGGCTGTAGAACAGGTTATGGAATGTGAAATTTCTGGGCCGTTATTTTTTAAATCATGCGCTACCCAAGAAGAGATATTTCCTAAAGTTGTGGTTGGCGATGCTAAAGTGGCTGTTTTTCCTGTTTCGAGAAACTCTTTGTGGTGTTTTTCAAATAATTGTGTGGCTCCACGAGAAGAACCTATATTGATTCCGAATTCATCACCATTTTTCCAGCCTGCATTTTTTATTGCTTGACGTGAAACCAAAATTGCCATTAAAACCGTTTCATCTAATGCTTTGTATTTGATTTCAGATTTTTTTAATTCGTCAATTTCCTTTCTAATTTCTGATGGAATTGTTGCTACAAATTGTTCTTTTCCGTTAAATTCTTGTGCTGAAATTAAAGTTTTTTCTGAAAGGTAATTGTGCCAAATAGCATCAGGATTATTTCCTAATGGTGAAATGGATGCTAATGATGTTATGGCGATTTTTTGTTTCAAACTCAGGTAAAATATTTAACCGCAAAGTTCGCAAAGTTTTTCGCAAAGTTCGCTATGATTTTAGGGTTTTATATTTAAACTATTTCAAGAACATTTTCAATAGTTGCATATACTTTTTGCAGTTGCTCGTTGGTAATTACATAAGGTGGCAAAATGTAAACGATATTCCCAACTGGTCGCAAAATAATTCCGTTTTCGATAAAGAAATTATAGAGTTTATTTCGCATGGTTCCGTAATAACTTTCTTCCGAATTGGTTTTGATTTCTAGTGCAAAAATAACTCCCAGAACTCGTGTTGTTTTTACTTTAGGGTGTTGCTTTATTTTTTGTTCAAATGCCAACTGAGAAGCGTTAACTCGTTTAATATTGATTTGCATTTCATCTGTTTGCAACAAATCAATACTTGCTAAAGCTGCCGCACAACCTGTTGGATTGGCTGTAAAAGTGTGTCCGTGAAATAATGCCTTGTTTACATCATCGTCAAAAAATCCGTCGTACACTTCTTGACAAAAAGTAGTAATTGCCATTGGAATTGTTCCACCAGTTAACGCCTTAGACAGACACATCATATCGGGTTTGTTGACTAAATAATCGGTAGCGAATGTTTTTCCAGTTTTTCCGAAACCAGTCATTACTTCGTCGGCAATTGTAAAAACTTTATGCTCGTTGCAAATTGCAATCATTTTTTCTAACACTTCAGGTTGGTACATTACCATTCCGGCAGCACCGAGAACTAGTGGTTCAAAAATAAATGCCGCATATTCGTTGGTTGCTACTAATTTTTCTAAAGTTTCAATAGCTATTTGTTCGTTACCACTTGTCGGAATTGGAACTCGAACTACTTCTAACAAAGAATCTCGAAAGGCTTCGGTGTAAAATGAAATTCCACTAGCCGCCATTGCTCCGAAAGTATCGCCATGAAAAGCATCTTCAAAAGCTATGATTTTTGTGCGCTTATTTCCTTTGTTATAAAAATATTGCAATGCGCCTTTGATGGCAACTTCAACTGCCGTTGAACCGTTATCGGAATAGAAAATTTTCTTTTGATTTGATGGCAAAATGGTCATCAGTTTTTCAGACAATAAAACGGCTTTATCATGTGTAAAACCTCCAAAAAGTACATGTTCTAATGTGGTTAACTGCTTGTAAATCGCATCAGCAATTATTTGATTGGAATGCCCAAACGGATTCACCCACCAAGAAGCGATGGCGTCGATGAATTCTTTTCCGTTTTCATCCCAAAGTAAGGCGTCTTTTCCTTTAACAATTGCCGGATGAAATGAAGCCGTTTTGTGTTGCGTGTAAGGATGCCAGTTGTAAACTAAATCTCTTTCTGATAAATTCATTTTGTATAGAATAGAGAAAATAGAGGATAGAATATAGATCTAACTCTAAATCTTTTTGCAAAGATAAGTAAGTCTATTCTCTTTGTTCTATTTTCTATTCTCTTATAATGTTAAAAGATTTTCACGAAACTTATCGGCGTAATATTGAATTACGTTTTGGTCAAAATAAGGTTCGTTATCAATTCTTCCAATGAATTTTGCTTTAGTTTTATTTAGAATTATTTCTTCGGACGCTTTGTTTTCATCGCCAGAAAACACAATCCCGGCTACTTCAATATTTCTGTATTTTAAAGCTTCAAATGATAAAAGTGTATGGTTGATACTTCCTAAATAATGACGCGAAACTAGAATTACTTTGTAGTCTTTTTGAATCAAATCTACAATACAATCGGTTTCATTTAATGGAACTAAAACACCGCCTGCACCTTCAATTACGAGATGATTTTCTGTTTTTGGTTCGATAATTTGTTTTATATCGATTGTGATTTCGTCAATTTTAGCCGCTAAATGGGGACTTGCTGGCATATTGAGTTTGTAACTATTTTCGTGAATGATGGTTTTATCATTTGAAATATAGCGTTGTATTTTATGACTGTCGGAATTGTCTAAATCGCCTGCTTGAATAGGTTTCCAATAATCGGCTTCTAGTGCTTGGGTTACTATTGCAGATGTTATTGTTTTGCCTACATCGGTGCCGATTCCTGTGATGAATAGTTTCATAATTTTAGCCACGGATAAAACGGATTGAACGGATTATCACTGATTTTTTAAATTTATTTTTCTGTCGTTTGTGTAAATTAGTCTTTTGAACTCGGGTTCTTCTCCAAAATTTAATAACAATCCAACTTCAATTGGTGTTGCTTTTAAATAATTCATTATTTGGGCAACGTGAACATTCATAAGTAACTCTGTTGCTTTTAACTCTACTATTACTTTATCTTCAACAAGTAAATCTGAATAATATTCTCCTACAAGTTGTTGTTTAAAATATACTTTAATTTGTTTTTGAGCCTCCACATTATAACCTAAAGATTTTAACTCAAAATACATTGCATTTTGATATACTTTTTCAAGAAATCCGTAACCAAGTTCATTATAAACATCATAATAAACTTTCAAAATTGCATCTGTAATTGATTTGTGTAATAAATTTGACATTGTATCTGTGTAAATCAGTTAAAATCCGTTTGATCCGTGGCTAGAAAACAAAAGTACTCAACAATTGCAATACATCTGTAATTTCTTTTTCGGAATTATAACTGTGCAAACAAAAACGCAATCGCTCTTGACCTTCAGGAACTGTTGGTGAAAGAATAGGTTTTACATCAAATCCGTTTTCTTGTAATTGACTGGCAATTGTTTTTACTTTTTCATTACCGGGAATTATGGCACTTTGAATTGCTGATTTACTATATACAAAAAGTGGTTTTAATCCGAATTGTAGTTTTTGTTGGTTGAAAAATTGGATGTTGTTTCTTAGTTGTTGTAATGTTTCTTTTTTTTCTTTCAAATGTTGGTACGCCATTAAAATTGTCGCAACCGAATGTGGTGACAATCCAGTTGTATAAATAAAACTTCTAGCAAAATTGACTAAATAATTTTTAAGTTGGTTACTTCCTAAAATGGCTGCGCCGTGACAACCTAATCCTTTTCCGAAAGTTATAATTCTTGCGAAAACTTTGTCTTGTAAGCCTAAGCTTTGTAACAAACCTTCTCCGCTATTTCCGTAAACTCCAAGTGCGTGCGCTTCGTCAATTACTAAATTACAATTGTACTTTTCACAAAGATTTATTAATTCTTCTAGATTTGGTGCATCGCCATCCATAGAAAAAACACTTTCGGTTACTAGGTAAATCTCATTTGAAAAGACTTCGACAGGCTCAGTCTGACTATTGGTTTTTAAAATTGGATTTAGTTTAATTAGTAGTTTTTCTAGTTCTTCAAAATTATTATGTTGGAATTTATATGATTTTGCAGTACTCATTTGTATTCCATCACGAATGGAAGCATGACAAAGTTCATCAAATAAAATAATATCATTGCGTTGCGGCACTGAACTGAAAAAACCCACATTAGCATCGTAACCCGAATTGAAAATTAATGCGGTTTCCGATTGATGAAAATTAGCAATATAATCTTCCGTGATTTGGTACAAGTTGTGATTTCCTGATAATAATCTTGAGCCAGTTGCTCCGTTCGCTTTGATATTATTATCAATTAAATATTGGTGTGTTTGGTTAAAAATGGTTTCGCTTTTTGCAAAACCTAAATAATCATTGGATGAAAAATCTATTAAATTATTAGACAATGGCAATTTTCTCAAAGCCGAATTTTGTTCGCGTTGTTGGAGTTTTAGTTGTAAAGATTTTGGGAATTGTTTCATGATTATGCAAATGTAGAAATTCTAAATTGAAATTATTTTTTAATAAATAATTGAAATTTAATAAAAAATTATTGTTTTACAATAATTTTTATATATTTGTCGAAACTTTAAAACTTTAAAAACATGAGAAAATTACAAATCTTAAGAACCTTAATTGACATATTTTGGTTATTTTCAATTATTGCTGTTATAGGAATGGTTATTTTTATTCCGTTTATGTTTCTTTCAAAAGAGGTTATAGATATTCCATTAAAGATTAACGGAGAACTAATTAAAATTGATACAATAACAAAGAAATTAATTTTAGTCGTTGTGGTTATTTCTTATTTTATTTTTGCTTACGGAATATTTTTGTTTAGAAAAGTATTATCCTTATTTCAAAGAAGAATTGTTTTTGATGATACAGTTATTATATTACTAGATAAAGTTGGAAAGTGTTTCTTAGTTGCATCGATATTAACTTCTGTTTCACTCTTATTTTATAATATTTTTACTAAAAATAAAGATTTTTCAATAGAATTTGGTGGAGGATTCAGTTCATTTCTATTTACTGCAAGTTTGGGGCTTTTCTTTATGGTATTAAGTGAAGTCTTTAAAATTTCTAAAAACATAAAAGAAGAAAATGATTTAACAATTTAGTTATGCCAATAATAATAAACCTAGACGTTATGCTTGCCAAAAGAAAAATGCGTTCCAATGAATTGGCTGAGCGTATTGGCATCACAACCGCAAATTTATCTATATTAAAAACTGGTAAAGCAAAAGCAATTCGACTTTCTACTTTAGAATTAATATGTGAAATTTTAGATTGTCAGCCAAGTGATATAATGGAATATATAAAAACAAAATAAATGAAAAAAGAATTAACATTTTTAGTACTAGGAATGATATTAGTAATAATTGGTGCTTTGTTGAAAATTAACGGCGATAAAGCATTATCGCAATACATTCTTATAGCTGGCTTAGCAATTGAAGCTTTTATACTAGCTTCATTAGTTATTAAATCCTTAAAGAAGTAAACAAAAAAGCCCAACAATAATGTTGAGCTTTTCTCCTTTTTATTTCAAATTGTCTTAGTCAGCTAAAACAATTACTTTGTTATCTTTCATTTCGATAGTTCCTGATGCAATCTCTAAAGTAAAATTTTGATCGTTTACTTTGGTAAATTTTTTTTCTAAAGATTCGCTTTCAAATTCAAAACTTGTAGCAGTAATTTTTACTGTTCCTTGTTTTAAAATAGAAACTATTGGTGCATGGTTATTCAATATTTGAAAAGAACCATCAACACCAGGTAAAGAAACCGAAGTAACTTCGCCTTTAAATAATGTAGCTTCTGGTGATACTATTTCTAAAATCATATTTTTTAGTTTCAAGTTTCGAGTTTCGGGTTTCGGGTTCAACTGAACACTGAAAACTGAAAACTGCTAACTGGTTTTACGCTTCTGCTAACATTTTTTGTCCTGCTTCGATTGCATCTTCAATTGTTCCTTTAAGGTTGAAAGCTGCTTCTGGCAAGTGGTCTAATTCACCATCAATAATCATATTGAATCCTTTGATAGTATCTTTAATATCAACCAAAACTCCAGGAATACCTGTAAATTGTTCCGCTACGTGGAATGGTTGAGACAAGAAACGTTGTACACGACGTGCACGAGATACAGATAATTTATCTTCTTCAGATAACTCTTCCATACCAAGAATAGCAATGATATCTTGTAATTGTTTGTATTTTTGAAGAATTTCTTTTACTCTTTGAGCACAATCATAATGCTCGTTTCCTAAAATAAGTGGCGTTAGGATACGAGAAGTAGAATCCAATGGATCCACCGCTGGATAAATACCTAACTCAGCAATTTTACGAGACAATACTGTTGTTGCATCTAAGTGAGCAAACGTTGTTGCTGGAGCTGGATCTGTTAAGTCATCCGCAGGTACATATACCGCTTGTACTGATGTAATAGATCCTTTTTTAGTTGATGTAATTCTTTCCTGCATCGCACCCATTTCTGTTGCTAATGTTGGCTGATAACCTACCGCAGATGGCATACGTCCTAAAAGTGCTGACACTTCTGAACCTGCTTGTGTAAAACGGAAGATATTATCAACGAAGAAAAGTACATCTTTACCTTGATCAGAACCTGCACCATCACGGAAATATTCAGCGATAGATAAACCTGATAAAGCAACACGTGCTCTAGCTCCTGGAGGCTCATTCATTTGACCGAAAACGAAAGTAGCTTTAGACTCTCTCATTCCTGGTTTATCAACTTTGGTTAAATCCCATCCTCCATTTTCCATAGAGTGCATGAATTCGTCACCGTATTTTATAATTCCTGACTCTAACATCTCACGAAGTAAGTCATTTCCTTCACGTGTTCTTTCTCCTACTCCTGCGAATACAGAAAGACCACCGTGACCTTTTGCAATATTGTTAATTAACTCCTGAATTAATACTGTTTTACCTACTCCAGCACCACCAAACAATCCAATTTTACCACCTTTTGCATAAGGCTCAATTAAATCGATTACTTTAATACCTGTAAATAAAACTTCAGAAGAAGTTGATAAATCTTCAAATCTTGGCGCTTGACGGTGAATTGACATTCCGTTTTCGCCTGTTTTTGGTAAATCTCCTAAACCATCAATTGCATCACCAATTACGTTGAACAAACGTCCGTAAACATCTGCACCAATTGGCATTTGAATTGGATTTCCAGTTGAAAGTACATCAGTACCTCTGCTTAATCCATCAGTAGAATCCATAGAGATAGTACGAACTGTATCTTCTCCAACATGAGATTGTACTTCAAGTATTAATTTAGAACCATCTTTTTTAATGATTTCTAATGAATCATAAATTTTTGGTAATTCAGCATCTTTCGTGTTGAAAACTACATCAACTACTGGTCCGATGATTTGTGAAACTTTTCCTATTGCTTTTGACATTGCTTATGTATTTATTTAATAGCGTTTTAGAAATGAAAAAATGATGTCATTTTTCAGAGTGCAAAGATAATTTTTCTAAATAGAAAATCAATAGTAAATAGCTATTTTTTTATTAGTTTTTTGATTTTTTTATTATACATCGTTTCAAACATAGCGAAATCAATATAATATATACAAAAAACCACCAACCGAAGTTGATGGTTTTTATAAAAATTATGTTATATTAACTATAAAGAAGCTGGGAAAAGTATTCTATAATTTCCTAAATTAACTCCTTTTAAATTAGAACCATAAGTTGTATTAATTGCTTCAATAAATTTATTAGCAATTAATGCATATCCTCTTGGACTCGGATGTACACCATCAAGTGAGAATGAATTTCCTGTAACATAAGTTGATGTCATTGTAAACCCGTAAGATGAAAATCCAGTACTTGAAGCCACTTGACCTAAAATAGTATTTGCGTTTACAAAAGCTAAGCCTTTAGAAGTTGCTAAAGATTGAATAGTTGCATTGTATGAATCGGTTGCTACTTTTACTTCGGCAGTTTCTGTTGCTGTTAAAGTTGTATTGTCTTGCATTGGATAAGAAACTCCAACCGTGTTAAATGGCGCAGGAACTCCAGCTTGAGTAGTACCAATAATTGTTCTTGCAGTTAACAAAATATAATCTCTAGTAGCTGCAGCATTACTAGCATGTCTTGCTTGTCCGTATAAATTTCCTAAAAAATTTGCAGTTGGAGCAGGATAACCAGCACCAATTAATGCAGCTGTAATTTGCGCTGAAATATTAAGTAAACTTTCATCTTTGATTAATAAAGGATTAGCTTCAACTGTTGCAGAATTTCCGTCATCGGCAACTAAAGTTACAAATCTTGTTGGAAGACCATTACCTGTTAAAGCCGCATTAATTCCGCCAAACAACTGATTTAATTGAGCTGCGCTTGAAGCTGGCAAACCTGGAATTGGGTTAGTCGGAACGGTTGTAAAAAATGGAACTGAAGTTACATAAGGCAAATTAGCCACAACACCTTTAGCACCATTAGCAGTTAAGTTAGTAACCAAAGTATTATAAACTGATGCAAAAACTGTTGGATCAGTAATATCATTTGCTCCATAAGTAGCTGGGTTTAAATTTCCTGTTTGATTTACACCAGTTCCTCCAGAAGTTGCGTAAGCTAAAACATCATTGTTTCCTATCCACAAAGAAAAGAAAGTTGGATTTTGTGCTGTTGCATCATCAATTACTTTGGATGTTGCAGAAGATGCAAATCTAACATAATAAGGATTTGCTTGTCCGGTTGCAACACCTGCAGCATTACCATAACCTGGCGCCAATAAATGAAAACTTTTTGCGCCCGGAACACCCATATTATTGAATGAACCTGTTAAATGAGTAGTGATTTCTGTAGATGGAGTTCCAGATACAGGAACTGGTCCTGTACCATTGAAATACAATCTTGGACCTTGAACTTGAGTTCCTCCTAAAAGTAAACCACCAATATTATCATTCATAAAAGGAATCTTAAAATCACCACCGCCTACTAAAGCAAATTGTTGCGATAATATAGAAGGATAAGAACCTTTTTGTCCCTCAATAAAAAGAGCACTGTCACTATAACCTGCAGTTAGAGAATTTCCTAAAGATACATACTTAGAGAAATCTGCAGTACCTGATGTAAGTGGTAATCCATCTGATGAATTATTGACAACTACATCATCATTACTTTCGTTACAAGCTACAAAGGTCAAAGAAACCAATAATAGCCATTTCATATTTTTTATCATAATATTTATAATTTTATGTTTTTTATTGAAAAATTAAGGATTAATTGTCAATGAAGCAAAATACTGTTGTCCGATTAATCCAGCTCCAAGAACTTGTTGGTATTCTTTACCTCCAAGATTAGAAGCGCCTATTTTTAGTGTTGATTTTAATTTAGGCATTGAATAGTTAATTTGAGCATCAAATACAGTACTTGATGGAATTATTCCATCAGCAAAACTTGACTGCCATAAGTATTCTGTAGCCCATCTACCACTAACATTAAATCCGAAATTTTTAAACAATTTTTCATTTCCAAATGAAGCTTTTGCTCTGTGCTTTGGAGTATTGAAACCGGCCTCAAAACTTGGATCTTTAGCTTGATCAAAGTCAAATTGTGCATAATTATAGTTTGCTCCAATTTCAAAATTTCCAAAGATTTTTTTAGTCACTCCAAAACCAAAACCAATAGATTTAATTTCGATATCTGTATTTGTATATAATTGGTAATTTCTTGTGTTTCCATTAGCTAAAGCATGTAATGATTGAGTTCCTGGATCTGATGGTGCTCCTAACGGATTTGGAGAATCTACTGCTGAACCATAATAAGGAGCAACAACTGTTAAGTTTCCTAAGAAGTTATTGTAAACATTATAATAACCATTAACATCAAATGAGAATCCTTTTATTTGTCCTCTATAGCCTAAATCAATTGCTCTTACAGTTTCTGGTTTAACATAACCAACATTAGATTTTTTAAGTAATGTTGCAGCTGTAACTGGATCTGATGAAGCTAATGCTGCAAAAGCTTGAACAGATGAAGCTGTATAAGAGTTATTGTATGCATTTAATCCTGTCATAACCACAGTTGTTCCACCTGCAAATGCTTGACCAACTGCTGTTGCAACAGGTAAAGTTTCTGAGTAACGAACTAAATTATCTGGTGCTGAACCAATTAACACTGCATTACCAACATTAAACCCGATATACTGATCTTGTGTAGAAGGATTTCGGAAACCTGTTTGGAAAGAACCTCTAAAAGTGTGATTTTTCTGTGCACCAGCCGAGTATACGGCAGAAACTCTAGGTGAAAAATTGCCATCGAAATTTTTAGATTTATCATATCTTACAGATCCAGTTAATTTTAATCTGTCTTCCATAAGTTTCTTTTGCAGTTGTGTATAAATTCCGTACTCATTGTAATAAATTGGTCCATCTTTATCAGTATATATTCTTCCGAAAGAATTTAATTGGTATTGTCTAAAAGAACCTCCAACTTGAATTTCAACTGGCTTGAATAAATCTTTAAAATTATAATTTGCATCTGAATGATAAATTCTAGAATTATCAACTAATTTAGAACCAGATAGAACATCTGGATTAGAAATTACATTATTAAAAGCGGCTTTAAAAGCATCTGTACCAGGAATCAATCTTCCTGTATCTGCTACTGCTCTGGCTGCTGCGTGTGCTTGTTCAGGAGTTGCACCACCTAAAGTAGAAGTTATGTATTGTCCAGCATATTGTCCAAACCAAGTAGCATCACTTTTCCAAGCTCTGTCAACATTAATTGCTGTAAAAAGCATATCATAGGATTTTCCTCCATCTTCTGTAGTTGTATATCCTCTTACAAAAAAGTTTTTCCCTTTAATTTCTAATTTGTGTTGTTGCATGAAAAATCCATTCAAGTAATATCTGTTAGCTCCTTGGTAAACCGTGTTACCAAAACCAAATTTACTTTGCCAGATTATTTCTGTATCGTTTTTCCATGGTTTGAAATGAAGAGAAAAATCAATTTTGGCATTTCTTACTTTATTGTCAGTCAAATCTGTTTCATTATAACCTGTTCTACTTACATTATAACTTGGAAGTAAATTAACCGCAGAAGCTGGAATTAATCCCAATGTTGCTAGTGATTGTCCAACACCTTTTAAGTTAGTAGAAACTTCATCACCATAAACATTAAGTCCATTGTAATTATAGTATGATCTATCTTTTCCCGGATTATTCAAATCTCTATAATCAGTTGCATACCAGTCGGTTCCTTTCATGAAAGTAAAATTTGCTTTGGCAGCAAAATGTGGATCAAATACATGAGCAACTCTTACACCGTAATCGTAATAATCATTTGCACCAGCTGCCTTTTGGTTAGTTTGCCCATATTTTACATACGCAGAAACACCTTGACTCACAAATGGACTTTTACTGTTCATAAATAAAATTCCGTTAAATGCATTAGCACCATAAAGTGCCGATGATGCTCCGGGAAGTAATTCAACACTTTGAACATCAATTTCTGAAATTCCAATTAAGTTACCTAATACAAAATTTAATAACGGAGATGAATTATCCATTCCGTCTACTAATTGCATAAAACGTGTATTAGCTACTGTTGCAAAACCACGAGTGTTAATAGATTTAAATGACATACTACTTGTATTCATTTGCACCTCTTTTAGATTTTCTAAACCATCATAATAAGAAATTGATGCTGATTTTTTTACATCTTTTATTCCAAATCTCTCGATTGTAACTGGAGATTCTTTTATTCTTTCAGGAGCTCTAGATGCCGATACTACAATCTCATCAAGTTGAGTATCTTGATTTTGTAACACTACATCTACTTTTTGTCCAGTAGCAACTTTTACTTTTTGTGTTGCGTATCCAATACTTGACACCTCAATAGTATAAGGTGGTTTAGATGTGATTTTAACGGTAAACTTTCCGTCTCCATCTGTAACAGTTCCCGATGCTTCGCCAACAACTTTTATTGTTGCGCCCGGAATTGGTTCGTTCTTACTGTCTTTTACCGAACCTGAAATTGTAGTTTGTGCAAAAGAAATGCTGCAAAAAAACAATGTCAAAATAAAATAATAAATCTTCATTAGGTTTGATTTTTGTTGGTTTAAGTAGCCAAAATACAAATAATTTTAATATTATTAAAAAAAGCATCTATTATTTTCATAATTGTTATTTTTTTTATGTTTTATTGATTTTTTACTATTTATACTTTTACTAAATTTTTAATAAAATATTAAGAAAAATAAGTAAAAAATACTATGCGTACATATAAAATTGATGAAATTATCAAGAATTTCTCAAAAATAAAAAAATAAAAAAAGCGAGAAAATTTCTCGCTTTTTTTTAACTATATCGTTATAATTTACTCAACCGTTACCGATTTTGCTAAATTTCTTGGTTGGTCAACATTGCAACCTCTCAACACAGCAATATGATAAGATAACAATTGCAATGGTATTGTTGTTAATAACGGAGATAAAGCATCTGAAGTTTCGGGAATCTCAATAACGTGATCTGCTAGCTCTTTTACTTGGGTATCACCTTTAGTCACCACTGCTATAATTTTACCGCTTCTTGATTTAATTTCTTGAATATTACTTACCACTTTGTCATAATGTCCTTGCTTTGGTGCAATTACAACAACTGGCATTTTTTCATCAATTAATGCAATTGGTCCGTGCTTCATTTCAGCAGCTGGATAACCTTCGGCATGTATATAAGAAATCTCTTTTAGTTTTAATGCGCCTTCTAATGCAACAGGAAAATTATATCCTCTACCTAAATAAAGGCAGTTAGGTGCATCTTTGTATATGGTTGCAATTTCTTTGGCAATATCATTAGTTGAAGCCAATGCCTCGGCTACTTTTTCAGGAATAACTTCTAATTCTTGTAAGTATCTATGAAAATCTGAATTAGACATTGTTCCTTTAGCTTTAGCCAAACGAAGTGCTATCATTGTTAAAACCGTAATTTGAGTTGTAAATGCTTTGGTAGAAGCTACTCCTATTTCGGGTCCGGCATGTGTATAGGCACCTGCATGTGTTTCTCTTGAAATTGAAGATCCAACAACATTACATACACCAAACACGAATGCTCCTTTTTCTTTTGCTAATTTAATGGCGGCCAAAGTATCGGCAGTTTCACCAGATTGAGATATGGCAATAACTACATCTTTATTGGTTATAATTGGATTTCTATATCTAAATTCAGAAGCATATTCAACTTCTACAGGAATTCTAGCAAATTCCTCAATAACATACTCAGCAACTAAACCAGCGTGCCATGAAGTTCCACATGCAATTATTAAAATTCTATCGGCATTAAGAAATTTTTCTAAATTATCTTCAATACCTGCCATTTGGATGATTCCGCTATTAGCATGAAGCCTTCCTCTATAAGTATCTTTAATGACATTAGGTTGTTCATAAATTTCCTTAAGCATGAAGTGATCATAACCACCTTTCTCTATTTGCTCTAAGTTCATTTGTAATTCCTGAATGTATGGATCTACTAATGTATCGTCTTTAATTTTTCTTATTTTAAGTGGCTTATGTTTACGTACAATTGCCATTTCTTCATCTTCTAAATAAATAGCATTAGAGGTGTATTCAATAAAAGGTGAAGCATCTGAAGCAATAAAAAATTCGCCTTCGCCAACACCAATTGCTAATGGACTTCCTAAACGTGCCACAACAATTTCGTCTGGTTTTTTCTTATCAAAAACACAAATAGCATAAGCTCCGACAACTTGGTTGAGTGCAACTTGAACGGCTTTTCCTAATTTTAAATTTTCTTTCTTTTGAACTTCTTCTATAAGATTAATCAATACCTCTGTATCAGTATCTGATTTGAATATGTAGCCTCTTTTTATTAATTCTTTTTTTAGCGGCTCATAATTTTCAATAATTCCGTTATGAATAATTGCTAAATCTCCTGAATTAGAAAGGTGCGGATGTGAGTTAACATCATTAGGAACACCATGTGTAGCCCAACGAGTATGACCCATACCTATGCTACCATTAGTTGTAATTTCCTTAGATGATTTTTCTTCAAGATCTGAAACTTTACCTTTGGTTTTAGAAACTTTTAAATCGGTTTCATCATATAGCATTACTCCAGCACTATCATAACCTCTATATTCTAATCGTTTTAATCCTTTAATTACGATTGGGTAGGCTTCTCTATATCCAATATATCCAACAATTCCACACATAAATTTACAGTTTAGTTAGTCAGGTTTAGTGTAATAAATTTGCAATTTAATTCTTTTATCATCAGGCACGCTCGAATTTGATCCATATAAAATTGTCCCTAAAGGATTAATAAATGAAGCAACTGGCATGAATTTAGTTTCTATAGAATTAGCTCCAGAAACTGAAGTTGTGTAAGGTGATTTCAAATAAAAATTAGATATTTGGGTTATACCTTCTGTAACTACTAAACCAAGACGAACATTGGTAGAATCTTTAAAATTCACTAAATTTCGAATGTGATTTGTGATTTTAATTTTGTAGGTTGTTCCTCTTTCGTCAGAACTTTGTACAACAATATTTCCATCGGCTTTTCTTAAAAGTCCATCATGTACAAATTTATTGTATTTAGTACTTGCTCTTGTTGTTGCATCAATATAATAATCAACTAATGGTCGTTTATTTTTTAAATCATACAAAAATATTCTGTTTGGCTCTGGTGCAGTTGTTCCTAATAAAGTTGTGTTTACATGAAAAGTAATACTAGCTTCATTGATTAACCATTTATCAGTTCGCATTGTATTTAAAGTCAAATTGTCTGAGTTTTTTTCACCATTAAACAAATCAATAATTGCCATAGAGCCATCACCACCTTTCAGGTACAAATTAGAATCTCCTGTAATTGGATTAGGTGTTGTATAGCCTGGAAAAATGTTTTCGTTATCTAATAAATTTACCGTATTTCCTGATATATTTAAAGACAATGTTTTTCTAATAACTGTAGCATCTGTTGCCGAAGTTTTATCGTGATAAATCATAGTTACAACTCCGTTTCCAAAATTCATCATTGCTAGCGAACCTTGATTTGCAGATGCTGAAGATGCATCAACTTTAAAATACAATCCTCTAAAATAATTTTTAAAAACATTATTATTGTATAATTTTCCGGCTGGGGCATTAACAATTTTATCTTTAAAAAAGGCTGTGTCTAAATTTAACAACATTCCTGGTGCTTTTCGTTCACTCACATCAGTAAATCCTGGAGTTCCATCGGCATTCTTTTTGTATATTTTTATTTGTCTTTTATCAAAAACAAATTCATCGTTTTGACTTTTATCATTAGTGATAGTATGATCATAAACGCTTTTATTATCATTATTTAATCTACCACCATTGGCTCCATAACTGGTGTTATAATCAATTTGCTTGTCAGAATAATATTTTTGTATTTGTTGAAATCCTGTAGAGGCATCTAAACTTTCTAAAACAGTTGTTGATTCATAAACTCCAACTTTAATTTTGTCTGTTCCGTGAATAGAATCTAACTCATAAGTGCTATCGCTATTATCATCTGTACTTACAAAAGTGCTGTAATAAGGCACATATAAATAAACCGAATCTACAACAACATTTGTTGGGTCATAAAATGTTGGGTTTGCAACGGCTAAACCTAATTGACTCACAAAACTAGCTTTGGTTTTTCCAAAAACTGAATTGTTATAATATCCAAATTGATTGACTGGTAAGTTATTTGTTTGAACTGGGCCTAAAAGTTGGTTATAAGCATTAACACCGTAATTAGAAACATCCATTCCGTAATGTTCATCACCTAATATTCCTGATCCAAGTTCATTAAAGTCTCTATCGCATGAAGCGAAAATAACTATTGAAATTCCAACAATAAGTGTTTTAAGAAAGAAATTAAATTTCATTTTTTTTAAATTTTATTATAACATTTTTTTATAGAAAGACGTGTACTGTTCAGCAAACGCATCTTTCGGTGCGAAAGGTAAAAAAGGTTTATCTGAAGATTCTATATATTTTGTTAAACTTGGCGAAAGATTTTCTGAAGCAATAATAACTGCATCTGAATGTTTTATTGAGATTTTTATCAAGTTTTCATAATTAGGAGTTTCTAATTCAGAAATAGCTTCATCAGGAATTCCGTCAAATTTTATCTTGTTAATCATTTCAATATCTAAGTTACCATCAAAAGATTGTCCATAAACAGAACTCACAATTTTAGTTTCTGAAAACAAGGCTTCGTCTTTGTAAAAATGTTTCATGTAAACTGGAAGCATTGATGCCATCCAACCATGAACATGAATAATATCGGGAACCCAATTTAATTTCTTAACGGTTTCAACAACACCTTTGGCAAAGAAAATTGCTCGTTCATCGTTATCTGGATATAAAACACCATCTTCATCAGAAAAAGTTGCTTTTCTTTTAAAATATTCATCATTATCAATAAAATAAACTTGAATTCGTTCTTTTGGAATCGAAGCTACTTTAATAATTAAAGGCATATCAACATCATTAACAACTAAATTCATCCCTGACAATCTAATTACTTCATGCAATTGATGTCTTCTTTCGTTGATATTCCCATATCTTGGCATAAAAATCCTAATTTGTCCGCCTTGATCATTAATCATTTTTGGTACGTCATATGACATCAGAGAAACTTCATTCTCAGCTAAATAAGGCACCACTTCAGATGATACATATAATATCCTCTTGTCTTCCATAAAAAATTTATTTACTTATTGGCAATAAAAAACATGCAAAATTACAAAAATTTATGCAGATATTTACGAAAGTAGTAAGTTTGTACCCTATTTTAATTAAAAACACATGCTCATTTTTAACAATAAAGCTGATTTAAACAAGCACTTAGAAAGCATCAAAGCGGTTAATACTGCAATTGGGTTTGTGCCAACAATGGGTGCTTTACACCAAGGTCATTTGTCATTGTTAATGAAATCATTAGAAAATAATTCTATAACTGTTATTAGTATTTTTGTCAATCCGACGCAGTTCAATAATCCTGAAGATTTACAAAAATATCCTCGAACTTTAGAAAATGATGTTGAAAAAATTGAGACTATTTCAAATAAAATCATTGTTTATGCGCCAACGGTTGATGATATTTATGAAGGAAATACCAAATCGCAACATTACAATTTTGATGGATTAGAAAATCAAATGGAAGGAAAATTTCGTCCAGGACATTTTGACGGAGTTGGAACAGTTGTAAAACGCTTATTTGAAATTGTAAAACCAACAAATGCCTATTTTGGAGAAAAAGATTTTCAACAACTTCAAATAGTAAAAAAACTAGTTGAAAAGGAGAAAATTCCTGTAAATATAGTAGGTTGTTCAATATTTAGAGAAAAAAGCGGATTAGCAATGAGCTCAAGAAATGAGAGACTTTCTACAGACGAAAGAGAAAAAGCAACAATTATTTACGAAACTATTTCTAAAGCAAAAGTATTGTTTGGCACGAAATCTGCTAAAAAGGTTTCAGAATTTGTAACAAAAGAGTTTCAAAACAATAAAGAATTTCAATTAGAATACTTTGAAATTGCAGATGAAGCTACGTTATTAACTTGTATTAGAAAAAATAAAAACAAGAAATACCGTGCTTTTATAGCCGTTTTTGTTAACAAAATCAGATTAATTGATACTATTTCACTAAATTAATTTAACTTTGCCCCATGCAAATTCAAGTAGTAAAATCTAAAATTCATCGCGTTAAAGTTACTGGCGCCGATTTGAATTATATTGGTAGTATCACTATCGACGAAGCCTTAATGGATGCCTCCAACTTAATTGAAGGCGAAAAAGTTTCTATTGTAAACATTAATAACGGTGAACGTTTTGAGACTTACGCTATAAAAGGCGCAAGAAATTCAGGTGAAATTACACTAAATGGTCCGGCGGCTAGAAAAGTGCATGCTGGCGATATTATAATAATTATTTCTTATGCTACTTTAGACTTTGAAGAAGCAAAAACATTTAAACCATGGCTTGTTTTCCCGAACGAGAATGACAATTCATTGAAATAATCCTTTGAAAAGTAAAATCAGTAAATGGCTTTCAATTGCAATTCCTATACTTTTGGGAGTTGGAATAATTGTCTACCAATACAATCGCTTTTCTGAGGCACAAATCAATGAAATTATAGGTTATTTTAAAAATGCCAATTACTATTTTGTAGTTTTAGCTGTTTTTATTGGTTTTCTCGGAAATGCTTTAAGAGCATATCGTTGGAAATATATGCTAGATCATTTGGGCTACGAATCTAATTTTCAGAACAATTTTATGGCGGTAAATATTGGTTATTTATTGAACCTTACCGTACCAAAATCTGGTGAAATTTCGAGAGCATTAATAGTAAAAAAATACAACAATATTCCGTTCGACAAGGGTTTCGGAACAATTGTAGCCGAACGAATTATCGACATGTTTTTTTTACTTTTCTTCATGTTATTGGCAGTTTTACTTCAATTTAAAATTGTAAAAGCATTTATTATTGATAAAATTCCGATACATTTAATAGTGTTACTTTTAATTATTGGAATATTATTTCTCGTTGCGTTTATTTTGATTTACAAATATTCTAAATTAAAAATTGTTGCTCTTTTTAAAGAGAAAATTTCTGGTTTAAAAGAAGGTTTATTAAGTATATTTCACATGGAAAAAAAATGGATTTATCTTTTTCAAACCGTTGTAATTTGGCTTTCCTATTTGGCAACTTACTACTTTGCAACTAAGGTAATTCCTGAAACATCAACCTTATCAATCGGACCAATTTTAATATCATTTGTGGTTGGTAGCATAGCAATTGCTTTTACCAACAGTGGTTTTGGCGCTTATCCGTTCTTGACTTCTAAAGTTTTACTTTTTTATGCTATTGCTGAACCTGCCGGAACTGCTTTTGGTTGGATTATTTGGACATCTCAAATGCTATTGCTGCTTTTACTAGGATTAGTATCATTTTTATTTTTACCCATTTTAAATAGAAAATAATTCTGTATATTGCTTGATTTTAGATTACTTTTAAGTCATTCAAAATCAAACTTCTTATGAAAAAATTAGTTCTATTAATTGTTATTGCTATAGGTTGTAACGGATTTGCACAGAAAGTTAAAGACAGCATTTTATCGAAAAAATTAGGTAAATATCGAGAACTATCGGTTTCGCTTCCGCCATCTTACAACAAAGAGTCTAAAAAAACGTATCCTTTATTATTCTTACTTGATGGCGATTACCTTTTTGATCCGTTTCAAGGTGCAATTAGTTATGGCAATTATTGGGACGATTTACCCGAAGTTATAATTGTAGGATTAAATCAAAATAAAGATAATGAACGATTCGACGATTGTACATTTGATGAAGCTACTGGTTTACCCGAAGGAAAAGGCGAAGATTTTTTCGAATTTATTGGTGGCGAATTAATTCCGTACATTCAAACTAAATTTAGAACTTCTAACTTTAAAATAATTGCTGGGCATGATTTAACGGCCGGTTTTATGAATCTTTTTCTCTACAAAGACAATCCGTTATTTAATGCTTACATTTCTTTAAGCCCAGAATTACCTTTAGAAATGGAAACTCGTGTTGCTGAGCGTTTAGCAACTTTCAAACAAAACATGTTTTACTATCAATCTTCAGGCGATGGCGATCTTAAAAAAATGCGTGCAAAAATTGCTGTATTAGATGAAAATATAAAAGCCGCCAATAGTAGCACACTAAATTATAAATATGATGACTTTAAAGGAGCATCGCATTATTCTTTAGTTTTGTATTCTATTCCAAATGCGTTGTATCAATTTTTCGCTTCCTACCAACCCATTTCAATGTCGGAATATCAAGAGAAAATTGTTAAGATGGAATCAGGTTATGCCGATTATCTAAAAAATAAATATGAAGTTTTAGAAAAAGCATTAGGCATTAAAATGAACATCAGAATCAATGATTTTAAAGCAATTGAAGCTGCAATTTTAAAGAATAAAGCCTATGGTGAATTTGAACAATTAGCCCAATTATCTCACAAAATGTACCCAAAAACAATGCTTGGCGATTACCACATGGCTATGTATTATGAAAACACTGGCGACATTAAAAATGCGGTTAAATATTACCAAAATGCGTTTCAATTACAACCTATCGGTGAACTTACTAAAGACATGATGTTGGCTAAAGCAGATGAACTTAGAGTTCAAATTAAAAAGAAATAAATAAAGCTTAAATGGCAAAACTAAAAACGTCCTTCTTTTGTCAAAATTGCGGAACCCAATATGCCAAATGGCAAGGACAATGCAATGCGTGCAAAGAATGGAATACTATTGTTGAAGAAGTAATTCAAAAAGAAGAAAAAACGAGTTGGAAACCAACCTCTGAAGTTAAAAAAGCTCCAAAACCGTTAAAGATTGCCGAAATCGATTCGTCTCAAGAAATTCGTTTAGACACGCTAGATGGCGAATTAAACAGAGTTCTTGGTGGCGGAATTGTTCCTGGTTCATTAATACTTTTAGGTGGCGAACCCGGAATTGGAAAAAGTACATTATTACTTCAAATTTCATTAAAATTACCTTATAAAACTTTATATGTTTCGGGCGAAGAAAGTCAGAAGCAAATAAAAATGCGTGCCGAAAGAATTACACCAAACGGAGATAATTGTTACATTTTAACAGAAACAAAAACGCAAAATATCTTCCGCCAAATTCAGGAAATGGAACCTGAAATTGTAATTATTGATTCTATTCAAACATTGCACACTGATTATATTGAATCAACCGCAGGTAGTATTTCACAAATTAGAGAATGTACTGCCGAATTAATAAAATTTGCAAAAGAAACCAATACACCTGTAATTTTAATCGGACATATTACCAAAGACGGAACCATAGCTGGACCAAAAATATTGGAACACATGGTAGACACCGTTTTGCAATTTGAAGGCGATAGAAATCACGTTTACAGAATTTTAAGAAGTTTAAAAAACCGTTTTGGTTCCACTGCCGAACTCGGAATTTATGAAATGTTAGGTTCGGGATTACGAGAAGTTTCGAATCCGTCAGAAATATTACTTTCGCATCGCGAAGAAGAACTTTCGGGAACTGCAATTGCTTCAACTCTTGAAGGCATGCGTCCGTTAATGATTGAAATTCAAGCATTAGTTTCAACCGCAGTTTATGGAACGCCACAACGCAGCACAACTGGTTACAATGCAAAAAGATTGAACATGCTTTTGGCAGTTTTAGAAAAACGTGCTGGTTTTAGATTAGGAACCAAAGATGTTTTCTTGAACGTAACTGGCGGAATTTCAGTTGATGATCCAGCAATTGATTTAGCTGTTGTAGCTTCAATACTTTCGTCAAATGAAGATATTGCGGTTGGAAAAGACGTTTGCTTTGCCGGAGAAATAGGACTTTCAGGTGAAATTCGTCCTGTAAATCGAGTAGAACAAAGAATTCAAGAAGCCGAAAAATTAGGATTTGCGACCATTTTTGTTTCTAAATACAATAAAATTGCAACTAAATTTCCTGGCATAAAAGTGGTTTTAGTTTCTAAAATTGAAGAAGTTGTTGAGCATTTATTTGGGTAATTCTACTAGTTAATGAAAAGCAAAAAGCAAAAATTCTTCCTATTTTCTAAGTTATTCCTACTGGTTATTTTACTCGGAGTTGTACTGCTTTTTATTTTTAGAAATTTACTTTTAGAAAGCGCCATTACAAAAATAGACACCAAACTTAACCGAGAATACCAATGCCGATTTTTAGTTAAGAGTGCCAAATTTGATGGTTTAACCAATTTAGAATTTGAAAAAATTACTTTAGTTCCAAAGCAAGCAGATACATTAATCAATATTGAACGTCTTAAAACCAGTGTGAATTTCTGGCAATTACTGACTGGAACTATTCAATTGGGAAAACTAGAAATCAATCAAGGTTTTATACAATTAGTTAAAAATAAAAAAGGTCGAAATTTCGATGCTTTCTTGAAACATAAAACAAACGGAAGCGCATCCGATGAAATCAATTATGCCAAAGTAGCTTATCGAATTCTCTCGAAAACATTGAACCTCATTCCGACCAACATGAACGTTCAAGGATTTGAATTTCGAATAAACGATATGGACAATAAAGTAGTTTTTGATTTCAAAAAATTGTCTTTATCAAACAAAAAACTAACTTCATTAATCAATGTAAAAACATCAAATTTCACACAAGACTGGAGCCTTACCGGAATTGCTGATCCAAGAGAACGCAAAGCCGACTTAAAGTTTTTTAATCCTAAAAACGATAGTATTCGTGTGCCTTATTTGGAAGATAAATTTCATTTGAAAACCAGCTTTAAAACAATTCGTTTCAATATGGAAAATATGGATATGAGTGGTGGTGAATTGCATTTAGATGGATATACTTCGATTGATAATTTAAAAATAAATCACGCTAAAATCGCCAAAAATGATGTTCTAATTAAAAACGCTCGTTTCGATTACCGTTTGGTTTTTGGTGCGCGATTTATAGCTGTTGATAGCACTTCGCAAGTACAAATCAATTTCATTAAATGTTCACCATACATAGCTTACACAAATGATAAAGACAAGATTTACGCATTGAAATTGAACATTCCAAAAATGGGAGCTCAAGATTTTATCACTTCATTACCCGATGGATTATTCAG
Organism: Flavobacterium sp. SUN046; assembly: GCF_028867965.1. GTDB lineage: Bacteria > Bacteroidota > Bacteroidia > Flavobacteriales > Flavobacteriaceae > Flavobacterium. Next base: position 358,312 of record NZ_JAPQNT010000001.1, read on the forward strand.
CCATTTTAAAGGTATGGAAGCGAAAGGAAATTTTAGTTATAATTTGAATTTTGAATTTAATAAAAGCAAACCCAATAATGTAATTTTTGAAAGTAAATTGCAACCCGAAAACCTCAAAATCACAAAATATGGCGAAGCTGATTTGAATAAAATCAACTCTGAATTTACCTATCGAGCCATTGATAAAGGAATTGAACAACGACCAATTGTAGTTGGAACTTCCAATCCGAATTTCACACCATTAGATGAAATTTCACCTTATCTTCAAAAATGTGTTTTAACTAGCGAAGATCCGTCGTTTTTTCAACATCGTGGATTTATTAGTGAAGCGTTCAAACAATCAATTGCTAAAAACATTAAAACCAAAAAATTCTCTCGTGGCGCGAGTACCATTAGCATGCAATTGATTAAGAATGTATTCCTTACTCGTGAGAAAACATTGTCTCGAAAATTAGAAGAAATTCTGTTGGTTTATATTTTAGAAAATAACCGAATTGCAACTAAAGAACGTATGCTAGAAGTCTATTTTAACATTATTGAATGGGGTCCAAACATCTACGGAATTGGTGAAGCATCGCATTTTTATTTTCAGAAAAACCCAAGTGATTTGAACTTGAAAGAATGTTTGTTTTTAGCCACTATAATTCCAAAACCTAAAGGATTTATGGGACGATTTGATGCAAATCAAAACTTGAAATCGTTTGCTATTCAACAAGATAATTTCTTAACCCGATTGATGTTACGGCGCAATTTAATTTCTCCAAATGATACTATTGGATATTCTTTACCGTTAACTATTTCAGGTTCAGCACAATTTTTTCTGAAACACAAGGCACAAAATCCAATTGAAATAGATTCCACTTCAGTAGAAGATTTCAGTTTTTAAAAAATAATTTTCATTTCGTTCCAACCTTTTCATCTAAAAAAGCCTCTATACTATTAAGACCTATTAAATTCAAATTTTATGAAAAAAATCGCATTATTATTTATAGCACTTTCCTTCTTATCATTAAAGAAAAAAGAAGTTGCAGCCGTACAACAATCTAAAAGTATTTTGTATGCCGATCTAATTTGCTTGGGTAAAATGTCTTCAATTGATTCTACTGGATTTTGGATTGCTGTTGAAAAAGAAGTGGCAAATGAAACACCAAATAAAAAACTTTTGGCTACCAAAAAATTATTTGTTAGTTATAAAAATTCCAAAAACAATTATCGTGGTACGCAAATGCCTTTAAAAGATGCATCTTATATTTTTACCTTAAAATATGATGCAACAACTAAAAAAATAATTCCGTTTTATTATGCTGTCGGTGTAATCGTAGACACCAAAGAAAGTATTGGTTGTTATGCCGTTGGACACTCAAAATATGAAAAAGTTAGTATTGAAAACTTTATTAAAGGTATTGATTTATTGCGAAAATGCTATCCAAAATCGGGTTTGTACGGAAGCGAACTTATTAAAAGTAAAGTTACTGCTAAAGAATTAGATGCTGCTAAAAAATCGAATGTAGCTGCCAAACTTTGGATTGAAGAAATCGAACAAATGAATGATTATTATACTAAAATGAGAAAGTAAAACTTATGAAAAAACTAACCTTATTCACGCTTTTAATTTCGGCAATAGCATTTGCTCAAAAACCAATTTTCACAACTGCTAAAGTCAAAGCCGCAACAGTTTATTTCAATGCTGCCGAATTACAGCAAACAACTTCCGTTAATCTTCCTGTGGGAACGAGCGAAATTGTCATAAAAAATGTAGCTAATTATTTGAACGAAAGTACGGTTCAAATTGGTGCACCCAATTCGGTGACGGTTTTATCGGTGCAATTTACCAACAATTACATTTCTGAATATGAAATTGACGAGAACAATCCAGCTATTAAGAAAGTTCGTGATAGTATTACTTTGGTTCAAAAAGAGATTAAAAAAATTCAGATTCAAACCTATTCCAACCAACAAACAATTGCACTTTTAGATCAAAATCAATCGGTTGGCGGAGCAAATTCTGGTTTAAGTGTTACCGAATTAATGAAATTGGTAGACTATTACAAAGCCAAAAGAACCGAATTAGACAATGACATTGTAGCACTTCAAGAAAAAGAAGCCAATTGGAACAAACGCTTGGCTGCATTAAATAACAAATTAGAAATCAATACCCAAAAAGAAGAAAAATCATCAACAGGTAAATTGATAGTAAATGTGATGAATGAAATTGCAGGAAATGTTAATCTTGACATTAATTACATTACTAATTCTGCAACATGGAATCCGTTTTACGAATTGAGAGTTGATAATGTGAAAGAACCAATCAATATGGTTTACAAAGCACAAGTTTCTCAAAACACCGGAATTGATTGGAAAAAAGTAAAACTAACTTTATCTAGTGGAAACCCGAATCAAAGTAATCAACAACCTATATTGAGTTCTTGGTTTTTGAGGTATCAAGAAAATATTGATTATGAAGAAGTAAGTGGTTCTGGTTATCTTAGTGGAAATGTGTATGAAAAAGTAAATGTAATTCAATCATTATCTAAAAAATTTAAAGGATTAGATTCAGATTATAGAGATGGAGATAAACAAAGTACAAGATTTGACACACTGCCAAATGGAAAAATTATGGGTAGAGGACTTTATGAAAATATTGGAAATTTCACCGAAATCAACGAAAACCAACTAAACGTTTCCTTCGATATCGACATTCCGTATGATATTTTATCCAACGGAAAAGCACATTCGGTAGCGTTGAAAGAAATAAAATTACCTGCAACTTACAAATATTATGCTGCTCCAAGAGTTGATAAAGAAGCCTTTTTATTAGCAGAAATTAACGATTATTCTAAATACAATTTGTTGCCTGGTGAAGCCAATATTATTTTTGAAGGAATGTATGTCGGTAAAACCAACATCAATCCAAATCAAACTGCTGATACTTTAAACTTAAGTATGGGAAGAGATAAAAAAATCAATATCAAACGTGAAAAAGTAGTTGATAAATCGGGCACTAAATTCTTGTCATCTTACAAAGAACAGACGTTTACTTATGACATAACGATTAGAAACAATAAAAAAGAAGATGTTGATATGTTGCTAAAAGATCAATATCCGTTGAGTACTGATAAAGAAATTACCATAGAATTATTGGACGACGGAAAAGCACAAGTAAACACCGAAACAGGAATTATGACTTGGAAACTAAAACTCGCCGCCAACGAAACCAAGAAAATCAGAATCAGTTATAAAGTAAAATATCCAAAAGACAAAGTGATTGATAATTTATAATACAACTAACTCAAGCAGGAGAAAAGCGCAAGGACTTAAAAACCTTTGCGCTTTTCATATTTATGTTTGTAAAATTTTTATCTAACTAATTAAAAATGAATAGGTTTTGAAAATTAATTTTCTTAAATTTACCTCAACAAACTATTTTTACTATGAAAAAAGCAATACTCTTAGGAATCGTCTTAAATGTGTTTTTAGGATTTTCTCAAACAATAGCGCTCCAATCGTTTGCAACAGGTTTTTCATCACCAGTTGATATTGCTAATGCTGGAGACACAAGACTATTTGTAGTAGAACAAGGTGGATTGATAAAAATATTGAATTCAGATGGAACGATTAATGCAACTCCTTTTTTAAATTTATCAGCACTAACGGTTCTAGATGGCGAACGAGGATTATTAGGATTGGCATTTCATCCTAATTACGCTACCAATGGTTTGTTTTATGTAAACTACACCAATCTTTCAGGAAACACCGTAATTGCACGATATGGTGTTTCAGCAAATGCCAATATAGCCAATTCAACTGGAACAATTTTAATGACAATTTCACAACCTTACAGCAATCATAATGGCGGATGTTTAAAATTTGGTCCCGATGGTTATTTATATATTGGTATGGGCGATGGCGGAAGTGCTGGTGATCCAAACGGATATTCTCAAAATTTAACCGTAAATACTACTGAGCCAACACGCGTTTATTTAGGAAAAATGCTCCGAATAGATGTGAATACAATTGCTGGAAGTTTGAATTACGGATTTCCACCAACTAATCCTTATGTGAGCCAACCTGGAAAAGAAGAAATTTGGGCTAGAGGTTTGCGAAATCCTTGGAAATTTTCTTTTAACAGACTGAATGGAGATTTATGGATTGCCGATGTTGGTCAAGGCACAGTTGAAGAAATTGACAAAATTGTAAATCCGTTACCTACTGCACTGAATTTTGGATGGCGTTGCTATGAAGGAAATTCTTCCTACAATACTTCAGGTTGTGCTGCTTCAAGTACAATGGTATTTCCGTTTGCGCAATACACCCATTCTGGCGGTTCATGTTCTATAACAGGCGGCTATTTTTACACCGGAACAACGTATCCAAATTTTCAAAATAAGTATTTTTTTACCGATTATTGTGATGACAAAATAAGAACCGTAAATAGTGCTGGAGTGATTACTACAACTTCGGCGTTCTCAGGAAATAATTTTGTGACTTTTGGTCAAGATAGTAATGGCGAATTGTATTTGGCTGGAGTTTCTAGCGGAATAGTTTATAAAATAATTGATTCTTCACTTAGTACTTCTGAATTTAACAGCAATGGATTTTCTATTTATCCGAATCCTGCAAAAACAAGTTTCACCATAAAAAGTAATCCTAATAATTTGGCAACGCAACTCGAATTGTTTGATTTAACCGGAAAATTATTAATTGATAAAAAATTAAATAATGTAACCGAAAACACAATCACAACAAATTCACTTTCTAAAGGAATTTATTTAATTTCTATCACTACAACAAGTGGAAGTAGTTATACTGATAAATTAATTATCGAATAATTTAGCATGAATAAACCATTTAAAATTCCATCAATTTCAACTAATGAAAATGGTATTTCAGTATTTATAGAAATTGATTTTGAAGTTGAACAACGTGGTGGATTATTTTTATCGCATCAAATTACTTCCAAGAATTTCAGAATTCGAAAAAGTGATGTTGGTTATACAACCGATTTTCATTTGGCTGGTGATGCAACTTTTATCATTATTCAAAAAGGAAGTTTAAAAATTGAATTGCAAAACGGTGATTATGAAATTTTCAATGCAGGCGATTGTTTTATTGCTCAAGACAATTTACTAGAAAATATAATATTTGATAATAAAATTCACGGTCACAAAGCGAGTGTTATTGGAAATGAAACGCTACAAGCCATTCATATAAAGTTGTAATCATTCTACAAACCTGAAATCTGCAACCTGCTATCTATAATTAAGGCGCCGGATTTGGATGTAATTCTTGAATTTTATTGATTTCTAATAACAATTCCTCCGATAAAACTACATCAAACGCATCAATGTTTTCTTTCAATTGCTGCAATGTTGTAGCTCCAATAATAGTTGATGTAACAAAACTTTGTTGGTTTACAAAAGCTTCAGCCATTTGAATTAGTGTTAAACCATTGGCTTCGGCTAAATCTTTGTATAATTTGGTTGCTTTGTGGCTGTTTTCATTAGTATAACGTGTAAAATTTGGAAACAATTTCATTCGCGAATTTTCAGGAAAACCATTCAAATATTTTCCAGTTAAAAACCCAAATGCTAATGGTGAATACGCCAATAAACAAACATTTTCTCTCAAACAAATTTCAGACAAACCCACTTCAAAAAGTCGATTTAATAACGAAAACGGATTTTGAATTGTAGCAATTCTAGGCAAATTATGTTTTTCGCTTGCTTGCAAAAACTTCATTACTCCATACGGATTTTCGTTAGAAACTCCGATGTGTTTTATTTTTCCTTCTTTAATTAATCCGTCATAAACCGACAAAACTTCACTAAAATTTTCTTGCCAATTGGTATCAATTTTATTCAATCCGCGTTGCCCGAACATGTTCATGATGCGTTCTGGCCAATGCATTTGATACAAATCTATATAATCAGTTTGCAAGTTTTTTAAACTTAATTCTACTGCTTCATGAATACTTTTTTTAGAAAAATCTAATGGCTGACGAATGTATTCCATACCGCGATTAGGTCCAGCAATTTTAGTTGCAATAACTAATTTTTCGCGTTGGGTTGTCCCAATTTTATTAATCCAACTTCCAATATGTTTTTCGGTACTTCCAACAATTTGAGCATTTCCGCCAATAGGATACATTTCGGCAGTATCAATAAAATTTATTCCGCGTTCGATGGCATAATCCAGTTGTGAATGCGATTCGGTTTCAGTATTTTGATTACCAAAAGTCATTGTGCCAAGGCAAATTGTACTTATTTTTATATCGGTATTTGGAAGTGTGGTGTAATTCATAATCTTTAAAATTGAATTTTTGGAATTACAAAAGTACATTTTCAAAAATTAAATCAATTAATAACATTTGTTAAACAAAATAAAAATGTTAAATTTCAATAAATAAACTTTTACCTTTACTCTAAATTTAATCAAATTCATGAAAGCATTATTACTTGAAGACGATCCAATACTTTCTAAAGAAGTTATTAGTTTTCTTAAATCGATGAAAATCGAATGTGATGCTGTATTTGATGGTGAAATTTTCTTTCGTCAGCAAAAATTAGAAGCGTATGATATTTATCTTTTAGATATTAATGTGCCCAAATTAAACGGATTAGACGTTTGTAAACAAATAAGAGAAAATGATAAATCAACACCAATTTTAATGCTAACTGCTTATCGTGATATTCAAGATAAAATGGATGCTTTTACCATTGGCGCCGATGATTATTTGGTAAAACCATTTCATTTTGACGAACTCTATATTAGAATTTTAGCACTTTTAAGACGCAGTAACGTTCCACAAGAAAAGAAAGATATCATCACAATTAAAGATTTAGAAATTGATACTCAAGATTTAAAAGTTAAGCGAAATGGCGTTGCAATTGAACTTACGCCTAAAGAATATCAATTGTTATTAATTTTAGCCAAAGCTCACGGACGCGTTTTATCAAAACAAGCAATTTCTGAGCAAATTTGGGATGTTCACTTTGACAGTAATTTGAATACAATAGAAGTTTACATCAATTTTTTAAGAAAGAAAATCGATAAAAATCACGAAGAAAAATTAATTCTTACGCGGCCTGGTTACGGATATTACATAAAAACTGGAGACGAGTGACACTAAAAAGAAAAATAGCAGTAAATGTTTCAATTGCCTTTTCAATATTATTTGGATTGGCATCGATTTTCATTTATTTGAGGTTTTCATCTTTTAGAAAAGAAGAATTCAAACAGCGTCTTGAAGAAAAAGCATTGACCACAACAAAGTTGCTTCTTGATGTAAAAAAAGTAGACAAAAAATTAATAAAGTTGATTGATGAAAATTCTATTAATAATTTTTACAACGAAAAAACACTAGTTTTTAATGATGATTTTACATTAATTTACAGTAGTGTTGGTGATGCCGAAATTAAATGGACTCCAAATGATTTAAAGCGATTAAGCACTGTAAAATCATTTTTTAAGTCAGATAATGAGCGTGATTTAGTTGGCATCAACTTCACATTTGAACAAGGAAATTATTATGTTCTTATCACTGCCGAAGATAAATATGGTTATTCTAAAATGGAATATTTGATGTACTCGTTAATCATCACTTTTTTTGTAAGCATCTTATTAGTTTGGGTTTTTACCTATTTATTTATCAAAAAACAACTTTCTCCGTTAGATACATTTGAAAAGAAAATAACTTCAATTTCAGCCAATCAACTAAATGAGCATTTGGCAGAAAATGAAAATAATGACGAAATAAATTTATTAACCAAAGCGTTCAATCAAATGTTGGATCGATTGGAAAATGCATTTGCTACCCAAAAAGAATTTACTTCCAACGCTTCTCATGAGTTGTACACACCGCTTACGCGAATATCTTTTCAGTTGGAAAACCTCATCAATACTCAAAAACATTCAGAGACTACTCTAGAATATCTGAAAAGTATCAATAACGATGTGCATCAAATTGCCGATTTAATTAATTCATTGCTTCTTTTAGCCAAAGTAAATAAGGAAGAAATGGGTAAAAAATTCAAAAAAATTAGAATTGACGAAGTAATATTCGATACCTATGAACAAGTAAAAAAAATCAATACTAATTTTAATTTAGATTTTGATATTCAAATTGCTGATGAAATTGAAAATCCGATGGAAGTTTTGGGTTCCAAATCACTATTGAAAATTGCATTTACTAATTTATTGAAAAATGCCTATCTTTATTCTTCCAACAATAAAGCAAGTGTTGTTATTAATCAAACCGAGCAACAACAGATTATTGTTTTAATACAAAATCAAGGAAAAACAATAACAAATACCGAATTAAATAAGATTTTCGAGCCATTTACTCGTGGTGAAAACTCAATTCACATTCAAGGCTCGGGTTTAGGATTGCCAATTGTAAAACGCATTTTAGATTATCACAATGCAACTATTACTTACAATTCGCCCAATGAAAACACCAATGAATTCAAGGTAACTTTTTCGATTTAAGTTTTTTTTAAGGTCATTTTAAACGCAATTTTAAGATTGGGTTTGCACTTTTGCAGTGTTAAAATCATCAAACCACTCGTTTATGATTACAATCTTAAATAGTAAACCCATGAAAAAAACTGCATTCCTACTAAGTTTATGTGCCTTAACTTACTTAACAAGTTGCACGAATAAGAAAAAAGAAGAAACTGAAATTGCGGAATACACCGTTACAAATCCGGTTATAAAAGACACCACTTTTACAAAAGAATATATTGCACAAATTCAATCGTTGCAAAATGTTGAAATTAGAGCACAAGAAAAAGGATATCTTGAAACATTGCATGTTGATGAAGGTCAATCGGTTAAATCAGGACAATTATTATTTAGCATAATGCCTAATTTGTATCAAGCAGATTATTTAAAAGCCAAAGCAGATGCAAGAGTTGCAGAAATAGAATTTCAAAACACCAAAACTTTAGCTGATAAAAATATTGTTTCTAAATCGGAATTGGCAATGTCTAAAGCTAAACTTGATGGCGCAAATGCTGATTTAGCTATGGCGCAAACACATTTATCTTTTACTAAAATAACGGCTCCATTTGACGGAACTATTGATAGAATTTTATTTAAAAAAGGAAGCTCAATTGATGAAGGAACCGTTTTAACTAAAATTTCTAACAACAAAGAAATTTATGCTTATTTCAATATGTCAGAAGTTGAATATTTAGATTATAAAGCTAGGGCTAAAAACGATATCAATAATAATGCAGGTTTGTTACTTTCTAATGGAGACAAGTTTAACCATCAAGGAAGAATTGAAACTATTGAAAGTGAATTTGATAATGAAACTGGAAACATAGCTTTTAGAGCAAAATTTCCAAATAGTGAATTACTTTTAAAAAATGGTGAAACTGGAAAAGTGCAATTAACGGTTCCGTTAAAAAATGCTTTGATGATTCCACAAAAAGCAACTTTTGAAATTCAAGACAAAATTTATGTTTACGTAATGGACAAAGACAATGTTGTTCACTCAAGAAATATTGTTGTAAAACAAAGGTTATCGAATGTTTATATCATTCAATCAGGACTTTCGGCTAACGATAAAATTCTTGTAGATGGAATTCAAACGGTTAAAGAAGACGAAAAAATCAAACCAAAAGTAGTTTCGGCTAATGAAATTTTCAACACTTTAGAATTAATCAAACAATAGAAATTTAATCATTTAAAGAAAGTATTATGTTTAATAAATTCATACAAAGACCAGTTCTTTCTATTGTTATCTCACTTATAATTGTGTTTTTAGGTGGCTTGGCATTGGTGCAATTACCTATTACACAATTTCCATCGATATCACCTCCAAAAGTTAATATTGTTGCCGAATATCCTGGTGCGAACGGAGAATTAATGATTAAATCGGTAGTAATTCCATTAGAAAGAGCCATTAATGGTATTCCTGGAATGAAATACATTGCATCTGATGCTGGAAATGATGGTGAAGCCTCTATTCAAGTAGTATTTGAATTGGGAACAGATCCTAATATTGCAGCAGTTAACGTTCAAAACCGTGTGGCTGCTGTTGTTAATAAACTTCCTCCAATTGTGGTTCGTGAAGGTGTTAAGATTACTCGTGAAGAATCTAACATGTTGTTATACATTAATTTATACAGTAAAGATCCTAACTTAGATGTGAATTTTCTTTACAATTACGCCGACATAAATATGCTTTCTGAATTGAAACGTGTTGACGGAGTTGGGTTTGCCGATGTGCTTGGAGACAGAGAATATTCTATGCGTGTTTGGTTAAAACCTGACAGAATGTTGGCTTACAAAGTTTCATCAGAAGAAGTAATGAAAGCTCTTGACGACCAAAGTTTTGAAGCATCGCCTGGACGATTAGGTGAAAGTTCTGGGAAAAAATCGCAAGCGTTTGAATATGTTTTAAAATATCCAGGTCGTTATACCACTAAAGAACAATATGAAAACATTGTAATTCGTTCCAATTCAAACGGAGAATTACTTCGATTAAAAGATGTAGCTCAAATTGAATTCGGAAATGCTTATTACAATTTATATTCTAAATTAAACGGAAAACCGTCTGCGGCAATTGTAATCAAACAATCTTACGGAAGTAATGCCAGTAAAGTAATTGAAAATGTAAAAAAGAAATTAGAAGAAATTAAAGCTGAATCTTTTCCTAAAGGAATGGACTACGAAATTGGTTATGATGTATCTAAATTTTTGGATGCTTCTATAGAAAAAGTAATTCACACCTTAGTCGAAGCCTTTTTACTAGTTTCTTTAGTTGTATTTATTTTCTTAGGCGATTTTCGTTCTACTTTAATTCCAGCTATTGCCGTTCCGGTTTCGTTAATTGGTACGTTCTTTTTCATGCAATTATTCGGAATTACAGTTAACTTAATCACACTTTTTGCGTTAGTTTTAGCGATTGGGATTGTGGTTGATGATGCCATAGTCGTCGTCGAGGCTGTACACGCCAAGATGGAAGAATTTCACGTCAGTCCGTTGGAAGCTACAAAACTTGCAATGAAAGATATTGGTGGAGCAATTATAGCAATCACGTTAGTAATGGCAGCTGTATTTATTCCAGTATCGTTTATGTCTGGACCAGTTGGTATATTTTACAGACAATTCTCTGTAACAATGGCTACTGCAATTATCTTATCAGGAATTGTTGCACTTACTTTCACACCTGCTTTGTGTGCAATGATGTTAAAAAACAATCATGGCAAAGAGAAAAAGAAAACTATTTTAAATAAATTATTAGCCGGATTTAATAATTGGTTCAATAGTTTACAAGATAAGTATCAAAAAATAGTTAGCATTATTGTAAACAGAAGAGTAATTACTTTATTGGTTCTTTTAGCATTTTGTTTAGGAACTTGGGGAATAAGTTCTACTGTTCCGTCTGGATTTATACCTAATGAAGATCAAGGACTTTTCTATGCTATTATTCAAACACCGCCAGGTTCTACGTTAGAAAGAACCGATGAAATTGCAGATGAATTGCAAAGAATTGCTACTAAAATGGACGAAGTTAAATCGGTTTCAACGATGTCTGGTTATGAGATTCTATCTGAAGGAACTGGTTCTAATACCGGAAGTTGCCTTGTAAATCTTAAAAATTGGGATGAAAGAAAACACACTTCACAAGAAGTAATGGACGAATTGGAGGAAAAAGCCAAAAATATTAAAGGCGCAACAATCGAATTTTTTCCACCGCCTGCAGTCCCTGGTTATGGTGCCGCTGGAGGATTTGAACTTCGTGTGGTTGACAAAATTGGTACTGGTGATTTCAAAAAAATGGAAACTGTTACTAGAGATTTTGTTAAAGAATTGAGTAAAAGACCAGAACTTTCATCTGTATTTACTTTTTACAGTGCAAGTTTTCCGCAATATATGTTGAAAGTTGATAATGATAAAGCACAACAAAAAGGTGTTTCTATAGCTGATGCAATGGACAATCTTTCGACTTTAATTGGTAGTAATTATGAAACTAGTTTTATTAAATACGACAGACAATATAAAGTGATGGTTCAAGCATTGCCACAATATCGTGCAATGCCAGATGATATTTTGAAACTTTATACTAAAAATGATCAAGGAGAAATGGTGCCTTATGGTGCTTTCATGAAAGTTGAAAAAGTATTTGGTCTGTCAGAAATTACTAGACACAATCTATACAATGCATCTGAAATAAGTGGTGGTCCAGCAGCTGGTTACAGTAGTGGAACAGCTCTTAAAACGGTAACCGAAGTAGCTGCCAAAACATTGCCTAAAGGATTTGGTATTGAATGGGCTGGTATCTCAATTGATGAATCTAGACAAGGAAATCAGGCGATTTATATTTTCTTAATTTCGTTAATATTCGTTTATTTAGTATTATCGGCACAATATGAAAGTTTCATGTTGCCGTTACCAATTATTTTTTCGTTACCTGTTGGTATTTTTGGAGCGTTCTTTTTGCTAAAAGTATTAGGATTAGAAAACAACATTTATGCACAAATTGCCATGGTAATGTTAATTGGTATCTTGGGTAAAAATGCTGTATTGATTGTAGAATTTGCCGTTCAAAGGCATGCTGCTGGAAAAACTCCAAAAGAAGCGGCTATTGAAGGTGCAACGGCACGTTTACGCCCTATTTTAATGACTTCTTTTGCATTTATCGCAGGATTAATTCCGCTAGTAGTTGCCTCTGGACCAGGAGCAATTGGTAACCGAACCATTGGTGCGGCTGCCGCTGGAGGAATGCTTTTCGGAACAATATTTGGAGTTATAATCATTCCAGGATTGTATTATATTTTTGCTAAAATATCTGAAAAACATGTTCTTGTAGAAGGCGAAGAAGAAGGAACTTTGACAGAATATTTCAGAAATTATTTAAAAGGTATTTTCAAAATAAAAAAGATTAAAAAGAAAAAATAATCATAACAATAGTTTAAAATGAATCTAATATCAAAATATAACAAAATAGGTATTCTATTGTTAGTAATGACTTTAGCAAGTTGTAAGATGCTTGCTCCAGTTCAAAATATAGAAAAACCAAAAACACCCGAAGCATTTGTCGATTCTAAAGACACTGTCAACTCGGCAACTTTAAAATGGTCAGCCTTTTTTCCGGATAAAAATTTAGACAGTTTAATTGATACTGCAATTAAAAACAACATCGACTTACAAATGACTATGCAAGACATAGAAATTGCAAGAAGTGAAGTGCGAATGAAAAAAGGATTGTTGTTGCCAACTGTTTCTGGTGGTTTAGCTGTAGGAAATGAAAAAGTTGGTCGATACACAAGTGCTGGTGCTGGTGATGCTTCTACAGAAATAACTCCCGGACATGAAGTTCCCGAATCGTTAAATGATTTTGCACTTGGAATTCATGCCAGTTGGGAAGTTGATATTTGGAAAAAACTGAGAAATTCTAAAAAGGCAGCAATGTCAAGATATCTTGGGACTATTGAAGGAAAGAATTTTGTGATAACTAATTTAGTTGCCGAAGTAGCCAATTCGTACTATGAATTACTTTCTTTAGACAATCAATTGGTTGTAATTAAAGAAACCATTGAGTTACAAAAAAATGCTTTAGAGATTGTAAAAGTTCAAAAAGAAGCTGCAAGAGTAAGTGAATTGGGTGTAAAAAAATATGAAGCCGAAGTATTGAATTCTCAAAGTTTAGAGTTTGATATTCTACAACAAATTAAAGAAAATGAAAACAAAATCAACTTTTTATTAGGTCGTTTTCCGCAACCAATTGTTAGAGATAAAGCAGTTTTTGAAAGTCAAGTGCCTCAACAAATTCAATCTGGAATTCCTTCACAAATGTTGGTGAATCGTCCTGATATCAAACAAGCTGAATTGGAATTATTTGCATCAAAATGTGATGTTAAAGCTGCACAAGCCGAATTTTATCCATCATTTAATATTTCTGGCGGATTAGGATTTCAAGCTTTCAAACCATCTTATTTATTTACTGCGCCAGAATCGATTGCTTACTCATTACTTGGAGAATTAACAGCGCCATTAATCAACAGAAATGCCATAAAAGCAGAATTCAATAAAGCAAAAGCATTTCAAGTACAAGCAATGTACAATTATCAAAAAACAATTTTAAATGGTTATGTTGAAGTTTCCAATGAATTGTCAAACATTAAAAATTTGCAACAATTGTATGATTTAAAAAACAAAGAAGTACAAGCACTGAACAGTTCGATTTCAATTTCAAATGATTTATTTAAGTCAAGCAAAGTAGATTATTTTGAAGTTTTAATGACGCAACGCGATGCGCTTTCTTCAAAACTAGAATTAATTGAAGCTAAAAAACGACAATTTAACGCTGTGATAAATGTTTACCGTGCCTTAGGTGGCGGTTGGAAATAATATGTTTTAAAATATAATACTTGAGTATCGAGTTAGTAGTTTTTACTCAATGAAAAAGGTTCTAAGTTTGCGCTTAGAACCTTTTGGTATTTAGGGTTTTTATATAATTGGAATTAAAAAAAGTGAAGTTTTTAGTTTTAAAATATCCGAAAAATTTAATTAATTACTTTTTTTAATGATTTTGTAAATACCAACAAATATAATCTTCAGTAATTCGATTTAAATCGAATGCTTTAAATGTAATTGACTCTTTTGGAATTATTTCACGAACAACTTCGTTTGCTAATAAATTTACAAAACCATAACTAACTATAAAATTTTTATTATACCACTTTATAATAGGTTGTCCTATTTTATTATTAGTGTATGAAAATTCATAAGTAACACTATTTTCTTCTGAGTATAAAGTAATTCTGGCCATTTTCCAATATCCAATAACTAGCATTTGTTTAGATGATAAATTTAAAGATGAAATAAACTTATCAAATTTATCAAATTGTTTTATTGAGTCAATTACATGATTTCTATATTCACAATCAAACAGTCCGTAACAATCAATCTTATAATTCAAGCCAATTCTTCGAGCCAATTTTTTTATTTGTCTTTTGGTTGGCATATTTAATCTTGACTTTAGAAATTCAAAAGAGAAATTTTCCTTATTTGAATTTACATTAACTATTAAATCAGTAATAAGGTTTGAATCAATTTCTTTATTACGTTTCTTTACTAATGAATCTTGACTAAATATTGTTGCTTTTTTTCGTGATTTTGACCAAAATTTTTTATACTTTAATAAAAAGAAAGTTTCGGATTCAGATTTCTCTAAAGTAAATAATTCTGACCTAGAATAAATACCGTTTTGGGGAAAACACTGATTTCCATAACCATAAAAAATCTCAATTTTTTTTATTGTATCAAGGGTTTGTCCAGAACTAATTGTTGTACAAAAGATGAAATAAAAGAGAAGTTTTTTCATTGTCATGTATTCAAAAAATGTATGCTAACTTAAAACCTCAGTATCTCTATCTACAAATCATTCAACATCTTAGAAATTTCATCTAATTTCGGAGTCAAAATAATTTCTATTCTTCGGTTTTTAGCTTTGCCTTCTGGTGTATCATTGCTCATTAATGGTGCAAATTCTCCACGACCAGCAGCGGTTAAATTTTGTTTATTTACGCCTTTGTTTTCTGAAAGAATATTTACAATTGCAGTAGCCCTTTTAGTAGATAAATCCCAGTTACTTTCAATTCCGCCACCAAGATTACCCATAATTTTATCGTCATCAGTATGACCTTCAATTAGTACTGATAAATCTGGATTTTGTGCTAAAACTTTTCCAACCTCAACAACAGCGGTTTTTCCTTCTGCTCCTACGGCCCAACTTCCTGTTTGAAACAACAATTTGTTTTCCATAGAAACATAAACTTTTCCGTCTTTTTCATGAACTGTTAATCCTTTGCCGTCGAACGCTTTTAGCGATTTCATCAAGGTTTCTTTTAACTTTTTCATGCTGGCATCTTTAGCAGCAATATAAGATTCTAATTCGCTTAATCGTTTTGAACTTGCATCTAAATCGGCTTTCAATTTATTCAATCGGTCTTGTTCAGCAGCTAGCGATTTTTCTTTGGCTTCTAATTGTGCTAATAATTCACGATTTTTATTAATGTTCGAAGTTAATGCATCGTTACTGTCTTTTTCTAAAGCATTGTATGAAGCTTGAAGTGTTTTAAAACTTTTATCTTTAGCTGCATAATCAGCAACAAGTTTATCATGTTCCGCTTTTAATTTATCATAATCGGCTTTCAATTTAGCACCATCAAGTTCTAATTGATTTTTAGTTTTATTCAAGCCTTCATTGTCATCAGCCAACTTTCGGTTTTCTTTTTTTAAATCGGCAAATTTATTTTCTAAATCATTGTATATTTTTTTAGAAACACAAGATGAAGAAAGTGCCAATACTAATAATCCTAGGGAAATCTTTTTAATCATTTTTTTATATTTATGGAATTGACCCAAAATTAAACCATCAAAATGGTAGTTTATCTATTAAAAAATAGTGTTATTGACATTGTTATTAACAAAAAACACTAATCAATTTCAACCACAATTGGGCAATGATCCGAATGTTTAGCTTCAGGCAAAATTACCGCTCTAGTCATTCTGTCTTTTAAGTTTTCAGATACTAAATTATAATCTATTCGCCAACCTTTATTGTTTCCGCGTGCTCCAGCTCGGTAACTCCACCAAGAATAATTGTGCGGTTCTTTATTAAAATGACGAAAACTATCAATAAAACCTGATTTCATAAAACCATCCAACCAAGAGCGTTCTTCGGGTAAAAATCCCGAAACAGTTTTATTTCTAATTGGATCATGAATATCGATTGCTTCGTGACAAATGTTGTAATCGCCACAAATTACCAAATTCGGAATTTCATTTTTTAAAGCGTTTACATAATTTTGAAAATCATCCATATATTTAAATTTATGGTCCAATCGATCAAAATTAGTTCCCGATGGCAAATACAAACTCATAACTGAAATAGAATCAAAATCGGCACGAATATTTCTTCCTTCAAAATCCATGTGTGCTATTCCAGTTCCATAAACTATTTTTTGGGGTTCGATTTTAGACAAAATTGCAACACCAGAATATCCTTTTTTGTTAGCCGAAAAATAATATTGATACGGATAACCTGCTGCTGTGATATCTTGAGTTGGAATTTGATCTTCCGTAGCTTTAATTTCTTGAAGACAAATAACATCGGGATTGGCTTGTTGCAACCAATCTAAAAACCCTTTAGTAATTGCTGCACGAATACCATTTACATTGTAGGATATGATTCTCATAGTTAGTTTTTATAGTTTTTCAAAAATAGTTAAAATGACTCAAAATCAAAACCTAAGCCAGTAATTATAATAAATGTTTAACAACACATTCGATTTCGTCATTTTTTAGAGGTAAATTCGTAAGAATTAGTATCTTTGTTACTCGCTCAAAAACAAAAAATAAATGGGTTTAGTAACTGCAAAAGAAGTTGCAAAAGCAATAAATGCTGATAAATACGGTGTATTCGGAACTTTTTCTGGATGGTTACTCATGAAAGTTCTTAAAATATCTACACTTAATAAAATTTATGACCGAAACAAACATTTAAAAGATGTTGAGTTCTTAAATGCTATTTTGGATGAGTTTCAAATTAAGTTTGAAATACCCGAAGAAGATTTAAAACGATTACCTAAAGATGGCGCTTATATTACAATTTCCAATCATCCGCTTGGAGGAATTGACGGAATTTTGTTATTGAAATTAATGCTTGAAAGAGAACCTAATTTTAAGATTATTGCTAATTTTCTTCTTCATAGAATTGAACCTATGAAGCCTTATATTATGCCGGTGAATCCATTTGAAAATCACAAAGACGCCAAGTCAAGTGTGATTGGAATAAAAGAAACTTTACGCCATTTAAGTGACGGAAAACCTTTAGGAATGTTTCCTGCAGGAGAAGTATCTACCTACAAAGACGGCAAACTAGTAGTTGACAAAACTTGGGAGGAAGGTGCTATTAAAGTAATAAGAAAAGCTCAAGTTCCTGTAGTTCCAATTTATTTTCATGCTAAAAACAGTCGTTTGTTTTACTTACTTTCTAAAATAAATGACACTTTGCGAACTGCTAAATTACCATCGGAATTATTGACTCAAAAAGATCGAATAATTAAGGTTCGAATTGGCAAAGCAATTTCTATTGCTGAACAAAATGAACATGAATCAATTGAAGACTATTCAGAATTTTTAAGGAAAAAAACCTACATGTTGGCGAATTCTTTTAATAATGAAAACAAACTGATTAATGTTTCTAACTTTCCTAATTTAAAAGCAACTAAAAGTCCTAAAAAAATTGTTACGCCTGCCAATCAAGAGAAAATGATTGTTGAGGTTAATAAACTAAGAGATACTGATTGCCGATTATTACAGAGCAAAAATTATGAAGTTTTTTTTACTGAGGCGATTAAAATTCCAAATGTATTACATGAAATTGGCCGTTTGCGTGAAGTGACTTTTAGAGAAGTTGGTGAAGGCACTAATGAATCTATAGATTTAGACAAATACGATCAATATTACCATCACATGTTTCTTTGGGACGATGAAACCAAGCAAATTGCTGGAGCTTACCGAATGGGATTGGGTTCAGAGATTTATCCAAAATATGGCATGGATGGATTTTACCTTAATGATTTATTTCGTTTTGAAAGTGAATTGCATGAGATGATGCACAATTCTATCGAAATGGGTCGCGCTTTTATCATTAAAGATTACCAACAAAAACCAATGCCTTTGTTTTTACTTTGGCGTGGAATTATTCACACTACTTTACGTTATCCTGAACATAAGTATTTACTTGGCGGAGTAAGTATTAGTAATCAATTTACCGATTTTTCTAAATCGCTAATGATTGAATTCATGAAATCCAATTATTACGATCCTTACATTGCGCAATATGTGCATCCAAAAAAAGAATTCAAAGTCAAACTAAAAGATGCTGACAAAGATTTTATTTTTGATGAAGCTGAAGCCGATTTGAACAAATTTGATAAAATAATTGATGAATTAGAACCCGGAAATCTTCGTTTACCTGTTCTTATTAAAAAATACATCAAACAAAATGCCCGACTTGTTGCTTTTAATGTTGATCCGTTATTCAACAATGCTATTGATGGCTTAATGTATATTCGAATTGCGGATATTCCTGAAAGCACAATGAAACCTGTTATGGAAGAATTTCAAGCTGAATTGGAGCGTAAGTTGGGTGAGAAATAGGTCTTCGACTGGCTCAGACTGACAGTTGTTTTCAGAATTGTTTTTTGTAATAGATTATATGAATTTTATACTACTATCAATTAGTAGCACGTTGTCACACTGAGCTTGTCGAAGTGCTCTTAAATTAATAACATGAAATCTTATTTTGTTTACATATTAAAATGTAGTGATAATTCTTATTATACAGGATTTACAAATAATCTCGAAAGAAGACTTCAAGAACATCATTCTGGAAGAAATAAAGATTGTTATACTTTCGATAAAAGACCTATTGAATTAATGTGGTTTGAAACATTTAATGATGTATTAGATGCGATTGCTATCGAAAAGAAAATTAAAGGTTGGACAAGAATAAAAAAAGAAGCATTAATTGCTGAAGATTGGGATAAACTTGTTTTATTTTCTAAAAATTATACAGAATTTGGAAAACCTCAACCATAAAAGTCTTCGACAGTCTCAGACTGACAGTTGTTTTCAGAATTGTTTTTTGTAGTAGATTATATGAATTTTATACTACTATCAATTAGTAGCACATTGTCATACTGAGCTTGTCGAAGTGCTCGCTTAAAAAAGTCTTCGACAAGCTCAGACTCACATTTGTTTTCAGAATTGTTTTTTGTAGTAGATTATATGAATTTTATACTACTATCAATTAGTAGCACGTTGTCACACTGAGCTTGTCGAAGTGCTCTTAAATTAATAACATGAAATCTTATTTTGTTTACATATTAAAATGTAGTGATAATTCTTATTATACAGGATTTACAAATAATCTCGAAAGAAGACTTCAAGAACATCATTCTGGAAGAAATAAAGATTGTTATACTTTCGATAAAAGACCTATTGAATTAATGTGGTTTGAAACATTTAATGATGTATTAGATGCGATTGCTATCGAAAAGAAAATTAAAGGTTGGACAAGAATAAAAAAAGAAGCATTAATTGCTGAAGATTGGGATAAACTTGTTTTATTTTCTAAAAATTATACAGAATTTGGAAAACCTCAACCATAAAAGTCTTCGACAGTCTCAGACTGACAGTTGTTTTCAGAATTGTTTTTTGTAGTAGATTATATGACTTTTATACTACTATCAATTAGTAGCACATTGTCACACTGAGCTTGTCGAAGTGCTCGCTTAAAAAAGTCTTCGACAAGCTCAGACTGACAGTTGTTTTCAGAATTGTTTTTTGTAATAGATTATATGACTTTTATACTACTATCAATTAGTAGCACGTTGTCATACTTAGCCTATCGAAGTGCTCGCTTAAAAAAGTCTTCGACAAGCTCAGACTGACAGTCGTTTTCAGAATTGTTTTTTGTAGTAGATTATATGAATTTTATACTACTATCAATTAGTAGCACATTGTCATACTTAGCCTATCGAAGTGCTCACTTAAAAAAGTCTTCGACAAGCTCAGACTGACAGTCGTTTTCAGGATTGTTTTTTGTAGTAGATTATATGAATTTTATACTACTATCAATTAGTAGCACATTATCACGTTTCTCGGCTTCACGATGTTGCGGACTTTGTAACCGCGTATTTTCTATTACTACTTAATTTCTTGCGAAAAGATAAACATAATTTTTAGCAATTTATCCGCAATCTCGTGAAACCTATGTTAGCAGACGTTTTCAATTCTCTAGGTACCAGCGTATATATTCATTTGTTATTTTATTAAAATCAAAAGCGTCGTAGGTGATAGTATTTTTAGGAATTAATTCTCTTATTTTTTCATTTGCTATAAGATTGACAGATATTGAACTTAAAATATATTTTTGGTTATAGGTTTTTTCTATTGGTTGACCAATCACATTGTTGACAAACGAAAAATTATAAGATATAACATTATTTTGAGAGGTGATGGTAATTCTAGCTAAATTTTGATAACCAATATGCAACATTGGATGATTTGTTAGATTCATCTTATCAACAAAATTGTTGAAATGGACGAATTTTTTTATAGAATCAATTGTCTCATTTCTATATTCGCAATCAAATAATCCATCACATTCAATCGCATACGAGCGATCTAATTCTTTAGCTAATTTCTTAATTCTGTGAGTTGTTGGCTTATTAATTTTTGAACTTAGAAAGTTATAAGAAAAATTCTGCTTGTCAGTGTTTAGACTTATTATTAAGTCTGATAATACTTTTGAATCGCATTTTTTGTTAATGTTTGTTACAGAAGAATCTTTGCTAAAAACTGTTGCGTTTTGTTCTGAAATGTGCCAAACTTTATGAAGCGTAACCAATTCAAAATTGCCGTCATTGTTTTTTTCAAAAGTAAATTTTTCTGATTTTGCATAAATTCCATCTTTAGGAAAACACTGTGCGCCAATTCCATAATAGATTTCTATTTTCTTGATAGTATCTAACGTTTGCCCAAATACAATATTTGCGTACAAAAACAAAAAAAGTAGTATTTTATTCATAGTTCTGATTAAAAATGTCTGCTAACACTGAGCTTGTCGAAATGCTCGCTAATAATTCTCAACCTGCTTTTTATAATCATCCCATTCTTTTTGGGTGAGAATTTGCTTCTTTTGGAATTTTTTACCTTTTAAATAATCTAAAATATATTTTGCACGCTCTTCTGATTCTGGATGCGTTGAAATCCAACCGAAACCTGATGGAATATCGTGCTTTTGAGCTAATTCATACATAAAATCAGCCATTGGCTCTGGATTAATATCTGCTTTAAGCAAATACTTTACACTTTGCATATCTGCTTCTTTTTCTAAAGCTCTATCATATGCAGTTGAAGATAACGTTTTGAATACTTCTTTCACAATCTGACCACCTTTTCCGCCACTTGCAGCAGCAAGTAATACCGATAATCCTACTTCTTTAGAAAGTTTTTTCATAACATGATTATTCTCTATATGCGCTATTTCGTGACCTAAAACTCCTTGTAACGCTTCTTGTTTTTTGCAATCTGTAATTAATCCTGTGTAAACAACCAAATGATTATTTGGCAATGCAAAAGCATTAATTTCGGCTTTTTTTAAAATATGAATTTTTAAAGAATCACGTTCAATGCCATTAGCTTTACAAATTGGATTAATTAACTTATCTAAAGTTTTTACAATAGTATCATTGGTAACAACTTCTCCTGTTTGTTGAATATCATCCCAAATTAAATCTCCTATTTTATTTTCGGCAGAAGTAGTTCGCTTTTCAATTTCGAAAAACTTTACAAAGTTGACTTGGGTTAATCCAAACCACAATCCGAAAAATGCCACACCAATTATTAGTCCTTGAAAAATGGTTTTATTTATCATTTGGCTTGCAGATTAAGTTAGTAATATTTCCGAAAAACCATTGTTGTACGTGCTTTCCTTTTCGGGTTTGAACAGCGCAATAAATAGTTGAAACAAATTCTGTAATATTGAATAAAAGAGCAGTAAATATATAAGCAAAATAGCGATTACTTACATGTTCATCTCCAAAAATAATAGAAATTGTCCACCAAAATCCAAAACTATTCATACACAACAATGCTGCTTGCGAAACCAATGCCTGCATGCAGTGCCATCTTACAAAATAAGTTCCTTTTCTATTACCTAGAAAAAAGAAAAAGGTAGCTAAGAGATTGATTATAGGCAACGGTAAACCTACTACTAAAGCAACTAAAGACATCAAATAACTATTGGATGCCTTTTCAGATTCGTGATCTGATGGTTTGTAGGGAAAAGTAATTTCTTGTATCATATTCCTTTATAAATGTTCCAAATCCAATTTAAAATTACCAAAACAATCAAAAATATTGCCAATGGCTTGTAATTTATGATTGTTTCGGTTTTTTTGTAATTTCTATAAAAAGTTTCCTTTTTAAAAAGCAAATCAAAGATAATCCAAAACGGAATTATCAACATAAGCAGAGCAACAATTATTCCAAAAGGATTCATTAGCAAAGATGGCAATAATTCTCCTTGAAAAAGTAATTTTACAGCTCTTGTTGTACCGCACGAAGGACAAGGATAACCAGTCACATTTTTTATTATACAAAAACTCATTGAAGAGCTACTTGAATGAAAAAGTGAATAAAAAAAGTAAGCGTATCCAGAAAAAATAACTACCAGTAAAACACTGTATAGTTTAGATTTAGACATTCTTTAGTAAAGCGAATTTTGAAAAGACTCCATGTTTTTTTCACGCGCTGCACTTGAAATAGAAAACCAATCAATAATAGTCCATATTCCAAATCCTCCACAAGTTAACAACTTTGCAATTCCAAGTCCAGTATCACCAATGTAGAATCTATCCATTCCAAAATTACCACCCATTACAGATAAAAGTTGAGCCGTATCGGGAGTTTTAAATTGCATTATTTGTACGTTTTGCCATTTAGAGTCATCCAAACTTAGAAGCTTTTCTCTAACTGAATTCAAATGATGAGCTTCAAAATATTTTGAGTTTGCAATCATGAACATGTCTACTTTATTAGATTCCATAATAATTTTATTTTGGTTAGTATTTTGTTTTGAATTGTCTAAAATATAAAATTTATTGAATTAGTACACTATTTATTACAAAAGTTACGTGTTAAGAATGAATTTTATTATTTTATCAACTATTGTTTGGGCTAATTTCTCATGACTTTCATAGGTCCAACCAGCAATGTGTGGTGTTAGCAATACATTTTCTGCTTCAAGTAAATATTGAAATGCAGCTGGTTGGTCCCTCGACTGCGCTCGGGAAGACAAAAAAAGATTTTCAAATGATAATTTTTCATATTCCAAAACATCTAATCCAGCTCCGAGAACTTTTCCAGATTTTAAAGCTTCAACCAAATCGGCAGTAACCACATTTTTACCTCTTGAAGTGTTGATGAACCAAAACGACTTGGCAAAAGCATTTATAAAATTGGTATTTATTAATTTATCGGTTGCTTCTGTCCACGGAATATGCAAACTCAAAACATCTGTTTTTTGCTGTAATTCTTGAAGTGAAACTTGAGTTGCATTTTCATCGCCAACGTTTTCCTGAATATCATAAAACAGCACTTCTACATCAAATCCGCGAAGTTTTTTGGCAAATGATTTTCCCATGTTTCCGTAACCAATAATTCCGATGGTTTTATTTTCTAATTCAAATCCGCGGTTGCCTTCGCGAACCCATTTTCCTTCACGAACCAATTTATCAGCACGATTTAGTTTGTTCATTAATGACAATAACATTCCAAGTGCGTGTTCGCCAACGGCATTTTGATTTCCTTCTGGCGCTGCAATTAAGTGAATTCCTTTTTCTTGTGCATAATCGCAATCAATGCTTTCCAATCCGGCACCAACACGTGCGATGAATTGTAAATTGGTAGCTTTATCTAAAAATGATTTATCAATTTTGAATCTGCTTCGAATTACAATTCCGTTATAGTTTTGAATTTTGGTTTCAATTTCTTCTTTGGTGGATGTGAAATCTTCTTCATTTTGAAAACCAGCATTTTCTAGTTGGTTCCATAATAATGGATGATTGCTGTCGATGTGGAGGATTTTAATGTTTTTCATTTTACCGCAAAGGCGCAAAGCTTTTCGCAAAGCTCGCAATGTTATTTTTGATTGTTAAAGATAAACATTTTTTAATCCTGCAAGGTTTTTTTTAACCTTGTAGGTGTTTTGATAAAAAAATTAAACCTACAAGGTTAAAAAAAACCTTGCAGGTGAATCTAATTTATTTAAAGTCAATAGTTGAATTTAATAGGTTTTAGTTTAAAAACAGAAACAAACACAAAAGACAAATACTAACTAACCCCGACTGAAATGGAAATCTTGGCATTGCTAGAAAATAATTGTTTATTATTTATAAAGCTATGCAATGACAAATTGGGAATGTAAGCCGGGAAAATGGCTTGTAGATAAAGTCCAAACGATTCGTTTCTAAAATCCTAATATTAATCGAGCTATAGTAAAATATAATAAAATCCCAAAGACGTCATTAGTTGTAGTAATAAATGGTCCAGTTGCAATAGCTGGGTCAATCTTGTTTTTATGAAGAAATAAAGGTACTAAAGTTCCTAAAGTTGCAGCAAATAAAATTACTACAATCATTGAGATTGAAATTGCAATTCCAACTTGGTATTGTTGAAACATTATGGAATGATAAATTAGCAAAAACAATGATATTATAGTTCCAGAAATCATCGCTACTATTAATTCTTTTTTGAAATAATTTTTACTAAATTCCTTCAAGGAACCATTTGCCAAACCTTGAACAACAATTGCAGATGCTTGAACTCCAATGTTTCCAGCAGTTGCAGAAAGTAGTGGAACAAAAATAATAAGAGTTGAATATTTTGTATATGCTGCTTCATTTCCTTTTAAAACAAAAGAAGCTACAATTTCAATTACCATTCCAATCAAAAGCCAAGGTAAACGACCTTTTATCATTTCTAAAACGCTATCTCCAGCTTCAACATCTTGTGTGATACCTGCTGCCATTTGGTAATCTTTGTCGGCTTCTTCTTTAATAACGTCAACAATGTCGTCAATGGTTACGCGACCTACCAATCGTCCCATTTCATCAACTACTGGAATTGCTTCCAAGTCATATCGTTGCATGATTCGAGCTACCTCAACATTTGGTGTATTTACTTTTACATAATCTACCTTTTTGATGTAAACTTCACTAATCATGGTTTTGGTAGAAGTCGTCAATAAGTCTTTTAGAGAAAGTCTGCCTTTAAGTCGGTTTTCATCATCAACAACATATATTGAATGCACACGAGTTACGTTTTCAGCTTGATGGCGCATTTCTTTTACGCAAGTTAGCACATTCCAATTTTCATTGACTTTTACTAACTCTTTTCCCATCAATCCACCGGCTTCATCTTCGTTGTAGCGCAATAAATCTACAATATCTTTGGCGTGCTCAACGTCTTCAAGTTCTGATATTACTTCTTCTTTTTTGCTTTGCGAAAGTTCGGCAATAATATCTGCAGCATCATCGGTATCAAGTTCGTCTAATTCTTCTGCAATTTCTTTTGGCGATAGTCCGTTAAGGATTTTTTCACGAACATCTTCTTCTAATTCGGTTAGAATTTCGGCGGTGATTTCACTATCTAAAATTTTGAAAATATAGATTGCTTCTTCGATTTCTAACTCATCGAAAATTTCAGCAATATCAGCATGGTGCAAATCGTTCAACAAAATTTCCAGTTCCTGGTCGTTTTTTTGATGAATTAATTGCTCAATTTGAACTAAAAGTTCTTTGCTGATTTTAAATTGCATTGGCTTCTATTTTTTGGGTTAGTTCAATGAACTGTTCTACAGACAATTGCTCGGGACGAAGATCGAAAATTTTATCTTCTCTTAAATTATCGGACAAATTTAATGATTTTAAACTATTTCGCATAGTTTTTCTGCGTTGTTGAAATGCCATTTTTACAACGGTGTAAAGCATTTTTTCATTGCAAGCCAAAGTGTAGTTTTCTTTTCGACGCATGCGCATTACACCTGATTTCACTTTTGGTGGCGGAATAAAAACCGTTTCATCAACAGTAAATAAATATTCTACATCGTAAAATGCTTGTGCTAAAACCGATAGAATTCCGTAAACTTTACTTCCTTTTTTGGAGCAAATGCGTTCGGCAACTTCTTTTTGAAACATTCCTGAAAATTCTGGAATTTGATTGCGGAATTCTAAAGTGCGAAATACAATTTGTGTAGAAATATTATACGGAAAATTTCCAATTATGGCGAATTGCTTTCCTTCGAAAACTTCGTTTAGATTCCATCTCAAGAAATCTTTAGAGATGATTTTGTCTTTTAATTTCGGGAAATTCTCATCTAAATAAGTAACCGATTCGGTATCGATTTCAATTACATAAGTGTTGATGGGTTTTTCTAATAAATATTTGGTTAAAACTCCCATTCCTGGACCGATTTCTAAAATATCGTTGTATCCGTCAAGATTCAACGTATCGGCAATTGCTTTGGCGATAGATTCGTCTTTTAAGAAATGTTGTCCGAGGTGTTTTTTGGCTTTTACTTTTTCCATGTTGTTTGCCACGAAGGCTCTAAGTCGCTAAGGTTTTATTCTAATTCGTTTGAAAAAACTCCGAAACCAATTCCAATTCGGTTCTAAATGCTAACATTTTATCCCCAAAAAGTTGTTGTCCTTCTTCTCTTAATCTTGGTGCGTCTTCGTCGTAATAACGTTGTAATGTTGCTTTACTATCAGTTGTATATTGAATGGCATAGGTTACTCCGCCCATTTCTTCTTCAACCAAAACCTTAACCATTCGTGCCGATGAGAATTTGCCAGTTGCGAGAACATCATTAATGTGTTTTGCTTGCATCCATCGCAACCATTGGTCGTGCACACTTTCGTGGATGTTTATTGTTACGTTATATACTATCATATTTTGTCTATTAAAACACTTCGACTGCCCTCAATGTGGCAGCAATTTTTTACAATTGACTCTGTTTTTAAATTTCTTTATCGCCGCGAAGTTTTCTGTATTTCTTTTGTGCCGTGACATAATAAATACTGTCTTCGTGCTTGGTAATTATTTCTTCATAAAGCGGTTTGGCTTTTTCAGAATCATTCAATTGATTGTAAATTTCAGCCGAATAAAATAAGGCTTCATCTATGTAAATACTTTCTTTGAAATTGTCTAAAATTTGCTTGTAATTAGCTAATGCAGATGCGGTATCGCCCATACTTTCATAAATTTTTCCGATTCTTAAAAGTGTGACAGGTTCAATCGCATCTCCTTTATTTTCTTTTAAAATTGCTTGAAATGCAGTTAATGCATCTTGTTTTTTATCTTGAAATAAAAGAAAATCAGCTCTTGAGAATTTCTTTAATGCTACTTGCGTAGAATCTTCAACAGTATTGTCTGAAATTAATAAAAACAAATCTAAAGCATCATTTGCAATTAATTGAGTTGATGCTGATTTTAGTACTTCCAATTGATGGTTTGCCCATTTAAAATCGGCTTTATAATAACTTGTTTTCGCAATTTTTAAATTGGCTTCTTGACCAATCGGGCTGTTATTTCCATCACTTTCAATTTGAGAATAATAGATTAATGCTTGATTGAATTTTTCTTCAAATAACAATATATCTGCTAAATCCATTTTCACATCAGCAATTTGCTCTCTGATAAGTGGCATTTCTAGAGCGTTTTTCAAAATTGTTTTTCCGCTTTCAGGATCTTTTAAAGTAAACGTTGCAAAATGAGCCTTAAGTTTTAATAATGAAAGTGAATACGGACTCACGCCAAACTCTTTAATTAAATTATCCAATTCTAAATTAATTGCTTGATAATCTTTAGGTTGCGCTTTTTTGATTTTCATTTCCATCAAATACGAATGTGCTTTAATCTGCAAATCTAAATCTTTAGTGTTTTCAAGAACAAAATTTAGTATTTCTATTGCCGATTCTTCATCGCCTTCTTCAATTGCCATTTGACCTAAATTTACAATATTAGCAAACGATTCGGGATTTCGTTTATAAATTGCTTTTTCTTGAATAAATGCTTTTCCGTATTCTTTAAGTTGCACATAATACCAACTCAGATATTCATTCCAAAAAATATCTTGTGTTTTTTGAACTCTTATTAAAAGTGCTTTTTTTAAAGATTCATTGAATGTTACATCAGTATCTTCCGTCATAAATCGGGATAATTGATTTTGAATCATTACCAAATTTTGCGGATTTTTGTTAGATTCTGTTAAAAACATTTCAAGCATCATATCAGTATCGCCTTTTTGACCGTAAAGCAACGCCATTTGAAAATTAAAATTGTATTTTGGCTCCAAATCCAAGGCAATCTGATAGGATTGAAGAGCATAATCAATTAATGCTTTTCGCTCGAAAACAGCTGCAATTTGATAAACTTCATTAGGGTTTTTTCGAATTTTATCCAGTGCTTGCTCATAGTATTTTTTGGCTTTATCTTGATTTTTTTGCAATTGAAAATTATATCCTAATTCTACCAAAAAATTACCTTGTTTGTATTTGTCCAATCGGTCTTGAATTGCTTTTTCAGCTTTTTCAAACTGTGATAATTGTTGGTAACATTCTACAGTTTTTTGAAAATAATTGAAGTTATTTGGCTGCGATTTTAGCAATTCTTCATAACTAATTAATGCTTTTTCAAACTCGCCTCTATCGAAATAATTTTGCGCTAATTGTTCATTTTGAGCATGAACAAAAAACGTAATCGTTATAAAAAATAAGGTTAAAATAAGTTTTTTCATTATTTAGTATTAAAAAACAATGTACTAAAGTAACACATTTTGTGCCAATTTAGTACATTATTGCATTAAGATTAACTTTTAGTTAATAGTATCAAATCCGGTGTACTTGCGCAACACTTCTGGAATTACAATGCCGTTAGGAGTTTGATAGTTTTCTAAAATTCCTGCTAAAACTCTTGGTAAAGCAAGTGAACTTCCGTTTAAGGTATGTGCCAATTGGTTTTTACCATCTTTATCTCTGAATCGCAATTTTAAGCGGTTTGCTTGAAAAGTTTCAAAATTAGAAACAGATGAGATTTCCAGCCATCGATCTTGAGCAGTTGAAAACACTTCAAAATCGTAGGTTAATGCCGACGCAAATCCCATGTCGCCGCCACAAAGACGTAAAACTCGGTAAGGCAATTTTAATTCATCTAAAATTTCTTTAACGTGAGCTACCATTCCGTCAAGCGCTTGGTATGATTTATCTGGGTGTTCAATGCGAACAATTTCTACTTTATCAAATTGATGCAAACGATTTAATCCACGAACGTGTGCACCCCAAGAACCAGCTTCACGACGAAAACATGGCGTGTAACCTGTGCACAAAATAGGCAATTCGGATTCATTTATAATCACATCTCGAAAGATGTTGGTTACTGGAACTTCTGCGGTTGGAATTAAATATAAATTATCTTTAGAATCATGATACATTTGACCTTCTTTATCAGGCAATTGACCAGTTCCATAAGCTGATGCTTCGTTAACTAAATGTGGGACTTGGTATTCTAGATAACCTGCATCGGTATTTTTATCTAAAAAATAAGAAATTAAAGCACGTTGTAATTTGGCTCCTTTTCCTTTATAAACAGGAAAGCCTGGTGCTGTGATTTTGGTTCCTAATTCAAAATCTACTATATCGTATTTTTTAATCAATTCCCAATGAGGCAATGCGCCTTCATGTAATTTAGGAATTTCTCCTGATTCAAAAACATTTAGGTTTTCTTCAGGAGTTTTTCCAACCGGAACAATATCGGCAGGAAGATTGGGCAACAAATACATTTTTTGAGTTAAGTCTTGAGTTATAGCTTCTAATTTATCGGCTGCAGCTTTACTTTTTTCTTTTAATGAAACGTTTTTTAATTTTAAAATCTCTGCTTTAGATTTTTCTCCGTTTTTCATTAAATCACCAATATCTTTGGATAATTTATTAGATTCTGACAAAGCATTATCCATTTCTGCTTGAATACTTCTTCGGTTTTCATCCAGTTGAACAACTTCTTCTACAAGCGCTTTAGCATCCATATTTCTTTTGGCTAAAGCTGTAATTACTTTCTCTTGATTTTCTCTAACAAAGGCTATTTGTAACATGACTTAATTTTTATAAGATTGCAAATTTATGAAATTGGTTTCTATTTAAAGAACATTATAAAAAAGAATGTACTTCACTTTAAAGCTGTCAATAATAGCATATTAATACAATTTTAATAAAGTTTTACCAAGCAACGATTTGAAATAATACTATATTTGCATAAAATTGCATAATAAAATGAAAAAAACCTACTTATTCTTTTTTCTAATCACAATTACGTTTTCATTTGCTCAAAAACAACAAGAAAACTTAAACGAAATTGTAAATTCTGAAATGAAATCGGCATACAAGTTACTGAATGTTGCAGTAAACGCCAATACATTAAATTATGATGTTACTTATCATCAATTAGAATTTACGGTAGATCCATCAGTTTATGCTATTAACGGAAAAGTAACTACTACATTTACTGCATTATCAAATATGAATACAATAACTTTTGATATGGCAAACGAATTGACTGTGAGCTCTGTAAAAATGAATGCTATGAATTTAACTTTTGCTGAAAGTGGAAATAATGAATTAGTGATTACTTTACCTGCAACTCAACTTGCTGGAACAAGTGGAACTGTTGAAATTACCTATTCAGGTACTCCACCATTAAATGGTTTTAATGCTTTTACAACTCAAGTAAGACCCAATGGCAGCAACACTTTGTACACGCTTTCAGAGCCTTTTGGAGCTAGAGATTGGTGGCCTTGCAAACAAGATTTGAACGATAAAGTAAACTCAATTGATGTTTACATAACGGCTCCTTCTCAATACATTGCAGTTTCTAATGGTGTTGAACCTGAAGCTCCAGTTGTTAATGGCGCCAATAAAACAACCCATTTTCATCATGGCTATCCTATTCCGGCCTACTTAATATGCATGGCGGTTACTGATTATTCTGTTTACAATCAATCTGCTGGAACTGCACCAAATACATATCCTATTGTTAATTATATTTATCCAGAAGATTTTGATGCCACTTTACAAACGCAATTAGATCAAACGCCTTTAATTTTGGATTTATATAGTAATTTATTTGAAATTTATCCATTTCATAATGAAAAATATGGCCATGCACAATTTGGTTGGGGTGGCGGAATGGAGCATACAACGGTTTCATTTATGGTTGGTTTTGAAAGACAATTAATTGCGCATGAAATGGCACATCAATGGTTTGGTGACAAAATAACTTGCGGAACGTGGAAAGACATTTGGTTAAACGAAGGTTTTGCTACTTATGTGGCGTCAATGGTTATTGAAAATTTTGACGGAAGTGCCGCATTCGTTACAGACAAGACTAATATGATCAACAGTATAACTTCTCAAACTGGAGGAGCAGTTTACTTAACAGATACCGAAGCTACTAATGTAAATCGTATTTTTAGCTCGAGATTATCATACAATAAAGGCGCAATGGTTTTAAATATGTTGCGATTAAAATTAGGCGATACCAATTTTTTTCAAGGAATTAGAAATTATTTAGCCGATAGTAATTTAGCCTACAAATATGCAACAACAACCGATTTTAAAACTAAGATGGAAGCTGTTTATGGCTCAAGTCTAACCGAATTTTTTAATGATTGGATTTACAAACAAGGTTATCCGACTTATGCAATAACTGCACAAAATTGGGGTGCTGGTCAAGTTAAAATCACTGTAAATCAATCACAATCTAACGCATCGGTTACTTTTTTCGAAATGCCTTTACCAATACGTATTACTGGAACTGGCGGACAAGTATATGATACAATAATCGATAACACAACTAATAATCAACAATTTATCATATCTGTACCTTTTTCAATGACAGGATTTCAGTTTGACCCTAAAAAAGATATTATTACAAAAAATAATTCGGTTACCTTAACCAATGATTCTTTCGAGTTGGAAAAAGCAATTGCAGTTTATCCAAATCCGGTAATTGACGAATTACATATTCAAATGCCTTCAGATATATCAATTGAAAAAATAACTGTATTTAATAATTTAGGTCAAAAAGTAATAGAAAATAAAGCATTAGATTTTTCTATTTCAAATCTTTCATCAGGAGTACTTTTCGTTCAAATTGAAACTTCAAAAGGAATATTTCATAAAAAAATTATAAAAAATTAACCACAATCAACATATTTAGTAAAAAGTAAGGCGAAAACCTTACTTTTGCCTTTTATAACAATACTGAAATACAAAAAATGGAATTTGCAATTAAACTAGCTCAGTTTCTTCTGAGCCTATCAATACTTATTATTCTTCACGAATTAGGACATTTTATACCTGCCAAATTATTTAAAACTAGGGTTGAAAAATTTTATCTTTTCTTCGATGTAAAATATTCTTTACTAAAAAAGAAAATCGGCGAAACAGAATACGGAATCGGTTGGCTACCACTTGGCGGTTACGTTAAAATTGCCGGAATGATTGACGAAAGCATGGACACAGAGCAAATGCAAGGCGAGCCACAACCTTGGGAATTTCGTTCTAAACCAGCTTGGCAACGTTTAATTATTATGTTGGGCGGAGTTACGGTAAACTTCATTTTAGCATTTATCATTTATATTGGAATGACTTTTTTTTATGGCGAACAATACATTGCTAATGATAATGTGAAAGATGGAATTTGGATAAACAATCCAACGGTTGAAAAGTTGGGATTTAAAACTGGTGACAAAATAGTATCTATCGATGGCGTAAAAGTGAAAAAATTTGGAGACATTAATAAAGAGTTATTTCTTGCTAAAGAAGTTGTTTTAGACCGTAGCGGAAAAGAAATAAAAATAAAATTACCGATTAATTTTATTGATCAAATGTTGAAATCGGAAAGAAGTTCTTTAATTAATCTTCGAGTTCCATTTGTTATTGGTGCTGTTCCTAACGAATCTCCAAACAAAGGTGTTTTAAAACCAAAAGACCTAATTCTTAGTTTCAATGGTCAAAAAGTGAAATATGCCGACGAATTAATTGAAACAGCCAAAAATTTTAGAGGAAAATCAGTACCATCAATTATTAAACGTGAAGGAAAAGATATCGCAGTTAATTTAAAAATCAATGATAGTGCGAAATTTGTAGTGCAACAACAAACAATACTTCTTTATGACAACATAGAAAAATTGGATTTATATAAAATCAACAAACAAGAATATGATTTCTTCCAATCTATACCAGTAGGAATTAATAAAGGTTTTGACGAGCTAGCAAGTTACGGAAAACAACTTAAAGCTATTTTTACGCCAAGTACAGGCGCATACAAAGGTGTTGGAGGATTTGGAGCTATATTTAATATTTTCCCAACTTCTTGGAGCTGGTTTGCTTTTTGGAATATTACCGCATTATTATCAATTATGCTAGGAGTTATGAACTTATTACCGATTCCGGCTTTAGATGGCGGACATGTAATTTTTCTTTTATTCGAAATTGTATCAGGAAAAAAACCAAGTGATAAGTTTTTAGAAAAAGCGCAAATGGTTGGTATTGTTTTACTTATTGCGCTACTTTTATTCGCAAACGGAAATGATATTTACAAAGCAATAGTTGGAAAATAAAAAAAATAAAAAATTATCGTTTTTTGTTTGCAAAAAATAAAAAACGCTTTATATTTGCAACCGCTTAGCAGATGATTCATCATCTTAAAAGCAAAAAAATACAGTTTCCTTCTTAGCTCAGTTGGTTAGAGCATCTGACTGTTAATCAGAGGGTCCTTGGTTCGAGCCCAAGAGAGGGAGCTTTTTAAAAGACTATCAGCAATGATAGTCTTTTTTTTATTTATAAAATCTATGATTCATCTTTAGTTGTTTTCACCAAGCTAATTCCTGAGATGAAAAACACAATTCCTAACATACCATAAACCACTAACGATTTTATATCGCGTGTGCTTCCTGATGTAGCTGTAAAGACAAAAGCAGTGTAAATCAATCCTCCTATTCCCAATAAAGTTAATAGTGCTCCAAACATTCTTTTTAAATTCATAATTGTAGTTTTTTGTTTATTCTACAAAGTTGAATTTTAAAATAGCTATGCGTGTTATGTAAGTTTGAGAATGTGTTATATGTTGATGGGTTTTATTTAAAATTAATTTTTTATTCTCATCAACCAACAGATTATATATCTTGTAACAAGTTTGACAAGATTAGATTAGCTTTATATGGAAAGATTTTTTAGAACATCATTTAAACACAATATTTTGATAGATACTACTAACCGCGCTTCAACCATCCAGTAACACTAAACCTACGTTCATTTGTAACTAAAACTTCGTGTTCTAAATCTTGACTTTTAAAGAAAACTGTTTTACCTTGTGTGGGTGCAATTGTTTGGTTATTATTGGTTTGGTATATTTTTAATTCACCACCATCTGTAGGTTTCCAATTGGGATTTAGGTAGCTAATCATCGAAAATTGCCGTTTAGCATCATCTTCAAATTGATCAAAATGTGGTTTGTAAAAACTTCCAACTTCATACAAAGAGTAATGAAATTCATAACTTTTTATATTGGTAAAACAACTCTGGTTTAAATGTGCTACAAAAGCATCCATTTTATCAAAAAAAGCGTTTTCAAATTCATTATTATGCTTTCTATCCAACCAATAAATCTTATCATTTCGAATGGTGTTGTCATAAATCATTTTGCTGTCATTGCCTACACCAGCAGCTTTCATTTGGTGACTTTCATTTAATGTCAACATATTTTGTTTAAGGTGTTGGCACAAATCATCACTTAAAAAATCGTCGGCTATTCCAACATTATTTTCTATAAAACTTGTAATTAAAGTTTCAAAACTGGCATCCATAGTGCATTTTTACTTGATAAGACAAGTTGGAGCAAGGTAATCAATTTTAATTTGCTTATCCGTTATATAAAAAGTAGAATATCCTTAAAATAAATAGTGAACTTTTACTAAAATCTACTTTAAATTATATTTTATTTAAAAATTATCTTTTAACCCTAATTTTTTTAAGCATTTTATGTTTATGAATGATTATTTTTTAATTTTACCCTATTAAATTTAGGGTTTATATAAAATAAAATCAAAATGGCAATAGAAAAACGTTGGATATCGGCTTTTATAATTATTACTATTGTAGCAATCACTGGTTTGTTTTGGCCGCATGAACAGGCTTCGGTTTCTCAATCGTTCAACGATACTACGGCTATTAATTTTGCCGATGTGGCTTGGTTGCTTACTGCTTCGTGTTTAGTATTATTAATGACTCCGGGTTTATCGTTTTTTTATGGCGGCATGGTTGGCAAGAAAAATGTTATTTCAACTATGCTAAAAAGTTTTATTTGCCTTGGTGTAATTAGTCTACTTTGGGTTGCAGTTGGCTTTAGCTTGTCTTTTGGAAGTCCAATAGGTATTACAATTGACGGACACCATTATGGTATTATTGGAAATCCGTTTGACTATGCTTTTTTCAATCAAGTTGATGTTTTGCCTAATAAAACTCTTGGTTCTTCAATACCATTTATTCTTTTTGCTCTTTTTCAAATGAAATTTGCCGTAATTACTCCTGCTATTATAACTGGAGCTTTGGCAGAACGCATCCGATTTATCTCGTTTTTATTATTTATTTGTTTGTTTACCATTTTTATTTATGCGCCACTTTGCCACATGATTTGGCATCCAAACGGATTGTTGGGAAGTTATTTTGGCGTGAAAGATTTTGCTGGCGGAACTGTAGTTCACATGAGCGCAGGTTTTGCAGCGCTTGCAGGTGTGATTGTGTTGGGCAAACGAAAAAATAGCGAACATATACCTACTAATATACCATTTGTGCTATTAGGAACTGGCTTATTATGGTTTGGTTGGTTCGGATTTAATGCTGGCTCAGCACTCGCAGCCAATGCAACTGCAGCAATGGCATTTGCAACTACAACAATCGCATCAGCATCGGCAATGATGACTTGGGTATTTTTTGACAGAATAAATGGCAGAAAAGTATCAGCACTTGGCGCTTGTATTGGAGCCGTTGTTGGCTTGGTAGTAATTACACCATCGGCAGGATATATCACAATTCCGCAGAGTATTTTCTTCGGATTTATAGGAGCCATCGTTTCAAATAAAATGGTGTATTGGAAAAAACTAAAACAAATTGACGACACTTTAGACGTATTTGCATGTCACGGTGTTGGCGGAATTATGGGAATGATACTAACTGCAATTTTTGCTCAAGGAGAAAATGCAAGTCTGTTGCATGGTGGTTGGCATATTTTTGGACACCACATGATGGCTTTGGTTTTGGTAAGTGTATTTACTTTTGGTGGTGCTTATATTTTATTCAAATTTACAAATGCAATAATTCCGATAAGAGTAAGCGAGGAATCTGAAGACATTGGCCTAGATTTATCACAACACGGAGAAAAATTTTAACACGCTTATTTCCAAACTTTTTTCTACTTTTATAAAAACTAAAAGCATGAAAAAAATATTATTATTATTGTTGACTTCAACAATAGTTTTTGCACAAAAAAGTGAAGCTGATAAAACTGAGATAAATACCACTTTAAATAATTGGCACAAAGCTGCTGCTACAGCAAATTTTAAAGATTACTTTGATGTTCTAACTGATGATGCCATTTATATTGGTACCGATGCAACTGAAAATTGGAATAAAGTACAGTTTCAAGCCTTTGCAAAACCCTATTTTGACAAAGGAAAAGCTTGGAATTTTTCAGCCCTAGAACGCCATATCTATTTTTCTAAAGATGGCAAAATGGCTTGGTTTGATGAACTTTTAGACACTCAAATGAAAATTTGTCGCGGTTCTGGAGTTTTAGTAAAAATAAAAAATAAATGGTTTATAAAGCATTACGTATTATCGATGACAATTCCAAACGACACAACTAAAGACGTTATCAAAATAAAAACTCCTATTGAAGATGTCATTTTAGAAAAATTAAAATCCAAATAAAACCCTTTATTTCTTACCGTTATAAAAAAAATAAACTCTTTTTAGAGTTTTTTTTTGTTTAAATAAAACCAAACTGTTTTTTATCTCGTAAATCAATTTATAACAAGAACAAAAAACAAGAACAATGAAAATTAATAAAAAAGTTAAATTCGCTATTTACAGCGTTTTAGGATTCTTCCTATTGCTGTTTGTGATTTTGGTTTACCACATCGCTACAGCCAAACCAGTTGAAAATGCTACAATACAAGTTAGCCGAATAGATTTTGACAAACCGTTTGATTCTTCTACTACGGTTGAAATTAAAAAAGAACTTCATTCTATTGCCGGCGTAAAATCTGAAATTATTGTGAAAAAAAATGTTGTAGTGTATTTTCATGACAACAGAGTTGCAGATTCTAAAAAAATCTATGATGAATTAATGACTAAAGGAAACTATAAAGCAGAACGGTTTGTACTTCCTGCTAATATGTTAAACAAACAAGTTTGCCCGGTAATGAAAAGAGATGGCATTAGCTATAAATTTACCAAACTTATACAAGGAATTTTTAATTAATCTTTAAATATATATTGTTATGACTAAGTATTCAAAATTCGCATTAATTGCGCTAGTACTAGGAGCATCATTTTTTACTTCTTGTAGTAAAGATAACGAAGATACTCCAGCAGCAACGCCTTCAATCTACGCTAGATTAGGTGGAACAACATTGGTTCAAGATCCAGACGCAGCTACTGGTGTAATGATTGAACAAGGCCGTTTAAGTTACAGAAAAGTAGTAAACACAACTATTGGTTTAATTGTTGCTGATGTGCAAAACAATGCGCCAGGAAATTTATCAGCTCATTTCGCACCATTACTAGGTGAAGTTGGAGCTGGAAACACAACAAATTTAGCTGAATTGGTTGACAATTTAACTGACTTTTTCTCATACAACACTGGCGGCACAAATGCTGTTAATGTTTATTCGGGATTGTCAATGGTTGACGCCCACAATCCAGCTGTTAACACAAGAATGGGAGTAAAAGCAACTAGTGCTAACTACGACAAATTTGAAGGTTATGTAGGTGCTGCCGCTGTTCAAAACGGTGTAGCTGCTAACACACAACTTTATACAGATGTTGTAGCGGTATTAGAATCGTTAAGAGCTCCAATTGTTCAACAATAGAGTTTTTGTTTAGAGTGGAGGCGTTACCTTGTTCTTGGGGTAACGCCTTTTTTTATGCTTATTATTTTTTCTTTTTCAAATTTTCTAGCATTTCAACAGTCATATTTTCAAGGTTAAAATCATTACTCCAACCCCAATCTTCTCTTGCATTAGTATCATCTATAGAAGCCGGCCAACTATCAGCAATCTTCTGACGAAAATCGGGATTGTAATCTATGCTAAAATTAGGATAATGTTTTTTAATTTCTGATGCAATTTCTTTAGGCGAAAAACTCATCGCCGATAAATTATACGACGAACGTATTTTAACTGAATCAACATCAGCTTGCATAATTTTAATTGTAGCTTTTATTGCATCGTCCATATACATCATTGGCAACTCTGTGTTTTCTGCAAGAAATGAAGTGTATTTTCCTTCTTCAATTGCTTTGTGATAAATATCTACAGCATAATCAGTTGTGCCGCCACCAGGCTCGGTTGTCCAACTAATTAATCCAGGATAACGAATGCTTCGCACGTCAACACCATATTGATGATGGTAATATTCACACCAGCGTTCGCCTGTTTGTTTAGAAATTCCGTAAACGGTTGTTGGTTCCATTATGGTATATTGTGGTGTATTATGTCTAGGCGTTGTTGGTCCGAAAACGGCAATACTTGAAGGCCAAAATACTTTTTTTATTTTTCCAGCTTTCGCCAAATTTAAAACATGAAATAGCGAGTTCATATTCAAATCCCACGCAAATGCTGGATTCTTTTCAGCTGTAGCCGATAATAAAGCTGCCATTAAATAAACATCTGTAATTTGATACTGCTCAATTAAATGTTCTATTTGATTATAATCTAGAGCGTTTACAACTTCAAATATTCCGTTGTTAACGATGTCATTGTTTAGTTTTCTTATGTCGGATGCAATTACGTTGTCGTTCCCATAAACTGCACGTAATTTTGTAGTAAGTTCGGTGCCAATTTGTCCGCAAGCACCAATGATTAATATTTTAGTTGTCATAGTTTGTTTGTTTGTGTTACAAAGATAACGTTTTCGGCAGAAAAGAGTTCAACATTCAATATCCGTTGTTCAAAATTCTTTGTTTCGAAATGTTAATTAACAAATTATAAAGATTAAAACAATCACTAAACATTTATAAAACCTTTCACAAAATCTCTAAAACAAAACTCTACTTTTGTACTTTTGTAATTCTTTAGTAAAACCCACAATGAAATTAAAATCAATTTATTTAGTTCTTTTTTCAATAGTTTTATTTTCTTGTAAAAACGACAACCAATTACTTCTTCTTGAACAGAAAAAAGAAGCGCAAAAAAAAGAAGCAATTTTCGACAATATAAATCGTGGATGGACTTTTTCTATCACGCCAGTTGAGCCTACAACCCAATCCAAGATAAACGGTTGGATGGAATGGCGTAACTTTTTAACAGAAATTAATCAGAAACCTAAAAGTAGTATTGGTGCTTTTCAAAAGAAAGCTTCGGTTTTATCTAAAAAAGTTGCTGATTTAAATAATGGAATTCCCGGTGAATTTAATAAACCACAAATAAAAGCTCGAATTGCAGTACTAAACACCAAAGTAAGAAGTTTGGATTTATTTATTCATTTAAATCAAATTCCATCTTCCAAAGTGGTGAAATTAATAGGCGAAATTAATACCGAAATTGACTATTTTCAATTACAAATGGAGCAAATTGTAACTAAAAGTAAGATTCCTATGGAAGAAGGCGAATCGGATATTATTAAAATGAAAGATACAGCCAGAGCAATTCCTGACGAATTGAAATAAAAACCAAAGAATTGAGTAAAAATACCATCACTTCTACTTATCAAAAATCGGCTAAGGTTCAACTTTTAGCCAACGCTTTAGAACAACGCGACACCAAAATCAACGCCAAAGGATTACTGGGTTCGGCATTGTCTTTTGTCATTCAAGCTGCTTTTGAAAAATCGGAATTGCCTTTTCTATTGTTGTTCAGTGACAAGGAAGAAGCTGCCTATTACTTGAACGATTTAGAGCAATTAATCAATGGTGAAGATGTGCTTTTTTATCCAGGTTCGTACCGTCGTCCGTACCAAATTGAAGATACCGATAACGCTAATATTCTATTAAGAGCCGAAGTTTTAAACCGAATTAATTCAAGAAAAAAACCAGCGATTATTGTTTCTTATGCGGAAGCAATTTTTGAAAAAGTCGTAACCAAAAAAGAACTTGAAAAGAACACTTTAAAGATTTCTGTAAATGATAAAATTGCAATTGATTTCATTAACGAAGTTCTATTTGAGTACAATTTTAAACGAGTTGATTTTGTTACAGAACCAGGCGAATTCTCTGTTCGTGGCGGAATTGTAGATGTATTTTCGTTTTCAAATGATAATCCGTATCGAATAGAGTTTTTTGGAAACGAAGTCGATTCTATCAGAAGTTTTGATGTTGAAACCCAACTTTCGATCGAAAAACTGAAGAAAATTTCGATAATTCCGAATGTAGAAAATAAGTTTTTTGAAGAAAATCGAGAGAGTTTTCTAGATTATATCAACGAAAAAACAGTGCTTTTTATCCAGAATACCGATCTACTCGGACAACAATTGGATAAATTATTTGATAAAGCATCGGAAGCATTTTCTAAATTAGAAGCAACCGTAAAACATGTTTCACCCGAAAATTTATTTGTTAATCAAAACCAATTTTTGAAGAAAGCCATTTACTTTTCGGCAATAGAATTGAGCAATGCACCAACTTTTGCAATTGATAAAACCATAGAATTTCACATTCAACCGCAACCTTCTTTCAACAAACAATTTGATTTGTTGTTAAATAATTTAAACGAAAATCACTTCAACGGAATCAAAAATTATTTATTCTGTTCCAATGAAAATCAGGCGAGTCGTTTTAAAGACATTTTTGAAGATATCGACGAAGACAATTCTGAAACTATTTCAAAAAAATATAAAACCGTAGTTCTTCCATTATATCTAGGATTTATTGACGAAGAAAACCAAATTGCGTATTACACTGATCATCAAATTTTTGAACGTTACCATAAATTCAACATCAAAAATGGCTATTCTAAAAAGCAAACTATTACGCTAAAAGAACTGAATTCGCTAGTTGTTGGCGATTATGTAACGCACATCGATCACGGAATTGGAAAATTTGGTGGTTTGCAAAAAATTCAAGTCGAAGGCAAAACACAAGAAGCAATAAAATTAGCTTATGCCGATAATGATATTGTGTATGTGAGCATTCATTCGCTCTACAAAATTTCAAAATACAACGGAAAAGACGGAGCGCCACCAAAAATTTACAAACTTGGTTCAGGTGCATGGAAAGCGTTGAAACAAAAAACCAAAGC
Organism: Flavobacterium sp. SUN046; assembly: GCF_028867965.1. Taxonomy (GTDB): domain Bacteria; phylum Bacteroidota; class Bacteroidia; order Flavobacteriales; family Flavobacteriaceae; genus Flavobacterium. The sequence continues at coordinate 400,475 of NZ_JAPQNT010000001.1, forward strand.
GCGTGTAAAACACATTGCTTTCAATTTGATTCAATTGTATGCTAAACGTCGATTGGAAAAAGGATTTGCTTGTGCACCAGATAGTTATTTACAAAAAGAACTAGAAAGTTCGTTTATTTATGAAGATACGCCTGACCAAATAACCTCAACTCAAGACGTGAAAGCCGATATGGAATTGGATCGTCCGATGGATAGATTGGTTTGTGGCGACGTTGGATTTGGTAAAACAGAAGTTGCAATTCGTGCCGCATTTAAAGCTGTCGATAACGGAAAGCAAGTTGCCGTTTTGGTTCCAACAACAATTTTGGCGTACCAACATTATCGAACATTTTCTGAACGATTGAAAGACATGCCGGTAACGATAAATTATTTGAACCGCTTTAGAACTGCCAAAGAAAAAGCCCAAACCATCAAAGAATTAGGCGAAGGAAAAGTTGATATTATTATTGGAACGCATCAATTGGTTAATAAAGATGTAAAGTTTAAAGATTTAGGTTTGTTGATTGTTGATGAAGAACAAAAATTTGGTGTTAACGTAAAAGACAAATTGAAAACCATTGCTGCCAATGTTGATACTTTAACTTTAACGGCAACTCCAATTCCGAGAACGTTGCAGTTTTCATTGATGGCGGCTAGAGATTTATCAGTAATTACGACGGCTCCGCCTAATAGATATCCGATTGAAACCAATGTTGTTCGATTTAATGAAGAGTTAATTCGCGATGCTGTTTCCTATGAAATTCAAAGAAACGGTCAAGTTTTTTTCATCAATAATCGAATTGAAAACATCAAAGAAGTTGCTGGAATGATTCAAAGATTGGTTCCAGATGCACGAGTTGGAATTGGTCACGGACAATTGGACGGAAAAAAACTAGAAGAATTGATGTTGGCTTTTATGAATGGTGAATTCGATGTTTTGGTAGCAACTACAATCATTGAAAGCGGTTTGGATGTACCGAATGCGAATACCATTTTCATCAATAATGCTAACAATTTTGGATTGTCCGATTTGCATCAAATGCGTGGTCGCGTTGGTAGAAGCAATAAAAAAGCGTTTTGTTATTTCATTACGCCACCTTATTCTATGATGAGTAGTGATGCGCAAAAACGTATCAATGCACTGGAGCAATTTAGTGAGTTGGGAAGCGGTTTCAATATTGCTATGAAAGATTTAGAAATTCGTGGCGCTGGAGATTTATTAGGTGGCGAACAAAGTGGTTTTATCAACGAAATTGGATTTGATACGTATCAAAAAATCATGAACGAAGCCATTGAAGAATTGAAAGAAAACGAATTCAAAGAATTATATCCAGCTGAAAACGATATTGAAACTAAAGAATATGTCAAAGATTTACAAATTGACACCGATTTCGAATTGTTATTTCCAGATGAATACATCAATAGCATTACTGAACGATTGAATTTGTACAACGAATTGAGTTTGATTAAAAACGAAGAAGCGCTGCAATTATTCGAACAGAAGTTGATTGATAGATTTGGAGCGTTGCCCAAAGAAGCTTTGGCTTTACTAAATAGCATCCGAATAAAATGGAAAGCTACGACAATCGGAATTGAAAAATTAATCATGAAACAAGGCAAAATGATTGGTTATTTTGTTGGTGATCAACAAAGTGATTTTTACCAATCAAATCGTTTTATAAAAATGCTACAATTTGTGCAACAAAACAGCACTCTTTGTAAAATGAAGGAAAAAGAAACTAAAAACGGACTGCGTTTGTTATTGACTTTTGAGAATGTTAAGAGCGTTAATAAGGCTTTGGAGTTGATTAATCGAATATAAAAATAAAAACCATCCGATTAAAGATAGTTTTTATTTTATAAAAAAGCAAAATCTACTTTCTAACAACTTTAAAGTTAGCTTCTTTATCACCTTCAAATTTCAATTTAAAGAAATAAGTTCCAACAGCAAATGACGAAATATCTACATTTGTATTGAGCGAATTAGTTTGATTTTCATATAATAATTGTCCTGTAACACTATAAACCAGAACTTGACTAATTGGTGTTTTAGAATTTATAGTAACTTTACCGTTAGTCGGATTTGGAAAATAACTAAAATCAAGATAACCATTGTAATTGTTTACACTTAAATTAGGCGTGCAAGATATGTTAGCAATAAAGCCAGCATCTACAACACCTTGATCTGAATAGAATTTTACTGTTAACGAACCATCAGCAGCAGACGATGTAAATGTTCCTGGATTGGTAGTTCCAGTAAAACCTAAACCTGGGCTAAGTTGTGGCGCAGCAGTTGTATTTCCGTCATAAATATTAAGATAATCATAATCGACTTCTAAGGCAAAATCAGTAAAAGTCAAAACAATATTATTATTAGCTACATTGGGAATTATTGTTCTTACAACGGTTTCCATATTAGTATAATCACCTGATATTCCACCTGTATCGGTATATTGTATTCCGTTACAAAAATCAGCTGCAGTAACAAAAATTAATTGTCTTCCATTGGATGTTAAACCTGCTGAACAACTCGGACTAACTTCAACTACATAATACGTATTAGGACTTAAACCCGATACTGAGTAATTATTTGTAGTAACATTTATCCAACTTCCTGCGGTTCCGCCAAATGGATATACTCTAACTTTCCAAGCCGTAAAGGTTCCTGAATCAACCCAAGTTACAACTGCATCGGTACTTGTAACAGTATTAATTTCAATAGAAGAAACCGTATTAATGCAGGTATTAATGCAATCTGTACTTAAACACGGACCACCATTTACGGCCGCAAGAACTCTGTTTTTAGGCTGAGTTCCAAATCCGTTACTAAATTTAATCCCAACACCACTTACTAAATGACAATAACTCATTATAGTACCTTTTTGCGTTGATGACGGAATTGTTAATGGGTTAGTTCTACACGAATAACCCTCGGCAGAAGCGCCTTGAGCTGATGATGCACAATTATCAATTGCGGTATTATTGTTGTTCCAAACACAAGCATGTGTGTGTGGTGAACCTAATAAATGTCCGAATTCATGCGTAATAACTTCAATTGTCCAAGAATAAGTTGGAACGGTACTATACGAAAAATTTACATCGGCGTAGCTAAAATTATCTTGAGAACAAAGTCCGTTAATTCCAACCGCAACGCCACCAAGTCCGCCTGGATCAATGCCTACTAATTGACCAACATCACCATCAAATACTGGTCTAACTTCATTAAACTTATACAAATACGCTGTAGATGAAGTTCCGATTCCTTCATAAGGATCTTGGGTTGTCCAAATGAACATCGATTTTAAAGATACCGTTATTGCGTCATTATTGTACAACGTTTGAACATTATTAAAAACCGAAGTCATCCAATTGGTTGTAGTTGTGGTGCTATTAGAATTGGATTGAAAAAGATTGTAATCAATTTCAAAATACATAGTTACACATCGTGTGCTTGCTATATCTCTATTAGCATTTGTAGTTTCTTTATTGCGAATTGTTTCATCATCTTTAAACGAACATTCATAACCATTTTGAATTTTCAAATTAGAATCTGCATAAATAATATAATCTGTAGTATTGTTAATTTTATCTAACTTACCAATTATTAAATTAGATAATTCATCGTTGGATACCATTCCGTTTAATTCATTTTCAAAGAAATTAAAACAGGCTACCGAAGTATAATCTCCATTTACAATTCCTCTGTAATACACACCTTTGTTATAACTAATGTTTTTCTGTTTGTCGGTATCTACATGAAAATCTTCTGAAAACAAATCTACTTTGTATAAATCAAGAGTAACTATTTTTCCGTTGTAAGGAAAATTAATTTCAATATTTTGATATTTATTGGCAACAATATCATTTACAACTTTTTTATCAATTGTAGCATTAGTAGCATTTTCAACTATTTTATTTATACTAATGTCGTTATTTGCTACTAATTTTAAAACAGAAAATGGTTTGAAAAATGTACGTTGAGTTTCTAATTCTTGAATCTTTTTTGCAACTTCATGTTGAGCAAACAAGAAAACAAAACTAAACAATGAGGCTATTGTAAAGATTTTTTTCATAATTGTATTTATAAATTCTGTGTAAAGTTACTAAAAATCAAATTAGTACTCCTACTATATAAAGTATTTGACTGTTAAAAATAGTAAAAAGCTTCTTCAATATGATCCATTTTAAATTCTTTTCCTTCTTTGTAGATAGCGATGATATCAAATCGAACTTCAAGATCTAAATCATTGGAAATCACATATTCATTTACGGCTTTCACTAAAAGTTGGATTTTACTGGATTTTACAAAATCTTGTGGCAAACCAAATTCTATTGACGAACGAGTTTTTACTTCTACAATGGCTAAAGTGTTTTCTTTTTGAGCAATAATATCGATTTCGGCTTTTTGGAAAGCCCAATTGGTTTCGAGAATTTCATAACCGTTTTGTTGCAGAAATTCTACAGCCAATTCTTCACCAAGTTTTCCTAAATCGTTGTGTTCTGCCATGTCATTGCATGAAACGAAGATATATCGTCTGCTTAATTATTGCTTTATTCAAAAACCACTTTGCTTTCTAAATCATTTACGTCTAAAGAAACTTGCTTTCCAAGAATCAAAGCATGATTATCTGCCATGTGACCAGCCGGAAAATTATAAATTATTGGAATGTTATATTTCTTGGTAACATCATCAATTATTTCTAGTACATTTTTGCCCCACGGAATTTCATTATCGTGCATTTTAGTCATGCCACCAACGATGATTCCTTTTAAACTTTCAAGGCAACCGTTGCGTTTTAAGTTCATCAGCATTCTATCAATATGGTATAAATATTCGTCTAAATCCTCTATAAATAGAATTTTATCGTGACAATCAATTGCCGATGACGAACCTAACAAACTGTATAAAATTGATAGATTTCCTCCAACCAATTCGCCTTTTGCCTTTCCATAGCGATTCATTTGATCGCATGGAACTGTGTATTCTAAATGTTCTCCAAACAATGATTTCCGCAAACTTTCTTTGGCTTCTTCGGTTGCTTTAGAACTCACTGGCATTATTCCGTGAATAGATGCGTATCCCATTGTATTCAAATGACTGTGCAAAACCGTTACATCGCTAAAACCTATAATCCATTTGGGAGATTGTTTGAATTTTGTAAAATCTAATAAGTCAATCATTCGCACTGTTCCGTAACCACCACGAACACACCAAATTGCTTTGATATTTGGATTGTCAAGTTGCTTTTGAAAATCGGCTGCGCGTTGTTCATCTGTACCGGCAAGCTGGTTGTTATCTAAACCTATTGTTGAACCAATAACCACTTCCAATCCCCAATTCTTTAACCAGGAGATGGCTGGTTTTAAATTATCATCGATGTTTTTACGTGCCGTTGCAACTATTGCGATTGTGTCGCCTTTTTTTAAATAAGGAGGAATTATCATCTTTTTTTGAGCTTGAATTGTTGGGATAAATAGCATAAATAATACTATCAATAAATATTGTTTTTTCATTTTTGATTTTGAAAACTATGTTACAAATATATAAATTAAGTTCAATTGAAATCTATTGCTTATTTTTGCAACTTATATACCGAATTTTATCATGTTAGAAAATCCAAAAAGATATACAATTACTGCTGCTTTACCTTACACAAATGGTCCTATTCACATTGGTCATTTAGCTGGTGTTTATGTACCAAGTGATATTTATGCGCGTTATTTGCGTTTGCAAGGAAAAGATGTTGCCTTCATTTGCGGAAGCGATGAACACGGCGTTGCAATCTCAATGAAAGCTAAAAAAGAAGGCATTACGCCGCAACAAGTCATTGACAAATACGACGGAATTATTCGTCAATCGTTTCTAGATTTCGGAATTTCATTTGATAATTACTCTAGAACTTCGTCTAAAATTCATCACGATACAGCGCAGGAATTTTTCAGAAAATTATATGAACAAAATGATTTTATTGAAGAAGTTACCGAGCAATTGTATGATGCTAAAGCCGATCAATTTCTAGCCGATAGATTTGTAACTGGAACGTGTCCTAAATGTGAAAACCCCGAAGCTTATGGTGATCAATGCGAGCGTTGTGGTTCGACTTTGAATGCAACCGATTTAATAAATCCAAAATCGACAATTACTGGAGAAACTCCAATTTTGAAATCGACTAAACATTGGTTTTTACCTTTGGATAGATACCAAGATTTTTTACAAAAATGGATATTAGAAGAGCATGCTAAAGATTGGAAAGTAAATGTTTTAGGTCAAGTAAAATCATGGTTAGACGACGGATTGAAACCTCGTGCAGTAACTCGAGATTTAGATTGGGGAATTGATGTTCCGGTTGAAGGTGCCGAAGGAAAGAAATTATACGTGTGGTTTGACGCACCAATTGGATACATTTCTGCAACCAAAGAATGGGCTGCAAGAGAAGGAAAAAACTGGGAAGATTATTGGAAAAAAGATGACACAAAATTGGTTCATTTTATAGGAAAAGACAATATCGTTTTTCATTGCATCATTTTTCCAGCGATGTTGAAAGCCGAAGGAACTTACATTTTACCGGATAATGTTCCAGCAAATGAGTTTTTGAATTTAGAAGGAAACAAATTGTCAACTTCTAAAAATTGGGCGGTTTGGTTGCATGAATATTTACAAGATTTTCCAGATAAGCAAGATGTGTTGCGTTACGCTTTGACCGCAAATGCACCAGAAACGAAAGACAATGACTTTACTTGGAAAGATTTTCAAGCGAGAAATAACAATGAATTAGCAGCAGTTTTTGGAAATTTCATTAATCGTGTCGTGGTTTTGACTAATAAATATTATAACGGAATTGTTCCAACACCAAACGAATTTTCTGAAGTTGACGAACAAACTTTAGCCGAATTAAAAGCGTATCCAGCAGTAATTTCTTCTTCAATTGAACGTTACAGATTTAGAGAAGCACAGATGGAATTAATGAACGTTGCGCGCTTAGGAAATAAATATTTAGCCGACGAAGAGCCATGGAAAATGGTGAAAGAAAACCCAGAACGAGTAAAAACTCAAATGTATGTTGCTTTGCAAATTGCTTCCGTTTTAACAACATTATGTGAACCATTTTTACCATTTACTTCAAAAAAATTGACTAAAATTTTAAACATCGAAGTTAACGATTGGAATCTGAAATTTGAAAAATGGGATTTAACTATAGCCGGACATCAAATTGGTCAAGCCGAAATATTATTTGCACAAATAGAAGATACCGAAATTCAAAAACAAATTGACAAATTAGAAGCAACAAAAAAAGCAAATGTGATGGAAAATCAAGTTGTAGAACCACAAAAAGAAACGTCAACATTTGAAGATTTCTCAAAATTAGACATTCGAGTTGGAACTATTTTAGAAGCTGAAAAAATGCCAAAAGCAAACAAATTGTTGGTTTTAAAAGTGGATACTGGTTTAGACATAAGAACCATAGTTTCAGGAATTGCAGAACATTTTTCGCCCGAAGAAGTAGTTGGAAAACGTGTTACAGTTTTAATAAATTTAGCTCCAAGAGCGTTACGTGGCGTTGAAAGTCAAGGCATGATTTTGATGACCAATGACAAAGAAGGCAAACTGGTTTTTGTAAATCCGGATGCTGATGGTGTTGCGAATGGTGCTTTGATTAGTTAAAATTATTCACCGCAAATTCGCGAATTTTTTAAAAATACAAAACATAATCTCGTCAATTCTCATTTAAAAATCTGCGAATTTGCGGTAAAAAAATTACATGAAAAACTTCATACAAAAACTTCCAAAAGCCGAATTACATTTACACATCGAAGGTTCATTTGAACCTGAATTAATGTTCGCTTTGGCACAACGCAATAAAATAGAAATTCCATATAAAAGCATTGAAGAAGTTAAAGAAGCTTACAAATTTTCGTGTTTGCAAGATTTCCTAAACATCTATTATGCAGGTGCGAGTGTCTTAATTAATGAACAAGATTTTTACGAATTGACAATGGCCTATTTCACACATTGTCACGAGGAAAATATTGTTCACACCGAAATCATGTTTGATCCACAAACACATACAGAACGCGGAATTGCATTTGAAACTGTAATCAACGGAATTCAACGTGCACGAAATGAAGCGCACGAAAAATGGAATATTTCTTCCTTATTAATCATGAGTTATTTACGTCATTTATCTGAAGAAGCTGCTTTTGAAACTTTGAAACAATCGTTACCATACAAACATTTGATTAAAGCAGTTGGTTTGGATTCATCAGAAAATGGAAATCCGCCATCAAAATTCTATAACGTTTTTGAAGCTTCTGCCAAAGAAGGTTATGTTTTGTTAGCTCATGCTGGCGAAGAAGGTCCAGCAGAATACGTTTGGGAAGCCATTGATGGATTAAAAATCGTTCGTATAGATCACGGAAATAATTGCCTAACAGATGATAAATTAGTTGCCGAAATCATCAAAAGAGATATGGCGCTAACGGTTTGTCCGCTATCTAATTTAGAGTTAAAAGTCGTAACCGATTTGAAACAACATCCATTAAAAACTATGTTGAACAAAGGCATCAAAGCAACAGTAAATTCAGATGATCCAGCGTATTTTGGCGGTTATTTGAATCAGAATTTTATTGCGATTCAAGAAGCATTGAATTTATCGAAAGAAGATTTAGTGGTTTTGGCTAAAAACTCGTTTCAATATTCGTTGTTGGATGAAAATAGTAAAACTGAATTGATGAATTTAGTTGATGAATATGCTTTAAAAAATTAAAACATGAACCTAAAAGTAATAGCCTTCGACGCCGACGACACCTTATTCGTTAATGAACCTTATTTTCAAGAAACAGAAGAAAAATTTTGTGCTTTAATGAGCGATTATTTATCAAAACAAGGATTATCTCAAGAATTATTCAAAACCGAAATTGCCAATCTCGACTTGTACGGCTATGGAATAAAAGGTTATATTCTTTCAATGATTGAAGCTGCGATGAAAATTTCTAACAATACTATTTCTATTGAAATTATCGAAAAAATTATTCAATACGGTAAAGAATTGTTAGAAAAACCAATTGAATTACTAGACGGAGTTGAAGAAACATTGAAAGAATTACACGGAAAATACAAATTAATTGTTGCAACTAAAGGCGATTTAAAAGACCAACAAAGCAAGTTACACCGTTCGGGTTTGGGACATTATTTTCATCATATTGAAGTAATGGCTGACAAGCAAGAACTGAATTACACGAAACTTTTAACACGTCTAGAAATTGAACCTAGTGAATTTTTTATGATTGGAAATTCACTAAAATCAGATATTTTACCTGTATTAGCAATTGGTGGTTATGCCGTTCATATTCCGTTTCATACAACTTGGGAACACGAAAAAATTAGTCATAATGTAGAACACCAAAACTTTAAAACTCTAGAAAAAATTGCTGACGTTTTACCGATATTGTTGAAATAATTAAATAATTCGTGAAATTTGTGTCAAAAAAAAATGAAACAAAAACTAAACCTAGAAACCTGGAACCGAAAAGAACATTTCTTGTTTTTCAAACAAATGGAAGAACCTTTTTTCGGAATTACAACAACAATTGATTGTACTAATGCTTATGCAAAATCTAAAGTGTTAGACGTTTCGTTTTTTACTTATTATCTGCACAAAACTTTGGAAGCAGTAAATGCAATTGAACCTTTTCGTTATCGAATAATTGACAATGAAATCTATATTTTTGACCAAATTGACGCATCAGCGACAATACTTCGAGAAGATAAAACTTTTGGATTTTCATTAATTGAATTTTCAGAAAATTTGAAAACTTTTTCAGAAATAACTTTTAAAGAAATTGCGAGAATTCAGACGACTACCGGACTTTTAACTACAGAATATCCTGAAAATTTAATTCATTTTTCGGCTTTGCCTTGGGTAAATTTTACTTCTTTTTCTCATGCGCGAAGTTTTTCTTATCCCGATAGTTGTCCGAAAATATCATTTGGGAAAATGATGATTGAAAATGGAAAGAAAACAATGTCAATGTCAATTCACGTGCATCACGGCTTAATGGATGGCTATCACGTGGGACAATTTGTAGAATTATTTCAGGAATTGATGAACGAAAATTAACGTTTTTTAATTGTCGTAAACTGTCCAATTAGAACCGTCACTGATTATAAGAATCGTTCTGTAATGGTTGTCATACATATAAATAGTTGAAACTCCGCCAGAAGTTAAACCTTTAAAAAAGAAATTACCAGCAGTTGTAGTTAATTTAGCTGTATTTGTATTGTTTATATTTCTCAAAAAGTAAATTCTACCTGGAAATAAAATCGGACTCGGTAGCTTGAATTCCTGATCGGTTGCTTGCGGATTTACAGAAATGTACACGCCATCATCTATAAATGTTGTCAAATTGCTTCCAACTAAAGTTATTGTTTTTACAGATAAATTTCCGTTAATATCAAGTGTGCTTTGAGGTGCAATTGTGTTAATTCCGACCTGAGAAAAGCTGCTTTTAAAGCAAAAAAATATCGAAATAATTAATACAATTTGTTTGAAATTAAACATGTTTAGAAATTTAGAATATAACATGAAATAAATGTAAACATTATATTTTAGAGTGTAAAAACAAAAATGCAACGAAAACGTTTTCGTGTTTACAACTTCTTAAATTTAAACATAAAAATTTAATGTTTTATTAAAAAAAGTGAGGGAAAATAAGATTTTAATAGTCTTATTAACTTTTCAACCTTTAGACTGCTTTCAATAAAGCAATAATTGCGTCGCCATATTTATCTGATTTCACTTCGCCAAAACCTTTTATTTTTCTCAATTGACTATTGTTTTCAGGCTTTTGTAATGAAACATTTAAAAGTTCTGAATTATGGCATATCATATAATGTGGCAAATTCAATTCAATAGCCTTTTCATTTCGCCATTGTTTTAGATTTTGATAAATCAATTGTTCTCTTTCAGATAAATCAGATTCTTGTTTAACTTCAATTGTTTTTGTTTCCTCTGATTTTGTTTCAATCAAATCTTCATAATGTACTAAAACCGACCAATAACTTTTATTTTCAAGTTCTATAAAATGAGTATCAGATTTTTTAAAGCTGACCATTTCTAAAAAATCATTCAAACTATTTTGATCTATTTCTAATTCGTTTTCAGTCAATCGTATGGTGAATATTTTAACTTTCATCTTTTCTTAGTTTTAAAAAAAGATGCAAATGCCACGAAAGAACTTTTCATTTATCGATTGCATAAATCGTGGCAGTTACAGCTTTTTAAGAATTACTTTCCAATTAACAGAATTTCGTTGGCAACAACTTCAGTAACATAACGTTTGTTACCATCTTTGTCATCATAACTTCTGTGAGTAAGCTTACCTTCAATTGCTACTTCTTTTCCTTTTACCACATATTTTTCGATTACGTCAGCAGTTTTTCCCCAAGCGGTAATTCGGTGCCATTCGGTGTTTTCTACTTTGTCTCCGTTTTCTTTGTAATAAACTTCGTTGGTTGCAATAGTTAAATTAGCAAGTTTTTTTCCTCCGTCAAGATTTTTGATTTCTGGTTCTTGTCCTACAAATCCAATTAATTGTACTTTGTTTCTTAATGCGTTCATGGCTTTTAATTTAAATTGTTATTATTATGTGTGTATATTTTGTCGGTTGTTAGAAATCAGTTTCTCATTTCCGACGATGCAAAGTTGTAGCGAGTTGCAAACTTTATTCGGTACATAACCGCTTAATTTCGGTTGTAAATGTTTGTAAGCGTTTGTAATTGGAAAATAATTTATATATTTGATTGATTTTAAAAGGGATAATCAAAATCAATGCTTGAAGAAAAAATAATTAGAAAATTTCCATTATTTGAATTATTTGTAGAAAATAATCATTTGATTGTAAATAATTACGACCATTTAAAAGACAATTGCGTCATCAATATTAAAGATATTTCTCATCTAGAGTTAATAAAAAAAGTATCTTTTTTTGACAAGATAATTGAAGTTTATTTTGGTGTTATTGGTTTTTCAAAATCAAATGAATTACGAATACATTTAAAAAACAGTTTTAAAGATATTATTTTAACAAATTGTGATATTTCAAAAGTAGAACTAATTATTTACAAAATAAATCATTCTATTAATGAGCTAGCAAACAAGACAAAAACAATCTAGCCCTGATTGCCGTGGAATCTCGTTTTTTGAACGAGATGAAACAGAAAGCAGGAATAAGGAAACCAAAAATGCTCGAGCCATTCGCTCCTAAAAAAAATAAAATGATGGAACATAAAGCAAAATCTATTCGCGCTTTTATTGGTGCTAAAAACTTTGAAGTTTCTAGAAGTTTTTACCGTGATTTGGGTTTTAAAGAAAATGTAATTTTTCATAACATGAGCTACTTTGAAACCAATAATTTGGGTTTTTATTTACAAGATGCTTATGTAGAAGATTGGATAAACAACACGATGGTTTTTATGGAAGTTAATGATGTAAATAACTTTTGGAAGGAATTAATTCAACTCGAGCTTACATCAAAATATGATACTGTAAAACTTGTGCCAGTTCGTGAACTTGATTGGGGAAAAGAATGTTTTGTTCATGATCCATCTGGTGTTTTATGGCATTTTGGGGAATTTATTTAATCTATAATTTAATTCGTTCCTATTGGAACTGATTTTATAAAACAACATATTATGAGCAAAACCTGTTTAGAATGCAACGAAAAAATTGTAGGTCGTGAAGACAAAAAATTCTGTAGCGACGGTTGCCGTAACGCTTATAACAATAAAATCAACAAAGACAGCAACAATTACATGCGCAATGTGAACAACAAATTACGCAAAAATTATCGTATTTTGGCAGAAGCAAATCCAGATGGAAAAGCAAAAATTACGAAAACTAAATTACTAAGTAAAGGATTTGATTTTGAGTTTTTTACCAATATTTTAAACACAAATACAGGTAATACCTATCATTTTGTTTACGATCAAGGTTACAGAAATCTAGAAGACGATTATATAATGCTGGTTCGAAAAGAATATTAAAATGAAAAAAACCTACACTTCAGTATATTCGATTTTAGCATTAATTGCGATTTTATTTGGCGTTTTCTATTGTATGATGCCACAAAGTTACGACACAACAGAAGCGCCACTTTCTGAATTTTCAACCAAACGTGCTTTGGAAAAAGTCAAAGAAATAACAGTAAAACCACATTTTGTAGGTTCACAAAATCACGAAGTTGTTGCAAACTATTTAGTCAAAGAATTACAAAATTTAGGATTAGAAACTTCACTTCAAGAAGGTTTTACAATGACCGAAAAAGGAACTTTGGTCAAATCTAAAAACATTTTAGCTAGGATAAAAAGCACCTCGACTGCGCTCGGTGTGACAAAAAATTCAAAGGTATTATTGTTACTTTCACATTACGATTCTGCGCCACATTCGTTTTCTAAAGGTGCAAGTGATGATGCTTCGGGTGTAGCAACAATTTTGGAGAGTGTTCGGGCATTTTTACATACAAAAACCAAACATAAAAACGACATTATAATTCTATTTTCGGATGCTGAAGAATTAGGATTGAATGGCGCAGCACTTTTTGTAACCCAACATAAATGGGCAAAAGAAGTTGGATTAGTGTTGAATTTTGAAGCGCGTGGTTCGTCTGGACCAAGTTATATGCTGATGGAAACGAATCAAGGAAATGCCAAAATGGTAGATGCTTTTTCAAATGGAAACGCAACTTATCCAGTTTCCAATTCGTTGATGTACAGCATTTATAAAATGTTGCCCAACGATACCGATTTGACTGTTTTTAGAGAAAGTGGAAAAATTCAAGGTTTCAATTTTGCTTTTATTGATAGTCATTTCAACTATCATACGATGCAAGATTCTTACGAACATTTGGATCCAAAAACGTTGGCGCATCAAGGAACGTATTTATTTCCGATGATGAAGTATTTTTCAAATGCCGATTTGACTAATCTAAATTCTACTGATGATAAAGTCTATTTTTCAATTCCGTTTGCGTTTTTAAGCTACCCATTTTATTGGATTTTACCGATGTTAATTTTAGCTTTCGGATTGGTTTTCTTATTTATGTTTATAGGATTAGGCAAACAAGTCTTGCGAATGGACGAAATTATTAAAGGATTTATTCCGTTTTTTGGTACATTAGTAGTAAGCGGAATTGTAACGTATGTTGGATGGAAATTACTACTAGGTTTTTATCCAGAATACAACGATATTCTTCAAGGATTTACTTACAACGGACACGATTACATCTACGCATTTGTGAGTTTGACATTGGCAATTTGCTTTTTATTTTATAACAAAGAAGCCAAACGAAATAGCGAAATGAGTCAAATAATCGCTCCGTTAATCATTTGGTTGTTGATTAATACTGGACTATTTTTCAAACTTCAAGGCGCAGGATTTTTAATAATTCCGGTGATTTCTAGTTCGTTGATGTTGGGCTATTTTGTGCTTACTCAAAAGTCGAATTCATTATTGAATATTCTATTTGCCATTCCAACTTTGATTATAATTGCACCGTTTATTCAAATGTTCCCAATCGGATTGGGATTGAAAATTTTGGTTGGAAGTTCGGTTTTAACGGTTTTAAGTTTCGGATTATTGCTTCCAATTTTTGGTTCGTTTACACAAAAGAAACTTTGGGCAACGTTCTTCCTTTTAGTAGCCATCGGATTTTTTGTAAAAGCACATCAATCGTCAGGTTATGTATACGGAAAAGCAAAACCAAACAGTTTGGATTATGTTTTAAATGCGGACACCAACAAAGCGTATTGGGCAACTTACGATACCAATTTAGACGAATGGACAAAAGGCTATTTGGGCGAAAAACCAAAAGATGCAAAACCATTAAATACTAATAAATTATACAGCAAATACGGTTCAGAATTTACATTTATGGCAGATGCGCCAATGAAAAATGTGGCAAAACCAACAATAGAATTTGTAAAAGATTCCACAATTGGAACTCAACGTTATTTAAAAATTGTGATTACTCCAAACAGAAAAGTCAATCGTTATGACATCTTTTCGAATACTAAAATCAATAATTTGAAAGCAAATGGTGTGAAATCTATTGATTTAAAAAGTAACATTATTGCTAAAAATACTTCTAAAATTTTGAGTTATTATGTTGTGGATAACATTCCGTTGACGTTGGAATTTTCAATTGCTTCTAATAAAAAATTGGATATGAATTTAGTCGAAAGTTCATTTGATTTAATGAGTAATCCATTATTCTCAATGTCAAAACGACGCGATTGGATGATTGCAACGCCATTTGTTTTGAATGATGCAATTATCATCAAACAGAAAATAAAGGCAAGTTTAATTTTGGAAGATAATCCGAAGTTAAAACCTTCTAGAAGATTGGTTTCAAAGGATTCTTTGAATGTTGCTGTTGATAGTTTGAAATAATATTAGCCACAGATGAAACGGATATTACAGATTTATACGGATTTTAAATTTATGAGGATTAGATTGCATCGTTCCTCGCAATGACTATGAAACAAATAAGCATTTTAGGTTGCGGTTGGTTGGGATTACCTTTAGCCAAATCGTTATTAGAAAAAGGATATTTAGTAAATGGTTCAACGACTTCGATAGAAAAAATTCCTATTTTAGAAAAAATTGGAATTAATCCGTTTATTGTCTCACTGAGCGCAGTCGAAGTTTCTGATGAAACGAAGATTTCCATTGAAGATTTTTTAGAAAATTCAACTATTTTAATCATTGATATTCCACCAAAACTGAGAGATTCTTCAACTGCGCTCGGAAAGACATTTGTTGGAAAAATTCAAAATCTAATTCCGTTTATAGAAAAATCTTCTGTTGAAAAAGTGATATTTGTGAGTTCAACTTCGGTGTATGCAGATGATAATTCTACATTTACAGAAGATTCCAAACCTCAGCCCGAAACTGAAAGCGGAAAACAATTATTAGAATCTGAAAATCTATTACAAAGCAATAAAAATTTTCAAACAACTATTATTCGTTTTGGTGGATTAATAGGCGAAGACAGACATCCAATAAAGTTTTTAGCTGGAAGAACAAATGTCGAAAATCCGAATGCCCCAATTAATTTAATTCATCAAGAAGATTGCATTGGAATAATTGAAATTATAATTGAAAAAGGACTTCGACAAGTTCAGTCTGACAACCGTGATTTTAATGACATTTTCAATGCAGTTGCACCATTTCATCCAACTCGAAAAGAATATTATACTCAAATAGCATTGGAACTAAATTTGCCTTTGCCAGAATTTGACGAAAGTAAACCGTCAGTTGGAAAATTGATTTCGAGTGATAAAATCGAATCAGTTTTAAACTATAAATTCAAAAACAACTTACAATGAATTTTAAAGATTTAATTGGAACAATCGGAGTTGGAATAATTTTGATTGCTTATTTTCTAAATATGTTTTCCATTATCAAAAAAGATGGAATATTGTACTTGATCCTAAACATTATAGGAGCTGGAATTGCATGTTTTGCTTCGGTTCTAATTCATTATATGCCTTTTATAATTTTAGAAGGCGCTTGGGTTTTGGTTAGTATTATTGGTTTGATTAAAACATTAAAAATTAATCCTTAAAAAAAGGCATTCCCTTTTCCTCTTGTATTTTTCGTTTCAATTAGAAATTCTTCTTCTGTTACAACTTTGCCTTGTTTGGGTTTTGCTATAATAAACATTTCCATCTTATCATCTGATAAAATTTCGGTGCAATAATATTTTCTTTTTTGATTTGTCATTTCTAATATCAACCCATCTAATCCTCCAAAATTTAATGGGCCAATTGAATATTTTAATGTTGGACAATACCAAGCTTCAGTAACAAAAGTTTTATTTATACCGTTTATTGTTTTTATCTCTTTAGAAATTGCCTTTTTACAAGTATATCCTAATATTTGTTTTGATTCATCAATTAATTCCCAATGAAAATCTTTTTGAGGACTTTGGATTAAAAAATAATTATCTAAAAAATTCCTTTGCTCCAGATATTGTTTGGTTTTTAAATCAAAATAATACGTTTGATCACCTCCAAAAACTTTGCCCATATTTGTATCCGAATATGATTTTGAATCAACTAAATACCATAAAGATTCTGTGTTTTTTATTTTTAAAGAAAAGTTAAATCATCCAATTCAGAAAACATTTTTTCGAGATAAGGTTTGATTATTTCATAATTTGTGTCAGCTGAATCTACCATAGAACCAGCACTTGTAACTTTATATACAAACTCTATTTTAGCTTGTGAAAAAAGATTCAAACTTATAAATAAAAATAACAAAACTATTTTCTTCATTTCTGTAATTTTAAAACATCATTTTATAAAAACGAAAAGAAACGCAATTTCTTACGTCTCGTTTCATATTTATTTTAAATCTTACCAAATTCTAACTCGTTTATCAGGAGCAACATACATTCCGTCGCCTTCTTTAATATTAAATGCTTGTGCAAAAGTATCTAAATTCAATAAAGGCACATAAGCTCTATAATTTGCTGGTGAATGCGGATCGGTTTTTACTTGATTTTTCAAAGCTTCATCACGAATTTTTCCTCTCCAAACGGTTGCCCATGACATGAACAAACGTTGCTCTGGAGTATATCCGTCAATTAAACCTGGATTTCCGTGTTCTTTCAAATACAATTGTAAACCATCATAAGCAGCGTTGATTCCGCCTAAATCTCCAATGTTTTCGCCTAATGTAAATTTACCATCAACATGAATTCCAGGAAGTGGCTCTAATGCTGAATATTGGTCTGCTAAAGCGCCACCAAGTGCTGTGAATTTAGTTAAATCGTCTGCCGTCCACCAATCAATAAGGTTTCCTTCGGCATTGTAACTTGCGCCTTGATCGTCAAATCCGTGAGAGATTTCGTGACCAATTACAGCTCCAATTCCACCATAATTTACAGCTTCGTCAGCTTTGTAATCGTAGAATGGAGGTTGTAAAATAGCTGCTGGAAATACAATTTCGTTATACGATGGATTGTAGTACGCATTAACCGTTTGTGGCGACATTCCCCATTTAGTTTTATCAACAGGCTTGCTTAAATCTGCTAAATCTTTTTTCCATTGCCACATTGAAACATTTTTCAAGTTTTGGTAATAGCTTCCGCCTTCTGCTGGACTTTTTACAACTAAAGCAGAATAATCTTCCCATTTGTCTGGATATCCAATTTTGATAGTCAGTTTATCCAACTTTTCAATTGCTTTCACTTTCGTTTCTGGCGACATCCAAGTCAAATTATTGATTCTATTTTTGTAAGCACGAATAAGATTTTGAATCATATCAGCCGCTTTAGTTTTAGCTTCTGCTGGAAACATTTTCTCAACATATAATTTCCCTAAAGCTTCACCAACTGTTCCATTAACTACTTGAAGTGCTTTTTCGTGACGCGGTCTTTGTTTTAAAGCTCCAGTCAATGTTTTTCCGTAGAAATCAAAATTAGCTGATTCAATGTTTGTAGATAATTGTCCAGCCGAACCTCTCAACAACATCCAACGCATATAAGCTTTCCAATCTTCCACTTTATTTTCAGTAAAAATAGTTTGCAAAGCAGCCATATATCTTGGTTGAGATACAATTACTGTATCTAGTTTTGCAATTCCAATTCCTTTGATATATGTATTCCAATCTACAATTGGCACCATTTTTTGTAAATCGGCAACAGCAGTTGGATTGTATTGTTTTTTAGAATCTCTTCTTTCAACTCTATCCAATCTTGGTTTAGACATTTGAATTTCTAAAGCCAAAACTTTATCAGCATCTGTTTTTGCTTGTTCTGGTTTTTCACCTAAAAATTGCAACATTTTAGCAACGTGAAGTACATATTTTTCACGTTTTTCTTTAGAATCTTTATCATCCGAAACATAATAATCTCTATCTGGCAAACCTAATCCACCAATTCCAACACTTACTACATTTCTGTTACTGTTTTTTTCGTCAGCACCAATTCCAAATCCGAAGAAACCTACTCCGCCACCTTTGGCTTCAGTTTCCATCATTAATTTTTGCAAATCTTTGATGTTTTTTACCGCATCAATTTTAGCTAAATCTGCCTTAATTGGTGTAATTCCTTGTTTGTTTCTAGCTACAGTATCCATTGCAGCTTTGTACATGTTAACTGCTTTTCCTTGATCGGTAGTCGATTTGTACTTTGGATTTTTAGCCGCTTCTTTCAAAATTGCCAAAGCATCTTTATCGGTATTCTGACGTAATTCGTCAAAACTTCCCCAACGCGTTTTATCTGCAGGAATTTCGGTATTTTTCAACCATGTTCCATTTACAAATTTGAAAAAATCATCATTTGGTCTAACTGATTTATCCATTAAATCTAGATTTAGACCCGGTTTCTTTTGTTGTGCATTAGCTTGACCTATAGCTAAAAATCCTGTAGCTACAAGTAAGCCAAATTTTAAATTGGTTTTAATTTTCATAATATATAAACTTATTATTAGTTTGATTGTTTGAAGTTATTGGTAGTAAAATCAATGTTTTTGTTACAAAACAAAATTTATATTGAATAACTCCACAACAAATCTATTAAAATTAAACCAATCAAATGTTAAAAAACACTTAACACCATCAGTTTATTTCATTGTATTAAAGTTATAATTGACCTAATTCGTACTTTTGCAAAAAATAAAAAGATGCTATCTAAAATCAAACAATACAGAATTTTCATTGGCTTTTTTGTGATTTTTTCAATCGTAACCATTAGTGCTTTTTATACGGTATTAAAACCAAAAAAATCATTACAAATTTACAATCCAAGTGATGTGAATCCGGAATTAGTGGATACTACAGTGCAATACGTTGCTATTGACCACACAATTGCGGATTTTGCTTTTGCCAATCAAAACGGAAAAACGATTACCCAAAAAAACTACGCTGGAAAAATTTATGTAGCCGATTTTTTCTTTACAACTTGCCAATCAATTTGTCCGAAAATGACTAACAATATGGTTTGGTTACAAAATCAAATTAAGAATAATCCTAAAGTAATGTTGCTTTCGCATTCGGTTACACCTGATATTGACAGTGTTTCTGTTTTGAAAAAATATGCTTTAGAAAAAGGCGTTATCGACAGTAAATGGAATTTAGTTACCGGAAATAAAAAAGACATTTACTACATTGCAAGAAAATCTTATTTGGCTGTAAAAACTGGAAAACCATCAGAAATGTATGACATGGTGCATACCGAAAATTTTGTTTTAGTTGATTCTAAAAGAAGAATTCGTGGTTTTTATGACGGCACCAATTTAGATGGTCCAACCGAACCCGGAATTAAAAACGTGAAACAACTATTGGAAGATATTAATTTTCTTTGTGAAGAAGAGAAATAATTTTCTGGATTTATTGTGATAAACATTTCTTAAACTTGACAATTATCATAGTTTTTCCATTCCAAATTAGTACTTTTGTATTTTAATTCAATCTAAATAAAGGTATGCAAACTTCAATTGCTGAACTTAAAATTGGTCAAAAAGGAATCATTTCTGATTTCAATATTGAGGAAATCCCACTAAAACTGCTCGAAATGGGTTGTTTGCCTGGAAATTCTGTTGAATTAATTCAAATTGCACCTTTTGGTTGTCCACTTTATTTTAATGTAAATGATTCTCACGTTGCCATTCGATTAGAAACCGCCAAAGAAATAACAGTTGTCATTGAAACTAAAAATTAATGGCAAAAGAATTCATCAAAGTAGCGTTAATTGGAAATCCAAATACTGGTAAAACTTCGGTTTTTAATCAGCTTACTGGTTTGCACCAACAAGTTGGAAATTATCCTGGAATTACCGTTGAAAAGAAAATTGGAACATGTAAACTTTCTGATAATCAAAAAGCTACCATTCTAGATTTACCCGGAACTTATAGTTTGAATGCAAGTTCAATTGACGAAAATGTAGTCATTGAATTATTGATGAACAAAAAAGACGAGAATTTTCCAGACGTTGTTGTAGTGGTTTCTGAAGTAGAAAATTTGAAACGAAATTTACTGCTTTTTACTCAAATTAAAGATTTAGAAATTCCAACTATTTTGGTCATCAACATGAGTGATCGAATGAAATTGAAAGGAATTGAATTGGATATTCCTTATCTAGAAAATCAACTGAAAACCAAAATTGCATTAGTAAGTTCGAGAAAAAATATCGGAATTGAAGCTATTAAAAATTTGATTCTAAATTACGAATCACTTTCCCACGAACCTTGTTTGAATGCTTCAACAATTGATGTTGAATATTTTGATAAACTTCGGAAAGCATTTCCAAATCAATTGGTTTATAAACTTTGGTTAGTAATTACGCAAGATGTAAATTTCTTGAATTTGGAGCGAAACGAAATGAAAAGTTCGTTCACAAAATCGCATGCCGACTTAAAGCGTTTGCAACAAAAAGAAACTATAAAAAGGTACCAATTCATCAACGATATTCTAAAAATTGGTCAGAAAATTGACACTTCAAAAGCGTCAGATATTCGAGCAAAATTAGATCGAGTTTTAACACATAGAATCTTTGGATATTTAATTTTCTTTGTGATATTATTCACTATTTTTCAATCTATTTTTGATTGGAGTAGCATTCCGATGGATTTTATTGATAGTTCGTTTGCCAATTTGGCTTCATACACAAAACTACATTTGCCAAGTGGTGAATTCACTGATTTATTGAGCGAAGGAATTATTCCCGGAATTGGCGGAATCCTAATTTTTATACCACAAATTGCATTTTTATTTCTGTTTATTTCTGTTTTAGAAGAAAGTGGTTACATGAGTCGTGTAGTCTTTTTAATGGATAAAATCATGCGAAAATTTGGACTTTCTGGTAAAAGTATTGTGCCTTTAATTTCAGGAACAGCTTGCGCAATTCCAGCCATAATGGGCGCAAGAAATATTGAAAATTGGAAAGAACGTTTGATTACAATTTTAGTAACACCTTTTATAACTTGTTCGGCACGATTACCAGTTTATGCTATTTTAATTGCTTTAATAATTCCACAGAAAAAAATACTAGGATTTATAAGTCTGCAAGGTTTGACTTTGATGATTTTGTATTTGCTAGGATTTGGGGTAGCGATATTATCCGCTTACATTTTGAATAAAATTTTAAGAATAAAATCGAAATCTTATTTTGTAGTTGAAATGCCAAGTTACAAAGTTCCGCTACTTAAAAATGTTGGAATTAATGTTTTAGAAAAAACCAAATCGTTTGTTTTTGGAGCTGGAAAAATCATTTTAGCAATATCAATAATTCTATGGTTTTTGGGTTCTCATGGTCCGGGAAGTGATTTTAAAAATGCGCAAAAAATTGTTGAAAACGAAGTTTATTCAAGTTCGTTAAAAATAAATCCATCGGTAATTCCTGATAGAGTTTCCGAATATAAATTAGAACATTCGTATATCGGAATCATAGGAAAATCAATAGAACCAGCGATAAAACCATTAGGTTACGATTGGAAAATTGGAATTGCAGTTGTAAGTTCATTTGCCGCGCGTGAAGTTTTCGTTGGAACGCTTGCAACAATTTACAGTGTTGGTAGTCATAGCGATGAAGAAACGACTATAAAAGACCAAATGAAACACGAAATTAATGCCAACGGAAGTTCCGTTTTTAACTTTGCAACTGGTATTTCATTGTTGTTATTTTATGCTTTTGCAATGCAATGTGTTAGTACTTTAGCGATTGTTAAAAAGGAAACTAATTCATGGAAATGGCCAATAATTCAATTGGTTTTTATGAGTGGATTTGCTTATTTAACGGCGCTTTTGACTTATCAATTTCTGAAATAATTGGTTCGATTTTTGATAAATAAATCTAAATTTATTTTATGAAAAAAATACTTTTATTTGTTTTTACTATTGCATGTTTATCGACTTTTGGGCAAAATAAATTAGATAAATCCAAAAAAGAGCTTTCAGGCGGAAGTAGTTCTTCTAAAAATAATTCTAGCACAACTACATCCAATTCCAGTTCAAATAGCTCTTCGAGTTATAAATCCAATTCTGGTGGCGGTTCAGATATATTTTTTAATCTTTTCTTCAACATTACTTTCGGAGTTGTAAAATACGGAATGATTGGCGACTATAAAAACGAAAACCATTTGTACAGCAATTTAACTCCGTATCCTTATTATAATGGAAAATCGGGTAATTTTGAAAACTCAGATACAGTTTCTGTTACTAAAAACAAAGCCAGAATTGATGTTGAAAATAGTTTTGTTTATGAAAACAGCAACTTATACGGAAACCATTTGAAAGCCAAAATTCGTCCTTTTCAATATTTATATTTGCAATCAGATTTTCATCAATTGTTTGAATTTGATAAAATTGACAATACCAATAACCGACTTTCTTTGTTTCAATTTAACATAGGTTATGACAGAATTCGATTTGAAAAGTTTAACTTTGGTTGGACATTAGGCGCAACTTATGTTGGAAATGAAGTGAAAAAAGCAGGATTTGCTTACGGATTGAATGCCGAATATTTTATGGGAAACCGAATAAGTTTTATGACTTCTGGAAAATGGAGTCGCATTAATGGTTTTCCAGTAAATGCATTTGAATTACAAAGTAAATTTCATAGAAAAAATTACTACTTTTCACTTGGGTTTGAACATCTTAAAATTGCGTCTCCAAATTATAATTTTATCGCACTTGGTGGCGGCATTTATTTTTAAAATTATGCAACAAATATTAGTTTACTTCGCTTTAGGAATAGCACTAGCCTATTTATACAACAAGTTTTTTGGAAAGAAAAAACCAAAGAAAAACTGTGGTGATAATGATTGTGGTTGTAGTTAATCTATAAATGTTATTTTTAAATACTGCTTTTTGGGTTTTACAACAACTCCATCTTTAGGTGCAGGCAAAACTCCAATACCTTTTATCTTTTTGGAATAATAAGTTTCAAACCATTTGAAATTCTCGTCTTTATTTTTAGAATTAAATGTCAGTGTTTTTGATTCTACAAATTTCTTGTCTTTGTAAACATCAATTACAACCGAAACTTCGCCAGCCCAAATACATTGCACGCCTTCGGGACAACGTGAATCATCAAAAACGGTATTCAATTTTAAATAATATCCAGTTTTTGGAATACACTTTTTGGGTGTGATCGAAATTTCGCTTTGAGCAAAAATTGGAAACGTAAAAAACAATATATAAATTAAAAAGACTTTTTTCATATCAATTTTTGTTTACATCAAATGATGGAAGTGTTTGTTATTTCTATAAATCAAACTCAATAATGTTGGCAAAACAATTAACAACAAAGGCATTGCAATTAAAAATCCTCCAATTACTGCAATTGCTAATGGTTGGTGCAATTCTGAGCCAGTTCCAATTCCGATTGCTAGCGGTAATAAAGCAATAATTGCGCCTAATGCAGTCATTAATTTGGGACGCAATCTGGTAGAAATTGAATAAATCAACGAACCATTAATGTCTTGCGAAACCTTAAACGTTTCTCGAAATTGCAGAAAAGTGAATATTGCATTTTCACTAATAATTCCAACAATCATGATAATTCCAGTGTAACTTCCAACATTTAAAGGCGTATTGGTAATGAAAAGCAATAAATAACTTCCAGAAATTCCTAAAACTGAAATTAAAAGTATGATTAATGCGACTCTAAAATCTCTGAAAAGAAATAAAATAACGCCAAAAACTAATAATGACGAAGCAATTAAAATCATTAATAATTCTTTGAAGGATTGTTGTTGCTCTTTGTAAGCACCGGCATATTCAATATAATAACCGTTTGGCAAATGAATTTCGGCTGCGACTTTAGTTTTTATATCACTCATTACCGTTCCTAAATCTCTGTTGTTTAGTCGTCCGGTAATAACGCTCATCATTTGCAAATTCTCACGTTCAATTTCGGCATCACCAGTATTTGGAGTTATGGTAACTAAATTTGTTATCGGAATTGAATTCCCATTGGGTAGAAAAACCTTCAATTTTCGTATTTCTTCGATGCTGCGTTTTTCAGAATTTTGATAAATCAAACGCACTGGTGTTGCACGTTCATTTTCTAATAAACTACCAACAACATTGCCTTCAAGGGCAGTTTGCATTTGAAATTGTAAATCGGCTGGCGTGATTCCGAATTGTGCCAATTGTCGGTAATTTGGAATAATATTCACCGTTGGACCAGTTAATACAATTCCGTCAAAAACATCCGCGGTTCCTGGTATTTTTTCAACAATTGCAGTTACTTTTTTGGCAATTTTTTGTAATTCTCGCTGGTTATTTCCATAGACTTTTACTTCAATTGGGGCAACCGAACTCATTAAATCGCCCAACATATCACCAATAACTTGACCAAAATCTATTCGCAAAGCTGGTTGTGATGCTTCAACTTTTTGACGAATATTATCAATAACGTCGATGCTTGTTTTGCTTCTTTTTTTCTTTAATTGAATTAAATAATCACCGCGATTTGGTTCGGTAATAAAAAATCCCATTTGAGTTCCTGTTCGACGGCTATACGCTTCAACTTCGGGTGTTTTTATGATTATTTTTTCGACTTCTTTCAACATTCTGTCGGTTTCTTCAAGTGAAGTTCCTGGTGGAGATTCATAATCTAAAACGATACTTCCTTCGTCCATTTCTGGTAAAAAACCCGTTTCTAAATTAGGTAAAATGATAAAAATTGAACCAATTAAAACGATGCAAAAAACAATACTAATTATAGGTTTTGAAATAAAATAAGCTACCCAATTTTGAGTTTTTACTTCATGAATCGGAGTTGAATCAACTGGTTCATCGTTGTTTTTTTGCGTTTTTGTCAGCATTAAATAAACCACCGGAAGTAACAACCAAGTAACAAAAAATGAACAAACCAAAGTAATTATCATCGTGTCTGTAAGCACTTTAAAATAAGAACCCGCAACGCCACTCATCAAAACAAATGGAATAAAAATTACAATCGTACTTATAGATGAACCTAACATTGCAGGAAATAAATAATGAATTGCTTTTTGCAAAAGCGAAACCGTTGGCTTGTCAGGATGTTCTTCGTGTGTGCGATGAATTTGTTCTACAACAACAATTGCATCGTCAATTATTAAGCCCAAAGCAGCAGCAATTGCGCCCAAAGTCATGATATTAAAGGTTTCGCCAGTAAAATACAAAACGATTAATGTTAAGGATAATGTAACCGGAATTATGATTAGAATAGTTGCGCTAGCTTTGGCGGATTTCAAGAATAAAATAGCCACAATTATTGCTAATAAAAGTCCAATTAACAAACTGTCGGTTACACTTCTAACGGCATCATTTACAAAAGTTGCTTGCTCATAAAACGGTGCGATTTTTATTCCTTTTGGTAAAATTTGTTTCAATTTTGCCAATTTAACTTGCATTTCTTCCGAAATTGAAATCAAATTGGAATTAGGTTGTTTTATAACCGCTACTAAAATACTTTCTTTACCGTTGGCATTGATTTTTATATATTCTTTTGCTTCTCTAATTTCTACCGAAGCGATGTCTTTTAAAGTAACAATTCCTTTGCCATCGTTGCTAATAACCAAATTTTCAAGCTCGTCTTTTTTATCTACTTGCGCATCAGTAATCGTTAAATATAAATACCTATAATCGGATAAATAACCATTGGATTTTATGAAATTTGTCGTACTCATTACTTGCGTTATTGTCGCTGGAGTAATGCCACGAGCTGCCATTTTATCAAAATCTAAAGCCAACCAATATTCTTTTTCTTTACCGCCAATAATTCTAATTTCACTAACACCTTCTATTTGGGATAAAAATGGTTTTATGGTATAATTTGCAATTTTTTTGAGTTCAATTGCCGATTTTCCTTCGCCTTCAATTGCATATCCAATTACCGGAAGAATCGACGGATTCATTTTCTCAACCGTAATTTGAACTTCTGGCGGTAAATCATTTTTTATTTGATTTATCTTCGATTCGATGTTGGTTTTATTCAAATTAATATCCGAGTTCCAATCCATAAAAGCTGAAATTTCACAACTTCCACGACTGGTTGTACTTCTAACAGTTTTTAAATTGGGAACTTTTTTTATAGCATTTTCGAGAGGTTTGGTAACCGTAATCATCATTTTGTCAATTGGCTGTTGACCAGCATCGGCAATGATTTTTATCTTCGGAAATGTGATTTCTGGAAACAAACTGGTTTGCAGTTTCGAATACGCAAAAATTCCGCCTATAATTATTAGAAAAATTATTGTGCTTAAACCGTTTTTATGTCTGACGAAAAAATTGTTCATTTTTTACTTATTAATCTTAACCTTAATAGTATCGGCAACACCATAATTTCCAGTTAATAAAATTTCATCTTTCGCAGTTAAAATTGGTGCTACAACTTCAATTTTATCATCAGTTTCAACACCTTTTTTAATTGGAATTTTTACCGCAGTATTTTTATTTATCATTTTCATAATCCAAAAATTAGTTTCGGTTTCATCTGATAAAACAGCCGATTTTGGTAATGAAATTGACTTTGGATTGGACGATTTTGTAATTCTAACTTTAACCACTAAATTTTCCGGAATATCGTTTTTATTGCATTTCAAAATCACATTTTGAGTTTGAGAAGCCATATCAACTGTTGGCATAAATTTGTACGAAGTAGCATTTATGGAAGTTCCATCGGGTAAAAAAACCTGAAATTGCTTGTTCAACGCAACGTATTTTTTTAATTCATAAGGCAAACTTAATAAAATCGCAAAACTCGAAGCATCATTAATCGTCGCCAATTGATCGCCATCTTGAACATAATCGCCATTTTGCACATTTATGTTGGTTATGTAACCACTAGTTTCTGCTTTTACATTAATTGCACCGCCAAAATTTAAAGTTGGATCTATTTTATTTATTGTGTTTCCTAGTACTTTGGATTCTCTAGTTTTTAGTGAAAAAAGTGTTTTTCCACGACTTACATAATCGTTAGATTGCACGTTTACAGAACTCAAATAACCAGTTGCATTGGCTTTTATAACATTTTTTACCAAATAAGTTGCCGTTGCATTCAAATCGACATAACTTGTAACTCCAGAAGTATCAATTTTAGTTAGTGTTACCGGAACGCTTGTATCTATTGGAGTTTCTTCTTGAACATTCTTTTTGCAAGAAGCTAAAAAAGTACTAATTAGTAGTAAAAAAAGTATTTTTTTCATTTCATTATTCGTTTAAATTCCAATAATTTAGCTCGTTAATTAATTGCAATTTATTAATTGTATTTTGAGAAATCGCATTTTTAATAGCAATTAAATTTCCCACGGCAATAGCGTATTCTGTAATTTGTGCATCGCCAGTTACCAATAGCTTTTTGTTAGCATCAATCAATGCTTCGACTACAATTAATTGCGATTGCAATTGTTTTTCAATTTCAGATGCTTGTTTTAATTTTTGATTTAGCATCAAAAGTTGCTGCTTGTATTGTTTGGAAAAACTGGTTTTATATGCCGAATTAGTTTCTAAATTCACAGTCATTTTTTGATGATTTAACGAACGTTGTCCACCATCATAAATCGGAATTGAAAGTCCAGCGCCAACACTTACCCCAAAATTTTTGTGGGGCGTAATTAAAAAACTAGACAAATATCCAGCATCTGCAAGCAATGAAAATTGTGGTTTATAAGCGTTATCGATTAATTTATTTTGATTCTGAAATTTCAAACTATCGATTTCAAATTGTTTGAAGAAGATGCTTTTTTCAGAATTTTGAATTGATTTCAAATTAATATCTGGTTTTTTCAAACTTACCGAAGTCGTATCAACTTCGCCTGAAATATAATTCAGAAGTGCCAAATCACTCTGATATTGTTGCTTAAATTGCAAAACCGTAAGTTCTTGTTGCTTTACCGTTGAAATAAAAATCAAATAATCTGTTTGTTTGTAAACCGAATTTTGAGTTAATTTTTTTAAAATTGAAGCTTCGTCTTTTAAAAGCTTTTCTACTTTTTGATTATAGGTAATTTGTTCTGAAGTTCCTGATGCAACAATGTATTGCGATGTAATTGCTTTGTTCAAATCTTTAATAGCAATTTTTTTGTTAACCACTAAAGCGTCTTTGATTAACTTATACGTATTGGCTTGAGTATTGATAACGCTTTTGGGAATAATATTCTTTTTAACACCAACCAATGCTGACAAAACGTGAGTATTTGTAACCGACGAATCATACCCAACACTATCAATTAGTGGTGCATAATAGGCACTTGCATTTCCGCTAACTTGTGGTTTATATGATGCTCGAACCAACAAACTATCCAAAGTATTAGAGCGCACTTGATTTTTTAAATCGGTAAGTAACGGCGAATTTTTTTGAGCTTTTTCTATATAATAATTCAAATCTTTTTCTTGAGAATAGGATTTGAAAAAACAACAGCATAAAATAAAGAATATCTTAAATTTCATTTGATAAAAATAAGAAAAAAATCACAACTAAGATTTTCAAATTAATTGTGATTTTTTAGTTGTTTTATTTTGAACTTTCAAGAACAAGAATTACAAAAGAATCAGGTTCTAATCCTGGTCTTGGCTTGGGATTTTCGGTTGTTGGTTCGGGTTTCGCTCCAAAATTAGCAGTTGATAAATACAATTGCCCAGAAGTTGGATTAATTGCAATAGTTCTAGCACCTTTTTGGGTTGTAACATTTTCTAAAACCGAAAATTTATTAGCCGTTTCTTCTTTAACAACTGTAACTGTACCAACGCCATTAGACGAAAATATCAATTTATTTTTAGCATCAAAAGCCACGCCATCGCAACCTTCGCCGATTTTTACGGTTTGAATAGTTTTACCTGTTAAAGCATCAACAATTACCATCATTTCGTTTCCACAAACTGAAAATAATCGGTTAGTTTCGGTATCCAATGCTAATCCAGATGGTTCGTCTCCGGGTTTAATACTCCATGTTGCTGTAACTTCAAGGGTTTTTGTGTCAACGGTTTTGATTTCGTTTTGATCTTCAATATTTACATAAAACAAACCTTTAGTATTGGTAACCGCAAATTCTGGTTTTCCACCTAACTGAATTGACTTGATTTCCTTATTTGTGTTAGCATCTATAACCGTTGCGTCACTACTTTTTGCATTAAAAGTAAAAACATAATGCGAAAATTTGTCATACATAATAGCATCTGGTTTTATACCTTTAATTGCTACTTTTTCGATTAATTCAAATGTGGTTAAATTAACAACTGAAACCGAATTGTCCTTTCCACAACTAATAAATGCTTTGTTCAAATCGTTAGCAATTGCAATTCCGTGAACGCCTTTTGTATCTTGAATTGTAGCAATTGTTTTGTCTGTTTTTAAATCGATAACGTTTACAACACTTCCGTGAGAAACGAATAAATGTTGGTTTACATTATCAACCGAAAGATAATCCCAGCCTTCATTTCCTGGTGCATTTATCTTTTTAGAAACTTTGTAGAATTGTGCGTTACTAGCTGTTAGACAGGTAATTGCCAGTGCTAAAATTAATTTTTTCATCGTTTTCATAAATTAGTCTTTAGAAGCTTTAATCAAATTTCCTTTTTCGTCAAACAATAAATCTTGACCATTAACCTCAGCTTCAAAAGTGATTTTTTTATTTGAATCTGTAATTTTAGCGGCGCTTTTTATTTTCTGTTTTGGATAATTTTTAGATACATAATCGGTAATTGATTTGGATAACGTTGTAACTGGAATTTCAGCTTCTGTTTCTAGAATTTTACCTTTTGCATCCAGTAAAACTGATTTTCCGATTTTATCTTCTGTGAAACCAGCTTCGTAATTTCCGTTTTCTTTTTCCCATTTTACTTTTTTGATTAAAGGATATTGCTTAGAAAAAGAGGTTTTTACTTCTGCAGGAATATTTTTTTGAGCAAACGCGCCAAAAAAACTTAAAATTGCGACAACTGTAATTATTGAATTTTTCATTTTATAAAATTTATTTTTTATAAAAATAGTATTTAATCCAATTACAAAATGGAATTCTGTTCAATATTAAGACACATTTAAGGTTATTGCCAATTAAAAAAGCAACAAAATTATAGCATTTGTAACTACCAACAGAAAAACTTACTTGTTTTCAAAACCAAATCTAATTGCTTCTTCAAGAATAGAAACATCAATATCTTTTAGTGTTTTAAACTTAATACAATAACCTGTTACACTCGCTTTTCCAATTTTCTCGCCGTAGGTTTGGGCTAAATAAGTTTTATCTTTTATGCCAAGAATGTAAACCGAAATTCCAGTTTTATTTGCGCTAATACCTATTTGAAACCAATCTCGTGTTTCGCCATTAGCATATTTCATTGTGTGAAATCCGTATCCGATATTTGGGTTGGCAACAATTTTATTTTCATTATTTTTCCCATCAAAAAACCATAACTTACTTTCTGGAGCAATTTGAAGCGTCATGTGATGTAAATCTAGCATTTCACTTCGTTTTGGCTCGGGTTGACTTGAGATGTAACTGCTTATTTGTTCTTGGATGTTCATGAGTTTTGATGATTATTTTGCGAAAGTAAATTTTAATTTATTTTTCAAATCAGTTAAAACTTTTAGTTAACTTTAAAAAGGAAGTTCGTCAAGTTCAAAACTTAATGCATTTAAGAGTCTTTGAAAAAGTTTATTTTTATTTGCTTCATCTTTTACAAAGGGTAAAACTTTTTGTTGTAGCTCCTGATTCAATTTTCGAAATTCAAATTTTTTCAGAATAATTCTATTGTCTATAGATGAAATTCTATTTTGTACTTTAACTATAACTTGATTGTCAACTTTGTTGTTGAAATCTTTATACTCGTCAAATTTGTTCCAATTTAATAATTTAGGTATTTCAATAATTAGAGCTTCTTCATAAATTGCCATTAAAATTTCATTTAAATTAATTTTTTTTACTTCTTCGTATGAAAAAGTATTTACGAAAGAAATTGAATTACTAAATTTTTCTGTATAGAAATCAAGCATGATTTCAAACTGTTTTTCAATAACTTTTTCATATTCTTCTTTATCGTTACCTAATATCTCTTTTCCGACTGATGTCAACATTTCATTCATTCTAAGGGCAACATTATTTAATTCAGAAATTGTATCTAAAATTTTGTTATCAGATGATTGCTTTTTTAAACCTTCCAAATACAGATAAAATAATCCTGCAAATTGATTTTTTATGAAACTTTCAATTTGTTCAACTTTATCAAATGTTTTGATAGGCTTTGATTTTACAATGTCTAAAAATTTAAAAATATTAATATGATCAACGTGTGCAAATTTAAATTTTTTCTTAGCTGTATTTGGTTTACTATATAATTCGTCAAAAAAATCTTGATTTTCCTTATAAGTTTCGTAATCAGAATTTACATTCTTGTCAACAAATATTAAAACAGGAATGTTTTTTGCTAACGAGGTTTCGAACTCTCTTCGAGTTATTGAAATAAATTCATCATCATATTTTTTCCTTTCCTCTTCAGCACTTGAAGAATTCATTGGACTACCATATCTACCACCAATAATTAATATCATTATATGACACAAACCAACCTCATAATAGGCAGACTGGTCTATTGGTGCTCCGTGTTGATATGTTATTTTATCACTTTCAAATAGTATTGGTTCAAAACCATAAATTTCAATAAACTTTTCTAGTCTTTCTCTTACGTGTTTTAAATCATAATATGTAGAACTTATAAATACTCTTGGAATCATATTTTTACTTTTTAAGAATTAACGAAGTAATTTATAAATATTTCAAACACCTTAAATCATAGAATAAATAGATTAATGTTTGTGAAAAATATTTTCTTAAATTTCTATCTCTCAAATATATTGAAAAATATCAATCATAAAATAAATTATCTTTTATAACTCAAATCTCTGACACATATAGAAACGAAAACCCTGTTATTGCAATAATTTAAATGAGTTATTAAATTGCTTTTTTCCTCGCAATAACAGATTGCAAAAGATAGCTGGAAATCTATCTGCCGACAAGCAAGTAGCTCCCAAAAACTAATTCTTAACAATAAACAAAGGAATAGAAATTTTATGACGCAATTTATCTACAGTTGTGCCAAATAAAATGTCTTTCAAACCAGTATGACCGTGCGTTCCCATTACTAAAATGTCAAAATTAGATTCGTTTACAATTTTCGGAATGGCTTTATTTGGTTTTCCAAATCCTAATTTTGTTGTTACTTTAAACCCTTTATTGGTTAACATTTCTTGGTATTCGCATAGTAATTTTTCATCAATTGTCGTTTCGTGGTCTTCAATATTTTCTCCATAAAAAATGGCTCCAATAGTTTCTACAACGTGAATTAAAGTATAATTAGCATCTTTTCCGCCCAATTCAAAAGCAGAATTTATAGCAATTTGATCAGCATCCGAAAAATCTACAGAAATGGCAATATTCTTTTTGCTGTAAGTAGCCACTTTAGAAAAATTCAATTCGAAATTATGAGGCAAATGGCTTGTAATTTCATGTTTTGCTTTAGTTATAAAGGGTTTTAAAACAATATAAAGTAGCAAAATCAAAAAACCGAATGCCAGCGGAACAACCGTCAACCAAAGAATTATTGGATTATCCGAAGTTTGTAACCAACCTTGTATTTCATCAAAAACCAATTTGGCATTCAACGAAACAA
Organism: Flavobacterium sp. SUN046; assembly: GCF_028867965.1. GTDB lineage: Bacteria > Bacteroidota > Bacteroidia > Flavobacteriales > Flavobacteriaceae > Flavobacterium. Next base: position 434,113 of record NZ_JAPQNT010000001.1, read on the forward strand.
TGATTAAAGCTACAATCCAAGAAGCAATTTGAGTGGTTTTTGAAATTTCAAAACCTTTCATTTTTGATTTATCCGAAACAAAATGTATCAACGGAATTATGGCAAATCCAAGTTGCAAACTCAAAATAACTTGACTAAAAATCAGCATTTTTCCGGTTACACTTTCGCCATAAACTAAAATAACAATAACAGCAGGAACAATCGCAATTAATCTTGTAATTATTCGTCTAACCCAAGGTTGAATTCTTAAATTTAGATAACCTTCCATAATGATTTGCCCAGCTAAAGTTCCTGTAATTGTGGAGCTTTGTCCAGCAGCAATTAGTGCAACTGCAAATAAAATGGGTGCCCATTTGTTTCCTAACATTGGCGAAAGCAACTTGTAAGCATCTTGAATTTCTGCAATCTCAAAAAATCCATTTTTATGAAATGTGGCTGCTGCCAAAATCAAAATTGCTGCATTTACAAAAAAAGCAAGGTTTAAAGCAATGGTTGAATCAATAAAATTGTATTTCAATGCTTGCTTAATTCCAGCGTTACTTCTATCAAATTTCCGAGTTTGAACCAAAGACGAATGCAAGTACAAATTGTGTGGCATCACAGTCGCACCAATAATTCCGATTGCTATATATAAAGCCGCTTGCGAAGGCAATGTTGGAATTAATCCAGTTAAAACTTTACCGACTTCTGGCTGTGCAAAAATCATTTCAAATACAAACGAAAACCCAATTATCATTACTAATGCAATAATAAAAGCTTCCATTTTTCGCATACCTTTATTAATTAAAAACAATAATAGAAAAGTATCTAAAACGGTAATCATTACGCCTTGAATTAATGAAATGTCAAATAACAAGTTCAATCCTATTGCCATTCCTAAAACTTCAGCCAAATCACAAGCAGCAATTGCAATTTCAGCAAGAAAATAAAGAATATAATTGATAAAAGGCGAATACGTTTCTCGAGAAGCTTGCGCCAAATCACGTTGCGTAACAATTCCTAATCGTGCACTTAAACTTTGTAAAAGCAACGCCATCAAATTACTCATCAACAAAACCCAAAGTAAGGAATAGCCAAACTGACTTCCTCCAGCCAAATCTGTTGCCCAATTTCCCGGATCCATGTAGCCAACACTTATCAAATAAGCTGGTCCAAGAAAGGCTAAAATTTTTCTGAATCCAGTTTTTTTACCTTCTGTAGCAATCGATTGATTTACTTCTTCTAATGATTTACCCATAATTTATTGCACTTTTATAAATAAATTTTCTGCTATTTTATTAGAAATTGAAATGGTATTCGAATTCAAAATTATAGTTAATGACGAATCAAATTCTTCTCGTGAAATAACTTTTATAGTTGAACCTAATGAAATATTTTGTTTGTCTAAATATTGTAGAAATTCTACCGACGAATTTTTTACGCCAACACATACATAATTAGTGTTTATGACTGCCTCAGACAATAAAAATTTATCAATTTTAACCAATTCACCTTTGGCATTTGGAATTGGATCGCCATGCGGATCAAAAGATGGAAACCCAAGAAATTCATCTAATTTATTGATTAATTTTTCCGATTTTATATGTTCTAATTCTTCGGCTATTTCATGAACTTCATCCCAGGAAAAATTTAATTTATCCACCAAAAAGACTTCCCACAAGCGGTGTTTTCTTACAATCATTTTAGCCGAATAAAACCCTTTTTCGGTCAATGTTACACCTTGGTATTTCTGATAAGAAACCAATTCTTTTTCAGCAAATTTCTTTAACATATCAGTTACTGATGAGGCTTTAGTGTCCAACATTCCTGCAATTGCATTTGTGTTTACACCTTTAGGCGAAACCAGCGATAAATGATAAATAACTTTGATATAATTTTCTTCTGAAATTGTCATTTTAAACTAATATTTTAACAAATATAATAATTTTTTTAATTTGTTTTAAAATAATTTTTAGATTTGTCTAAAATATATTTTATGAAAACTAAAATTTATATGCTAATCTTATTTATAACCAATTGTATTTTTGCTCAAGAGATTGAACCAATTGAAGCGGATAGACCTGATCAAACAGAAACGCCTGCAATAGTTCCTGAAGGAATGTTTCAAATGGAATCGGGTTTTACTTTTCAAAAAAATGATGCTTTTAGTCGAACAAATTCATTGCCTTCAACGCTTTGGAAATATGGAATTAATAAAAATATGGAGCTTCGCTTAATCACAGAATTTGTTTATGAAAATATAAATGATGAAAAACATTCTGGTTTGAATCCGATTTTAATTGGCTGTAAAATCAAGATTTCAGACGAAAAGGGAATTATTCCGAGAACTTCATTTATAGGTCATATTGCTTTGCCAAAATTTGCATCTTCAAGGTACAAAGCCGATTATGTTGCGCCAGAATTTAGGTTTACAATGCAACATACGCTTACAGAAAATTTAAGTTTAGGTTATAATTTGGGAGCTGAATGGAATGGTTTTTCACCTGAACCAACTTTTATTTATACACTTACTTCGGGTTATATGATTTCGGAAAAAATTGGGTTTTATGCAGAAATATTTGGGTTTGCACCACAAAACGAAACTGCTTATCACAACATAGATGGCGGATTTACCTATTTGATAAACAATAATTTTATGGTAGATTTGTCTTCGGGTTTTGGAATTACAACTAATGCGCCAAAACATTATTTTGCACTCGGATTTTCCTTTAGAATATAGATGAAACACTACGATTACATTTTTACAGGTTCAGGATTGTCGGCTTTGATGACCGTTTACGAGATGATTTTGTCTAATAATTTCGATAATAAATCTATTCTATTAATCGATGACAATCCAAAAAAATCCAACGATAGAACTTGGTGTTTTTGGGATGATTCTAATTTATTTGATGCAATTATTTCTAAAAAATGGGATAATGCGCTTTATGCAGATGAAAACTTTCGCAGAAATTTAAAATTGCAACCCTATCAATATAAAATGATTCGTGGTTTAGATTTTTATAATTTAGTTTTGGATTTAATTTCTAACCAAAAAAATATTCATTTTTTAAATCAAAAAGTTATTGATTTTGACGAATTAGAAAATTATTGTATTGTTAAAACTGAAACAGAAAATTATACTTGTAATAAGATTTTTAATTCTATTTACAACTCCGAATTAGTAAAATCACAAAAAAAATATCCATTATTGCAACAACATTTTATTGGATGGTTTATAAAATCAAAAGAAGAAGTATTTGATAAAAATACAGCCACTTTCATGGATTTTTCTGTTGAACAAAAAGGTAATACTCGATTTATGTACGTTCTACCAACTTCTGAAACTGAAGCATTATTAGAATATACTTTGTTTTCAAAAGATTTACTTTCAAGAGCAGAATATGAAACCGAAATTGAAAAATACATTAAAAAACTAGGAATTTTAGAATATGAAATCGTTGAAAAAGAACAAGGAAACATTCCGATGACAAGTTATGAATTCTGGAAAAATAATTCAAAAAACATCATTAATATTGGTTCAGCTGGTGGTTGGACGAAAGCTAGCACCGGTTTTACTTTTAAAAATGTAACGAAATATTCTAAAAAATTAATTTTATTTCTACAAACCCAAAACGACTTTACAAAATTCCATAAAAAAGATAAATTCTGGCTATACGATTTACTTTTTATAGATGTCTTGTATAAAAACAATAAACTGGGTTCTAAAGTATTTTCATCCTTATTTCAAAAAGGTAATCCAACATTAATTTTTAAATTTCTTGATGGCGAAACTACTTTTCTTGAGGATTTGAAAGTGATGTTAAAATGCCCTACAATTCCATTTGCGAAAGCATTTTTTAAAAGATTATTTTGAATCAACAAATGTTAAATTTTACAAAACAGCATTTTAATTCCAATTTTACTCTATACATTTGCTTCAAATAATAACAAAAATGAAATTCATAATCGCTCAATTGCATCATCATCATCTCACCACACAGGCGAGTTAATGATGTATTGTAGCTAATCATATTTTAAAACCGTCTGAGTAAATCTGACGGTTTTTTTGTTTTTATTTCAGTCATTTCTACTCAGATTTTATCCAAACTAAAATGAGTACTTTAAAAATTGCCATTCAAAAAAGTGGCCGACTGAGTGAAAAATCTCTTCAATTATTAGAATCTTGTGGGATTCAAATTTCCAATGGCGAACGAAAATTAAAAGCTATTGCAAGTAATTTTCCTATCGAAGTTTTGTATTTGCGTGACGATGATATTCCGCAATATGTAGAACAAGGTGTTGCAGATATTGGTATTCTAGGCGAAAATGAAGTCTGGGAAAAGGACAAAAAAGTAACTACAATTTCGCAACTCGGATTTGCAAATTGCAAACTTTCTTTGGCAATTCCAAAAGATGAAATCTATACCAATTTGACCTATTTCGAAAATAAAAAAATTGCGACAAGTTATCCTAAAATTTTATCTGATTTTTTCAATTCAAAAAACATATCCGTAATCATTGAAGAAATAAGCGGAAGCGTTGAAATAGCAACAGGAATAGGACTTGCAGATGCAATTTTTGATATTGTAAGTTCTGGGAGCACATTGATTATGAATGGTTTGAAAGAAGTAGAAGTAGTTTCTAAAAGTCAAGCGGTTTTGATTTCAAATCCTAATTTATCGATTGAAAAACAGCAAATTTTAAACAAATTATTATTCAGAATTGAATCCTATCGTAATGGTAAAGAAAATAAATACATTCTGCTTAATGCTCCAAATACTGCAATAAAATCTATTTGTAAAATCCTACCAGGAATGAAATCACCAACTATTTTGCCATTGGTTGAAGATGGTTGGAGTAGTTTGCATTCTGTGGTAAAAGAAAACGATTATTGGGATGTTGTGGAACAACTAAAAGCACTTGGAGCCGAAGGAATTTTGATTATTCCAATTGAAAAAATGATTCTGTAAACTAATAAACCACATCTTTTGTCATTTCGACAAAGGAGAAATCTCATAATCTAAATCATTTGATGCGATTTCTCCCAAAAGTCGAAATGACAAACTAAAATCAAAAAACCTATGAAAAAATACATAAATCCCGAATTTTCTCAATGGGAAAATATATCCCAAAGAAAAACAGTTCCAACTGTCGATTTAAATCAAACTGTGAAAGAAATTTTTACTGATATTCAAAAAAATGGCGATGATGCCGTTTCAAAATACACAAGTATTTTTGATGGTGTTTCTATTTCAAATTTTAAAGTTTCTGATGAAGAAATTCTAGAGGCAACTGATTTAGTTTCTGATGAATTGAAAATTGCTATTCAAGAAGCAACTAACAATATAAAGCGATTTCACACATCGCAAAAAGAAAATATAACTAAAGTTGAAACAACTTCTGGTGTGTTTTGCTGGCGCGAAAGTCGCGCGATAGAAACCATCGGAATATATATTCCTGCTGGAACTGCACCACTATTTTCAACAGTTTTAATGCTCGCAATTCCAGCACAAATTGCAGGTTGCAAGAATATTATTTTATGTTCGCCACCAAATAAAAACGGCAAAATTAGTCCAGCCATTTTGTATGTTGCGCAATTAACTGGTGTTACCTCAATTTTTAAAGTTGGCGGAATTCAAGCTATTGCATCCATGACTTTTGGAACCCAATCGATTCCGAAAGTTGCTAAAATTTTTGGTCCCGGAAATCAATATGTAACTTCGGCAAAAAAATATGCGCAACAACTTGGGGTTGCTATAGATATGCCAGCCGGACCAAGTGAATTATTAGTCATCGCAGACCAAACGTGCGATGTTGATTTTGTTGCTTCCGATTTATTGTCGCAAGCAGAACACGGCGAAGACAGCCAAGTGATTTTGGTTACAAATAGTGAAGAAATCGTTGAAAAAGTAAACCAAGCAATTGCCTTTCAAAAAAGTATTTTACCACGGGTCTCAATTGTAGAAAAAGCACTTGAAAATAGTCGTGCTATTGTCTTAAATTCTATTGACGAAGCTATAAAATTTAGCAATTATTATGCGCCAGAACACTTAATTTTAGCCATTAATGATGCTGAAGATAAAGTAGCACAAATAGAAAATGCAGGTTCGGTTTTCATTGGAAATTATTCTTGTGAAAGTGCTGGTGATTATGCCAGCGGAACCAATCATACATTACCAACAAATGGTTTTGCCAAAAATTACAGTGGTGTTTCATTAGATAGTTTTGTTAAGAAAATTACGTTTCAAAAAATCACTGCAACCGGTATTCAAAATTTAGGAAAAACTATCGAATTAATGGCTGAAGCAGAGCAATTAGAAGCACACAAAAATGCAGTTTCAATTCGATTAAAAAAATTACAAAATGGATAACATCAAATCATTAATTAGAGAAAATATCGTGACACTTTCACCCTATTCGAGCGCGCGAGATGAATATTTGGGAACAGAAGGCATTTTTTTAGACGCAAATGAAAATCCGTTTGGGAATTTAAATCGCTATCCTGATCCGAATCAATACCGCTTGAAACAAATTTTGAGTAGTCAGAAAAAAGTTGCACTAGAAAATATTTTAGTCGGAAATGGAAGCGATGAAATTATCGATTTGGTACAAAGAGTTTTTTGCGAACCCAAAGAAGATGCAGTAATTATTTGTCCGCCAACATACGGAATGTACCAAGTGTATGCTACTATCAATAATTTAAAACTAATTGAAATTCCGTTAACCAACGATTTTCAATTAAATGTAGCCGAAATTTTAGAACAGAAAGCCAAAATATTGTATTTGTGTTCACCTAATAATCCGACAGGAAATTCACTTGAAAATTTAGAAATTATTATTCAAAATTTCAACGGAATTGTGTTTTTAGATGAAGCGTATATTGATTTCAGCGAACAACCTTCATTGGTAGAAAAAATCAAACAATATCCAAATTTAATTGTATCACAAACCTTTAGTAAAGCGCGCGGTTTAGCTAGTGCAAGAGTTGGTGTTGCGTATGCAAATGCTGAAATTATTGCATTTTTATCGAAAGTAAAACCACCTTATAATGTTAGTAAATCTAACCAAGAATCGGCAGTAAATTCATTATCAGACGAAGAAAATTTTAAAAAAAATACAACTTTAATAGTTGAAGAACGTGAAAAGCTTAAAAGCGCACTTTTGCAAATAGAGTTTGTAACCAAAATTTATCCATCGGATGCTAATTTTTTATTAGTTGAAATGAATAATTCCACTGAAATTTTTGAAACATTAATTCAAAAACAAATTATTACTAGAAATCGAAATTCTGTAGTAAAAAACACTATTAGAATCACAGTTGGAACTCCACAAGAGAACCAATTATTATTGTACACTTTACAACTTATAGCAGATGAAAAAAGTATTATTTATAGATAGAGACGGCACTTTGGTTATAGAACCACCGATTGATTTTCAATTGGATTCGCTAGAAAAATTGGAGTATTATCCCAAAGTTTTTCAAAATCTTGCTCGAATTGTTTCCGAATTGGATTATGAATTGGTTATGGTGACTAATCAAGATGGATTAGGAACAGATTCGTTTCCAGAAAACACCTTTTGGCCAACACAAAATAAAATCATTCAAGCTTTCAAAAATGAAGGAATTATTTTTAGTGAAATTTTAATTGACAATTCTTTTCCAGAACAAAATTTACCAACCCGAAAACCCGGAATTGGATTATTACAACATTATATTAAGGGAAATTACGATTTAAAGAATTCCTTTGTAATAGGCGACAGACTAACCGATGTTCAATTGGCGGAAAATTTAGGTTGTCAATCAATTTTTATTTCATCTGAAACTAATGAAAAAGCCAGTTTAACGACAAATTCATGGCAAGAAATTTATCAATTTTTAAGTCAACAACCAAGAACGGCAACTGTTGTTAGAAATACAAATGAAACCAAAATTAGTGTTAATTTAAACCTTGACGGAAGCGGAAAAAGCAATATTAAAACCGGTTTAGGTTTTTTTGATCACATGCTAGAACAAATTGCCAAACACGGAAATATGGATTTGAAAGTTGAAGTTAAAGGCGATTTATATGTTGACGAACACCACACAATTGAAGATGTTGGCATTGCTTTGGGCGAAGTTTTTGCGAAAGCATTAGGTTCAAAAAAAGGAATCGAACGCTACGGATTTTTACTTCCAATGGACGATTGCTTGGCACAAGTTGCATTAGATTTTGGCGGACGCTCTTGGTTGGTTTGGGAAGCCAATTTCAAACGTGAAAAAATCGGCGAAATGCCAACCGAAATGTTTTCGCACTTTTTTAAATCATTTACCGATGGATCTAAAAGTAATTTAAACATCAAATGTGAAGGCGAAAACGAACACCACAAAATTGAATCAATTTTCAAAGCATTTGCTCGAACATTGAAAATTGCAGTTAAAAAAGATGGTTCAAACAGCATACCAAGCACCAAAGGAATTTTATGATAGCAATAGTAAAATATAACGCCGGCAACATTCAATCGGTGAAAAATGCAGTCGAACGATTAGGTTTTTCTTGCATTGTTACTGATGATGAAACTGAATTAAAATCAGCCGAAAAAGTAATTTTTCCAGGTGTTGGCGAAGCAAGTTCGGCAATGAAATACTTAAAAGAACGGAAATTAGATGTAGTTATAAAAAACCTCACACAACCAGTTCTTGGAATTTGTTTGGGACAACAATTATTATGTAATATTTCAGAAGAAGGAAATACAAAATGCTTAGGGATTTTTGATGTAAATGTTAAAAAATTTGAAGCAAAAGAGAAAGTTCCACACATGGGTTGGAATAATTTATCAAATGTAAAATCTAATTTATTCAACGGAATTGCAACCGATGCTGACTTCTATTTTGTACACAGTTATTATGCAGAAGTTGGAGAAAATACAACTTCAATTTGCAATTATATTAATCCGTTTAGTGCTTCGATGCAGAAAGATAATTTTTATGCGACGCAATTTCATCCGGAGAAATCATCAAAAATTGGTGAGCAATTATTATTAAACTTTTTAAAAATGTAAATTAAAATTAACCACATAGAAACATAGAAAATAAAGAAAAAGACTAATCAATTCTTGGCTCACATAGCTATTGTTTTACTTAATTTAAGTGAAACGCCTTACTCAATATTTTCGATACATCTATGTTTCTATGTGGTTATAAAAATAAAAATTATGAGAATAATTCCAGCAATAGACATCATCAACGGTAAATGTGTCCGATTATCGAAAGGTGATTACGCTACCCAAAAAATATACAACGAAAATCCGCTTGAAGTTGCTAAATATTTTGAAGACAGTGGTGTTCAATATTTGCATTTAGTCGATTTGGATGGTGCAAAATCCAATACGATTATCAACCACAAAATATTATATGAAATCGCTACAAAAACCAATTTAACAATCGATTTTGGTGGTGGCTTAAAACAAAATAAAGATCTAGAAATTGCTTTCGAAAACGGTGCCAATCAAATTACAGGTGGAAGTATTGCCTATAAAAATCCATCACTATTTTTAGAATGGTTGCAAAAATTTGGTAACGAAAAAATCATTCTTGGAGCTGATGCCTTGAACAGAAAAATAGCTACCCAAGGTTGGTTAGAAACTTCAGAAACTGATGTTGTAGATTATATTTTGGAATACCAAAAAAACGGAATTCAATATGTAATTTCAACTGATATTGAAAAAGACGGAATGCTAAACGGACCATCATTAGAATTGTATGATGAAATTTTGAAAGGTTCGAAAGTAAAATTAATTGCTAGTGGTGGAATTACTACAATTGATGATGTTATAAAATTGAAAAAATTAGGTTGTGAAGGCGCAATTATTGGGAAAGCAATATATGAAAATACCATCAATTTAAAAGAATTAATGAAATTATGCTAAAGAAAAGAATCATTCCGTGTTTGGATATTAAAAACGGTCGTGTGGTAAAAGGCATTCAATTTGAAGGATTAAAAGATGCTGGCAATCCGCTTGAATTAGCGCAATTTTATTCAGAAAATGGTGCCGACGAATTGGTGTTTTTAGATATTTCTGCAACATTAGAAAATCGAAAAACATTAGCCGATTTGGTTAATCAAATAGCACAAAAAATAAACATTCCGTTTACAGTTGGTGGCGGAATTAACTCCGTTGCCGATGCCAAAATCATGGTTCAAAATGGTGCTGATAAAGTGAGTATAAATTCATCAGCAGTTGCAAATCCAAACTTAATTGCTGATTTAGCAAACGAATTTGGAAGTCAATTTGTAGTTGTTGCTATTGATGTAAAATTAGTCGATAACGAGTGGAATGTTTTCATAAAAGGTGGAACAGAAAAAACCAATTGGAAAGCCATCGATTGGGCGAAAAAAGTTGCAGAACTTGGCGCAGGCGAAATTCTATTAACATCTATGAACAACGATGGTGAGAAAAAAGGATTTTCATTAGAAATTACCGACCAAATAAGTAAGGCCATTTCGATTCCAGTAATTGCTTCTGGTGGCGCAGGAAATTCGAATGATTTTGCTGAATTATTCTCAAAAACCGATGCAAGTGCAGGCTTGGCAGCGTCCATTTTTCATTACAATGAAGTGTCAATTTCAGATTTAAAAAACTATTTACAAACGCAAAATATCCCTGTACGATGTCAATAAATTTCAATAAAACCAATGGATTAGTTCCAGTAATTATTCAAGATTATCAAACCTTGCAAGTGTTGATGTTGGGTTATATGAATGACGTAGCTTACGAAAAAACCAAATCTGAAAAACGCGTAACTTTTTTCAGCAGAAGCAAAAATCGCCTTTGGACAAAAGGTGAAACTTCTGGTAATTTCTTAGAAGTGATTTCTGTTTATGAAGATTGCGATGAAGATACGATTTTGATTATGGCAAAACCAAAAGGTCCAACATGTCATAATGGAACAATGTCTTGTTTTGCAACAACAACTGAAACTACTTTTCTATACGAATTAGAGAACACGCTAAAATCTCGTATAGAAAGCAATGATGCCAATTCTTATACCGTTTCATTAGTGCAAAAAGGTATCAATAAAGTCGCTCAAAAAGTTGGCGAAGAAGCAGTAGAATTAGTGATTGAAGCTAAAGACAACAACGCCGATTTGTTCCTAAACGAAGCAGCTGATTTAATGTATCATTATTTGCTTTTGTTGCAAGTAAAAGGATTTTCTTTACATGATGTTGAAAGTGTTTTAAAAAAAAGAAGTAAATAATTTAGAGTTAATGGATTGTTAAGAAGCAATTTTAAATAATCAACTTTTCTATCTTTATAAAAACTTAAAAACATGAAAAAAAGTATTTTACTGATTTCTTTAATTACTTCCTTTTTTTCTTTTTCACAGGATAATTATTCGAAAGAGCAAAAGATAATTCTTGATAACTATTATACAAATGGTGCGTTAAATTACAATTATAATTATCAAATGTTTGAATGGCAAAAATGTTTAGATGAAGGATTAGCAAAAGATAATTCGATAGCTCGATTATGGTCAGAAAAAGCAATGCCTTATTTCAAAGCAAGAAAATATGAAATGGGAATGCCTTTTATCGATAAAGCTGTTGAATTGAATCCAAAAGAATATTTACCATATAGAGCTTTCTTAAAGTGTATTTTCTCTAAAAATTATAAAGATGCTATTAAAGATTTTGAAGAAAGTATCAAATTAAATGGTAACTCTTATGAAATGGATCATACTTACAATTTTTATATTGGTTTATCATATTTACAACTAAACGAATATTCAAAAGCAGAAAAATTATTTAAAGAATATATAGATGAATTATTCGAAAAGCGTCAAGGTTTAGAAAATTCTACAGCTTATTTTTATTATGGAATTTCTTTATATGAACAAAAAAATTGGCAAGAAGCAATAGTCACTTTTGATAAAGCAATTAAACAATATCCTAATTTTTCTGAAGCAAAATATTACAAAGCAATTTGTTTAGCTCGATTAGGAAAACAAGATGAAGTAAAAAAAGTTTTTCAAGAAGCTCAAGAAGATTTTAAAAAAGGATGTAAATTAAGCGAATGGAATACTGTTTATGAAATGTATCCATATGAAATTTCACCTTATCATTTAAATCTTTAATTATTAGAATACTAACAAACTATAACAAAACTTTATAATTGAAATTATAATAAAATTCTAAATCTCCTTATCTTTGCATCAGATTTCATTAAATCTAATATTTAATATCATAAATTTAAGATCAAAGATATGTATCCAGAAGAAATGGTAAAACCAATGAGAGCAGAATTATCTGATGCTGGTTTTCAAGATTTATATAATGCAGCTGACGTAAAAAATGCAATTAAAGCTGAAGGTACAACACTTGTAGTTGTAAACTCAGTTTGTGGTTGTGCTGCAAGAAATGCGCGTCCAGGAGCAAAAATGAGTTTAGACGGAGCAAAAAAACCAGACCATTTAATAACGGTTTTTGCTGGTGTAGACAAAGATGCAGTTGATGCAGCAAGAGAAGAAATGTTTCCTTTTCCTCCATCTTCACCAAGTATGGCACTTTTCAAAAACGGAGAATTAGTTCATATGTTAGAACGCCACCATATTGAAGGTCGTCCAGCTGAAATGATTGCAGAAAACTTGAAAGACGCTTACGCGGAATTCTGTTAATTGCTTAACCGCAAAGAACGCTAAGGATTACGCTAGGTTCGCAAAGAATTATTTTTACCGCAGATTCGCAGATTAGTATTTTAAATCTGTGAATCTGCGGTTTGTTTTTTTTATTCTTTGCGAACTTTGCGAAAAAACTTTGTGCCTTTGCGGTAAAACCTTAAATTTGCCAAAGAATTCTTCCATTTAGAACTCGAGGCGAAGCCGAACAGGCCGAAGCCAATTCAAAACATATTTCTGTACAGACGCGATTAATCGCGTCTCTAATCTTAAAACGTTTATAGCATGCAACTGTACAACACCTTAAGCGCAGAAGAAAGAGCCCAACTAATTGATGAAGCCGGACAACAACGACTTACATTATCTTTCTATGCGTATGCCAAAATTGAAAATCCAACACAATTTCGTAACGATTTATTTTTAGCTTGGAATAAGCTCGATGCTTTAGGTCGAACTTACGTAGCCAAAGAAGGAATTAATGCTCAAATGAGTATTCCAGCCGAAAACTTTGAAGCTTTTCGTGAAACTTTAGAAGGCTATGATTTCATGAAAAATATTCGATTGAATGTCGCTGTAGAACACGACGATCATTCGTTTTTGAAACTAACCGTAAAAGTTCGTGACAAAATTGTAGCCGATGGTTTAAGTGATGAAACCTTTGATGTAACTAACATTGGCGTACATCTAAAAGCAAAAGAATTCAATGAAATTTTAGAAGATCCAAACACCATTGTAGTTGATTTTAGAAATCATTACGAAAGCGAAATTGGTCATTTTAAAGGTGCAATAACTCCAGATGTAGAAACTTTTCGTGAAAGTTTACCAATTATCAACGAACAATTAAAAGATTTTAAAGAAGATAAAAATCTTGTCATGTATTGCACTGGCGGAATTCGATGCGAGAAAGCATCAGCCTATTTTAAACATCAAGGTTTTAAAAATGTATTTCAATTAGAAGGTGGAATAATCAATTATGCCAATCAAATAAAAGAAGAAAATCTTGAAAGTAAATTCATCGGAAAGAATTTTGTTTTTGATCATAGATTGGGTGAACGAATTACCAATGATATTGTTTCACAATGCCATCAATGCGGAAAACCATGTGATAATCATACGAATTGTGTAAACGATGGTTGTCATTTATTATTTATTCAATGCGATGAATGTAAAGCCGTAATGGAAAATTGTTGTTCTACCGAATGTTTAGAAATTACTCATTTGCCTTTAAACGAACAAGTAAAATTGAGAAGTGGAAAACAAGTTGGAAATAAAGTTTTTAGAAAAGGAAAATCAGAGAAATTACTATTTAAACATTCAGGAATTTTATCGAATACTACGCTGGCAATTGCACCAAAAGTTACAGACATTCGTCAAAAAATAAAGGTAAAAAAAGTTTTAATTAGTAAAGTCGAACATTACTATGCCAAAGCTCAAGTTGCACTTTTTATCATAGAAAATAACGAATTAAATCTTGGCGATACCATCTTAATTTCCGGACCAACAACTGGAAATCAAGAGTTAATTTTAGAAAAAATGTTAGTCAACGGAAGTGAAAACTCAGTAGCAAAAATTGGCGATAAAGTAACTTTTGAGGTGCCATTTAGAGTTCGATTATCAGATAAATTATTCAAAATTTTATCGTAAATTTCTTAATTTCAAAATAATAAATCTCAAATTTTAAGTAAAAAAACAGCTTGGAATTTGAGGTTTTTTTATTGGAATTTATTTTATAAAAATACTATCTTTACCAATTAAACGTTTTTATGAATTTAAGTTACTTCATGTAACACTCTAAATATATTATGGCTTGTACAAACTGCTCAACCGGAACCAAAGATGGTACTCCGCGTGGATGTAAAAATAATGGTACTTGCGGCACCGATAGCTGCAATAAATTGACGGTTTTCGATTGGTTGGGAAATATGAATTTACCTAATGGCGAAACTCCGTTTGATTGTGTCGAAATCCGATTTAAAAACGGAAGAAAAGAATTTTATCGAAACACCGAAAAACTAACCTTAAGTATCGGAGATATTGTAGCTACAGAAGCTTCACCAGGTCATGATGTTGGGATTGTAACACTTACTGGTGAATTAGTTAGAGTTCAAATGAAGAAAAAAGGCGTTGCAATTACAAGTCCTGAAATTCTTAAAATATACAGAAAAGCATCTCAAAAAGATATAGATATTTGGAGTGAAGCACGCGACAAAGAAGAGCCTATGAAAATAAAAGCTCGTGAAATTGCTATTGCATTAAAATTACAAATGAAAATTTCGGACATCGAATTTCAAGGCGATGGATCTAAAGCAATTTTTTATTACACTGCCGAAGATAGAGTCGATTTTCGTCAATTAATTAAGGAGTTTGCCCAAACATTTAAAGCAAGAATCGAGATGAAACAAGTTGGTTTTCGTCAAGAAGCAGCTCGTTTAGGCGGAATTGGCTCGTGCGGTAGAGAATTGTGCTGTTCTACTTGGTTAACCGATTTTAGGAGTGTAAACACATCTGCTGCTCGTTATCAACAACTGTCTTTAAATCCTCAAAAATTAGCAGGTCAATGTGGTAAATTAAAATGTTGTTTGAATTATGAACTAGACACTTATCTCGATGCTTTAAAAGATTTTCCTGATTTTGAAACCAAATTACATACTGAAAAAGGCGATGCAATTTGTCAGAAACAAGATATTTTTAAAGGATTAATGTGGTTTGCTTACACCGATAATTTTGCAAATTGGCATGTATTAAAAATTGAACAGGTAAAAGAAATTATTGCTCAAAACAAAGAGAAAAAACGAGTTTCAGCTCTTGAAGATTTTGCTATTGAAATTGTAATTGAACCAGAAGCTAATTTCAATAACGCTATGGGTCAAGAGAGTTTAACACGTTTTGACCAACCTAAAAAAAGCAACAAAAACAAAAATAAAAACAAGAATAAAGTTTCAAATCCAAATCAGGCACAAGGACAAAACCCAAATCAAGGTCAAAAAATAAATCCGAATCAAGGTCAAAATCCTAATACGAATCAAGCTAGAAAACCTAATCCAAACCAAAATCCGAATCCAAATCAACAAAACAAAAAACCTATAATTATCAAAAAGAATGAAGATAAAAAATAGTTTATTGATTGTTTTAGTTGCGCTTCTTATGCTATCATGTGATAAAAAAAGAGTGTTCGACGAATATAAATCGGTCGGAAATGCTTGGCATAAAGACAGTATTATAACATTCAAGTTGCCAAAATTTGATGCTTCAAAAAAATACAACCTTTTTGTAAATGTTCGTGATAACAACGATTATCCGTTTGATAATTTATTTTTAATCGTTTCCTTAGAACAGCCTAATAAAAAATCTTTAGTTGACACTTTAGAATATAAAATGGCAAATCTAGACGGTTCTTTACTAGGTGACGGATTTTCAGATATTAAAGAAAGTATGTTGTTCTACAAAGGCAATGTTGATTTTAAATTGAAAGGTAATTACAAAGTTCACATTCAACAAGCTGTGCGGCAAACAGGCAAAGTAACTGGCGTTAATGACTTAAAAGGAATCACAGAAGTAGGTTTTAGAGTTGAATCTTTAGATTAAAAAATTATGGCACAAAAAACTAATTCTCAAAATAAATCTCAAGTAAAAGACATCAAATACTACCAAAAGAAATTCTGGAAAGTGTTTTTTTATGGACTTGGTGGTGTGTTTTTATTCTTCTTATTCGCTTCTTGGGGTCTTTTTGGCGCAATGCCTTCATTCGAAGATTTAGAAAATCCAAACTCCAATTTAGCAACCGAAATTATTTCATCTGATGGTGTAACTTTAGGAAAATTCTACAACGAAAATAGAACAGCCATTAAATATAAAGATTTACCAAAATCTCTTGTTGATGCGCTAGTTTCAACAGAAGACGAACGTTTTTACGAACATTCAGGAATTGATGCTCGAAGAACTTTAGGTGCAGCCGTAAAACTTGGCTCTAATGGCGGCGCAAGTACAATTACGCAACAATTAGCCAAATTATTGTTTCATGGAGAAGGTTCAAAATTTCTTCCATTTAGAATGATACAAAAAGCAAAAGAATGGATTATTGCCGTGCGATTAGAAAGACAATATACTAAAAATGAAATCATTGCTTTGTATTTCAATCAAGTTGATTTTGTAAATGGCGCTGTCGGAATTCGATCTGCTGCTAAAGTTTATTTCAATAAAGAACCACGCGATTTGAATGTTGAAGAAAGTGCTTTATTAGTTGGAATGCTTACAAATCCATCGCTTTTCAATCCGGTTCGTCGTCCTGAAAAAGCTATTAAAAGAAGAAATGTTGTTCTTGGTCAACTAGTTAGAAACAACCATTTAGAAGAATCTGCTAAAAATATTTTAGAAAAAAAACCAATCGTTTTAAATTTTCATCCTGAAAGTCACCTTGACGGAACTGCAACTTATTTTAGAGAATACCTGCGTGATTACATGAAAAATTGGGTGAAAGAAAATAAAAAACCCGATGGCGAAGAATATGATATTTATGGTGACGGACTAAAAATCTACACAACCATAGATTCTAAAATTCAAGAACATGCTGAAGAAGCTGTTTTAGCACACATAAAAAACCTTCAAGAAGAATTTTGGATTCAACAAAAAGGAAATAAAAATGCGCCTTTTGTTAATATTACCGAAGCTGAAACAGATAAAATTTTCAAACAAGCAATGAAAAATTCAGAGCGTTGGAGAATTCTAAAAGCCGATGATAAAACCGATGAAGAAATTATTGCCTCTTTTAAAGTAAAAACAAAAATGACCGTATTTACTTGGAAAGGTGATCGAGACACTATAATGACTCCAATGGATTCAATTCGTTATTACAAACATTTCCTTCAAGCTGGTTTAATGTCAATGGAACCGCAAACTGGTCAGGTTAAAGCTTGGGTTGGCGGAATCAATTACAAATATTTTCAATACGATCACGTTGGTCAAGGAGCACGTCAAGTGGGTTCAACCTTCAAACCTTTTGTTTACGCAACAGCTATCGAACAACTCGGAATGTCGCCGTGTGATACCATTATTGATGGGCCATTTATGATTCATAAAGGAAGACATCACGTAACCGAAGATTGGCAACCAAGAAATTCAGACAATAAATACCGTGGAATGGTAACTTTGAAAAAAGCATTAGCCAATTCGATCAATACAATTTCAGCCAAGCTTATTGACAAAACCGGGCCTGAAGCTGTTGTTGAATTGACACATAAACTAGGCGTAACTTCCGAAATTCCGGTGCAACCATCTATTGCACTTGGAGCTGTAGACATTACCGTTCAAGATATGGTTGCCGCTTACAGCACATTTGCCAATCAAGGTGTTTATATCAAACCACAATTCATCTCAAGAATCGAAGATAAAAACGGTGCAGTTATATACGAACCTGTTCCTGAATCGCACGATGTTTTAAACAAAGATGTAGCTTTTGCCGTAATCAAACTTCTCGAAGGAGTAACCGAAGGCGGTTCTGGTGAAAGACTAAGAACAGAAGGTGGCGGAAGTGGCGACAACCGCTGGACTGGTTATCCGTACATGTTTAAAAACCCTATTGCAGGAAAAACTGGAACAACTCAAAATCAATCAGACGGATGGTTTATTGGTATGGTTCCAAATCTGGTAACTGGCGTTTGGGTTGGTTGCGAAGACCGTTCGGCTCGTTTTAAAAGCATCACTTATGGTCAAGGAGCAACTGCTGCACTACCAATTTGGGGTTATTTTATGAAAAAATGTTATGAAGATAACGACCTTCAAATATCAACCGATGAATTTCAAAGACCTGATAATTTCAATATAAAAGTTGATTGCTGGACGGCTCCAAAACATGTTGCCAAAGATTCAACCGATACTGAAGAACAAAATCCAGATGAGTTTGGTTTATAGTTTTTTTTAGAAGCTAATCCCGCTCTTCACTGTATCTTTTCCTTGTTAAAGAAACAAGAAAAAGGATGCCGTTACGATCAGGGCTAAAACAACAGAATCGTTTGGTAACCAATAGTAAGATTTAGATAAATATAATGTCATTGATACGATATGATTAATAAAAAAGTAAATTCAGTTCAAGAAGCACTTCAAGGAATTGAAGATAATATGACCATCATGTTAGGTGGTTTCGGACTTTGCGGAATTCCCGAAAATTCTATTGCTGAATTAGTAAAAAAAGAAACTACAAATCTAACATGCATTTCAAATAATGCAGGCGTAGATGATTTTGGTTTAGGTTTGTTATTACAAAAAAAGCAAATCAAAAAAATGATTTCTTCTTATGTTGGAGAAAATGCCGAATTTGAACGTCAAATGCTTTCAGGTGAACTTGATGTTGAACTAACACCACAAGGAACTTTAGCCGAAAAATGTCGTGCAGCACAAGCAGGAATTCCAGCTTTTTTCACACCAGCAGGATTCGGAACCGAAGTTGCCGAAGGAAAAGAAACACGAGAATTCAACGGAAAAATGCACATTATGGAATTGGCTTACAAAGCCGATTATTCAATTGTAAAAGCATGGAAAGGCGATGAAGCAGGAAACCTAATTTTCAAAGGAACTGCACGTAATTTCAATGCTGTTATGGCTGGTGCTGCCAAAATAAACATTGCCGAAGTTGAAGAATTAGTACCTGTTGGAACATTAGACCCCAATCAAATTCACATTCCAGGAATTATGATTCAAAGAATATTTCAAGGTGAAAAATTTGAAAAAAGAATTGAGCAACGAACCGTAAGAACAAGAAAATAGAACAAAGAGTATAGAAAATAGACTGTGAAATTTATATGTTAGACAAAAACGATATCGCAAAAAGAATAGCCAAAGAAGTAAAAGACGGTTATTATGTAAACTTAGGAATTGGCATTCCAACATTGGTTGCTAATTATGTTCGTACTGATATTTCAGTTGAATTTCAAAGCGAAAATGGTGTTCTCGGAATGGGTCCATTTCCATTTGAAGGCGAAGAAGATGCCGACATCATCAACGCAGGAAAACAAACCATAACAACTTTACCTGGAGCAAGTTTTTTCGATTCGGCTTTTAGTTTTGGTATGATTCGTTCTCAAAAAGTAGATTTAACAATTCTTGGCGCCATGGAAGTTTCTGAAAATGGTGATATTGCCAATTGGAAAATCCCAGGAAAAATGGTCAAAGGAATGGGTGGCGCTATGGATTTAGTAGCTTCTGCAGAAAATATTATTGTTGCCATGATGCACGTCAACAAAGCTGGTGAAAGCAAAATTCTTAAAAAATGCAGTTTACCATTAACCGGTGTCGGTTGCGTGAAAAAAGTTGTTACCGAATTGGCCGTTTTAGAAATCACTCCAAAAGGTTTTAAACTATTAGAACGTGCTCCAGGAGTTTCTGTCGAACATATTATTGCATCCACTGAAGCCGATTTAATTATTGATGGAGCTATTCCTGAAATGCTAATCAACTAAAATCTTATGAAAAAAAGCTACATTCTTATTTTATTCACTTTTTTGGGTATCAGCTTATACGCTCAAGAAAATATAGATTTCACAAAAAGGAAAGAGATTCTTTCACCTGAAATTAATGCTGATAAAACAGTAACATTTAGATTAGATGCTAAAAATGCTAAATCAGTAATTCTGCAAGGCGATTGCGTACCTGAAAGCGGTAATTTATCTAAAAATGAAGATGGTATTTGGACGTACACTACAAAACCACTAAATCCCGAATTCTACAGTTATACTTTTATTGTTGATGGAATAAAAACACTAGATCCTAATAATGCTTTCGTAACAAGAGATGTTGCTACAATTGTAAACGTCTTTCTTGTTGATGGCGAATTTGCTGATTTATACAAAGTTAATGACGTACCACACGGATCGGTTTCTAAAAGATGGTATGATTCTCCTTCACTTAAAACAACCAAAAGAGTAACCGTTTATACTCCGCCCGGTTATGAGAAAAGTAAAGAAAAATATCCTGTTTTGTATTTACTTCATGGTGCTGGTGGCGATGAAGAAGCTTGGATGCAACTTGGCAGAACTTCTCAAATACTAGATAATCTTATCGCTCAAGGAAAAGCCAAACCAATGTTGGTCGTTATGACTAATGGAAATGCAAGACAAAATGCTGCTCCAGGAGAATCTAGTGAAGGCTATATTAAACCTGTTTTTATTCGTCCTGAAATGTTTTCTGGCCTTACTGAAAAAGCATTTGGTGATGTTATTGCTTTTATAGAATCTGAATACCGAGTTAAAAAAGAAAAAGCCTCGAGAGCTATCGCCGGATTATCAATGGGCGGCATGCAAACCATAGTTATAGCTGCTAATTATCCTAATACTTTCGATTATATTGGTGTTTTTTCATCAGCAATGTTACAACCTGCTGACAATAAAGTTGATTTTTATTTGAATATGAATCAAAAGCTATTAACACAAAAAAGTAACGCTTTCAAACTCTACTGGATTGGTATTGGCAAAGATGATTTCCTTTATCAAAAATGTGTAGAATTTAGAAGTGAACTTGATAAAGCCAATCTTAAATACATCTATAAAGAAACCAACGGAGGTCATACTTGGTCAAATTGGCGTGTTTATTTATCCGAATTTGTTCCTCAATTATTCAAATAATTTTAAGTCTTAAAGCAACTCATTGAAGTTGCTTTTTTTATACAATACTTTTTAAGTTTTGACTTTTTCTTTGAATTATGTTTAAAATTTGATTCCAATCATACAGTAAGTTTTAAAAAAAATTGTTAATATTGTATTATAAATCAAAACCAACCTAAATGAAAAAAAACTTACCTATTAAATTGGGGCTACTAGCTATGGTCTCAATAGTATCGTTTTCTGCGCATGCACAAGAAGGTGATAAAAATGTTAAACAAAAAACAACAGATGAAAAAGGAAACACTTCGTTGATTACTTTTATCGAAAACTCATCTTATAAATCAAGTAATTTTGAACAAGTTTTTAAAGACCAATTAAAACTTAAAAGCAACTCAAGCTTTCAAAAAACCAAATCAGAAACTGATCAAAAAGGATTTGTTCATGAAAAATTTCAACTCTATCACAATGGAATAAAAGTTGAATTTGCAACGTACACACTTCATTCTAAAAATGGTACACTAGTTTCTATGAGTGGTGAATCTTATTCGTTAGAAAACATCAATACAACACCAACATTATCTAACCAACAAGCATTAATTAAAGCATTAAATCAAATTGATGCTAAATCGTATTTGTGGGACGATTCTAAAGAAGCGGCAGAATTAAACTATGCAAAACCTACTGGTGAATTAGTTTTACTTCCTGTTTTTGACACTGATATTGTTACGCTTAAATTGGCTTACAAATTTGATATTTACGCAACTAATCCTGTAAGTCGTGGTGATTTATATATTGATGCCGTTACAGGAAACTCACTTTTTTACAACGCAACAATCAAACATTTAGGCGAATTTAGTAATGGAAAATCAAAAGTAAATGATCAAAACATTATAACAAAATCAAATTCAATGATGGTTGCGGCAAATGCCGACACAAGATACAGCGGATCACAATCTATTCAAACATTATTAAGTGGATCTTCTTATATTTTATCTGACAACACAAGAGGAAGTGGTGTTCAAACTTTTAATATGAAGAAAGGCACGAATTACACTTCTGCCGTGAATTTTACAGATGTAGACAATAACTGGACTGCAGCCGAATTTAATAATACAAACAAAGATAACGGAGCATTAGATGCACATTGGGGTGCTGAAAAAACATACGATTATTGGTCTACAGTTCATGGTAGAAATAGTTATAACAATGCTGGAGCAGCAATTAAAAGTTATGTTCATTACAGCAGTGCCTATAATAATGCATATTGGGATGGCACAAGAATGACTTATGGTGACGGAAGCGGAACTGGCGGATTTAATGTGTTAACTTCAATGGATGTAGCAGCTCACGAAATTGGTCATGCCGTTTGTAGTAACACTGCAAATCTGGCTTATCAAAAAGAATCTGGAGCAATGAACGAAGGTTTTTCAGATATTTGGGGTGCATGTGTTGAATATTTTGCCACTCCAAACAAGCAAAGATGGTTAATTGGTGAAGATATCGAAATGAGAGCCGGCCATATATCGTTGCGATCAATGAGCAATCCTAAAACAGAAGCACAACCAGATACTTATGGCGGAACTTATTGGATAAATCCTAATTGTACTCCAACTTCTACAAATGATTATTGTGGTGTACACACCAATAGTGGTGTTTTAAATCACTGGTTTTATATCTTGACCGAAGGTAAAACAGGAACCAATGACATAAGTAGTTCTTATTCTGTAACAGGAATTGGAATTGATAAAGCTGCAAAAATTGCTTTCCGTACTGAGAGTATATATTTAACTGCAAATTCAACTTATGCTAATGCTAGAACATACGGAATTCAATCTGCAATCGATTTATATGGTGCAAATTCTGCCGAAGTTATTGCAACTACAAATGCATTTTATGCTGTAGGTATTGGCGCGGCTTATGCTGGACCAGCCGATACAATTGCTCCTTCAGCTCCAACGGCTTTAACAGCTTCTGGAACTACTACAACAACTACAACTTTATCTTGGACAGCTTCTACAGACAATGTTGCTGTAACAGGTTATAACGTATATCAAGGAACAACATTGTTAGGAACTGCAACTGCTACAACTTATAATGTTACTGGTTTAACTGGTGCAACAACGTACTCATTTTCGGTAAAAGCTAAAGATGCAGCCGGAAATCTATCTACTTCAAGTAATGCTGCAAGCGTAACAACTTTAACTCCTGTTGCCGATACTACTGCACCGACTGCTGCAACTTTATCTGCATCTGGAACAACAGCAACTGCAACAAATTTATCTTGGACTGGTTCAACAGACGATGTTGCTGTTACAGGTTATAATGTTTATCAAGGTACAACTTTGAAAGCATCAGTTACAACTACAACTTATGCGGTTACTGGATTAACTGCTTCAACAGTATACACTTTTTATGTTGTAGCTAAAGATGCTGCTGGAAATTTATCTCCAGCAAGTAATACTGTATCTGTAACAACATCTGCAACGACTTTAACTTATTGCACGGCAACCGCAACAAACACAGCCGATGAAAAAATTGGTAAAGTAGTTTTTGGAACAATCAATAATACTTCAACTGGAACTGCAGGTTATGAAAATTTCACAGCGCTATCGACTAATGCAGTTAGAGGAACAGCAAATACAATTACAATAACTCCAGCTTGGACAAGCACTGTTTATTCTGAAGGTTATGCCGTATTTATAGATTACAACCAAAACGGATTGTTTACCGATGCTGGAGAAACTGTTTGGACAAAAGCAGCATCAACAACAACTCCTGCAACTGGAACATTTACAATTCCTACAACGGCAACTTTGGGAGCTACAAGAATGAGAGTTGCAATGAAATATAATGCAATTCCTGCTGCTTGTGGTTCGTACACTTACGGACAAGTTGAAGATTACACAGTAAATATTACACTAACTGCAGCTGGATTAGTTGCAAATTCTGATTCGGAACTATCTAATGATACTTTGAACTTTACTGTTTATCCAAACCCTACAGAAAGTCGTTTAAATGTTTCATTATCTGATGAAAATGCTACTTATGAAATCATCAATTATTTAGGTCAAGAAGTTAAAAAAGGTAAACTTACCCCAGACGGAATTGATGTAAACGAATTGAATTCTGGAATTTATTTCTTGAAAGTAAACAGTAACCAACAATCGGTTTCTAAAAAATTCATCAAAAAATAATACTTTAAATAGTAATAAAAAATGCCTCGCTAATTGTGAGGCATTTTTGTTTTTACAAAACAGACAATTTATTTTTTACTCTCCAAATATTCAATAATTATAGATGATGCGTTAGTAAAACTAGGAAATTGTTCTACCATACTCACAGCTCGTTTTTTATTTAATTTATAAGTCAAATCAAATTCAGTGGTAAATAAGATAGCCGACATAAACGGATTATTTATAAATCCCAATAATCTTGGAAAAGTATTTTCTATAGTATGAATTTCAAATAATTCTTCTTGTTGAAATTTGAATTTTAACTCCAATTTCAAAACATCATCATCCATTATTGGACGAACATATATATTCATCAATTCTGTATTGCCGATGGTTTTCGCTAAAGTTAATTTCGCAAAAGTTCCATCTTCTAAACTCGATTTAACTTTGGTATAAAATTCTGAAAAGGTTTCTTTAAATGGCATAGTTTACTTTTTAAAACACAGATTTCACAAATTCACACAAATTAAATCCGTGAAATCCGTGAAATCTGTGTTTAATTATACTTACAAATTAGCAAAAAAATCATTTCCTTTATCATCAGTAATAATGAATGCTGGAAAATCTTTCACTGTAATTTTTCTAACAGCTTCCATTCCTAATTCTTCGAAATCTACAACCTCAACTTTTAAGATATTATCTTGAGCTAAAATGGCAGCTGGACCACCAATTGAACCTAAATAGAATCCACCGTATGTTTTACAAGCTTCCATAACTTCTTTGGTACGATTTCCTTTTGCCAACATAATCATACTTCCGCCAGCTTTTTGGAATTCTTCTACATAAACGTCCATTCTTCCTGCTGTTGTTGGTCCGAAACTTCCCGATGGCATTCCGTCTGGCGTTTTTGCTGGACCAGCATAATATACTGGATGATTTTTAAAATAGTCTGGCATTGGTTTTCCTGCATCTAATAATTCTTTAATTTTTGCGTGAGCAATATCTCTAGCAACAATTAAAGTTCCGTTTAATTTTAAACGTGTTTTGATTGGACATTTAGATAAATCCGATAAAATAGCTGCCATCGGACGATTCAAATCAACCTCAACTGCTGGCTCCAGATGTGGTGGCGTTGCTGGTAAAAATTGTCCTGGATTTACTTCCAATTGTTCTACAAAAATTCCGTCTTTAGTGATTTTTCCTTTAATATTTCTATCTGCCGAACACGAAACTCCTAATCCAACTGGACAAGATGCAGCGTGACGTGGCAAACGAATAACTTTTACATCGTGTGCAAAATATTTTCCGCCAAATTGAGCTCCAATTGCACTTTCTTGGCAAATTTCTAATACTTTTTGTTCCCAAGCAATATCTCTAAAGGCTTGACCTGACATATTTCCTGTATTTGGAAGATTGTCAAAATAACCTGCAGATGCTTTTTTTACCGCTGCTAAATTTGCTTCCGCAGAAGTTCCGCCGATTACCAAAGCCAAATGATATGGCGGACAAGCAGAAGTTCCTAAATCTTTGATTTTTTCACGCACAAATTCTTCCATTGATTTATCGTTCAATAGTGATTTTGTTTTTTGATATAAAAAAGTTTTATTCGCAGAACCGCCACCTTTTGTCAAAAATAAAAACTCATAATAGTTTCCTTTTTTGGCATAAATATCAATTTGTGCTGGTAAATTCGAGCCTGAATTTTTTTCTTCAAACATGGAAATCGGAACAATTTGCGAATAGCGTAAATTCTTTTCTTGAAACGTATTGAAAATTCCTTTCGACAACCATTCGGCATCATCAACTCCGGTGTAAACATCTTCACCTTTTTTTGCCATAACAATTGCAGTTCCGGTATCTTGACATGATGGCAATTGACCTTCAACAGCAACAGACGCATTTTGCAACAAATTGTATGCTACAAATCGGTCGTTATCAGTCGCTTCTGGATCGTGAAGAATGTTGTTTAGTTTTTGCAAATGTGCTGTTCGCAACATAAACGAAACATCGTTCATCGCTACCTGTGACAATAATTCTAAACCTTTTGGGTCAACAGTTAAGATTTCTCTATCGCCTAGTTTTTCTACTTTAACGTAATCAGAAGTGATTTTTTTGTACTGCGTATCGTCTTTTAAAATTGGATACGGATCTTGGTATATAAAGTCCATTTGAATAAAATTTTGAAGTGTAAAGTTAAGGAAATTAAAGAAATTTATCTATAAGAATAGAGAACTAAAACAACTACAGTAAGAAATATAAAACCCAATATTGAATTATCTTTTTTTGCAACTTCATCTATTGATTTAGTTCCAAAATTAAACAGCCACATTAAAATATTTCCAATAAAATGGCATATTAATTTTGAGAATAACATTTTTCTTTATTTTAAAAAAACCAACTAGCCACAAAAATAGCTGTAATCACACAAATTAAATCTACTAAAAGCATAGTTCCTAAAGCATAGCGCGTATTTTTTATATTAACCGAACCAAAGTAAACGGCAATAACATAAAAGGTACTTTCGGCGCTGCATTGAAAAATACTACTCAATCTGCCAGTCATAGAATCGGCACCAAAAGTATTCATCGAATCAATCAAAAAACCACGTGAACCAGCAGAACTAAAAGGTCGCAACATAGCTACTGGCAAAGCATCAGTGATTTGTTTGTTGACACCCATATTAGAGAAAAAATAGGCAATCCAATTGCTAATAATTTCAAACAAACCGCTGTTTCTGAACAACGAAATTGCTACTAACATTCCTAAAACATAAGGAAAAATTGTAACTCCAGTTTTAACTCCGTTGTTTGCTCCTGATACAAAAGCTTCAAAAACAGTAGTTTTAGCCTCTGCAAATTTCTTCTCTTTGATAAACGAAAATAGTAAAGTGAAAGCAATAATTCCGACCAATATCAATCCAGAAAGATTAGAAGTAAAATAGTTCTTCCCAATTAAATCTAAGTGATTGACATACATCAACAGACCAATAATTGCAGCAATTAATGTGATTAAAACAACAACCAAAGAAGCACTTTTAAAATTAATTTTTTGTTTAATTCCAACAATGAGAAAAGCAGCTATAGTTCCAATAAAAGAGGTAATAATACATGGCAACATTACGTCTGCTGGATTGCTTGCATTAGCCGCAGCACGATAGCCAATTATTGAAGTTGCTATTAATGTAAGTCCCGAAGCATGCAAACACAGGAACATGATTTGAGCATCACTAGCTCTTTCTTTTTCGGGGTTTAATTCTTGCAAACTTTCCATAGCTTTTAAACCGAAAGGTGTTGCAGCAGAATCCAATCCCAAGAAATTAGCAGCAAAATTTAAAGTCATGTAAGAAATGGATGGATGATCTTTTGGGATACTTGGAAACACTTTTACAAATACCGGACTCAATAGTTTAGCCAATTTTGCTGACGCTCCTGAAATAATTAAAAGTTCCATTAAGCCACAGAAAAAAGCTAAATAAGCAATTAAAGGAAGTATTAAATCAACTAATGTGTTTTTACATGTTGGTAATAATCCATCCGATTTTTGTTTGCCACTATAAATTTTTACGGTTTTATTTGAAAAAACATAAGTTGAATCGATGTTCAAAGTGTCACGGTTAATGACCATCGTTTTGTCTGGAGCTTTTTCGATGTTATCTTTGATAAAAGCAGGTAGATTTTGAATGTATTTTTCTGAAACTAAAATTGGATCGTCTTTTTTTCCGTTCAAAACGAAATCAATGGTGTAGTTACCCGCAGAGAATAAACTAAAAATCACAAAGACAATTGACGAAATAAAGATAACGAGCCAAAATCTACTTAATACCATGATCTGTTTTTTTGTAAATGTACTTATTTTGAACAAAGCTTAAAACCGCAGATTCGCAGATTTATTACAAGATGAGAAAAATCTGCGAATCTGCGGTATATTTTTACTAAATGTGAATTATCTCTTCTTCAATTAATAATTCTTCTTTTCTGAAGCGCAAGAAAACTTGTGCAACGGCAATTACATCTTTTTCGCAATAAGTCACAATTCTATCAATGTCTTTTTCTACATAAAAAACGTGACCCACTTGACTTCCGTCGATGTCGCCTTTTGGAGATGGAATTCCGAGTATTTTTGTTAGTAATTTTAGCGATGTAAAATGTTTATAATCACCAAATTTCCATAATTCTAATGTGTCTAAATGTGCAATTTCCCATGGTTTTTTCCCAAATAAATTTAACTTATTTGGAATATCAACTTGATTGATAATCATTCGGCGTGCAATAAATGGCAAATCGAATTCTTTGGCATTGTGTCCGCACAAAATGTTTTGAGAATTATTAAAATGATTGTTCAACAAATTATTGAAGTCGAGTAGAATTTTCTTTTCTTCTCCGAAAAATGAGGTTACTCTAAAATTTCGAATGTCACCTTTTGTAACAAAATATCCGACTGAAATACAAACAATTTTTCCGAATTCTGCCCAAATTCCTGCTCGGTCGTAAAATTCTTCCGCTGAAAATTCTTCTTTGCGTTGGTATTGGGTTTTTTGTTCCCAAAGTTGTTTCATTTCGTCGTCAAGCGAATTGAAATTTTCTTCTAACGGAACGGTTTCTATATCTAAAAACAGAATGTTGTCTAGGCGGATTTTTTCTATCATGTTTTACTCGAATTTAAAAAATATTTTTTTACACGAATTGCACCAATTTTCACGAATTTGTTAAACGTATTAATTGCGCGAATTTATTCAGAATTTAAAAATACTAAAATTTAGGTTTGAAAAATTATAATTAGTGAAAATTCGTGCAATTCGTGTTAATTTGTTAAAATAAACTTTGCTGATTAGTTGGGTTTTCGTGTTCTAAAAGCCATTTTTTTCGCCATAATCCGCCAGCGTAACCTGTTAGTGAACCGTCAGTTCCAATGACACGATGGCACGGAATAACAATCCAAAGTGGATTTTTTCCGTTGGCTGATGCTACCGCTCGGATTGCTTTTACATCGCCCAATTTTTTGGATAAATCGAGATACGACATTGTTTTTCCGAATGGAATTTCTAGTAACCCTTGCCAAACTTTTTGCTGAAATTCAGTTCCTTTTGGGTTTAATTTGAAACTGAAATCGGTTCGTTTTCCTTCAAAATATTCTTGAAGTTGTGTAACTGCTTCTTTTAATTCTTTTGGAATTTTGTTAGAAACTTCGCCTTCTGCTAAAATAGAAATTATTGAAATACCGTTTTCATCGCCAACTATTTTGGTGATTCCGAGTGGCGAATTTATGAAAGCGGTTTGAATCAATTTTCTTTTAATTGTAAAAAATAAATGTACTAAAAATAAAATAAAAAAGACTTACTATCGTGTAAGTCTTTATAAAAATTATTGAGTTTTTATTTATTCAAAATTACCGCTGCTTCCTTTGCAAAATAAGTCGAAATTAAACTTGCACCAGCTCTTTTAATGCACATTAATTGTTCCATCATAATCTTGTCATGATCTAACCAACCTCTTTCGGCTGCGGCTTTTATCATTGCATATTCGCCAGAAACATGAAAAACCGTTACTGGAACATTCACGGCGTTTTTGACTTCACGAACAATGTCAAGATAGGCAATTCCTGGTTTTACCATAACCATATCGGTACCTTCTTCAACATCCATCAATGCTTCTTTTATGGCTTCGATTCGGTTGGCATAATCCATTTGGTAGGTTTTTTTGTCTTTTGGAATTTCGGAATTATCGACTGGCGCAGAATCTAAAGCATCACGAAATGGACCGTAAAATGCTGATGCATATTTTGCCGAATAACTCATAATTCCAACATTTTGAAAACCTGCAGCATCCAAACCTTGGCGTAAACGTAAAACGCGTCCGTCCATCATGTCGCTTGGTGCTACAAAATCGGCTCCAGCTTGCGCGTGAGAAACTGCCATTTTTACAAGTGCTTCGTTGGTCGCATCGTTGGCAATATCACCATTTTCTATGATTCCGTCATGACCGTAAATAGAATACGGATCTAATGCTACATCTGGCATTACAATCATTTCTGGACAAGCTGTTTTTATAGCTTTTATTGCTTGTTGCATTAATCCGTTTGGGTTCCAAGCTTCTTTTCCGGTGTTGTCTTTTAGACTTTCGTCGACTTTTACATAGATGTTTACGGCACGAATTCCTAAAGCAAAAATTTCTTTAACTTCTAAAACTGTTAAATCTATCGAACGACGAAAAATTCCTGGCATTGATGGGATTTCTACTTTGTAGTTTTCGCCTTCTGCAATGAACATTGGAAACATAAAGTCGGATGGACTTAATGTGGTTTCGCGAACTAATGAACGAATACTTTCGTTAACTCGTAATCTTCTGCCTCTTTGTAATGGGAACATATTTTTTATTTTTTCTCGCAAAGGCGCAAAGGCGCAAAGCGAAGTTATCTTTAATATTTTTATTTTGACCATATAAGTCATATAAGTTCATTTAAGAAAAACTTATAGGACTTATATGGTTCAGTTATATCCAATCAACTGGATTTTCTAATATTTTAATTAATTTTTCTTCTTCGCTTCCTGCTTCTGGATGATGATCGTAAACCCATTGCACTTTTGGCGGCAAACTCATTAGGATGCTTTCAATTCTTCCGTTGGTTCTTAGTCCGAAAAGAGTACCTTTATCGTGAACCAAATTAAATTCTACATAACGACCACGACGGATTTCTTGCCACGTTTTTTGTGCTTCGGTAAAAGGTAAATGTTTTCTTTTTTCTAAAATTGGAACATAAGCTTCTAGAAAAGAATTTCCAACTTCTGAAACAAAGTTAAACCAATTTTCCATACTCATGGCATCTGTAGCTTTGCAATAATCGAAGAATAATCCACCAATTCCGCGTGCTTCATTTCGGTGTGCATTCCAAAAATAAGCATCACATTGTTTTTTATATTTTGGATAAAATTCAGGATTGTTTTTGTCGCAAGCAGTTTTACAAGTTTTATGAAAATGAATGGCATCTTCTTCAAATAAATAATATGGTGTTAAATCTTGTCCGCCACCAAACCATTGATTTATAATTTCTCCTTTATCATCGTACATTTCGAAATATCTCCAATTTGCGTGAACGGTTGGCGCCATTGGGTTTTTAGGATGAATTACTAAACTCAATCCGCACGCAAAGAAATCAGCTTCTCCAACGTTGAACATTTTTTGCATCGCTTCAGGTAATTTTCCGTGCACTGCTGATATGTTTACGCCACCTTTTTCGATTACATTTCCGTTTTCTATAACTCGTGTTCTTCCGCCGCCACCTTCTGGTCGTTCCCAAATATCTTCTTGAAATTTGGCTTGACCATCGACAGCTTCTAATCCTGCAACGATTTGGTCTTGTAGGTTTTGTATGTATTGGTAGAATTTATTTTTCATATGTTTAAATTTCATTTTTTAGCGGTAACATATGGTATCGCTTTTTTATTATTGGTATTTGCTTGCGCAAACTACTTGTTAGTGGCGATTTCATTATTACATATAAAATTTATTGATGTATCCTATTACAAAAAAGATAGCAACATGAGTCAAAATACCTAATATAAATGCCAACAATGCTTTTAGATAGTTTAATATTTTTTTTTCTCCAAAAAACTGTCCGATTGCCCAAATTTGATATAAAAGAAAGAAAATAGTGAAATTAGTAAATATAGTTGTGATCTTAGTTAATGCAAGTAATGGCAACAAAAGCAATAAACCTGTGGCTAAAACATAGGACATTACTACAATCATTTCGAAAACATTGTGTTTTCTGTTTTTGTATAACAATACTAACCAAGGTGCTATACAAAATCCAACAATAATATTGGTGTAAGCAATATGACTAATTAACCAATTGTCAATGGTTTTTAAATTTACTTTGTCTTTTAATGGTTCTATGTAACCCACATTTAAGTAAGTATATTTGATGTGCAAAAATGAGGTAAACAAAGTGAAAATCAAAGATGCAAAAAACAGATAAACAATTGGTTTTACATATTTATTTCTGTTTTCAAACAAATAGGTTCTAATGGTTTTTCCTGGTTTTATTATTAAATTCCAAGCTGTAAAATGAAATCCTTTTTCAAAATGAAGTAGGTGTTCTATTTCATGAACCATATATTTAAAATCGATACGTTTGATGTTTTTTGGTTGTCCACATTTTGAACAAAATTCATCTACAATTTGATGGTTACAGTTTTTACAATTTGTCATTTTATTTACAATCTGATTTCAATAATCCGTAATAATTAATGTCTTCTAAAACTCCTTCGTGGTTTTTAAATTCTTCTCGCAAAACGCCTTCTAAAACAAATCTGTTTTTTAAAGCTATTTGTTGACTTCCAAAATTAATTTTTGAAGTGCAAATAAAGATTTTATTCATTTTTAATTCATTGAAACAAAAATCGATTACTTCAGAAACCGCTTTTGAAATAATTCCTTTGCCTTCAAAATCGTTATCAATAAAATAGAATAATTCGCATTTTGAAATGTGATAATCTATTTTTTTAATGCCAATATATCCAATTAAACAATTGGTTTCTACATTTCTAACATAAAAATAGTAACCTGTTTTTTCTATTTCTATTTTTATGTTTTTAGTGATGAATTCTTCTGTTGCTTTTAAATCAACACAATTAGAAACGGTTACAGGAAACATTTTTATAATACGATTTCTGTTGTTTTCAATTAAATCGAAAAATTCTTTAAAATGAATATTCTCTATTTTTTCGAGCTTCCAATTGCTGAATTTCATTTAGTTAAGAATTATATTCCTTAACCGCTTCAATAAATGCCTTCGCATGATCAACAGGAATATTTGGTAAAATTCCGTGACCTAGATTTACTATATAATTGTCTTTTCCAAATTCGTCAATCATTTGGTGCACCATTTTTTTGATGGTTGGAATTGGAGATAATAATCGTGATGGATCAAAATTACCTTGCAAGGTGATTTTTCCGCCTGTTAAATAACGAGCGTTTCTTGGCGAACACGTCCAATCTACGCCTAATGCAGAAGCTTTTGATTTTGCCATATCATTTAATGCAAACCAACAACCTTTCCCGAAAACTATCACTTTCGTATCTTCGGCTAAAGCATCTACAATTTGGTTAATGTATTTCCATGAAAATTCTTGATAATCCACTGGCGATAACATTCCGCCCCAAGAATCAAAAATCTGAACAGCATTACATCCAGCTTTTACTTTTTCTTTTAAATATAAAATTGTTGTATCGGTGATTTTTTGCAATAAAGTATGCGCCGCAATTGGATTTGAAAAACAAAAACCTTTTGCCGTATCAAAACTTTTTGACCCTTTTCCTTCAACGCAATAACAAAAAATAGTCCAAGGCGAACCTGCAAAACCAATCAATGGAACCTCATCGTTCAACATTTCTTTGGTTAATTTGATAGCGTCAAAAACGTAACCTAAAGTTTCATGAACATCTGGAACAATTACTTGATTCACTTGTTCCATCGTGCGAATTGGATTTGGAATAATTGGTCCCAAATTGTCTTTCAATTCTACGTGAATTCCCATTGCGCGTGGCACAACCAAAATATCTGAAAACAAAATAGCTGCATCTGGTTTTACAATTCTTATTGGTTGAACTGTAATTTCAGCTGCTAATTCTGGTGTTTCACAACGAGTGAAAAAATCGTATTTGTCACGCAAAGCTCTGAATTCTGGTAGATATCTTCCGGCTTGACGCATCATCCAAACTGGTGGACGTTCTACTGTTTCGTTGTTTAAGGCTCTTAAAAATAGGTCGTTTTTTAACATATCGTTTTTATTTAAACCTGTCAGGTTTCATTTCTAAATATAGTATTCTATAACTTCATTAATCACATGTTCAACCGATGGTTTGTCTGCGATTATGATGTTTTTTATTTTCTTATTTTCTAATGTTTCTGCGGTGGTTTCTCCTATGCAAAAACACGTTTCGTCTTTTATGCTATTCAATTTTAAATAACTTTCAACTGCTGATGGACTAAAAAATAATATCCCATCTAGCTTTTCCTTTATTTTTTTTGACGTTAATTCGGTTTCGTAAACTTCAATTTCATTGAATGTTATTCCGTTTTCCTTTAATGTATTTGGTAAAACATCGCGACGTAAATTTCCGCTGAAAAAGGTAAATGATTCTTCTGAATAAATTAACGAAATTATTTCAGCTAAATCGGCTGCATAACCTGTGTAAGCCACAACATTAAATCCGTTTTCAGTTAATAAATCTTTGGTTTTCATTCCGATAGAAAAAATGTCTTTACTTTTTAGTTCTTCAAATTTTGGATGATTTAAAATACTTTGAACGGCGTTTTGGCTTGTAAAAATTAGATTTTTGTTGACTTTTGAAAGTTCGAAATTCTTGATTTTTGTTTGAATAAAATCTTCTTCAATTAGATTGATATTGGCGTTTACTAATTCTTGCTTTTGATTTGGTAAAAGCTTTTTGGTTGATAATATGTTGATTTGTTTTGTCATTTTTTGATATAAAAAACGGTATCAATAAAATATAAAATACCATCTTGTGTTAGAACATTTTCATCGTGCAAATCTTCTAAAATTATTCCTAATTCAGGATTATAATAATCGTGATTTCTAATATTTTCAAAACCATTTGCATTCATAAACTCTTTAACTTGATCTAAACTTGTTGGTTGATTTGCTTTTACAAAAGGTTGTTCTACCACAGCATAAAGAATTTCATCAATAAAACAAAAGCCAACTAAAGTATAAGCAGTTTCAGGGAAAAAGTAATTATTGAGCAATAAATTTGTAAAATAATCTTGCCAAGTAGAATAGTAAATGGAATCGTTCAGTTTGTAAACTGTTTTTTCATTTTTAATATATACTTTTTGTTCGGCACCTTCTGAAACAAATAAATCTAAATTAAATTTTTCTTTTACTAAAAGATTATTTTCGATACAAAAATCAACTAATCTCTTTGTTTCTTCTTGTTTGTATTGCTTATCGTTTTTAGCCACAAAGCTTGAGTTCTCATTTGCTCTAAGGTAACTGGCGATTGTTTGGATAAGAGTTCTTTGGCTATTTTTGCTCGTTCCTTGAATGATATGTTGTAGTTCATCTTTTATCATTATTGATTCACAAATATACTATTTTTTCAATTGCTTTTTTATGTCCGTCATAAGTTCACTTCCACCATTATTTATAATTTCTTGAGCGCAATTGAATCCCAATCTTTTCCATTGAGAAATATCAACTGTTTTCTCGATTTCTAATTTTCGCTTTCCGTCAATAGATAGCAAAACTCCTTTAAAATTTATGGTGTCATCTTTTTCATTATAACTTGCAATTGCTCCAATTGGCGCAGTACAACCGCCTTCAAGAGTTTTTAGAAATTGTCGTTCTATGTAAGTACAAATTTCAGTTTCGATGTGGTTTAATTGTGATAAAGCTTCTAAAGTAAATTCGTCGTCTGCCATTGCTACAACAACCATTGCGCCTTGTGCTGGAGCTGGAATCATCCAATCTAAAGTCACATGAGAATCTGGTTTTAGATTTAAACGTTCTAATCCGGCGGCTGCAAAAACAGCTCCGTTCCAATCATTTTCTTCAAGTTTTTGCATTCTTGTATTTACATTTCCGCGTAAATCGACCACAGTATGATTAGGATATTTATTCCACCACATGGCTTGACGACGCAAACTTCCGGTAGCAATTGTTCCTTTGGATTCTAAAAAATCTAAATTTCCTTTGTGAAGTAAAATATCTAGTGTATTGGCTCGTTCTAAAACGGCTGCTTGTACAATTCCAATAGGCAAAGCGGTTGGCACGTCTTTCATAGAATGAACTGCAATGTCAACTTGACCATTTATCATGGCAATGTCTAACGTTTTTGTGAAAATTCCGGTGATTCCTAGTTCGTAAAGTGGTTTGTCTAGAATCATGTCGCCTTGAGATTTTACGGCAATAATTTCGGTTTTATATCCTAAATCGTTTAATTGTTTTTGAACTGTGTGTGCTTGCCAAAGAGCTAATTCACTATCACGAGTTCCTATACGTATTGTTTTTTCCATTTGCCACAAAGACGCTAAGTCTCGAAGTATTTTTAAAAATGATTTTAATTAAAAAATGATTTTTCTTGTTCCAGTTGAAAAACTTTTTCAATCCATTCAATTCCTTCGTCCATTGAGTCGCCATCTTTTAAGTGGTTTACAAAATGATTGGTGATTTTTTGAATGATTCTATTGCTAATTAATTCGGCTTGTTCTTCATCAAAATTAGATAATTTTTTACGTTGAAAATTCAATTCGCCATCTTTAATTGAGTTTAATTTTTCTTTTAACGCATGTATTGTTGGCGCAAATTTTCTATTTTTTGTCCAAGCAATAAATTCTTCTTTTATTTCCTCAATAATTGCTTCAGCTTTTGGAATATGAAGTTTTCTGTTTTCTAAAGTTTCATCTGTAATTTGAGACAAATGATCTAGATGAATTAACGTTACGCCTTCAATTTCTTGCACATTTTCGTGTACGTTTTTCGGAATCGACAAATCTAAAATTAAAAGTGGTTTTTTTAAATTCAAAATCGCTTTATCAATTGTAGGATTTTGAGCGCCAGTTGCCACAACTACCACATCTGCATTTTGCAATTCTAGTTGTAAATCGGCGTAATCTTTTACTACTAAATCCAATTTATTAGCTAATTTTTCAGCTTTATCTTTAGTACGATTTATTAAAGTAATTTGATCGTGTTTAGTATGTTTTACTAAGTTTTCACAAGTGTTTCTTCCAATTTTTCCTGTTCCAAAAAGCAGAATATTTTTGTTAGAAACATCTTGAACATTTTTGATAATATATTGCACAGATGCAAATGAAACCGATGTTGCTCCAGACGAAATTTCAGTATCTGTTTTGATTTTTTTACTGGCTTGAATTACAGAATTCACCAATCGTTCCATGAAAGTATTCACTAAACCATTAGATTTACTTTCGTTAAAAGCAATTTTTATTTGACTAATAATTTCAAAATCACCAAGAATTTGGCTGTCTAAACCAGTTCCAACACGAAACATGTGATTGATTGCTTCCTGATTTTTGTAAATATACGCCACTTCTTGAAACTCTTGAACGCTTCCTTGACTGTTTTCGCAAAGTAATTTTATCAACTCATACGGATGGTTTGCAAAACCGTAAATTTCAGTTCTGTTACAGGTCGAAGTCACTATTAATGCTTCAATTCCTTCGGCTTCGGCTTGCATCAACAACGTTGATTTTGCTTTGGCATCTAGACTAAATTTTCCTCTCATAACCGCATCGGCTTTTTTGTAACTAATTCCTAATGCGTAAAAAGAAGTGTGCTTCGACATATTAAAATTTTCCATATTTTTACTTTCCCTAAAAAGTTCAACAAAATTATTACTATCTATTTTATAAAAGTAACGCTGTAAGGACTTTTTGTATCGCTGTGAGATATTTTAATCCAAAATGTAATAATCAACGTAAATTCTATTAAATTTGTACTGAAATCAAGTGTTTAAAAATTACTTATGTAGATTAATTCTAAATAACATTTATGCTTGACTTCCAAATCATATACGAAAAAACATCGCTATGGGTTCTCAAGAAGAGATAAAAATTGAAAATGATTTTATTTTAATACGATTTCAGAATGATGGAAGCGAAAATTTTCATGTGAAAAGACCTATAAATCAAGGACTTATTCAGTTTCATTTTGGAATTAAAGGAAAAGCAAAATTTGTTTTCAACGAAGGAAATTATGCTTTAGAATTAAAAGATGAAAAGTCATTATTGTTTTATAATCCTCAAAAAGAGTTGCCTTTAAATTTAGAATTGGCTCCAAATTCTTGGGTAATTTCGGTTATAATTTCCATTCAAAAGTTTCACGGATTGTTTTCAAATGATGCCAGTCATATTCCGTTTTTAAGCGATGAAAATAAAGACCGAAAATATTATAAAGAAGGCGATATTAGTCCGTCAATGGCAATTGTATTGAGTCAATTGTTTCATTATAATTTGAATCCGTCGATAAAAAATCTGTATTATAAAGGTAAAGGATACGAGTTATTGAGTTTGTATTTCAATCGTTCTGAAGATCCAGATGCTGAACAATGTCCGTTTTTAATTGACGAGGAAAACGTTTTAAAAATCAGAAAAGCCAAAGAAATTATCATTGCCAATATGGCTGAACCGCCAGGATTAGAAGAACTTTCCGAAAAAGTTGGTTTGAGTTTGAAGAAATTAAAAATGGGTTTCAAACAAATTTATGGCGATACCGTTTACGGATTTCTATTTGATTATAAAATGGATTATGCCCGACAATTATTAGATTCGGGTTCTTATAATGTAAACGAAGTTGGCTTGAAAATTGGTTACAGCACCGGAAGTCATTTTATTGCGGCATTCAAGAAAAAATTTGCTACTACGCCTAAGAAATATTTGATGTCGATTAATGCAAATGTTTAAAATCCAAATCACATCAATTTCGTATATCAAACAATCAATAAAAAATTGTTAATCAAAATCAATAAAAAAGAAGTTTAATTACTTTTATAAAAAAATAAAATTACCAAAATGAAAGGAGTATTATTAGTAAATTTAGGTTCGCCAGAAAGTCCAACAGCTAAAGATGTTAAGCCGTATTTAGATGAATTTTTAATGGATAAATATGTAATTGATGTTCCATTTTTATTGCGAGCGTTGTTAGTTCGTGGAATAATTTTACAAACACGACCGAAAAAATCAGCCGAAGCTTACGCTAGAATTTGGACTGATGAAGGTTCGCCTTTGATTGTAATTTCGAAAAGAATGCACAAAAAAGTTCAAGCCAAAGTTGATATTCCTGTTGCTTTAGCAATGCGTTATGGAACGATTACTATACTGAAAGGATTGCAAGAATTGCACGATAAAGGTGTTACCGAAGTGATGTTGATGCCTTTATATCCGCAACATGCTATGGCATCTACAACTACAATTGTGGTTTTAGCAGAAGAATTGCGAGCAAAACATTTTCCAGAAATGAAATTCACCAATGTTCCTGCGTTTTACAATAAACCCGAATACATTCAGGCATTAGCTAATTCGATAAAAAAGCATTTGGACACTTTTGAATATGACCATTTATTGTTTTCGTATCACGGAATTCCGAAACGTCATATTCGTAAAACTGATGTTACCAAATCACATTGTCAAATCGATGGTTCATGTTGTAACACACCTTCGCCAGCGCACGAATTTTGCTACCGTCATCAATGTTATGAAACCACGAAACAAGTTGTAAAATTACTCGGAATTCCCGAAGGAAAATACAGTCAAACATTTCAATCTCGTTTAGCTGGTGATAAATGGTTAACGCCTTACACCGATGTTGAAGTAAACAAAATGCCCGAAAAAGGGATTAAAAAATTAGCGGTTGTAACTCCAGCTTTCGTTTCTGATTGTTTAGAAACTTTAGAAGAAATCGCAATGGAAGCCAACGAACAATTTATGCATCATGGTGGCGAAGAGTTTATGGCAATTCCGTGTATGAATGACGATGATGAATGGTGTGGCGTTGTGGCGAATTGGATTGAGGAGTTTAAGAGAAAATAGAATATGAAATTCATACAGAATGACTACGTAAGTTTAGTAATAGTTTGACTATTAGTTTTTTATTAAAATAAATGTAAAAAATTTTATTTATAAAAAATATAAATTACTTTTGTAATGAAATAAGATTCAAAATGAAACAAGCCGTTACATTAAAAGCTGACAATAAAACAGTTGAGACATTAAAAAAGATGATTTCTTTAAAAGAAGAATATCGTAAAACTATTGTTGCCAAATTGAAATCTGATAAAAAATAATTTTTAGGAATTATGTATCAATATACAAGTGAAGAGGGTTCCGACCCTCTTTTTACTTTTACTACTAAAAACGGATTGAGTTATTTCGTTGCTTTCCGAAAATTAGATTTTGGATTAGATTATTTTCAAAACTTGTATTCTGTTGACTTTTGGGAAATTTATAATCAAACTTTCATTAAAGACACTTCAATAGAAAAAACTATAATTGCAATATTATTTTCTTTTTTTGAAAATCATCCAAATACAATTTTACATTATGTTTGTGATAGTATTGACTTTCGACAAAATGCTAGAAGTAAACTTTTTGAAATGTGGTATAATAACTCTAAAAACAATGAATTTTCAAAATTAGATTTAACATATAGCATTGAAAAAGAAGAAATTGAATACAAACTTGAATTTGTATTTAAAAATGAATTTTATGACATTAATACCGTCAAAGAAAATGTAATTATTCAATTAAATGAGTTTTCAACTTTCAAATAATTAAATTAATGGAACTCTACAACTACATAAAATCCTTACACCTAATCTTCGTAATCACATGGTTTGCAGGATTATTTTACATCGTTCGCTTATTTGTTTATCAAATTGAAGCCAACGAAAAACCTTCGCCAGAAAGAGAAATTTTACTAAAACAATACAAAATAATGACGTACCGATTATGGTACATTATCACTTGGCCAAGTGCTGTCTTAGCAATAACTTTTGCAATTTGGTTACTGATTTTAATGCCAGCTTGGTTGCAAATGCCCTGGATGCATGTCAAATTAGGATTTGTAGTTCTATTAATTGCTTACCAAATAAAATGTCAACTGATTTACAGAGATTTACAAAACGACATTTTTAAGTATTCCTCTAATTTTATGCGTCTTTGGAATGAAGGCGCAACAATTATATTGTTTGCAGTGGTTTTTTTAGTAATTTTAAAAAATGAATTCAACTGGATTTATGGTGTTCTTGGAATTATTATATTTTCAGTTTTGATAATGCTTGGATTCAAATTTTATAAAAGATTAAGAGAAAGAAAATAGTGTGCAGATTTTAGTAAGCAGTTATCTGATGACTAAAAACTGAAAACTGAAAACTGAAAAAATGCTCAACGGTTTTAAAATGTCGATGCTTTCACTTCGAATTAGGATTTTCCTATCGATGATTGTATTGATATTAATTGCATCAATATTGATGGCGTCCATTTCAGCAATTCAGTTTAAAAATGAAGCCAGAAGATATCATCAGGAACGACTTGACCGTAAAGAAGATGCTGTAAAAGAACACATCAATTATATTTTATCCAATACAACTTATCCGCTTACCGAAAAAAATCTTCCGCTTATATTTAAAGATAAAATTCATGAATTATCTGATATTCATAATGTTGAAATTAATATTTATAGTCTAAATGGCAATTTATTAAAATCATCAAAAGCTTCTTTTTCTGTCGATAATGTTTCGCCGCCAATTCCAAAATTTGTTATTAAATTAGTACAATCATCTATCGAAAAAAGGTATGTTGATATTAAAAACGTTGATGGCGTAAAAATCCGTTCTTCATTCAGTCAAATAAAAGATGACAAATTCAAACCACTCGGAATTCTAAATTTGCCTTATGTAGAAGACGACAGTTTTTATGAAAATGAAATTCAAGATTTCTTGGTTCGCTTGAGTCAAGTTTATTTTTTCATGTTGATTATTGCATTTGCCTTGGCATATTTTTTATCGAGTTATATCACTAAATCATTAAAAACAATTTCAGATAAAATTAATGAAACAAGTTTGGATCAAAAGAATGAAAAAATCGTGATTGAAGCCAACAGTCGTGAGATAAATTCGTTGATAAAAGCCTACAATGCCATGGTTGATAAATTAGAAGAAAGTGCCACAATGTTAGCACAATCGGAACGTGAACAAGCATGGCGAGAAATGGCGAAACAAGTCGCACACGAAATAAAAAATCCGTTAACACCAATGCGTTTGACGGTGCAAAGTTTTCAACGAAAATTTGATCCAGAAGATCCAGACTTAAAACAAAAACTAAACGATTATACCAAAACACTAATTCAGCAAATTGATACCATGAGTTCGGTAGCATCAGCATTTTCAAACTTTGCATCAATGCCTGCACAACAAAATGAAACCTTGAATGTAGTTGAAGTAGTTGAGTTTTCGATGGATATTTTTAACGAAGAATATTTAAGATTTGAAAGCGATGAAGAAGAAATTGTAACGATTATGGATCGAACACAATTGATTAGAATTATTACTAATTTGGTTAAAAACGCTATTCAAGCAATTCCAGAAGAACAAGATTACAAATCGATTGTGGTTGCCGTAAAACGAGTAAATAACTTTGTAAATATTACTGTTAAAGATAACGGAATTGGTATAGAATTAGAAAATACCGAACGTATTTTTGAACCAAAATTCACCACTAAAAATAGCGGAATGGGTCTTGGTTTAGGAATTATCAAAAATATAATAGAAAATTACAAAGGAACTATTATATTTGAAACTGAATATAGAAAAGGAACGACGTTTATTGTTTCGCTTCCTATAATTTAAAAATAACCACTAAAAAGGTTTTCGACAAGCTCGGACTGACAATGATTTTGAAACTATTTTTTTAATAAAAAACTAAAATCAATTATATATTCAATGTCACACTGAGCTTGTCGAAGTGCTTTTATAAAATCACAACTATGAATTTCGAAAACATAATTATTTCTTCTGAAAACGGAATCGGACAAATCACAATCAATCGTCCATCAAAATTAAATGCATTAAATGTTGCAACCATTAAAGAACTTCATGATGGTTTTGAAAATTTAGATGGTAATCCAGAAATTAGAGTAATAATTATCACTGGCGAAGGAGAAAAAGCATTTGTTGCTGGTGCCGATATTTCTGAATTTGCAAATTTTTCTATAGAAGAAGGCGCACAATTGGCACAACAAGGTCAAGAATTATTATTTGATTTTATCGAAAATTTAAAAACTCCTGTAATTGCTGCCGTTAACGGATTTGCACTTGGTGGCGGATTAGAATTAGCAATGGCGTGTCATTTTAGAATCGCATCCGAAAATGCCAAAATGGGATTGCCAGAAGTTTCTCTTGGAGTAATTCCGGGTTATGGCGGAACGCAACGATTACCACAACTTGTTGGAAAAGGTCGCGCTATGGAAATGATCATGACTGCTGGAATGATAACTGCCGACGACGCTTACAGAGCTGGCTTGGTTAATCATGTTGTGCCACAAACGGAACTTTTAAATTTTGTTAAAGAAATTGCTTCCAAAATAATGCGAAATTCTCCAGTAGCAATTGCTAAAGCCATCAAAGCAGTAAATGCCAATTTCAAAGATGGTGTTGATGGTTATCAAACTGAAATAAGAAACTTTGGAAAATGCTTTGGAACAGAAGATTTTAAAGAAGGAACAACTGCTTTTCTAGAAAAAAGAAAAGCCAATTTCAAAGGAAATTAATACGCTTACCAACAAAAATAACCTCTAAAAAACTTTAAATGAAAAAAATTATTACCTGCATTGTCTTTGCTTTGCTTTCACACGTGGCACTACAAGCACAAGAAATTCCTTTTAAAATCAAAACAAGTGATGTATTTAAAGATGAATATAAACATTCTTCAATTGTATTAGTAGAAGACGACGGAAATGGTGGCGTAGTCATAGTTCGTTCATATCAAGGCGGTATTTTTTCGTCTGGAATTGGATATTATTTTGAACACTACGACGCTAATCTAAAATTAATTAAAGAATATGAATATGAATTAACCCATTCTAATGTTGAAAAACAAAGCTCTGTTTTAGGAGTTATTATGGATGGCGATAAAGTAAACATAATAGATTTTTTATATAATAAAACAGATAAAGCATTTATTTGTTCTTCTTTAACTGCTAATATTAATGATTTTGATTTTAGTAAAACAGAATTGTTTAGATTGAATAGTGAGGAAATAAAACAGTTTAGCTTTTTCTCTTTAGGAAGTTTTGATGGCGATTCTGGCGCTTCAATGATTATTAATGAAGATAAAACTGCTTTTGCAATAACTATTGATATTAAAGATAAGACTGCTGAAACGCACAAGCTTTTTTTGTATGACAATAAATTGAATAAAAAATTTGACCATACTTTTAAACGTGAAATTAAAGATAGAAAATTCCGATTTGAAAATATTGATGTTTCTAAAGATGGAAACACGTTATACTTATTAGGAAAAGTATATACAGATGAAAAGAAAAAGAAAAAAGATGGTGGTAAATATCAATATGAGTTAACAAGAATTACAAAAGATTCTGAAAAAACTCAAGTTTTTGATACTAATGAAAGCTTTGCTGCTTCTTTAAAAACAATTATTTTTCAAGACAGATTAACTTGTATCGGATTTTATTCTGAAAGAAATGATAACCGATTTAAAGGAATTTGTTATTTCGAATTAGATCCAGTTTCACTTGACATTAGAAAATCTAAATTCAATCCGTTCACTGAACAATTTATGATTGACAAATACGGAAAAGATAAAGATAAAGAGTTGAAAAATCTTTCTTTTAGAAAAATTCTTATCACACCAGAAAATGAAATTGTTTTCAATGCAGAAGAGTTTTATTTAACAACAACTTATGTTTCTAACGGAATGAACGGCGGTGGATATACAAGAACCATTTATCATTATGATGATATTGTAAGTGCAAAAATCAATCACTCTGGCGAAATTGTTTGGGCTAGAAATATTAATAAAAGGCAAGCAACAGATG
This sequence comes from Flavobacterium sp. SUN046, assembly GCF_028867965.1. Classification (GTDB taxonomy): domain Bacteria; phylum Bacteroidota; class Bacteroidia; order Flavobacteriales; family Flavobacteriaceae; genus Flavobacterium. Next base: position 479,104 of record NZ_JAPQNT010000001.1, read on the forward strand.
GTGATGATTCTTACATTTCATATACTTCAACCATAAAAGGAAATGACACTTTTTTCTTTATCAATACTGGTGAAAAAGTGAAAAAATTAAGTAATGATAGAATCCAATTTGGGCAAACAAGCACTAAACGTTCTAACTTAAACATTATTAGAATTAAACCAACTGGCGATTTTGATTATCAAGAAATATTAGATGATAAAGACACCGAAGTCCCATTTATGGTATCTAATGGAGTTTTATCTGGAGAATCTGTTTTCTTTATTGGTAGAAAAGGAAAGAAAAAACAAATTTTAAAAGTTACTTTATAAAACTGAAAGGAGAACCAAAATGGTTCTCTTTTTTATTTCTCACCATTCCACTCAGCATAAAATTGCGAAAGAAAAAGTTCCATAAAATGATGGCGTTCTTCCGCGATTTTTTTACCGGTTTCGGTGTTCATTTTATCCTTGAGCAACAATAACTTTTCATAAAAATGATTAATTGTTGGTGCTTCATTATTTTTATATTCTTCTTTACTCATTGCAAGCTTTGGAAGAATTTCAGGATTGTACATTTGCCTGTTTTTAAATCCACCATAGTTAAAAGTTCTAGCAATTCCGATTGCTCCAATTGCATCCAATCTATCGGCATCTTGAACAATTTCTAATTCTTTAGAACTAAATTTCTTTTCAAAATTGCCTCCTTTAAAAGAAATATTTTCTATGATATTTATAACATGACTAATTATTTCTTGAGAAGCATTTTGAGATTCTAAAAACTCACGAGCTACTTTGGGTCCAACTGTTTCGTCGCCATCATTAAATTTACTATCAGCAATATCGTGAAGTAGTGCGCCTAATTTTACAACTTCTAGATCGCAATTTTCACCTTTGGCAATTAATAGTGCGTTTTTATACACACGCTCAATATGAAACCAGTCGTGACCTGCTTCTGCGCCTTTAAGTTTTTCTTTTACAAATACTATTGTTGTGTCTATTAAGTTCAATTTGTTATTATTTTATATTAAAAATGTTGCCTTGAAAACTCAAGACAACATCTATTTTCTTTACTCTTTTATCTATTTTTTATTTATTTTACTAAAGCCGGCTGCACCCATTTAAAAATATAATTTTCATCTGGCAAAACCAATCGTTCTGAAATTTTAGCCATTCTTCCTGGCAATTTCATTAGATAATCTCTTGCTTTTTCTGCTTCGTCTGTAAGATTTCCAATTTTATCAATTTGCCATTTTTCTATCAATTTTTGCATAATTTCTACATAATCATTAGCGGTATAAACGCCTAATTTTTGTGCAGAATTAGAAAATTGTTCAAATGCAGCTCCAATTTTCTCACCAGATTCTCTTAAAAAACCTGCTGGCATAATGATTTTTTGCTTCATCATGTATTGAAAAGCCAACATCATTTCGGATGGATCAACTTTGAAAATTTGATCTACAAATTCGCAATACGCATGATGATGACGCATTTCATCTCCAGCAATTAATTTGCAAACTTTCGCCAATTTTTTATCACCATAATCTTTAGCAATTTGTGACACTCTATTGTGTGAAACATAAGTTGCTAATTCTTGAAAACTAGTGTAAACAAAGTTTTTATATGGATCACGACCAGTTCCAATATCAAATCCATCGGCTATTAAATGCTGTGTTGTAATTTCAACTTCGCGCATGTTCACTCGTCCAGATAAATACAAATATTTGTTCAATAAATCGCCGTGACGGTTTTCTTCACTTGTCCATTGACGAATCCATCTTGACCAACCGTTGCGCTCAACGTTATCAATACCTTCAACATCCATCAACCACGATTCGTAGGTTGGAAGAGCTTCTTCTGTAATGGTATCGCCAACCATGGCAACCCAAAAATCATAAGGTAAATCTTTAGCAATTTCTTGAATTTCTTTAACTTCTTCAAAAAAAGTATCGCTTTGAGCATCAGGCAAAAAATCTGATGGTTGCCAAATAGTTTCAATTGGAATTAAAAATTTGTCTACAAACTCATCAACTTTATTATCTAGAAATTGCATCACTTCTAGACGTACATTTTTTATGGACATTATTGTTGTTATTTAAAAAATTAAAATTTGGGTTTTAATAATTTTGTTTATTATTTAATTGATTGCGTTACCGCTTTTTCAGTTTTTGTAATTAATTCTTCAAATGAAAAGTCTTTTATTGCAATAGGTTCGTGAATTATAAATTCTAATTTGCTTCCCAAACCCATCGGAAAAGCACCAAATTTAACCATTTTCCATGAATTATTTATAGAAATTGGCACAACATAGGCTGAAGGTGCGTATTTACACAATATTTTCAAACCACTTTGTGCGAATTCTTTTGGTTTTCCGTCTTTGCTGCGAGTTCCTTCTGGAAAAATTACAGCCGAACGTTTGTGTTTTTCGATGTATTCTGATAAACTTTTAATTATCGGAATTGCTTGTTTTGGATCTTTTCTATCAATTAAAACAGAACCGCCATGTCTTAAATTGTAGGATACACTTGGAATTCCTTTTCCGAGTTCTTTTTTACTCACAAATTTGGCGTGGTATTTTCTTAAAAACCAAATAATTCCTACAATATCATACAAACTTTGATGGTTGGCAACAAAAATAATAGGAACGTTTTCTGGAATTAAATCTCTGTTTTTAAAAGAATAAGTTGTTCCTAGAAGATTGGTACATCGCACTAGAAAAAAATTCAAATAATCAACACTTTTTTTGTGAGCTTGATAGCCAAATACGTTGAAACAAACCCATTGAATTGGGTGAAAAATTACTAAAAATAGTCCAAAAGTCAAGTAATAAATAACCGAAATTGGATAGGAAATCAGCTTTTCCATAACTGTAAAAAAATTATTGGCTAAAGTAATAAATATATTTTGGTTGGAATTGTTTAAAACTCATTTCTGTAAAATTCTTATATTTCAGAAACATTTAATCTATAGTAAGAAAATAAATTAAACTTTAATTTAAATCAGTACGCAACCTTTTATAACTTTTTGCGTCTTAAATACATATTATAGCTATTTTTAACATTAAAATTCTAAATTGCCATTTATGAAAAACAAAATACATTTTTTAATTTTCATTCTTTTTTCAATTTCGCTTTCTTCACAAACTGTGACCACTTTTGCTGGAAGTTGCAGTGAAGGCAATCATGGACTTATTAATGGAAATGGCGGTGCTGCAAGATTCTATAATCCAAGAGCTATTGCCGTAGATTCATATGGCGCTTTTTATGTTGCAGATTCAAACAATAATTGCGTGAGAAAAATTTCAGCAAATGGAAATGTAACTACAGTTGCTGGAAGTTCAAGTAATCATCCTTTTGGTGTTGCTGTGGATATTATTGGAAATGTTTATATTTCTGATACTTTCAACCATCGTATTCTAAAAATCGATGTAGGTAGTTCTACATCTCATGTTTTGGCTGGCAGTGGTGTAACAGGTAATGCTGATGGAATGAGCATAAATGCAGAATTTAATACTCCAATGGGAATTACAGTTGATGCACTTGGAAATGTATATGTTGCTGATTCTTATAACAATAGAATCAGAAAAATTGATTCTTCCGGACTAGTAACTACTTTTGCTGGTAGTTCTCAAGGAAATTTAAATGCAATAGGAATTGCCGCAAAATTTAATGCTCCAACTGGCTTAGCAATAGATGAACTTGGGAATGTTTTTGTTGCAGATAGAAATAATAATCAAATTAAAAAGATTGAAATTAATGGTGTCGTTTCAACTTACTCAGGAAATGGCATTTACGGCGATGTTGATGGTACTGGTTCTTTAGCACAATTTAGCGGTCCTATCGGCTTGGCTAGAGATTCTCATAACAATATTTATGTTGTTTCAAATAGTAGTAATTTAATTAGAAAAATCAGTGGTACTGGAGAAGTTTCAACCATTGCAGGCTTTTCTGGAGTATGGGGATCATGTATCAATGGAATAGGCACAAATGCTCAATTTCTTCAACCTAATGGTTTAATAGTTAATGCTTCTGATGATGTTTTTGTTGCTGATACTGGTAATAATACCATTCGTAAAATTTCAATGCCTTTATCCAATAATAATTACGACTTAGAAAATCAAATAAGTATATCTCCAAATCCTGTAAATTCATCGGTTGAAATTAAAATAAATCATACTACAGGAGCAACTATAACAATTTTTGATATAAATGGTAGATTGTTACAAACAGAGATAATTACAGAAAAAAATTCTTTAATTAACATAGTCAGTTTATCAAAAGGTTTGTACTTATTAAACATAACAACTTCTAAATTTACCATTTCAAAAAAAATAGTAAAAGAATAAAACCTCAGGTCATCAAATTTGTTTAAAACTCATTTTAATAAAGTTCTTTTACATCAAAATTTTATTTATTTTTACAACTTAAAAGCCAAAAAAATAGAAAAATGAGTTCAGAAAAAGATGCAAAATTAAAAGCGTTACAACTTACGCTTGACAAATTAGACAAAACCTACGGAAAAGGAACCGTAATGAAGATGGGCGATAAAGCCATTGAAGAAGTAGAAACCATTTCATCAGGCTCATTGGGAGTTGACTTAGCGTTAGGAGTTGGCGGATATCCAAAAGGAAGAATTATAGAAATATATGGTCCAGAATCTTCTGGAAAAACAACTTTAACACTTCATGCCATTGCCGAAGCTCAAAAAGCCGGTGGAATTGCAGCATTTATTGATGCTGAACACGCATTTGACAGAAATTATGCTGAAAAATTAGGTGTTGATATTGAAAACCTAATTATCTCGCAACCTGATAATGGAGAACAAGCTTTAGAAATTGCTGAAAACCTTATTCGATCAGGAGCAATTGATATAGTTGTAATTGACTCGGTTGCTGCATTAACTCCGAAAAGTGAAATTGAAGGCGAAATGGGTGATTCTAAAATGGGATTACACGCAAGATTGATGTCACAAGCATTAAGAAAATTAACTGGAACAATTAGCAAAACACATTGTACGGTTTTCTTTATCAATCAGTTGAGAGAAAAAATTGGTGTAATGTTCGGAAATCCTGAAACTACAACCGGAGGAAATGCTCTAAAATTCTACGCTTCTATTCGTTTAGATATTCGTCGTTCATCTCAAATAAAAGATGGTGAAAACGTTATTGGAAATAGAACCAAAGTAAAAGTGGTTAAAAACAAAGTTGCCCCACCATTTAAAGTTGCAGAATTCGACATTATGTATGGTGAAGGCGTTTCGAAAACAGGAGAAATTCTAGATCTAGCTGTTGAATTTGAAATCGTAAAAAAAGCAGGTTCTTGGTTTAGTTATGGCGAAACAAAACTTGGTCAAGGTCGCGATGCTGTGAAAGCGTTAATCAAAGACAATCCCGAATTGGCTGATGAATTAGAGTTGAAAATTAAAGCTCAAATAAAAGAAAATAATGCTTAAAAATACATCCCGTTAAAAAACGGGATTTTTTTTTGTAAATTGACGCAACCTTTTGCATCTTTTTGCATCTAACAATAAAAACATATAATTACAATGAAAAAAATATTTTTAATCTTAGCACTAAGTTACTTAACTTTTTCTTGCACTGCAGATTATCAAGGGCCTGAACAATCGTTTGAAACACTGCCTGTAAGCGTGGTAGATATGCCAACACAATATGCCAAAGACAGTATTACAGAAATTCCTGTAAGTTATATTCGTCCAACAGTGTGTCATACATTTTATGATTTTTATTATTTAAGAGAAGGTTTAAATAGAACCGTAGCAATTATTAGCTTAAAGCAAAATAATGAATCATGTCCAGCTAGTCAAACGAATTATACAGTTCCATTAAAATTCAAACCATCAGCGTTGGGAACTTATCATTTTAAATTTTACACAGGTACTAATGCTGCTGGAGTTGATCAATATTCAGAATATGATGCGATAGTAAATCACTAAATGAACCAATTTGAGCTTAGAACAACTCATAAATGATTGCAAAAAAAATGATATTAAAGCCCAAGAACAATTATACAAGCAATTTGCTCCAAAGATGTTTTCGGTATGCTTAAAATATTCACGTAATTATGCCGAAGCACAAGATCATTTACAAGATGCGTTCTTATTAATTTTTGAAAAAATAAACCAGTTTGAGTTCAAAGGCGCCTTTGAGGGTTGGATTAAAAGACTTGTTGTAAATCATGTATTGCAACATTATCGTAACAAAACTTTTTTAAGTTCAATTGATGACGATATTGTTGATGAAGTTGAAATAGAAATTGACGATACAATTTCAATGGAATACTTGATGAAAATTATTCAAGAATTGCCAGATAGATATAGATTGGTTTTCAACTTGAATGTATTTGAAAATTATTCTCATCAAGAAATTGCTGATGCTCTTGGAATTAGTGTTGGAACATCAAAATCTAATTTAGCTCGAGCTAAAATGATATTAAAAGATAAAATAGAAAACAATACTGGCAGTGCAAAAATGCCTTTTATAAAATGAGTGAAAGAAAAAACATAAACAACTTCTTTCAAGATAAATTTGAAAACTTTGAAGTTACTCCTGAACCTATAGTTTGGGATAACATTGAGGCCAAATTGAAAGAAAAGAAGAAAAGAAGAATTATTCCGTTTTGGTGGAATTTCGCTGGTATTGCTGCTGCACTACTAATTGGTGTTTTTGTTTATAATTTTGGATTTAAAAACTCAAATATTAGTGTTGACACAAACAAATCAATTGGTACTACAGAAGTTGAAAGTGCTAAAAAAGCAAACGGAATTTCTAATAAAAACACCATTAATGCTGTTAAATCAAACGCAATAAAAGGTGCAGGTCATGAAACAGTAGTTTTAAATGATACAAACACAAAAACTAAATCTAACATTAAAAGCAGTAATAATACTAATTCTAATGATAACGAAGTAGCAAATTTGGAGGTTGTTAAAAACAAACATCCTAAAATTAAAAATCAGATTTCTATCAATAAAAATGATAATGTACTATCAAATCACTCTCAAGAAAAAGTAGTAACTGCATCGTTAAATAAAAATTCAGTAAATAAAAGTTCTAACGTAACAACTATTTCTTCTGAGAAAAAATTAGCATTTGTAAAGAGACAAACATCGAAATCTGAAAAAAGAAAAAACCAAATTACAGCAACTACTGATAATGCTTTAACATTAGAAACTGTAATCAAAAATAAAAAAGAAACACTTGAAGAGAAAAAAGAAACTTTTGAAAATAAAAACAAAAGTTTCTCTAACGATAATAAAAATACTACTGTTGTAACCAACTTTGATGAACAAAAATCAGCTTTGAATCCAATTTTAGAAAAGGATATTACAACTAGTAAAAAAATTGACTCAACAAAAATTGCTATCGTTGAGCCAAATGCGCTGGAAGAATTGCAAAATGAAAAAGAAAAGAAAATGATTACTGAACCAAAATTAAATAGGTGGCAAGTTTCATCAAACGTTGCGCCTATTTATTTTAGTTCACTTTCAAGCGGATCGCCTTTAGACAACCGATTAAAAGACAACGAAAAAAGTTATTCGGCTAATAATCAAAGTTACGGAATTGGAGCAAGTTACGCTTTAAACAAAAAATTGAAAATTAGAACTGGTGTTAATGTATTGAATGTTGATTATAATACTAACGGAATTACATATTATCAAACGGAATCTTTTAGTAGTAAATTAGCAAATCTTAATCTTAATATCGCAGGTTCGTCTATTGTTATTGAAAATTTAAGCAATGTTAATGTGCCGTTCAACAAAATAACACAAAAAGCTGAAGGAAGCTTAAACCAAAAATTGGGTTATATAGAAATGCCTTTAGAGATTACTTACAAGGTTTTAGATAAAAAATTTGGAATAGATTTCATTGGAGGAATGAGTACAATGATTTTAAATAAAAACGAAATTTATTTGCAATCATCGAGTTTGAATCTAAAAATTGGAGAAGCCAATAATCTTAACGATATTCACTTTAGTGGTAATCTTGGTTTAGGTTTTAAATATGATATTTTAAAACATTTTGAAGCTCGTTTAGAACCGGTTTTCAAATATCAAATTAATACATTTAGTACTGATTCTGGAAATTTCAAGCCGTACATGTTCGGTGTTTATTCTGGAGTTAATTTTACTTTTTAAGTTGGTTAGGTTAGTTTAAAAATAGTTAAGTGGTGTTATTGCTTTAGAGTAATAACGGAAAAGAGCGCCTAGTTAAGCGCTCTTTTTTATGGATTGAATTTTTGCAATTGCGTTAAAATAATATTCCTTGTTTGTTCTTTTATTAATTTTCTATCGTCTAATGTTTTTCCTTTAGTTTCTATGAACGAATGTACTTTAGCTCTCAATAAACCTGGACTTCCGCTTAAAAAAGTATACGATAACCTTTTTTTATTATCGGCAAAAGTCATTGGTACAATCGGAATTTGATGTTCAATTGCTAATCTAAAAGCACCATCTTTAAATTCGTCTAAAACTATAGATTCATCGGGAACGCCACCTTCGGGAAATATACAAATACTTAAACCTTGAGCCAATCTTTTTTGAGCTCTATCAAATACTTCACCACGACTTTTAGGACTATTTCTGTCCACTAAAATACAAGTGCGTTTGTAAAAAAATCCGAACAGCGGAATTTTAACTAATTCTTTTTTCCCGACAAAAACAAACGGATTTCTAGCTATAGCCAACATCAACATAATATCTACCATTGAAGTGTGATTAGCAACAAGCATATAACTTTTTTTAGCTGCCATTTCTTGCTCACGTTCTACTCGGTAATAAAAACCCATTCCGAATAAAATACCACGAGCCCAAATTCGAGCCATAACAAAAAAATACGGATACCATTCTTCTCTAAGAATTGAAATTACCAAAAACGGAAACATAATTACAATAAGTGCTCCCATTACAATATAAAACCAAATGCGCCAAAGTGTCCAAAAAATAACTTTTAGTAATCTCATAGTGTCAAAAATAAGGAATAGTAGGTAATTTTTCACACAAAGGTTTAACTTTGCAGTAAAATAATTTAATATTGGTATTCTTATTCGAATTCATACCAAGTAAATTTAGCATACTATGTCAAAAATACTCACAGGCGTTCAAAGCACAGGAACACCACATTTAGGAAACTTATTGGGTGCCATTATTCCTGCAATTGATTTGTCAAATAATCCTGAAAACCAATCGTTTCTTTTCATTGCCGATTTGCATTCGATTACTCAAATAAAAGACGGTGAAACACTGCGAGCAAACACTTACAGTACTGCTGCTGCTTGGCTAGCTTGTGGTTTAGATGTTAATAAAGTAACATTTTACCGCCAAAGCGATGTGCCTCAAACTGCTGAATTATCATGGTATTTGAGCTGTTTTTTTCCGTTTCAACGGCTAACATTAGCGCATTCATTTAAAGATAAATCGGATCGATTAGAAGATGTAAATGCTGGATTATTTAGTTATCCAATGTTGATGGCTGCTGATATTTTATTGTATGATGCCAATTTTGTTCCGGTTGGAAAAGACCAAATGCAACATATAGAAATTACACGTGATGTTGCTTCACGTTTTAACCATCAAATGGGTGAAACATTTGTAATTCCGGAAGGAAAAGTACAAGAAGAAACCATGTATGTTCCTGGAACCGATGGCGGTAAAATGAGTAAATCTAGAGGAAATATCATTAATATTTTTCTTGATGACAAAGCATTACGCAAACAAATAATGTCAATTGAAAGCGACAGCACACCGCTTGAAGAACCTAAAAACCCAGATACTTGCAATATCTTTGCTATTTATAAATTAATTGCCAATGAAGAGCAAATTGCTTTAATGCGACAAAATTATCTTGGAGGAAATTATGGTTACGGTCACGCTAAACAAGCATTGTTTGAACTAATTTGTGAGAAATTTAAAACCGAAAGAGAAAAATACAATTACTACATCAATAATCTTTCAGAAGTTGATAAACTGTTACAGCAAGGTGCCGCCAAAGCGCATTTAGTTGCTAATGAAGTATTGGGAAGAGTTAGAGTTAAGTTGGGATTTGAGTAACCTGTCTTTCTTTTTATCGTTGTTTTTTATCCTTTAGAATTAATTTTTTTGTAAAAAATCTATAATTTGTGCAGCTTGGTCAGCGGCAATATTAGTTTTTCTTGGTTCCAAAAAACACTAAAACTTTTTCTTTGAATCAACTATTTGCATTACTTGATCACACGTTATATTAATTTCGCTATTTTTCTCTGTAATTGAAACATTTCCGTCAAAAAACTTGTAATCTACAGCTAATATTGCTTTACAATTAGGCGCTAATTCTGTAAATCGTGGCTCCATCATTGAATTTCTTTTAACGAATACATGGTTGCTATTTGTAACAAAAGAAGCTAATTTATTTCCGACATAAAAATTGAAAACTCTCTTTAATTGGTCAGAAACATCTCTTAATTTATAACTTGATCCAGCTCGAATAAAATAAGTACGCCCAGGCATCTTTATAGAATCATAAGCCAATGGGTTTTCCAATAAAACAACATCATATTTTGTTTTATTAATGAACGTTATTGGTTTTTCAAGACCTCCAACTTCTGGAGGATTTTTATAAACATTTTCATAAGGTGTTTCTCCAGTTTTTAAGGTATCCTTAAATTTTAAATATTGAATTTCATTTTTATTATAATCCGTTAAAAAAACTTGAAAACTGTCAATTTTATGAGCCATTTCAGTGTAATACGGATCTATTGTTACCTTATCTTCAACTACAATTTCAGATGGGTAGCTTGATCCACTTCCCGAACCGCTTCCTGAATTATAATCGTATGAATTACTTGAATTAGAATCACATCTACTTGCAAAAAGTAAAACACGGACTAAAATAAAGAGCACAATTCCCATTGATTTCCATGAATATTTAGAACCGCCTGAAGAACCTGAACTTGATTGATTAGAATAAACTACATCTCTATTTTTCTTTAATGTTTCGGCAAAATCTTCATCAAATGCTTTGTAAAAATACATCGAAACCATTGATGTTCCAGCAAATTCAGATTTCTTATTGATGTTGTACATGTCAACAATTCTATTCAATAATAATTTTAGTTTTTCATCCATTTCAATGCTATTAAAATGTGATAAAAACTGATAAAAACTGCTTTGTTTTATGTACAATATTTTAGACAAATCTGCCGATACAACTGATAAAGAATGCAATGCAAAATCAATTTTACTAAACGCCTTTTTGTTCAATTTGAATAAAACATCTTCTGGAAAATAAACTTTATTGTCTAAAAAAAGATGCATGTCTTCAAACTTATTTTGCGCCATTTTTTGATCAAAAAATAAGTCAATATCTTCCATTAAAAAAAGGCTTATAAAATGCTTTACATTCTCAGTACTAACCTCAATATTTTGTCGTTGAAATTTATCTCTGGGCAATTCAGCTTTTGAGAAAAAATTATACAATATTCTATTGTTTGAAATGAAATGAAATTCGTTGGGATAATTTTTTAAGGCCTCAATTAAATTGGCAGCAACATTTACATCAATTTCAGGATTGATTTTCTTTTCAACATTTACTTGTTTTTCAATACGAATAATTTCATCAGTTGTAAATTGAAGTGTTTTGTCTTTATCGATTTGTAAAATCTCAAATAGTTGAATGATATTCATATTGTTATAGCAATTGTTGAAAACAAAAATAGAATTTAAAATGTTTTATCCTAAATCATTTCCAATAAAAAATAAAATAATTGTAAATTGCTTCCCTATTCAACCGCCATAATTTTAAACCATGGAAGCAATAATAAATCAATTATTTGAAATTGAAAAAAAAGCATCAGAACAAAACATCGATGTTTTTGAGCGTAATCTAAATAGAATTCAACATGAATTAACCGAATTGGGTTACAAAATTGTAAATCCGATTGGAACAAATTATGACGAAAGAGACGCGTCAATAGAAGCTAATTTACTGAATCCTGATGCTAAAAAAATTACTAAAGTTTTAAAACCTGTAATTTATAAAATGGGAAATGAGTCTTATTCTTTGATTCAAAAAGGCGTGGTGATTGTTGAATAATTTATTTAAGATTGTATGAAAAACATAAACTTCGGAATTGATTTAGGCACGACCAATTCTGCAATAGCAAAATACGAAAACGGAAAAGTAACCATTTATAAAAATCCTGTTGGGTTTAAAGATACTATTCCGTCTGTTGTATCTTTTAGAAAAGGAAGAATTCAAATTGGTGATAAAGCTCGCGAACACATGCTTACCAATTCTGAAAATGTTTTTTCATCGTTCAAACGTAAAATGGGTTCCGACGAATCTTATTTTGTTAAAGATTTAGATAAAAATTGTACGCCAATTGAACTTTCATCAATGGTTTTGAAAGAACTAATCAATTTTACTCAAGCCGAAAATCCTAAAACTGCAGTAATTACAATTCCGGCGTCGTTTGATACTATTCAAACTAATGCCACTAAAAAAGCTGGTTATGCAGCTGGATTTGATGAAGTAGTTTTACTTCAAGAGCCAATTGCAGCTTGTTTAGCGTATTCTAATTCTCAAAATTTAGACGTAAAATCAGAACGAAAATGGTTGGTTTATGATTTCGGTGGCGGCACATTTGATGTTGCATTAGTAAAAATTGACGAACGCGAACTAAAAGTAATTGATCACAAAGGAAATAATTTTTTGGGTGGCGTTGATTTGGATACTTTATTTGTAGAAAAAATAATTTGCTCTAAAATTGAAGCACAAACGCAAGAAAAAAACTTGTGGAATTCAATGATTACTGGTGTTGATGCAGTTTATAAAAAATTATATTTCGAATTACTATTCAAAGCCGAAGAAGCTAAAAAGGAACTTTCATTAAAAGATAAAACCAGCATCGAACTGGATTTTGAGGAACTTGATATTTCGTTAGATATTGAAATTACCAAAGCTGAATTTGAACAAATTGTGCAACCAAAATTTGAAGAATCCTATCAACTAACCGAAAAATTAGTTAAAGAAAATAGTTTAAAATTTTCAGATATTGAGCGCATTATTCTAGTTGGTGGCACAACTTATATTCCGTTTATTCGTCAAGAATTACAAAATAAAAGTCAAATTATTGTTGATTCTAGTATAGATCCAACTACAGCCGTTGTTATTGGCGCAACCTATTATGCAGGTTCAAAACCATCTGAATTGGATGAAATTAAAGAAGAAACTACTATTGCACAACATTCTTCAGTTAACATTGAACTGATTTATGAACCACATTCTAAAGATAAAGAAGAATTAATTGTTGGTTTATTTTCGTCGCCGTTTGATGGTTATTATAGAATTACTCGCGGCGATGGCGGATTTGACACTGGAATTTTAAAAATTAATACTAAAATTACTGAGTTTGTGCCTTTGTTAGAAAAAGCTACCAACGTTTTTTCATTGTTTTTGTATGACAACCAACAAGTGACGGTTTATCAAAACAATAGTATTCAAATAACGAACGGATTGTATAATATTTCTGGACAACCTTTACCCAACGACATTTGTTTTGAAGTTGACGAAGAAGCAGGAAAAACGTATATGGAACGCATTTTTAAGAAAAATGATATACTTCCGTTAAAGAAAACTATTTACAAAACGAGTTCTAAAAACATTCTAAAAAATTCTGATGATAAACTGATTATTAATATTGTAGAAGGCAATGCCGGAAGCATGATTGGTAGTAATTTAACAATTGGATACATCGAAATTTCAGGTAAAGATTTTCAACAAGATTTATTGAAAGGAATGGATGTTGAATTGAATTTCAAGATTTCTGAATCGCGTGATTTGAGTGTGAATGTGTACATAAGTTCATTGGATTTAGAAATTAACGAAGTGTTTAATCCGCATCAAAGAACTGTTGCTTTAGAGAAATTAACTTCTGAAATAAAATATGTTTTAGATGAGATTTCAGATGAAATTGAAGCACAAGAAGTCGAAGAAAATTATGAATATCTTGCCAAATTAAAGCGAATTTACGATCATTTGGCCGTGCTTCATACCGAATCTTTAGCTATTATAAATGATAATTCTACTGATAAAAAGTATCAAATTGATGAAATGAAACGCATCACTATTCAAGAATATGATGATTTAGTTCGACATAAGCATGTATTAACTGAATTGGCGGAATACCAGCATACGAAAGAAGTTTTTGAAAGTTATTTAGAAAGTGCCACTACGCGTCAAAAAGAGGAATTTGAACGAATTATAAAAAATGAAAAAGAGTTTTTAGAATCGAATAACAAGTATTTAATTCGCAAAAAAACTAAAGAACTGGATGACTTATTAGACAATATTTACTACAAACAAGACGAACGTTATATCGACTATTTCTATCACTTTAGATTTTTGGATGAAAGCGAATTTACCGATGTTTCTAAACACCGAAAGCTAGTGGAATTGGGTGAAAAAGCACTAGAAAATAAAAATTTAATGGAGCTAAAATCGATAACCAATCAACTTTGGAATCTATTAAAAGTCAAGCCAAAACAACAAGATAATTTTAATAATTTTGACGGAAATTTAGGATTGAAATAATATTATTGACTGCATCTAGCCATTAATAAAATAATTCGTATCACGATTATCACCATTACAATAGTTCCGCCAGTTGACAATGCCGAACTACTGCTTGAAGACACTTTTTGTGTTCTTATTTCGGTTTCGTCTTTATTAGTTTTTAAAGTATACGCCAAATCATCATTGATTGGTTTATAGTTGCCCATTGCAAGCATCATTGGGTTTAAATATACCACTTTGATATCTAAGCTAACTAAAGTGCTGGTCATAACATTGAGTAACTCTTTAACTCTTCTGTCATTTTCAACCGATTTAAACTGAGAAAGTAAATCGTAAAAACTTCTTTGTTTAATAAATGTAAATGTCGAAATATCTATTGCGTTTTTTTCGATTGCATCTAAAACTTCATCAAATTTTTCTGCGAGTTTTGTACTCAATTTATTTAATGAACTTTGTGGTAAAAACTCCTTAACTGTTAAAAAATTATCCAATTCTTCAAATCTATTTTTACTGATTTTTTCATCGAAATAAGCTTCTAAATCAATCTTTAGATGTTTTTCTATAAAGTTTTGAATGTCTAATTTACTTTCATCAATTTTTAAGTCAGAAACAAATCGGTTACGAGAATGATTGGTTTTGGCAAAGAAATTATATAAAATCCGATTATTAGAAATAAACAACAACTCATTAGGATTTTCATTCATTGCTGCAATTAAATTTGTTGCAATATTTGTATCTAAATTTGGATTGTTAGTACGTTCAACTTCCAATTGTTTTTTTACTTTAACTGTATCTTCAAAGTTAAATCCAGATTGATTTTCTGCATAAATTCCAGCTTTCTCAAATAATTCGATGATGTTCATATCCAAAAGTTTATTGTTAAAACAAAAATAGAATTTTAATTGAATTGTATTGATTTTTTCAAAAATAAATCTCTAAACAGCCTCAAATAATTTTCCAGGTAATGGACGAATCACGCCTTTCAATTCCATATTCAATAAAATAGATGAAATTTTAAAAATTGGAAAATCACAATCTAACGCGATTTCATCTAACACTTGTTTTCCGTTTTTTTGGAGGTAATCATAAATTTTTTGCTCGTCGGCTTCTAATGAAACGAAAAGTTGTTTTTGGATAACGTACTTGTCATTGCGAGTTTTCGAAGAAATTTCCCAATTTAAAATGTAAATCAAATCGGCTGCCGAAGTAAGTAAATGCGCTTTTTGAGTTTTTATCAAATTATTACAACCTTGACTAAATTTATCTGAAATTCTTCCCGGAACTGCAAACACATCGCGATTGTATTCGTTAGCTAAGTTTGCTGTAATTAATGAACCACCTTTTTCAGCACTTTCAATTACAATAGTGGCTTCACTCATTCCGGCAACAATGCGGTTTCTTTTTACAAAATTTTCTTTTTCAGGATTGGATGAACTCCAAAATTCGGTTAAGAATCCACCGTTTTCTTCCATTTTAGCGACATGTTTTTTGTGCACTTTTGGATACACTTGATTCAATCCGTGAGCGATAACTCCAATAGTTTGCAAGTTGTTATCCATTGCGGTTTTGTGCGCTACAATATCAACACCATAGGCAAATCCGCTAACAATTATCGGATTTAATGGTGCTAAATCTTCTATCAATTTTTTACAAAAATCCATTCCATACGAAGTGATTTCGCGTGTGCCAACAATGCTAATTATTTTGCGATTATTAAAATCAATATTGCCCGATGAAAACAGTAAAACTGGTCCGTCAATGCAATGTTTTAATCTATCAGGATAGTTTTCATCTTGATAAAACAATAAATTGATGTTGTTATCTCGAATGTATTTTACTTCGGCTTCAGCCAATTTAAAAACGTCTTTGTTCTTTAAATTTTTGATTAAAACCTTTCCGATGCCATCAATTGACGCTAGTTTAGACGCTTTGGTTTTGAAGATTTCTTCGGCAGTTCCGCAGTGATTGAGTAGTTTTTTGGCAACAATATCGCCAACGCCTTCAATTTTTAATAATGCCAGCAAGTGGAGTAATTCGGTGTCGTTCATTATATTAAATCTGTATGGTGTATATAAATAGAGTTACAAAAGTAAGCAGAATTAAAATTGTTAACAAAGTTTGTTGATAAAATTTTGCAATCAATATTAAATAATTAAATTTGTCATTATGAAGTTAGATCAATATATATCACAACTACTCTATCGTTACCAATGTGTAACTGTGCCAGAATTCGGAGCTTTTTTAACCGAAATCCAATCGGCGCAATTGCATGAAAGTTCGCATTCATTTTATCCGCCTAAAAAGTTGGTGTCATTCAATGCCTATTTAAAAAACAACGACGGTTTATTGGCGAATCATATTGCGCAAGCCGAAAAAATGTCTTACGAAGTTGCGGTTACTGTGATTCAAAATGAAGTAAATTCATTGAAACACAAATTGCAAAATGAAGGTGTAATTTCTCTTAAAAATATTGGTGAACTAACTTTAAACTCTGAGAAAAATTTGGTTTTTATTCCAGCCGATCAAGTTAATTATTTAACTTCTTCTTTTGGATTATCAACTTATTCTTCGCCAGCTGTAAAACGTGAAATTTTCACAGAAGAAATCGAAATTGTTGAAGAAGAAGCTCCAATTGCCTTTGTTCCAGAGAAAAGAAGCACATCTAATTTATTGAAATATGCAGCTGTTTTTGTACTTGGCGGAAGTTTACTTGGTGCAGGTGGTTTCTTCGGAAATCAATATTACCAAAAACAAATTCAAGCAGAAACTCTAGCCGTTCAAACTAAAGTTCAAAAACAAGTAGAACGAAAAATTCAAGAAGCTACTTTTTTTATTGCTAATCCGTTGCCGTCTGTAACTCTTACGGTTTCTGAAAGTAAAATGCCTTATCACATTGTTGCTGGCGCATTTTTACAAGAAGATAATGCCGAAAAAATGTATCAAGAATTGGTGAAATTGGGTTACAATGCTAAGAAAATAACTAAAAACAAACACGGATTGTTTCCTGTACTTTACGGAAGTTTTGCCACTTATTCTGAAGCTCAAACCGAAATGGAACGAATCAAGAAATCTCACAATCCAGAAGCGTGGTTGTTGATTGAAGAACTATAAAAAGAATCCCGATTTACTTCGGGATTTTTTGTTTTTAATGGTTTGGAGTTTTAAATAGCACTTCGACAAGCTCAGTGTGACAATCTGCATCTAATTAGCATTTGAATAATGATTGCAATTTTATTATTTAGCAATTATTAAAACGGTTGTAAGTATGAGCTTGTCGAAGACCTTTTAAAAGCGCTTTAGTGAGTTGAGAAACTAATAAATAATTTACTAAATTTTATAACTGTTTTTGTTTTTATCGAACTTAAGTTAATTAATGGTTCAAACAAATTAAATACCTTTGCAAAAAAAATTATGAATCCAAAACATCCAGCTGACTCTTTAACGATACTTACTGATTTAGTTTTACCAAGTGAAACTAATCCTTTAAACAATCTTTTTGGTGGTGAATTACTTGCTCGTATGGACAGAGCCGCTAGTATTGCTGCACGAAGACATTCAAGAAGAATTGTAGTAACTGCATCTGTTAATCATGTTGCCTTCAATCGTTCAATTCCATTAGGAAGTGTAGTTACAATAGAAGCTAAAATTTCAAGAGCATTTACTTCATCTATGGAAATATTTTTAGATGTTTGGATTGAAGATAGAGAATCTGGAATTAGGGCTAAAGCCAATGAAGCAATTTACACCTTTGTTGCTGTTGATGAAACAGGAAATCCAGTTGCAGTTCCGCCATTAGAACCTGAAACAGAAGAAGAAAAATCAAGATATGATGCTGCTTTAAGAAGAAAACAATTGAGTTTGGTTTTAGCTGGAAAAATGAATCCGCATGATGCTACTGAATTGAAAGCGTTGTTTGTGTAATATAAAAGTCCCGAATTTATCGGGACTTTTCTTTTTATCTACTTATCCATTGCGTTGGATTGGCATAAGTTGTATTTTGAGAAATCATGAACTTAAGAATTGTTTTTCCTTCGGCATTGGTTCGTATTTTTCCTAAAACTTGTTTAGTGGTAACTTTATCTCCAGCGCTAACATTTACACTTCCTAAGTTTTGATAAATCGTGAAAAAATCTCCATGTTGCACACAAACGGCTTTGTTTAATGGTGAAATAACAATAACTTTAGTTACTTCGCCACTAAATACAGCTCTTGCATTAGCACCCGAATCAGTGGTTATTTCAACACCACTATTATGAATAACCAACGATTTATAAACTGGATGCGGTTGATCGCCATAACCCAATGTGATTACTCCTTTTTCAACTGGCCAAGGCAATCGTCCTTTATTGGCTTTGAAATTATTCGAAATTAATTGTCCTTCAGGTGTTAAAACAATCTTAGTTGATTCTTCAATTTTTTTAGTTTCGGCAGCAGTCGTTGTTTTCGGATTGGCTTTGGCTTTAGCAGCAGCAGCTTTTCTATTAGCTTCGGCAATTGCATCACGAATTAACTTTTGAATTTGAGCATCAATTTTTTTGTATTCTTGTTGCTTTTTCTTGATTTCGGCAGCAATTTGCTTTTTGTCTTTCTTTAAACTATTGGCAATTTTTTCTTGCTCTTGCTTTTCTTTTTCTAAATCTTGACGTTGCTTTTCTTGCTCGGCTAATAGTTTTTCTTTTTCGGTTTTTTGTCCGCTTAGTTTAGAATTGTAATCGGCAAGTTTATCTGTTTTATCTTTAATTTCATCGCCTTGCATTTTTCTGTAACTAGAATATTGCTTCATGTATTGCAAGCGTTTGTAGGCTTGTAAAAAGTTTTCTGATGAAAGTAAAAACATAGCTCTACTTTGTTGTGAACGACTTTTATAAGATTTTACAATCATTGCTGCATAATCTTCTTTTAGTATTACCAAATCTTTTTTGAGCTTATTAATTTGAACTTGATTAATGTACATGTCGTTGCTCAACAACTTGGTTTGCTTAGTTGTAGTGTTTATTAGTTTCTCTTTTAAACCGATTTTTTCTTTTTGTAACAATAACAATTTTCCAACCGATTTTTCTTTACCGCGAACTTCTTGAAGCATGCGCTCTTTTTCTATAATTTCTTGTTGAATTTTAGCTTTCTTTTGTTCGAGTTCTTCTTGCGTTTGTTGGCTCCATGCAAATGAAGTTAGGCAAACTAACAGTAATGTAAATAAACGCTTTTGCATAGTTTTAATTCTTATCGATGTAAATTCTCTCGTAACCTTCAGGAACATTGTATGGAAAAGAAAGTTCTTCGTTGAATGTACTGTTTTTGTATTCTATTTCGATATTGGTTTTATTGTCGCTTTGTCTAGCATTGATTGACAAAGATAATGGTAAAATGGCTTCATCATATTTTTTAAAATCAGGATAAACCACTTGCAACGTTCTGTCCAACGATGGCTGGTTGATTTCTTGGCGTTTGATTAAAAAATTATCTGATTCAAAATAAAATGCTTTTTCTGCTTTGCCATCATTTGCTTGTAATTTGTATAATTTTTCCATTATTGAAACTACAAATTTTCCTTTATGTAAATCATCAATTGCTCTGCCAATGAGTAGATTTTGAACTTTTTGATAATCTAAATCGGTTCCTAACCACTTACTCAAACCAGCATAATCGCCTTCAAAATATTTATTTCCAATCTTATCATAATACTGCACCGATGTTGGTGTAATCAATGCTTTGGCCATTGTAATTCCGATAACACGAATAATAACTAAGATTTTTTCGTCTTTTTTTATTCTGATTTCAGCTGCAACATTTTGAGAGTTTTTGGCATCTTCATAATGTGCGCTTGCCTTTATATATAATGAAGAAAAATCGGTTTTATTGTTGTAATGATTCTCAATTATTTTTTCAGCAGAAATTGTAGTGCTAGCATTACCTTCGGCTAAAACGGCTTTGGGTTTACAAGAAGCTAAAAATAACAGTGCTAAAATTGCTAAATATCTTTTCATGGTTTGGATTCCAATTTAAAACTTTCGTTTTATTTCTTTTGTTTTTCTATTAATTCATTGGCTTTAGAAAAATACAAATCTTTCTTTTTCATATCGCCTAAACCGTTGTAAGCTTCGCCCAATTGAAGGTTGAAATTGATTTCTAAAATTTTATTGTCAATTACAAAATCAATTCCCGATTCTAAAACTTCTTTAGCTTTTTTAAATTTCTTTAATTGATTGTTTGCTAATCCGTTATAGTAATACAATTCGGGTTGTGTTGGAAACAATTGCAGCTGGTCTTCTGATGCTTTTTCTAAATTCTCAAATTGTAGGTTTTCTGTATAAGATTGTAATAATAGTAAAATAGTTTCCATGTCGTCATTTGTAGTTTTCAAATGCATTTCATAGTACTTAATTGCTTTTGCCCAATCTTTTTTAGATTGATAAAATTTCCCAATTTCTTTAGCAACTTTTACTTCTTTATCGTTATCAAAATAGCCAATTGCTTTATCTAAATCTTTATCGAATTGCGGATTATTTTTAGTAAAAATCAAAAATTCATTTAAAATTCGGTGTTTGATTCTTTTATCAATTTTATCACTTGCAAAAACAATGTTCATTGATTTTACGGCTTTTTCGCCATCATTATTATTCAAATGAAATTTAAACAAACTCACTTGCGCCCAATCGGAAGTTGGAATTTCTTTTTCTAAATCTTTAGCAACTTCTAATGCTTTTTCTTCTTGATTGCTTTGCGAATACAAATAAATTAAAGCTATATAATTGGCTTCGTCTTTTGGATTCTTCTTAATTTTATCAATCAAATTGGCTTTTTCAGAACCTTGATATTTAGCGTCTTTTAGAATATCGGCTTTATACAATTCACGTTTATCTGATTTTCCAACCGTTCCATTTAATTGGTTTATCAAATCTAATGCTTTGTCAAATTGTGAGGTATTCATGTACAGCGAAACCAAATCTTCTTTATAATCTGACTTGAATTCGACTAATTTTTCAACAATAACTATTGCTTGATTAAAATCGCGTGTGTCATAACATACGTCGTACATACCAACCCAAGCCCAACGGTTTTTTGGATCAATTTGGGTAGCCTTATTAAAACTATCATACGCTTGTTTGTATTTTTTTTGCAAATAATAATTCTTGCCTAATTCAAAATAAACTACTCCGTTTTCAGGTTGAATGTCTTTGCATTTTTCTAAAGCATCGATCGCTTTATCATAGTTTTCAATTCCTTTTTGCTTTAGCGATTCATAGAAAGATTCTTCAAATTTGTTTTCTGCCAAAGCCAATGTATCTTTAGGTTCAGTTTGAGCCAAAAGAGCCGTTGGAATACAAAATATTCCGAAAAGGAAACCGAAAAAAACTGTTTTTATTCTATTTTTATTTGACACAAATTTCACTAATTATCACAAATTTTTACATTGAAATTAAATTTCACTAACGTTTATAATCTATATTTCTTTATTCTAAAACAGAATAATCTCCAATACTAATACTGGTAAAATTTCCGTCAAAACTAGCATGATTTCCTATCATAGCGTTGTCTAGATTGGCGTTTTTGATGTGCGCATGGGTTTGAACTAAACTATTTTTAATTGTTGTATTGAAAACATGAGTTCCGTTGCCGAGTGAAACATTTGGTCCAACAACTGCATCAATCAAAACCACATCTTTACCGATATAACATGGCGGAATAATAGTCGAATTTTCTAATTTCACATCATGATCAACTAAATGTTCGCCATCATTGTGTAAAAAACCTAGCATTCTTGAATTGGTTTCAACCGTTACGTCTTTGTTGCCGCAATCCATCCATTCATCAACTTTTCCTGGTACAAATTTCATGCCTTTTGCCATCATTTGCTTAATTCCATCGTTTATTTGATATTCGCCACCATGAATAATATTGTTGTCTAACACCAATTGCAATTCATTTCTTAAAACGGAAACATCTTTAAAATAGTATATTCCGATAACGGCTAAATCGGAAACGAATTCTTTAGGTTTTTCGACCAATTCTATAATTTCATTATTTTCATTCAAATTGATTACACCAAAAGCTTCGGGTTGATCGACTTGTTTTACCCAAATTACAGAATCGGCGGTTTGATCTAAATCGAAATCGGCACGAATTAACGTGTCGGCATAAGCAATAACCGCTGGTCCAGACAAAGAATTTTTGGCACACATAATCGCATGACCTGTTCCTAAAGCTTTATTTTGGTAGTAAATTGTTCCTTTTGCACCCAACTTTTGAGCAATTGCAATTAATTCTTCTTCTACTTTTTTGCCAAAACTTTCGTGAATGATAAAAGCAACTTCGTCAATTGGTTGGTTTAAAACTGTTGCAATATCTTCTACTAATCTATGTACGATCGGTTTTCCTGCAATTGGAATTAATGGTTTTGGTACTGTTAATGTATGCGGACGTAATCTTGAACCGCGTCCTGCCATTGGTACTATTATTTTCATATTATTGTTTTTATTTTAACCGCAAAGCTCGCAAAGATTTTTGTATGTCAATTGATATTAATACTTATTACTACTTTACACCAGTACTTCCAAAACCGCCTTCGCCTCTTGACGTTTCTGATAATTCTTGAACTTCAATCCATTCGGCGCGTTCGTGTTTGGCAATGATTAGTTGAGCAATTCGTTCGCCGTTTTCAATCACAAAATCTTCATTGGATAAATTTACTAAAATTACTCCAATTTCGCCACGATAATCGGCATCGACTGTTCCTGGTGAATTTAAAACAGTAATTCCTTTTTTGAAAGCTAATCCGCTTCTTGGTCGAACTTGTGCTTCGTAACCAATTGGTAATTCGATGAAAAGTCCGGTTTTTACAAGTGTTCTTTCAAGTGATTTTAACGTAATTGATTCTGAAATATTGGCGCGTAAATCCATGCCAGCAGAAGCTATAGTTTCGTAATTTGGTAATTCGTGTTGTGATTTATTTATTATTTTGATTTGCATTATTTTGCTTTTCTTTTGATGATTCTTAGTAAAGTTTCTTTTTCGCTGTAATATATGAAATATAAAAATAGTGAAAGTAAAAGTATTTTTATCAAATAAGTTTCCCTAACATAAGGAACATAAAATGAAATCCCTGAGAATAAAATTGTGAGCCCAAGATAGCTGAAAATTTTATTAAAATCGTACGGAATTGGATAGCTTTTTTGACCCATTTTATAGGATATTATCATCATGCTTCCATAAGCAGCAATGGTTGCAATTGCCGAACCATAATAACTCATTGTTGGAATAAGAAGATAATTTAATGCTAGTGTAACCAATGCGCCAATTATGGAAATATACGCGCCAATATGTGTTTTATCAATTAATTTATACCATACCGATAAATTGGTGTAAATTCCTAGAAAGAAATTTGCTACAACTATAAGTGGAACTACTTGAATTGCATCCCAATATTTAGAATCAGGAACTAATGGATGTTTTAATAAATCAATAAATGCAATTACAAACAAACAGATGAACGATCCAAAAATCACAAAATATTTGGTAATTGTTGCATACGTTTGTTGCGCGTTTTCATTGCTTGCGTGACTAAAGAAAAACGGCTCAATCCCGAGTGTATAAGCTGTTCTAAAAAGCACCATAAACATTCCGATTTTGTAACATGCAGAATAAGCTCCGATATCTGATAATGGAACGTGCATCCAATCTAGAAAAATTTTATCAAAATGCTCATTTATGGCAAATGCAATTCCGGCTATTAGAATTGGAAGTCCATATTTCATCATTTTTTTCCACAGAATGACATCAAATTTCCAAGCTATCTTCAAATAATTTGGAAGTAATATCAATAAAGTAATCAAACTAGCTACAAGGTTGGAAACAAAAATGTAACCAATTTGAAAGTTATCAAAATAAATGGTGCTTAAAAAACCATTGGGATTATTTGTAGCTATTTTGGGTAAAAAAGCTAGAAAAAAAACATTTAACAATAAGTTTATAGTAACATTTGCCATCTTGATTACGGCATATTTCATGGGTTTTTTCTCGGCACGAAGCTTAGAAAATGGAATTATTGCCAGAGCATCTAAAGTTAAAATCCAAATGGTGTACGTGATGTATTCTACATTAATTTCAGACCAACTTGCTAATGTATTTCTGAACAATAATGACATTACTAAAAATCCTAAAGAAGACCAAAAAAGCGATACGGTACTTGTTGAAATAACATTTTTCTTATCGTCTTCAGAATTATAAAATCTAAAAAAAGATGTTTCCATTCCGTAAGACAAAACAACATTGAAAAAAACCAAATAAGCAAAAATTACAGAAACTTCTCCCATTTTACTTTTGTCTGGCAAGTAACACACAAACAACGGATTTAGAATAAAGCTAATTATCCTTGGAAATACTGTTGCCAGTCCGTAAATTAAAGTTTGTTTAAAAAGATTTTTATATAAACTCAAAGTAGCTTTTATTTTAAGCGACAAAAATAAGGTTTTCTTTGTTTATGAAAATCCATTTTCATCAATAGTTTTGATAAAGTGAAATCCTCGTGGAACGTAACCTTGATTGTAGTAAAAACGATGCGCTTCAAAGTTTCCTGTAAAAGCGTCTAAAACGATACAAGTACAATTTAATTCTTTGGCTTTTTCATCAATAAATTGGGTTAATATTTTTCCAATTCCTTTTTTTCTGTACTCTGGATGTACTATAAAATTGTCAATTTCTATGTATTTTCCGGTCCATAATTTTGTTCCAAACCAAAATCCAGTCATTCCAATGCAAATTTCATCTTCAAATAGTGCAACTTGCTTGTAGTTTTTAGGAATCATATCAATCAAAAAAGATTCATATTTTTCAATTGTCATGTTTGGATATAGAAATTTGATAGTTTCTAATTGCGACAGCATTTCTTGAATTGTAGTAAGTTCTTTAAGTTTCATTATTTGAATTTATCGTTATAAAATTAACAAAAAAGCGTCAACTAAATTTGACTCGCTCATTAATTTTTATCTGTTTTTTACTCCAAATAAACTTGCTTAACTGTTTCTGTTGGTTCGGGAATATCTCCTTCGGTGATCGTCTTTAATGCTTTTTTAGATATTTTTTTTATCTTAACAATCCTATTTGCTTGATTTTGAACGCATTTTTCAAATATATTTCTGGCAACTCTAGCATTTCCAAAGCTATCGTCTTTCTTTTGATAAAGTAATTCAAAAGTATCACTTATTTTTTCTAATGCTTCTGGAGTTAAAATAAAATCAGATTTTTGGCAAAATGATTCGAAGATTTGTATTAATTGTGATGGCGTAAAATGCTCGAAAAAGAAATAGCGGTTAAATCTAGAACGCAATCCAGGATTGGAAGCTATAAAAAGCTGCATTGGTTCATTATATCCAGCGACTACAACGGCTAAATCGTCACGAAAATCTTCCATTCGTTTTAGTAACGTATTTACAGCTTCGGCACCATAATCATTTCCTAAACCATTTTGATTTAGTCCGTATGCTTCGTCAATAAACAAAACGCCACCTTTACTTTCTTCTACTACTTTGTTGACTTTAGTTGCTGTTTGACCAACATATCCAGCAATCATTCCTTCACGATCGGTTTCATAAAGTTGACCTTTAGACAAATAACCTAAATGTTTGAATATTCTTCCTAAAAGTCGTGCTACCGTTGTTTTTCCTGTTCCTGGTGGACCGATAAAAACGGTATGCAACATAATTTCAATGTTTTTTAAACCTTGTAGTTCTCGTTTTTTTTGAACTTCTAGTAGATTTATAATTTCATTTACGTCTTGTTTTACCTTATCTAAACCAACTAATTGATGCAATTCTTCAAGCACTTTTTCTAATGTATCTTCTTCAGAAATGGCTGTTATATTTGAATTAGCAACTGCTTTTTTAGATTCTAAAATTTGCTTTGTTGCTTCTTTATCAAAACTCAAATTGAAAGATAAATGAGCAAAGTTTTCATATGAATTTAGAATTTTTTGGAGGTTTGGATTTTTAGTTTCTGACAAAGCAGTTAATAAAAAACTCTGGTTTTGCTTATCATTTATGGAAGTAATTCTGTTTTGTGCTCTAATGTTTTCAAGATTAGAACAGAAATTTGAATCGGTGATCAATTTGTTTAATGTGGTAATTGCTTTTTCATCGGCAAAATGATTGTTCTTCAAAGCATCAAAATAATAGGCCAAAACAAATCTTGATTTTTCGGTTTCTATTGAGCTATTCTGATTGTAAATTGAAATAATATCCGATAAGAAAAACTCTTGGGCTTTGTATTGATTTCCGTTAGAAGTATTTGAATTAACTAATGAATTGACCTTGTTTACGAATTCAGAACTGTTATTTAATTCGTTACAAAGATTTATAATCGTGGTAGTTTCTAATTTAAGTTTGGAAACAAAAATTGCATCAAAATAAACTTTACTCGGATTGAATTCTTCTTCAATATAATTTTTTATTGATAAAAAAGAATCTTCTAAAAAGGATATTGGATTGGTTTTTTTCAAGGTTTTTACTTTACGAATTCATCATTTGATGCACAATCTGCTTTGCAATTTTATCGTGATCTTCACAATAAGCTTTCCAGCAAATTCCCATTTCTCTCAAGTCATATTTAGCAACAATTGAACCATAATTTTGCAATTTTCCGTTTACGGTTGGATAACCAATTACATAAATTGATTGCGCTAATTCTAATGCTAATTCGATATCGTGTGTTGAAAAAATAACAGTATTATAATCGTTAGAAGTGCTTAATAACTCAAATGATTTTTTAACTTCTTCAATATTTCCGACATCTAAACCCGAAAATGGCTCGTCTAAAACAATCAATTTATCTGATGATAAAAGTTGTTCAATAATAGCTGTTCGCTGTCTTTGTCCGCCAGAAAGTTCGTTTGGATATTTATCTTTACAATTATCTAATCCCCATTCATTAATGTATTGTGCGATTTTTTTATTTTTTTCTGTTTCTGACAGCTCTGATTTTCTTAAAGCAAATTTGAATGTTTGTTCAACGGTTTTATGTCTGAATAACGTGTATTTTTGATCTACAAATCCAATTTCGCCTTCAACAACTGGTTTAGCGGCGTCAATTTCTTTGCTGTCGAAATTTTTGATTAAAATTTTACCTGTGTTAGGTTGAATTAATCCAGTTAATGCTTTAAAAAAGGTTGATTTTCCTCTCCCAGACCTTCCAACAACGGCAATTACTTGTCCGGTATTTTCTTTGTTTGGTCGCACAACATTCTTTTCAACAAGTGAAATGTCTTTGATAATGGTTACATCATCATAAACAACACTCAGATTTTCTACGTATAGAAGCGTTTCTTTAAATTCAAATTCCATAGTTATATTTTTGAATATCTAAAAATTGATTTTCTTAGGAAATTGATAAACCAATCTAATCCTAAACCAATAAGTAAAATGATGATTTGTAAAGCAATTATTCGTCCGTGGTTCATAAATTTATCAGAGTTTTTTATCAAAAATCCTAAACCTCCAGAAGCAACAACGATAGATTCTACAGTAACTAACATCATCCAGGTTATCGCTAAATTTTGACGAATAACGTCAATTACATAATCGATTCTTCCTAAAACAATTACCTGCCAAAGCACTTCAAATCGATTGCATTTTAAGGTTTTGGCATGATCAAATTCTTCTTGTGGAATATCCTTGACAACTCCAATTAATGAAGTGGTTAGATACGTTGTTAAGAAAATTACTAAAATCCAAACTTGCATATTTCTAGCTTCGTGAACAATTAAAGTAATGTAAAATGACAATCCTGTAAAAGGTAGAAATCGCAACTTAGTTACAAATTCAGATACTGGTTTTAATAACGGAATTGGCCAAGAATAAGCAAATAAAAGTGCGATAATAATAGCTAAGAAAATAGAAAGAAAACACAGTTTTAACGATTGAAAAATATGTACCACCAATCCTTCATTATACAAAGCCGAGAAACCTTGAAAAACTTGACTTGGTGAAGGAAACAAATGTTTTTCTCCCATAGTTCCTAGAAACCACAAGGTGAACAAAACAACTATCCAAGCAATCAAAATTATCGTTTTTTGAGTTTTGGATATTTTCTCGAAAGGCATTAATAGTTTTATCATAATATTAAAAAAATAAGGCTTTCAAAATTGAAGTATTGAAAGCCTTGTTAAGTTTTTATTTTAAGAAAGTTACAACAACTCTTCTGTTTTGCGCTTTTCCAGAAACTGAATTATTATCTCCAACTGGTTCATTTTGCCCTTTACCGTCAATTAATTGAAAACGATTAGCAGGAATTCCTTTTTGTTTTAAATAATCAACAACTGCTTGCGCTCTGTTTTTAGATAACGATAAATTAGAATCTGGATTTCCAACATTATCAGTATGACCAACTATTGTTAATTTAGAGTTCTCAGCTTGAATAAGCAAGTTATAAATTTTCTCTAAATCTTTAGACGAAGAACTTTGCACATCGGCACTACCTGAACTGAAATTAATTTTCCATTCTCCAGAAGCCATAACCTCGGTTGCAGTTGCACTATAATCGGCTTTATCAGCTTTTGATGATTCGATATCGTTAATGTTTTTAAGATAAAATAAATTTACCGCTTCATCATAAGAAGATACTTTTCCAACATTTTCATTAAACCCAAACGGATTCAATTCGGTTAAATAAGTTCCAACTTGATTGTAAACTGCTTTGTAACGATTTACACCATCTGAAAGTCCAAAATATTGCATTGCATCGGCATAATTAAAAACTTTAGAACCACCCATATTATAAGTCAAACCATTTTTAGTGCCTTGTTGTCCTTTGAACATTTTGTACCAATATTCAGCATTTTCTATTTGATAAGTTGCAGCTACAGCTTCTGAAGCTCTAACTTTCCAATCTTCATAATTTTTCATTTGGTTGGAAGCCGTCAATGCCGATTTTAAAACATTCGTAACAATCTCAGGATTTTTAGCTGCCCATTCTTTAACGCCAATTATAACTGTAGGCATTTGATTATTAAACTCTTTAGTAGAAACAATGTCAACAAAACCTGTTAATTTATCGAAAACTGTTTTATCTCCTGGTGTCCAAGTTGCACAACCGTCAATTTTTTTTGTTACTGATTTTCCAGTTAATTTTCCGTTAGAAACTTCTTTCAAAGAAACTGTAAATCCAGCTGTTTGCGATTTGATTAATTCCTCTGCCGATTTCATATAATCATCATCTTGCGATGGATAAATGTTTACGGCATCTGCGTCGTAAGTTGAAGGATCTGGATTTACTTTTAATCCGTTAGCAAAACAATAATTTACGGTTGTAACCCAGTCTCCATCTCCTAAAACTGCCGAAATAACTGCACCTTTCATTGATTTAGGATTTGATTTCCATTCTGGTGGACCAATTAATTTATCTTCACCATAACTCATCCCAACTGCTCCAAAAACTTGCAAATGGTATTTGTCTTTTCCGTAAGAAGCGTCTAATTCCTTCTGAACTGAACTTATATAAAACGGAGCACCATCACCCATAATCATTACCATTCCAGCACTTTTATCAGATGTTGGAAAATTAGTTCCGCCGTCAAATTCTTTAATAAATTTCATTTGCATATTACGCAATTCAGACAGCCAATCTTGACGAATGATTTCAACATTTAAACCGTTTTTTTCCATTAATGAACCTTTGGTAGTTTTTGGTCCACCATTAGAAACAATAATTCCAGATTCAGCATTCCAAGCATAACCAGCAATTCTCACTAAAGGTTTAGAGGAAACTTCAGACGAAACTTCAGTACTTGGCAATGCAATTTTTTCTGCATTTGTGGTATTATTAACATCGGTTGTGTTAAGTTCGATTCCGTTTAATTGTTTAGAAACTGCTGTTTTTAATCCTGGAGAAATGAAATAAATTGCGCCCAAAACGGCTCCGATTCCACCAATGACAATAAGT
Source organism: Flavobacterium sp. SUN046 (assembly GCF_028867965.1). Taxonomy (GTDB): domain Bacteria; phylum Bacteroidota; class Bacteroidia; order Flavobacteriales; family Flavobacteriaceae; genus Flavobacterium. The sequence continues at coordinate 509,572 of NZ_JAPQNT010000001.1, forward strand.
AATTCTGAAAAAGTTGTTAGTTTAGTTGTTCTTAAAATTTTTCCCATTTTTATTTTAAATTTGTTTTATAATTCAGTTAAAAAATATCGCCAAAACCGCCGCTGTTAAGCTTATCGTCTTTAGACATTTTGTAATTTGGATTTGTATATTTTGATGAATCTGGAATAGTGTTGTCACCAGTTTTAATTTCATCGGCAAGCGAATCTAATCTTGAATACAATTCGTCGTTATCTACAGAATATTTAGAAGTTAATGCATCTATATCGATTAAGTTTTCAGATGTTCTTGCAATATCTTGAGCAATTGTAGATGTTACTACATCAAGAGCATATTCTAATTCCCAATCTTTAGTAAACATCATTGCACTTTTAGCAGATTCTGTAGCTTGTTTGGCATTTTTAGCAAATTCGTATTCCTTCTTTAACATTACAATTGTTGTGTCAAAATCGGCAATTTTAATATCGATTGCCGTTCCTGCTAAAGTCAATTTTCTATCCATTTTACCTAAAACGTTGGCACGAACTCCATATTTTTGAATAAAACTTTTGCTTTGATCGTATTGATTTGCAATTCGTTGAGAATCGCTTAATTTTCTAGCTAATTCACTTTGTAACGCTACATATTCATCGGTATCTTTGGCTGCAATTCCGTTTTGTCGAACCATTTCATCCATTGCTGATTTTAATTTTTCGGATTGACGTTGTAAACTCAAAACATCATCTTGAAAACTTTTGGCTTCTTTTTCAGATTTAGTCGCTTCCATTTCCATTTCTGTTTTTAAACCTTTTAGCTTTGCCTTGGTACTTTTAAAAACCTCTTGATTCTTAATCATTTTCTGTTTTTGCTCTTCCAATTCTGCAAAAGGATTGCTCTGAATCAATGCTTTATGTAAATTTTTAGTTGCAAAACGTAGTCCTTTCATAATTACAGGAAACATCATCACTAAAAATATCAAGAATACTCCAGTTGCTGAAAGTGCAATTGCTTGACCTAACATTGTAAATAGTGGAGGAATAATGTAAGTCCAAGTTAGGTATCCACCAACTCCCAATAGTGCTGCTGCTAATATCCAAAAAAGTGATTTTTCTCCTTTTTTAAGTGTATTTGAACTTAAAGCGATTTCGCCTTTAGATTCGTCAAAGTGTTTTAATATGGGTAATTCTAAAAGTGTGCTTTTTTCTTGTTCGTATCTGCTCTCCATTATATTATAAATATTGGTTTATCCCGGTTACTATTACATTTATTGAATCTAACATTTTCTTTTTGGCTAAATCATTGGCTTCAATTTTAAGTTGAAACTCATTGAATTGTGCACTATTATTTGCATCTACTTTTTCTAGTTCGGCTTTGCTTTTGGATAATTCGGCTTGAAGTTGAGCAATTTTAGATTCTAAATCACTAATGTTTTTAGTTAATGTTTCTTTTTGTTTTAAAATAGAATCGCCTAAATCTTTTCTCTTAGCTTTACCGGTAGCATCATATTTTGAATAAACATTCTGAATTTCAGAAATATAATAGTTGCTTTTTTCTAATAAAAAGGCTTTAGTAAGTTCTGGATTTATGGTTTTACCCATTGTAAATGCCATTTGATAACTTTGAGGATTGGTAGCTCCAACAGAAATTACAGATTTGTACATTTCAAAAAAATCAAATCCCGATTGGTTCAACGATTCAAATCCTTTTTCATAAACAGCAAAAACTTCATTTAAAAACGGATTATTATTTCCAGCATCAGCATTAGGTTGAAATGTTCCTGTTGTATCTGGAAATTTATTTATTGTACTTGAAACATCATTGCTTTTAACCTCTTGCTTAGCCGAATCTTCTTCGTTAATAAAAAGGCTTTTCCAATTAAAACTATTTGTACTCATTGGTTTATTATTTGGTTTACTTCAATTATACGTAGTAACCGACAAAAAGTTACTAATTAATTTATAAAAATAAGAAAATTAGTCTTAAAATGCTTTTTTATGGTGACTTTTTAGCAAACAAAAAAAGAGTCTACTTTCGTTGACTCTTATATAATCTATTTTACTTAAAATATATCTATTTATTAATTATCACTTTAAATGATTTTGAATTAGTGGCGTTAGAAATTTTTACAAAATAAATTCCGTTATAAATTGCATCTGTTTCAATTATACTCAAAGTGCTTCCTTGGAGAATTTTTGATGATTTTACTACTTTTCCTAACTCATCAATCAAATCAACATTTAAATCAGTTTCAATTAAATCAGTTTGAATTGTAATAAAATTAGAAGCTGGATTTGGATAAATAGTAATGTTAATTTTGTCAATATCAAATTCATTTGAATTTAAAATCAAATTACAAGAAGCCGAAACAGTGTTAGAACTTTCAATTGTGTTTCCAGCTGTTAAAGTATGTCCTGCAAATCCTGAATAAGTTGTTGGATAATATGTACATCGAAAAACATTACTCATTGTTGGCGTTGTTCCTTGACTTATTATTCCTGTTGTATTAACTGGATTTGTGTATTTCCAAACTTGAGTTCCATTGGTTGTAACTTCTGTAAAAATGCCGCTCGGGCCATTGCATAAAAGCACATTACCGTTAGATAATTGTTGTGCGCCGGAAATGTTCATAGCGTAATAATTATTCGGATTTCCGTAATTGTAATTCCATGAAGTTGTAGTTGGTAAATAGGGTAGTGTAGCAGTATAGTTGTTTCCGTTTACTGGTGGATTTATTATTTCTACTGTTGAATAATTTCCGCCAGTTCTATTCAATCCGTTATTAAAAATCATAATTTGGTTTTCAAAAGGTAATCCAGGTTCTATCCATCTAACATTGTGCTGACCAAATAATTTTTTATCGGTAGTTGTTCCGTTATTATATGCCGCAGGATTTCCCCAACGATAGATAAAATCGCCACCATTTCCAGAATTTCCACCAGAATGACTTGCTGCTTGTGCCGTTGTTGTGCTATGATCGATAATCCAAATTTCATTCAAATTGTGTGAACTGACTACGATTTGATCTAATGTTGGATTGTAATCAATTGCATTCATGTGAATCCAATCGGCTGTAGTTGCAGTTGCACCATAATTGATATTTAATAATTTAGGATTTGAAGACACGACTCCAAAATTAGACTTACTTGCGTCATAATCTTGAATTAAATGATCCCATAAATGCCATTCCCAAACAATTGTTCCGCCAGATGTTCCAGAAGGTTGCACTTCTAAAATCTGTTCTGACCAAAGTGTTGTTGGTACTAAAGTTGGGTTTCTTCCATTTGCAATAGCTTGTGTGTTGGTTTTTAATTCCCAAGAAATTATCAAAACATTTCCGTTTGGTAAAGCTTTTACGTCGTGATGTTGGCATTTTGTAGCGTCCGAAACGGTATAACTCCAAGTTACATTTCCGTTCCAATCAATTTTTTGAACAATTCCGCCTGTTCCTCCGGCCGTAAATGTTGCATTGTTGGTATTTCCGGTTCTTAACAAAGTTCCATCTGATAAAAGATAACACGATTGTCCTGTTTTGTATGTACTTGGCCAAGTTTTTACTTGTTTACCACATTTATTGATAAGATACGTTGTTGTGCTTGTGTTTGGTGCAAACAATACATAACCATCATCTAAACTTCCTGCATCATGTTGTTGTAAACCAACAGTTTGAGAATAATTTAAAATTGAAAAAAAACAAATGGATAATAGTAGAAGTTTCTTCATTGAATATTTGGTTTCTGTTAAGATTTATTTAAAAACTAAAGGTTTAATTCAAAAGTAGAATTAAACCTTTTATACCATAAAACCTAAAATTTATTATTTATTAATAATTACTTTTTTGGTAATAGAATCTTTACTATTTGATAATCTAATAAAATAAACGCCATTATAGATATCATCTGTTTCTATAACTGATAGTGTGCTTCCTTGAAGGATTTTACTTGATTTTACAACTTTTCCTAATTCATCAATTAAATCTACATTCATATCAGATTCAACTAAATCTGTTTGAATAGCAATAAAATTAGAAGCTGGATTTGGATAAATAGTGATTTTTGACTCGTTTAAATTAAATGTTTCATTAGCTAAAACATAAGTAGTAGTTCCTGTTGGAACAGTTGTTACGGTTGTTGCAACTTTATTTCCATAAAATGTTGGTCCAACAGCATAAGGATAAGCCGAATTATGATTAGCGTCTACAGTTGTAAAATAACAATAAATCCCGGCAGGATATTCAGGAGTTACACAAAATCTTCCGTTGTGTATATCTAAATAAGATGCGTCAGTTGGATGAGCAATAAATTCATAATCTTCTCTAAAATAGCCTAATGGGTATATGGTACTCACCGCAGGTCCATCTAAAACATCGGTTCCGTCTGCCCAAACTGTTCTTGTAGTAATATTTCTGTATTGGTAACTCGATTTCATTCTAACAATACCACCTGTTCCGTCAACATTTGCATAAGCATAAGCACCATAAATAGGAAAACCATCGTAAGCAAAACCAAGTAAAGGTGAATGTTGGGTTGAATTGATAACATATAAACCATCAGAAGGATAAGTTGAGCAAACTGTAGAAATAACCGTCAAATCTAAACCAAAAGCACTCGGATTTTGATGATGATGATAATTTCCTCCAGCTGGATGCGCTTTAGAACAGTCAAAACCTCCTCGTTCTCCAACAACAGCATCTCTATTCCATTTTCCATCTCCTGTACAACTCATAATTGGTCCACCACATATTGTACTAGTAGAATTTTTCCAAGAAACACCATCACGATAATCAAACAGAGCAACGCCATTGATAAACAAACCAATATTTCCACCAGTTGTGGCAGTAGCAGTTCCAGTATTTTGAGTAGGAGTTAACGGAAATTTAAAAATTTTATTTTGAGCTGTTGCTAATGTTGGATTTCCATCTAAAAATGGTCCTGTAATATATGCTGGAATTCCGGTTGCTGAAACATATACATTTGTAGCATCATATTGAACTGTTTGAACATTGGCTTGAACTGCATCTACAATTGGTGTTGAATTTCCAGAAACATAATGGCGACCTACAATTCCAGTTGTGTTTCGTAACCATCCAGTAATTGCAGGATTGGTTTGTGAAAACAACAAACAATTTGTATATAAAAGTAGTAATAAAGTAAATTTTTTCATTCTTTTTATTTTAGTTAGTTAATCCATTTTTTGTTTTTCGCCTCTTATAAAAATTCTACACCCAAACGATTCAGATTTTGGTGTTGTAACTTGTTTTCCTTTTAATAATTCGTTAACAGCATTTGCTATATAATTATGTTCGGCTTTTTCTGGTTCAGATGCATTATCATTGATTGCTCCTTGGTATTTTATGTCATAATTACCTAATTTATTTTTCCAAATAAGGAACGCTTGTGGTGTGTTTTTAGCCTTAACTTTTCTTACAATAATTTGATTTTTATCTTGTAAATACGGAAAGTTAAATTTTTCTTTTTTTACTTTTAATTGCATTTTCTTAAAAGATTCTTCTGCATAAGCTAACGTATCCATTGAATTTATTGCTATTAACGGAACACCTAATTTTTTATATTTTGCATTTAATGCGTTTAAAGTATTGGTATATAATTTTGCCATCGGACATTTATTACAGGTAAAAACAAGTATAAATCCTTTAGCTTTTTTATAATCTGATAAGGCAACTAACTTATTTGTAGAAGCGTTTTTTAATTTAAAATTAGACAATCCTTTTTCTTTATCAAGAATCGTAAAACTGGAAATCAATAGCGCCAAAATAAATAAAAGAAGCGTTTTTCTCATGATTATTTTTTAATGAATTTTCTTGTTGTTACACTTTTGGTTTCTTTGTCCATCATTTGAAAAGTATAAATACCCGATTCTAGTGAAGAAATATCAATTCCATTTTGCCATTGTGGTTGTGGAAGCATCAACACTATTCGACCTTCAATTGTTGATATTGTAACATAATAAATTTCGGCAGATGCATCTTTTAAATTCACAAATAATTTATCAGATGTTGGATTTGGATACAAACTAAATTCGGTACTAGGTGCATTTACATTTGTTGACAAAGCACTCGAAACTATAAATTGTCCCATCATTCCGCCATCTTCATGACCTGCAAAATGACAATGGTACATATACGGATGATTTACATCTGAATCGGCAAAATCATCAAACTTAGCAACAAAAACTACCGTTTCATTTCGACTAATAAAAAAAGTATCTTTCCATCCCGATTCATAAGCTCCAACTGCTCCAGTACTTCTAGAAATAATTTTGAATTCAACATCGTGCAAATGAAAACCATGACCAAAAACACCATTAGTATTTGTAATTGTCCATTTTTCTATATCATTTAAATTAACCACTTTTGGAGTCATTGTTAGAGAAAAAGTAGTATTGTCAAAGTTAAATGGTGTTCCACCTGGTTGTCCATTTGTAATTGCAATAGTTCTATTTACAGTCGCATCTGCCGCAGTCCAATAGGTATTGTTTGCTAGTGTTGATGGTACAGCAATAATTGGATTTGCCGTTGTAGCGCCAATATTTATATGCAAAACATTAAAAGTAGTATTGTTCAACAAGCTACCAAATGTTCCAGATGTTGCCGGTTCGCCTCCGGGAAAACTATTAGATTGACCTGAATTATAAGCTTTTAAATCAATGCTAGTTCCTACAACATCATTGCTTAAATCAACTAGTATTTCAACACGTTCTCCAACCATTAATTTTATTCTGTTAGTAGTAACTGGTGCATTTAATAGTCCGCCATCATTTCCAATGATATAAAAATTTCTGTTATCGCTAAATCCCAAATTATAACCGCGTTCAATTTCGGCATTTAAAATTCGCATTCTAACGTATTGTTTCGGCAAAGTATATTGTGCATTTAGAGTTCCGTTAGTCAACATATAATCACCATAAACTCTAGTAGATGCTGGCGGTGTAACAAATGTATTAGTCGTTGTATTAAAACTTCTGCTAGTTAATGCTAACACAATATCGTCAGTGCCATACGTTCTTGGCAAGGCTAATGCTGATTCAATTGGATCTTTTACAATAATAAAACCACCAATACCTTTTGTAATTTGTGCTTGTGTAGTTTCGTGCAAATGAGGATGATACCACAATGTTGATGCTTGATTCATAACCGTCCAATAAGGTTGCCAAAGTGTTCCAGCAGGAATAACTTGGTGCGGACCGCCATCCATAACGGATGGTAAATGCATTCCGTGCCAATGAATTGTAGTTGATTCATTTAAATTATTTGTAACATTCATGTGAACATCATCGCCTTTATTAATAAACAAAGTTGGTCCCCAAAATGTTTCATTATTTATTGAACCAGTAATAGTTTGATTACCAGTAACAAGTTGTTTAATCGATTCGTGAATATTCAAATTGAAAGTTGTTCCATACAAAGCTTCTGGCATTGTCATGGTGTTGTATTGTCCGTAAGATTTTACTATACAAATAGTTATGCTTAAAATGAAGAATAATTTGAATTTCATATTTATAGTATTTTTATTTTTAGACGAAAGAATATTTTATTTCTTGCGCTCTTTTAAAAATTTATTCTTTTGGGTAAGAAAATCTCGGATTAAAAAGAAATTCTTTATCGGTTAAAGTCTTTAAAAAAGCTACTAAATCAGTTCTATCGTTATCAGATAAATTCATTGGTTTTGACAATTCTTTAGATAAATTTTTACTCTTTTGTAATGAATTATAGTGTTTTACAACTTCGGTTAATGTTTTAAATCGACCGTCGTGCATGTACGGAAATGTAAATTGTATGTTTCGTAATGTTGGAACTTTAAATCGCAATGAATCTTTTGGGTTTTGAGTGATCTTCATTCTTCCAATATCATTTAAAGTTGGGTCAATTACTAAACCATTATTTTCAAATTTATCACTCGTAAACAAAGGTTCTTTATGGCACGAAGCACAGTTTTGTTTGAACAAATTATAGCCTTTTTGTTCCATTTCGGTAAATTTTTCTTCTTTTCTAATCACTTTATCATATTTGGAATTAGACGAAGTTAATGAAACCACAAATTGCGAAAGTGCTTTTAATGTCAATTGTCCTGTGATTTTATTTGTGCCAAAAGCTTTTTGAAATAGTATTTTATACTTATCCGATTTTTGAAGTTTTGCAACCACATTTTCTAGCGTTTCATCCATTTCAACTTCACTAGTAATTGGATGAATGGGTTGCACTTCTAAATTATTTACGCCGCCATCCCACATAAAATCTTTATTCCAAGCCAAATTTTGAAGTGATAACGAATTTCGAGTTCCAATTTTTCCTTCAATTCCGTGACTCAAATCGTGGTCTACGTGAGTAAATCCTGTTTGTTGCAAATGACAACTGGCGCACGAAATGGTGCTGTCTTTAGATAAAATTGGATCGTAAAATAGTTTTCGTCCTAATTGAAATCCTTCTTCGGTTAATGGATTTTTAGAAAAATCGTAGTGAGGTTTTGACCAACCTTTTGGAACTTCAAAATAAATTGGAGTGAAAGCCAATTTGGCAAATCCCAAAAAAGCAAAAAACAAAATACCAAATAGTACAATTAAGACACCTTTTTTCATTCGACAGTAAACATTTTTACCGATTCATCAGCAATTTTCATAGCAACTTTTCCAGGAATCATAATAGAATTGGTTTCACTTAAATGAACTTGGTCAAATAATTTTGCTAAATCAACTTTAATTACAAGTTCGTTATTTGGCATTTCGACTGCGCTCAGCGTGACAGGTTTTGAGATTGAAATTTCAATTGTTCTCATCGCATAATTGGGTTTCAAATAACCGCCAACATGAAAATGAAATTGATTCTTTCTAGTCTTACAACTGTTACTTTTTCCTTCAATTTTCATATTAATAAATCCACTTTGCCAAGCCCAATACATTCCGTTTGTTGCGTCCAAATCGTCTGCCATTGCTCCAGAAACTGAAGCTAAACTGTCAACACCAATATTGAATTTTATTGATTTAATAGTTTTATTTGAATCGCTTTTTAAAGAAAACTCTAATGATTCTGGTTTTTCGATATCTATTAAATGATAACTTTTATCTTCTTTATAAGTTGAATTATCATTATAATTAATCTCAAATGAAGACAAGTAGAATTTTATGGTTTCTAAAGTTAATGTGTCGTTTTTTGAAATATATTTATCGCCTAATTGAATTGATTTATCATTAAACTTCAAATCTATTTTTAGAGAAGTTTTTTGACTAAAAGTATTTGAAATAATCAATAAAAAGAAAAATAAGATCCAAATTCTATCTTTCACGTTCTGGTCGTTGTCTATGTTGTTTACTCTGAAACATTTCAGATAATTTCGTGGTCAATTCATTGTAATCTTTGAATTGATTTGGCTTACAGAGTTTTTTTATGTCTAAAAAATGATTGAAATGTGTTTGTTCAATTTGAGATTGAAATTGTGCTATTTTTAAAAACAAACCATCAGTAACTGATTTGTTTTCAGTAGTTTTTAATTGACTGTATAATTCATTTTTACAATTTTTTATAGAATCATTTAGGCTTTTAATTTTCTCTTTATGAACGGTAATTAATTTATCATAATCTGCTATTTGATTTGTATCAAAATGTAATTTATGAATAACTACTTCTCTTGGTGTGTGTTTTCTTCCGTTTGGACCAGATAGAAATAAAAAGGCAAGAATTCCAAAATTTAACAGCAATAATGCAATTACTGAAAACGTTAATAATTTTGTCTTATTCATAAATTAATTATATAATTGATTGTCTTGATTTAATGATTTTTCAAACGAAGCGGTTTGATTTTTTGCAGCACTATTTTGATTGTTTATTAAAATTAAATTTAACCCAATTAACAAAATAATCGAAGCAGCAACAAGCCATAAAGTCTTCAATGGAACTACTTTAGTTTTATTTATTTTCTGATTTATTTTTTCATATAAATCGTCGTTTGGAGCAACTTGCGTAATTCCATTTGTGCTATTTAATACGTTCTCTATAAAATCTTCTTTTGTCATATTTACTATATTTCTACTGCTAACTGCGACTGAAAACTGTTAACTATTATTTAGACGCATTTTATTTTTTATTCTTGCGGTATTCTAAAAATTTATTTGATAATTTTTCTTTTAATGAAGATTTTGCTCTAAAAATCAATGATTCTATTGCCGAAATACTCATTTCCATAATTTCTGCAACTTCTTGATTACTCAATCCATCAACTTTAGACAAGATGAAAGCAGTTTTCTGATTTTCAGGTAATGTGTTAATAGTTGCAAACAATACCTTTGCATCTTCTATATTTTCTAATAAAATTCCTGGATGTTCAAAGTTTGAAAAATTTTGATATTCCTTTTCGTTTTCTGACTTTTTACCAAACATAAAAAAACGTTTTTTACTATTTTTTTGTTTTATAAAATCCAACGATTGATTGATTGTAATTCGATAAATCCACGTTTTTATAGAAGAATTACTTTTAAACGTTTCCATAGATTGATATACTTTTACGAAAACGTCTTGTGTAATTTCTTCAGCATCTTCAGTATTTTGCGAATAATTCAACGCAACATTATAAACCAATAGTTTATATTGATTGAAAATTGCAGTAAAATCATTCTTGTTGTTAGCCATATTTTAATCTACTATTTTAAGACTTAAGCTTGTAGAAAAGGTTTAAAAAGGCTAAAATAATGTTTTTGAAAATACGAAAAACAAAAAAGAGTCTGCAAAATCTACTCTTTATATACCTGTTTTTATTAAATTTATTGTTTACTAAACTTCATATTTGTAACCATATTTTCAGATACTATTTTTAAAATATAATTTCCAGATTTTAAATTAGAAACATCTAATTTATTAGTTGGATTTATAAAAGTTTGAATTAATTGCCCTAACATGTTATAAACCAAAATATTTTTTATGTTAACTTGTTTTGTATTTTTAATGGTTAAAAAATCAATTGCTGGAATTGGAGATAGTGTAAAGTAATTTTGAAATTCGTAATCCTTAATTTTTAAACTCTGAAAGGTTGATATCGAAGTATTTGTTGTAATTGGCAAATTGTAATCAAAGTAAATTTTGGCACTATTGGTAATTTGATCGCCAACAACTAAAGTAGATTTTGATTTTATTTTAAAAACAACATAACCATCATTGGTAGCATCATCAAAAGGAAGATTTATTCCTTCATAAATAAATTCTACATTATTTTCGTTTGAAATTTTGGTAATGCATGGATGAGAACTATCAACAAGTTGCAAGGTAGAAACATCAAATTTCGAACTATCAATAACATCATTTACCACAATATTTAAAGCATTGGCGGTTCCAGTATTTTCAAAACGAATTTTATAATGCACATAATCACCGATTTTTGATGAATTAATTGTGCTTCCTTCTAAACATACTTTATCATTTGGATCATATGAGCTGTAAACAGTTTGATTTACTTCGGCACTATTATCTGTTGGCGTTTCATCTGTTAACCCAGCTATTAATGTTGTAAAATTTAACACATCACCACTATTTATAGGTGGCGTTTCTAGCGAAGAGTTTAGATTTAATACAATTGTAATTTCTCTAGTTTCAAATGGTTGTAAGTTTACAAAACTCCAAGTTACTGTATTAAGAATTGATGATGTTGTAGCTGGATTTGCAGAAACAAAATCTAAAACAGAATCATCAAAATTAAGATTAATTGTTCCTGATTGCGTTTGTGTTCCTTTATTTCGATATTTTATTTTATAACTTGAATCATAACCTGGTCCTAAACTAATATATGAAAATAAGTCAATTCCCAAATCATTGTGAACTCCATTTGCAGTAACGCAAAAATTTTGATTAAATGGACTTGCTGTTGCAGGAAAATCAACCAGAACAGTAGTTGGCGAAACTGTAAAATAACTAGGATTTTCTATAAGTGGCGTTATTGTTGTTGAACCACCAGTTACAGGAATAGTATAATTTCCAGAGGTATTTGCTATTTGTAAACCTGTATTTGTACCATTAGAAAGATTGAATTTAATGTTTGGAACTAAACTATCATTACTATCGCAACCATCATTATTAGTGTCAAATTTTGTGTTACCATTAATTATATAATATTTTCCACCAGGATTAAAAGAACAATAGGTATTTACCTCACAATTAGAATAACCATTCTGTTGTATGGAATTTTGAATGAAATTATAAAGTGAAAGGGGCTGAGTAGTATCTATTGCTCTTATGCAGATATAATTTAGGTTTGGATTATTATTAAAAGATAAATCTGTTATTGTAGCTGCAAAATTTGTGTCGTCAATTCCTTTTAAATTTAAACTAGATAACAAGTTATTATCACAATTAACACCTAATCCTAAATTTATAATTGAACTAGTATCTAAAGTGGTTAATAAATTAAAACTGCAATCAATTAAAAATAAATTAACATTATTTGACAAATCGAGCGTTGTAAGTTGATTGTTGTTACAAAATAAATTTGATAAATTCGCGAATACACTTAATCCTTCTAAAGAGGATATATTTGAATAACTCACATCTAATTGATATACTTGTACTGCCTCACTAATTTCAATTTCACCGTTATTGTTTGTGTCAATAATAATTGATGAACTAAAATTTGAGCCAATGGCAATATTATTTGTTGTGTTTGCAGCAAGTAATTTTGCTTTAAAATTAGCATCGGGAATATTGATAGTTTGTGCATTTATAATTCCTGTTATAAGAACTATTAATGAAAGTATTGTCTTTTTCATGATTTCTACTATTTTTTAAAAACAAAAAGTCATAAAGTTAAACGCTTGAATTTTATGTTTAATTAATTTTTATTGCTTTATTATTTTTATGGTTTTGTTTATGCTTGTTGCATCTATTTGACAATAAATCAACTGTAGAGCCAAATCTAATCATTTTTCATATTTAATTTATACGTAAGCAAAAAAAAGAGCCAACTTTCGTTGACTCTTTATATATTCTTTATTTTGAATTACATTATCCTTTCAAGGCCTCAGCTCCACCAACAATCTCTAAAATCTCATTGGTGATTGCAGCTTGACGTGCTTTGTTGTAAGTTAATTTCAATTGATTTCTTAAATCGGTTGCGTTATCAGTTGCTTTGTGCATTGCGGTCATACGAGCGCCGTGTTCAGAAGCAAATGAATCTCTAATTGATTTATACAATTGCGTTTTCAACATTTTAGGAATCAATGTTTCAACGATTTCTTCTTTTGACGGCTCAAAAATATAATCTCCTGTTGAAGCAGGCTTATCTGATTTTATTGGAGCTAATGGTAAAAATTGTTCGGTTTGAACGATTTGTGTAGCTGCATTTTTAAATTGATTGTAAACTATTTCAATTTTATCATAATCACCAGAAGTAAATTTTTCTGTTAAAATGTTTGCAATAGTTGCTACATTATCAAAAGTCAAATTATCATAAACATCACTATGATTTTCAATAACTGTACTTGTTTTTGCAAGAATATCATTTCCTTTTTTACCAATTGCAAAGATGTCAACTTGCTTTCCGTTGTAAGATTCAGCTACAACTTTGGCTTGTTTGATAACATTTGTGTTAAATGCACCACACAAACCTCTATTTGATGTAATTGCAACTACTAAAACCTTATTGATTTCGCGTTGTTTGGTGTAACTTCCGCCAACTTCACCTTCAAGAGTTGAAGATAAATTTTGCAATAATTCAGTTAGTTTTTCGGCATAAGGTCGCATTGCTGTAATTGCATCTTGTGCTTTTTTCAACTTTGCAGCAGAAACCATTTTCATCGCAGAAGTTATCTGCATCGTTGATGAAACGGAAGTAATTCTATTACGGATTTCCTTTAAGTTTGCCATGTTTTTGAGTATTAAGATTTAAGTATTAAGTATCAAGATGTCTTATTCTTGATACTTAGTACTTAATACTTTTTAAATATATTTTGCTGAAATTTCTTTAGCTGCTTTTTCTAAAACGTCAGTAATGTTATCGTCTAACTTACCTGCTTTTAGTGCTGCTAATGTATCCTTGTGAGAGTTTTTTAAGTATTCGATAAAATCTCTTTCGAATTCTTTTACTTTATTCACAGGAACGCTTCTCAATAAATTTTTAGAACCAGCATAGATAATTGCAACTTGATCTTCAACAGTATATGGATCATTTACTGCTTGTTTCAAGATTTCAACGTTTCTTCTACCTTTTTCAATTACGTTTAAAGTAACTGCATCTAAATCAGAACCAAATTTAGCAAACGCTTCCAATTCACGGAATTGTGCTTGGTCTAATTTTAATGTTCCAGCTACTTTTTTCATTGATTTAATCTGAGCGTTACCTCCAACACGAGATACCGAAATACCTACGTTAATTGCAGGACGAACTCCAGAGTTAAACAAATCTCCATCAAGGAAAATCTGTCCGTCTGTAATCGAAATTACGTTTGTTGGAATATAGGCAGATACGTCACCAGCTTGAGTTTCGATAATTGGTAAAGCAGTTAACGAACCACCACCTTTTACGATACCTTTCAAGTTGTCTGGTAAATCGTTCATGTTTTTTGCAATATCATCATCCGCAATTACTTTACAAGCTCTTTCTAATAAACGAGAGTGTAAGTAAAAAACGTCTCCAGGATAAGCCTCACGTCCCGGTGGTCTTCTTAATAAAAGAGAAACCTCACGGTAAGCTACTGCTTGTTTTGATAAATCATCATAGATAATCAAAGCAGGACGACCTGAATCACGGAAATATTCTCCGATTGCTGCTCCAGCCATTGGTGCATAAACTTGCATCGGAGCTGGATCAGAAGCGTTAGCAGCTACAATAGTTGTATAAGCCATTGCTCCTTTTTCTTCTAATGTTTTTGCAATTAAAGCTACCGTTGAAGCTTTTTGTCCAATTGCAACATAGATACAGAATACTGGTTGCCCAGCATCGTAAAATTCTTTTTGATTTAAGATAGTGTCGATACAAACTGTTGTTTTACCAGTTTGACGGTCACCAATAACCAACTCACGTTGCCCTCTACCCACTGGAATCATCGCGTCTATTGACTTGATACCTGTTTGTAATGGTTCTGTTACTGGTTGACGAAAGATAACTCCTGGAGCTTTTCTTTCTAATGGCATTTCGTATAGTTCGCCACCGATTGGTCCTTTACCATCGATTGGGTTACCTAAAGTATCTACTACACGACCTACGATTTGCTCACCAACTTTTAAAGAAGCAATACGTTGTGTACGTTTTACAGTAGAACCTTCTCTAATTCCTGTAGATGGTCCTAAAAGTACAACACCAACATTGTCTTCTTCTAAGTTCAATACGATCGCTTCCAATCCGTTGTCGAATTGTACTAACTCACCATATTGAGCGTTTGATAAACCGTAAACACGAGCGATACCATCACCCACTTGAAGTACAGTTCCTACTTCTTCTAACGATGCACCAGATTCAAAACCTGATAATTGTTTTTTTAATATTGCTGTAATTTCAGCTGGTTTAATTTCTGCCATAATATTTTATTATTATCTACCTAAATTTATGTTTAAGCCCGATCTTCTTGGCTCTTCTTTTATAATAACTGTATTAGTATTATTGTTTGTAGTGGTTTTACTTAATCTATCAGAATAAGGCGTTCCATATTTTTCAATTAATCTTTTAACTTTATCTTCATCAAAAGTACCGTCATCATTTATACACTTTGAATTATAAATAATAGCAATTGCCTTTTTAAAAGTCATGTCTAATTCTATTGCTCTATTCAGACCTAGAAATTTAACTTCAATGTATTTCAATTCACCATTCTTGTTATAATTTGTAATTGGCTCAACACCTGGAACTATAACAAGATTCATGTAAACAACTTCTTCTTTATTAGAAGTCAACATTAAGCTACAATTTTGACTAAAGCCTCCGCATCCATCATAATTTAACCAAGCTTTGTCATCAACTAAGACTTCACCTTTTTTAAGTTTTATGTCTTGTGAAAAACCCATAAGTGATATGAAGAAAACCAAAAATGTAATTGCTTTTTTCATACTAATTAATTTGCAAATTCACGTTTCAACTCACTCAATTTGCTAGCGACAGAAGCGTTGTACTGCTGATCACCAACTCTTAATATAAATCCACCAATAATTGCTGGATCTACTATATTCTCGATTGTAATTTTCTTGGTTGAAAATTCTGCAATCTTAGCCAAGACTTTAGCTTCTAATTCTGGAGTAATTGGGAAAGCTGTTGTTACTTTTGCAACCTCAACACCATTACTTTCATCATATAATCTATTGTATTCTTTAGCTATTGATTCTAAGATTTCAAATCTTTTGTTTTCAAACAATAAATTGAACAAACTAGTTGTTTCTGATTGTGCATTTGAAAAAATTTCAGACAAAGCCGCTTTCTTAACATCCATTTTTATTACTGGACTAGTTAAAAAATCTTTCAATTCAGTGCTTTCTGCTACAGCGGCAACAATTGACTTCATGTCATTATTAACAGCTTCAGCTTTTCCTGAAGTTTGAGCAATGTCTAATATTGCTTTGGCGTATCTAATCGCTGCTCTAGACATAATGATTAGTTTAATTTTGCGTCACCCAACATTTTCTCTACCAATTTGGCTTGAGAATCTTTGTTAGATAATTCGTCTCTTAATACTTTTTCTGCAATTTCTAATGACAAAGAAGAAACTTGATTTTTCAATTCTGTCATAGCTGCATTTTTCTCGCTTGTAATTGCTGCTTTCGCTTGCTCGATGATTTTTTCACCAGCCGCTTGTGCTTCTGCTTTAGCATCGTTAATCATTTTGTCTTTGATTTCACGAGCTTCTTTCATCATTGCATCACGCTCAGCTCTTGCATCTGCTAATAATTTCTCATTATCAGATTTCAAGTTTTGCATTTCCTTTTTAGCATTTTCAGCAGAAAGTAAAGCATTTTTAATACCTTCTTCTCTTTCGTTTACCGCGTCAAGAATTGGTTTCCAAGCGAATTTTTTCAAAAGGAAAATCAATGCTACGAATAAAATTGTTTGTAAAATAAACAATCCTAATGAAATATGTCCAAATAATTCTTCCATTATATTATATCTTTAAAATAATTACTTTTTAATAATTAACAAAAGTTGCGACCAACCGTCACAACTTTTGTTTTTTTAAATGTTACGACGCAAAAATTGCAGCGAAACCAATACCTTCAATAAGTGCAGCAGCAATAAGCATAGCTGTTTGAATTTTTCCAGTAGCTTCTGGTTGACGAGCGATAGCATCCATTGCAGATCCACCGATTCTTCCGATACCAATACCAGCACCAATAACTACTAATCCTGCTCCAACGATTCTAGGAATTTCCATAATGTATATATATTTAATTAAACATTCAAATTATTAATGAGCTTCTTCATGGTGGTGCTCTTCTGAAGCAGAACCAAAATATAAAGCCGCTAACATGGTAAAAATATACGCTTGTAATAAAGCTACTAAAACTTCCAATAATGTTAAAACAAATGATAATAGGAAAGCCAACGGACTTCCAACAATACTGTTTGCTTTGTACATTAGTGCAATTAAACTCATTAATACCACGTGACCTGCCAACATGTTTGCATACAAACGAATCATTAATGAAAAAGGTTTAATGATAGTTCCCAACAACTCGATTGGTGCCAATATAAATTTCATTGGAACTGGTACACCTGGCATCCAAAAAATGTGTTTCCAATAATCTTTTTTAGCAGTAAATGTTGTGATAATGTAAGTTAAAAGAGCTAATGCTCCAGTAATAGCTAAATTTCCAGTGATGTTAACTCCTAGTGGTGTTAATCCAAAAACATTTGAAAACCAAACAAAGAAAAAGATAGTCAACAAGAAACTCATGTATTTTCTATAGTTTTTTTCACCAATATTTGGAATTGCAATTTCGTCTCTAATATAAAGAATGATAGGTTCAAAAAATCTTCCTGCTCCTTTAGCAATAGAACCATTTTTTTTGTATGATTTTCCTAATCCTGCAAACAATAAAAACATTAATACACTAACCACAATAATCATGAAAAAGCTTTTTGTGATTGAAAAATCTAATGGTTTTTCGTTTTCTATATGTCCTTTTGCATTTTCTGTTAAAGTTCCTGTTGCATCGGTTTTGTATATTTTACCGTCGAGGTGATTTATTTTATAGAAGTTTCCGTTTGATTCTGCTACTGCTTCTCCATGTTGGAATTTAGACGACATAAAAAATTGAACTCCGTTATCCCAAAGAATAATAGGTAATGGAAAACCAACATTGTGTTCTCCTTCTTTTCCATAAGAAAAAATGTGAAAATCGTGAGAATCTAATAAGTGATGTTGAATAAATTCTTTTCTTTCTTCGTCCTTTTTTTCATCTTCCGATAAAACTTTAGTTTCAGCAGTAGTAGCTAAGGCAATAACCTCCTGTTTTAAAGGTAAGGCATCATTGACATTAGCATTACTAAATAAAGGAAAAAATGCTACTAAAGCGGCGAATATGAATTGCAGTGGTTTGTTTGAAAACAACATATCTGATTATTTCTTTAATTTATTTTCTCAAATTTGGTGCAAAAGTACAATATTAATTAATATTAGAAAGTATTCATTTTAATTTTTTTGATAAAATCATCAGGTTTGTAACAAATTACTGATTTTTATTTAAAATTCTTATTGTTACAACCGTTTCTATTGTCAAAAACACAGCAAATACCATAAAAAAATTAATTTTTTCTGGTGTTACTAATTTATTTGTGGCTTGCAATATAGGATGTAGTAGAATATAAGCTAAAACCATTTTGATACAAGTTAATAACAAAAAAGTTTGTCCTACACTATCAATATTCCTTTCTTTAATTCTTATTAAGATGTAAACTATAATTACAGAACAAATAAGAAAAAATAGATACAATAGATACAATGGATACCTAAAATTAAATTCTTTTTCTTGACTTTCAATTAAGATAAAAAATGTTTCATGAATTACAAAAACAATAATTGAAAGAAGTGCTGTTTCTAAAATAGGCTTGTATTTATTAAGATTCATTATTGTTATCGGATTCATTTATATCTTTAAGCTGTCTATTCAAATTATAGAACGCAAGTGCAACTCCTAATAAAGTTAAGACTTTCACGTACACTTTATGTGAATTTGGGTATTTTACATCCAACCAATCGCCACCTTTGGAAAACAAAAATATCACTACTCCCATTTGAATCGGAATATTGATTAATGCCAACCACTTGTTACGCTGTTTTTTCTTCGACTGGTTGTCCATTGTGTGGCAAGTTTTTTACATGTGGTTTCATTACACAACTGGCGCTGAACTCTGCTCCTGGTTCTACAGATAATTTTCCGCATACTACTTCTCCGTGCACACTAGCTTTCGCCTTTAAATTTAGAATTTCAGAAACCTGGATTTTTCCATCAAATTTTCCTTCAATATCACAATTTTTACAAATGATATCACCTTTTACGCTACCAGCTGGACCAATTACTAGTTTTCCTTTAGATTCGAAATTACCTATTAAATGTCCGTCCAATCTAAAATCGGCTGGCGAAATAATATCTCCTTTAATAGTTGTTCCTTCAACTATTCTGTTGGTCTTTCCTAAAAGATCGGTGTATGATTTTGGTTTTTTATCAAACATAACTTTAGGGTTTTTTAGGCATGTCTGGCGCTGGTGGCATCATGTTTTGAAGTGCTGGATCATTGGAATTTTGCGGATTCAAATCCATTTTCTGTGGATTATCAGGTATTCCATTTGGCATATTTCCTTTTCCTTTTTGAGGAATTAAATTTTTTATGACTTGATTTTCTTTAGGTTGTTCGTCACCTTTTTTATTATTCTCAGACTTTACTTCGGGTAAAATAATATTTCTTTGTACTGGTATTATCGGTTTGTTCAGCCAATCTCCAGAAATATATTCATCGATATTTTTTTTAATTTGAACCACTTTATAATTTTCACTCGAAATTACAATTGCAGGTTCTGCTATTTTGTAATCTTTAAATTCTTTTAAAACTTGCGCAATTCCTTTAGCATTATCTAAAAGTTTAATGCCATGAATAACTATAAAGTTTTTGTCAATAGTGTAAATATCGGTTGAAATTGTCAGTTTTTCAATGGTTCTTTCTTTTGCAAACTTGGTTAGTTTTTCTAAAAGTGCTTTGGTATTTTTATCTTCTAAATTATCTGCTTTGTACAAAATATTCCAACTCAATGGAAATTCTGAATTGAAAGTCAACGATTCTAAATACGGAATTTTAGTTGCAATAAAAACTTCGGTTTCTTTTCCTTCTTCACTATTTGGGTAGGTTAAAGCTACATAATTTAATGCTTTTTTATATTCAGCCAAACCTTTTAATTTTCCAACAAGATTTGCTTTAAGTAATTCAAATTTTGGCAACATTTCTTCACCAGTAAATTGCTCAATAGCTACTTCTGTTTTAGGAAGTACTTCACGATATTTTTGGTCTTCATATTCTTTGTACAAACTTAAATAAGCAACTTCTGGCGTAGAGCCAACAAGATTTGCGCCATTAGGATTGCTTATTATTTGAGCATATCGAGAATCTGGATATTGTGAAATAATTTTAGATTTCATTGCCAAGGCTTTGCTTGGATCAATAATTTCGTAAATTTTATACAAATTATACATTGAAGGCAAAACCAAACGCTCTTCGGGTTTATTCTCTAAAAGTTTTTCAAGTTTGTCGGCAGCGCGTTTGTATTCTTTAAATTTTTCTTTGTAAATAACTCCTAATTGGTAGTAGGCAAAATTTCGTTCTTTAGCAATACTATCTAATATCTTGGTTGATGTTGGAATTTGTTTTAAATAGAAATCGGTAGTATATTTTTCGTCAACTTGTTTTGTTTTTCCATCTTCAGAGGTTGCATCGGCATTATCATTAGAATCTTCTGGATTTTTAACGTCTTTAACTGTTTCTTTAGATAATCTCCAATTGTCAACATGAGCTCTATCACCCCATTTTTTCTTAAATTCTACTTTTCCATAAGCTACAGTTGTAGGATTATAAAAATAGAACGTACTTGTTTCAGAATTTGAAAATAGTGGTGCTGGTGTTATTGGTTTTACATCAAGTTGTTTTGAATTTGGTGCATCCGATTGAAAAATATCTGGTGAACCACCATTATCTTTATTTTCACCCGATGCTTTGGCTGCTTTTTCGGCCAGTTCAAGTTGCTTTTTTTCTTCTTTTTTTAATTTATCAATATATTCTTTATAGTAGCTTTCTCTTTCAGATGGTGAAAACGAAGCGACTTTTAAAATACTATCATTTCGTTGTGCAATTCCTTCAAATTTAATTACATCATCAAGATTTTCTCTTTTTTTAGCAATCAATTTGTATTCTCTTGTTCTAGAATTTAAGACGGTTAACGTGCTGTCAAAATATTTTCCAGCTGTAACGTATTTGGCTTTATTAAAATAAATATCGGCTAGATTTCTATAATTGGAAGCGGTCAAATAAGTGTCTTGTCCTTTTTTCTTGAGTGAAGTATTGTAATATTTTGTAGCAACATCGGGCATTTTTAACTTATCATAAAATAACGCCACTTGATGGTTAAGAACATCTAAAAAAGGTCGGTTTTCTCTATCTTTTAAAAGTTTTGTGTATTTTTTCATGAAAACTAATGTGTCGCCATTAGCAAAATCAAATTGTGCTGCTTGTCGTGCATGTGCCTGAATTACATATTGGCGTGCCGATTTTCGTTTCATATCAATAACCTCTTGATATTTGGCGAAAGCACTATCTTTATAACCTTTTTCTTCATATACTTGACCTAGAATAAAACGGTAACGCGATTTTTCTTCGTCTGATTTTGTGAATTCTGTAGCCAATTTTAGTTTTGCAATAGCACTATCTTTTTCTTTCAAATTTAAAAATGCTTGCGCCAAAGTAGCATTTGCATCGGCGAAAATTTGGTCTTTAAATTTAATCTCTTTTAATAATTTACGAAGATTTATAATAGCCAAAGCGTCGTTTTCCATACGCATGTTGGTTTTTTCTCTCCAAATTTTAACTTCATAAATCTTATCACTATTTGGATATTTGTACAAAACATAATTAAACGCTTCTAAAGCCGGAACAAAACGTTGGTCATAATATCTAGTTTTACCCAACATTAAATGCGCTTCATCCATTTGAGGATTTTTTTCGCTTCCGCCAATGTTCATTGAGTGTTTTTGAATTGCCATTGTAGCTTTAGTTTCGGCTCTTTCAAAATTGGCGTTTTTGGCTTGACCAGGCAACATTTGCTCTTGTGTAATTTGCATACGTTCTACAGGAAGCGTTTGCCAAAAGTTATCTTTAAATTGCGACTTTAAGTCTGCTATTCCTTTATCTAAAGCTATTCCGCCGTTGTAAAGAATATTGTCTTTGGTGGTTAACGAATTATAATTTCTAGAAACAAACGTGTTTTTCTTTGTAGAACAAGCTACAAAAAAAGCGACAATTGTTATTATAATGATGTATTTGAATGTACTGGTTTTCAATGTAAAAACGTTTTAATAATTAACTTAAAAAAGCTAATTTTAGTATAACTAACTGGTAAAAATACGTTTCTTTTTGATACCTGAAAAAAAATAATGCTTTTTTTGAATAAGAAATCCGCAGAATAAGATTCTTAAACTGCGGATTTCTTAATTTTCACATTAAAATTTATACTGCAAAAAAGGCTTCTAATTCTTTTAATGTTTCTGGCGAAGTTTCGATGTCTTTCACAATTTCTCCTTTATTTAAAGCTACAATTCTATTGCAAACTTCAACTGTGTGAACTAAATCATGTGATGAAACTAAAACCGTAACATTGGGATTATCGGCTAATTCTTTAATGATTTTTTTCAATCGATTTACTGTTGTTGGATCTAAATTGGCAAACGGTTCGTCTAGAATTACCACTTCTGGATTTCCTATTAAAGTGGCAATAATTCCAACTTTTTTCATGTTTCCTTTAGATAAATCTCGCAAATATTTTTTGCTGTTCAAGATTTCTCCGTTAAAAAATTCTTCGTGTTTTTTTAATAAGGCGTCAACATCGGCTTTATTTTGATTTCTTAAATCTCCAATAAAATAAAAATATTCTTCGGCAGTTAAATAACCAATTAAGAAACTTTCATCAATAAAAGCAGAAGTGTACGGTTTCCAGGCTTCACTTGTGTTTACTTGAATTAATCCGTTATTTATATGCCCAGTTGTTGGTTGAATTAAATCTAATAACAAACTAAAAAAGGTTGTTTTTCCAGCACCGTTATTTCCAACTAAACCGAAACTTTGTCCTTTTGGAATTTCAAGATTGGATATATTTAGAACTTTAACTCCGTTATTATATGTTTTTGAAAGGTTGTTTACTTGTATCATGTTTTCTATATTTTGTAGATTGTAAAAATGTATATTGTACTATTATTCAAACTAATCTGCTTTTTTATAAGCTGCTATAGTTGCATATTTTTCAGTTTTGTAAATTTTTTCTATTTTTGAAAAAACATAGTTTCTAAAAGCGAATCCTAAAATTCCAGCTAATGCAACAAAAAGTAATCCAATATTTGGTGAAAAAACATAATATCCTATAGCATATAATGCCATTGGTAAAAGTAATTTTGGTATTGCAATTAGCATCGTTTTCAAATTAAAAGCTTGCTTGTCTCCAAAAGCACCTTTAGCTTTAGATAAATCGATTGGTGTTTTAACGAATGCACCACCAAGCATTACCAAATGCGAGTTTACACCGATATTAAAAATGGCGCCAACAACAATTAACATGTAAGTTTCAAAGCCAAAATAAAGATAAAAAGAGGCAATTATAGTTGAAATAATTGTTCCGATAACCATTAACCACCATTTAGAACTGATGTATTCTCGGTATTTAATATTTTGGCTCATCATCAATTGATAATAAGCGCTATCCCAACTCGGTACAAATTGTCCGAAGGTGAATAAAAATCCACCAGAAACAAATATTCCTGCAAAAACTTTCATTGCTGGATTGTCGTAAGCTTTTATCGAATGAGTGAAAAACAACAAACCATAAAAAATAAAAACAACACTCATTATTACTGTTGTTCGAGAACGTTTATTACGTTTTAATAATCGGATATCATTTTTTAAGAATGTTCCTAAAGTCCCAAATTGATTCAACCAAGTAAAATTTTCTGTCTTAGCGATTTCACTTTTTTTAGATAAACCTTCATCAAGATTCAAATTACTCTTGAAATAACTAAAAGCAAAATAGTACAATACAATTGCCAATAAAATAGGAATTAAAAAGATATAATTAGTAGTATAAAATCCCTGAAAAAATGAAACTGTGTACTTTGTAATATCAAATATTTTAAAATAATGAGCTGCGCCCAAACCTGCAACTAAAACTAAT
The DNA here is from genome assembly GCF_028867965.1 of Flavobacterium sp. SUN046. Lineage (GTDB taxonomy): Bacteria > Bacteroidota > Bacteroidia > Flavobacteriales > Flavobacteriaceae > Flavobacterium. Next base: position 533,938 of record NZ_JAPQNT010000001.1, read on the forward strand.
ACAGAATAAAAAATACTGTCTTTATTATTTATTAAAACATTGATGAAATTATTGATGAAAATCATTGCCATTATTCCGATGTGCCATAAAATCACATTTAAAACAGAGTAACCATTAATTAATAGCGTAATTGAAAACGGAATAAAGAAAAAAGCATGTAACCAATTAAAAAACGACAAAGCCGTTTTGCCTAAAGTGAAATGTACAATTGTATTTCTCTTAATTGGTAATGTTAGTAATGGTTTGATATTCAGTACAGGCATTTTTTGAAGAAAGAAACGAATTATCAAATCAACGACTAAATAATAAATCACAAATTTATTGATGGTTATTAATGGTTCCAAATGGAATTCTTCTCTTATTAAAAAGAAAGCTCCAATACCTACGCCAACAAAAATGACAATAAAATACAATGCAAAAAAGCCCATGAAAACTTTCATTGCAACATTAGTTCCAAAGGAAGCCGATCGAAGAAAAGACTTTAATTCAAGATTAATAAAATGTTTGAACATATATTTGGTTGTTTTGGTTTGATTATTAGTTTATAAATTTTAGTAATTGTTACAAATAATTTCAAACTTTGTATAATCTAAAAATTGTTGCTATTTCTTACCTTTGTAAAAAATAATACCATGTCAGCATTCTATAAATTACAAGTAAAAGAAGTAAAACGCGAAACAGCTAGTGCAATTTCGGTTGTTTTTAATATTCCATCTGAATTAAAATCAGCCTATCAATTTATTGCTGGTCAATACATTAATCTAAAATTAACCCTTGACGGAACTGAAATTCGTCGTGCGTATTCAATCTGTTCATCGCCTAATAGTGATGAATTGCGAATTGCCATAAAATCGGTGAAAAACGGAAACTTCTCAAAATTTGCAAACGAAAACTTAAAAGTTGGTGACTTAATTGAAGTTGGTCAACCCGAAGGAAAATTTACATTTGAACCCAATTCTGATAAGCAAAAAAACTACGCAGCTTTCGTAGCTGGAAGCGGAATTACACCAGTATTATCAATACTTCACTCGGTTTTAGAAAACGAACCTAAAAGCTCTTTCGTATTGGTTTACGGAAATAAAACTCCTGAAGAAACCATTTTTCACAATCAATTACACGAGTTACAATTAAAATATGTTGGTCGCTTTTTTGTGCATTATGTGTACAGTCAAACGAAAGTTGAAAACGAACTTTTTGGAAGAATTGATAAATCGAATATCAATTTTGTTTTGAACAACAAACACAAAGAAAAAGAATTTGATAAGTTCTATTTATGTGGTCCAGAAGAAATGATTAATTTGGCAACTACCGTTCTAAAAGAACACAATGTTGCTGAAAAAGATATTAAATTTGAATTGTTTTCAACTTCATCTGCCGAAAATTCGGATGCTGGTTCTCACCAAGGTCACACCAAAATCACAATTTTAGTTGATGGTGATGAAGCAACCTTCGAAATGAGTCAAAAGCAAACCGTTTTGGAAGCGGCTTTAAAACAGGGAATTGACGCACCTTATTCTTGTCAAGGCGGAATTTGTAGCAGTTGTTTGGCACGAATCTCAAAAGGAACAGCCGAGATGAAAAAGAACTCTATTTTGACTGATAAAGAAGTTGCCGAGGGATTAATTTTGACTTGTCAAGCGCATCCAACTTCTAGTGAATTGTTTGTTGATTTTGATGACGTGTAATCAGTTGGCAGTATTAAGATTTCAGTATTCAGTTATTTAGATTGTGTTGAAATTGATTTTTGAAGTTGATTTTGTCTTCTCGAGTTCAGTCGAGGAATTTTTTATTATATAAACAAATGAAAAACAAACTCGAAATATTTAAAAAAGCGCAAGATCTTTTGGACGAACCCGAAGTTCAAGAGCTTTTAGAGTATTGTGAAAAATTGGAAGATGAGTTGGTTGATTTCAAATTTGAAAAAGACAAAAACAAAGAATTAATTATGCTCGATATGATTAAGGAAGTCATAAAAGGCTGCAATGCTATTGAGAAAGAACAAGCAGAACACGAGCGTTTTGGTTATGAAATACCAAATTATCCTGAAACAATTTCTAATTTAAAGAGTTATATTTTAGGTATTTGTAAAGATAATCAGATATATATGTGAGATAGAACAGAACTATATGACCAAATTATTCCTGAAGATAATACCATTTTTAATTATTGTTCAAACATTTGGACAAGAAATTAATATTACTAGTTCTAGGTCTGAACTTATTAATGGATTTCCAAATTATTTGACCGTTAAAAGTAAAAATTTAAAAAGACTTAGATTTGAAACAGATAATGGAAAAATTGAAACTTTAAGTGGTGACCAAATTATAGTAAGTCCAAAAGCTATTGGTAACTTAAAAGTGATGGTTTTTGATAAAGATCTAAAAATATTTGAAAGGATATTTCAAGTCAAAGATCTAAAACCTGTCTTATATTTTTCAACACTAAAAACTGAACAAACCATTGTTTCAGAATCTGACTTATTAAAAATTGATACTGTTTCTCTATATTTTCCAGATTTAGGCTGTTCTGATTTTTCCGACACTTCGTTCAAATGTGATATTATTATAAAAAATAATAATGAAACAGTACTATTTACAACTAATAGTAAAAGAATTCCAGATAATGTTAGGGAAAAGTTACTTACTTTAAAGGAAGGTGATGAAATTAATTTTAAAAATATAATATATACAGTTGGAAATAAAGAATTCCATGCCGATAATGTATCATTAAAAGTTAAATAACCTTGTTTTAAACATATTTTTTACTAAACAACTAGGTTTTTGTTTTATTTGGACGTTTTTTCACTTTTATTTTTTCACGTAAAGGTTTCATTATATTTTAATATTGGTTTATTAAAATTTAACTTATGTAAAGCATAGAAAACTTATTAAGGATTCAAAATTGCACTAATCGTTTCCACAACACTTTCAACAGAAATACTCCGCATAACATAGTCATAACCAACAGCTTTTTTATTTCCATAAACCGAAGTTGGTAGTAATGGAAACTGATTTCTATCAGCAATCAAGCAATTTTCTAAAGGTTGATTGAACGGAGAAAATCCAGCATACGGATGCGTTGCACCCCAAAGTGTAATGACTTTTACTCCCAACATTGCTGCAATATGTGCGTTTCCAGAATCCATAGAAAGCATCACCTCAAGATTGGAAATTAAGTGTAATTCTTGTTCTAAATTTAGTTTTCCAGCTATAACAATTGCATTTTCTTTTCCATTTGAAAACTGATTTAAGATTTCGATTTCTTTATTTCCGCCACCAAAAAGAAAGATTTTATTATTTGAATTTGATGCCAATTCATCTATTACTTTTTGCATTAAATCTTGTGGGTATACTTTACTTTCATATTGTGCAAAAGGCGCAATTCCAATCCAGTTTTGATTTTCTTTTTGATCTGAAATTTTTATGATTTCTTCAGATAAAACTGCTTTGGATGGAAACTTTGGATGCGACAAACTGACTAAAAAACCAAGTTGATTGAATGTTTCAACATGGCGCTCGAACATTGATTTTAAAGGTTTAAAAACTTTATTATTTAAACTTGTCAGCGCTTTCTTTTCGGCTCTTCCTTTATGTGTAAAAGCGACTTTTTTTCCGCTTAAAGCAAATAGTTTTCGGATAATTTTTGAACGTAAAACATTATGCAAATCAGCAACTACGTCAATATTCAATTTCTTTAAATCAAAATACAATTTCAATAATCCTATGAAACCTTTATGTCGGTTTTTTACATCAACTTCAAAGAAATCAAGATTCGGAATTCCATTAAAAAAAGGTTTGAAAAATGGTCGTGAAACTAGTGTAATTTTAACGTCTGGATTTTGTTCTACAAAAGCTCTAATAACAGGAACCGTCATGGCAACATCGCCCATTGCTGACAATCTTATTACGGCTATATGTTTTATATTTTTGGACAAAATTAGATATGAATGTTGTCATTTCGACGAAGGAGAAATCGCATTAAATTATTAAAATTATGTGATTTCTCCTTCGTCGAAATGACAAAAAAAATTAAAAGTTACTTCTTATTCTGATACAAAACCGGATTCAAATCATCGTCGTTGTACATTTTCATTTGTTTGTACACCTTCATAAATTTATCACCATTTTCAATATCAGTCAATAAATCATCAATTGCTGTTGATAAATCGGTTCTTTGTTCTAAAAGCACATTTAATTTTTCTTGACATTTATCTCGGTGTTCTTGTGAAGCTTCTGTACGATTAGCTTCCTCGTTCATGTGATAAATTTTTAATGCCAAAATTGACAATCTATCCAATGTCCAAGCTGGAGATTCTGAATTTATTTTTGCAGACGATTTCACGTCAACTGAAGCATATTTTTGAAGAAAATAACTATCAATATATTCAACCATATCAGTACGCTCTTGATTTGAAGCATCAATTTTTCTTTTCAAAGTTAATGCTGCAACTGGATCAATATTTGGATCACGAATAATGTCTTCATAATGCCATTGCACAGTATCAATCCAATTTTTAAAATACAATAAATGTTCGATTTTTTCTTTCGGATACGGATTGTTAATTGCTTGGTTTACATTATCGTAAACGTGATAATCCTTGATACTTTGTTCAAATATAGAATAGGCAAATTTTGAAAACATAATTATAAATTTTATTTGCAAAGATAGTTTTTATACTTTTAACGTGAAACTTTGAACTTTAAACTTTAAACAAAAACATGCAGATTCATTATATTTCAGAAAACAACAGTATTTTAAATCATTTTTTAGCTCAAATTCGTGATGTCAACATCCAAAAAGACAGCATGCGATTCAGAAAAAATATTGAGCGAATTGGTGAAATTATGGCGTATGAATTAAGTAAAAATCTAGAATATAAAGCTATTGAAGTACAAACACCACTTGCTATAAAAAAGACTACAACTATTGCAGATAATGTGGTCTTGTGTTCTATTCTTCGAGCAGGTTTAGCATTACATACTGGTTTTATGAACATTTTTGACGATGCTGAAAACGGTTTTGTTTCTGCTTATCGTCATCATCCAAACCACGATGATTATTTTGAAATTTTGGTTGAATATCAAGCAGCTCCATCATTTGAAAATAAAAATCTAATTTTAATTGATCCAATGTTGGCTACTGGTCAATCAATCGTTGCGGTCTTTAATAAACTAATGACTGAAGAAACTCCTAAAGAAATTCACATTGCAGTTGTAATTGCTGCGCCAGAAGGAATCGCTTATTTAGAAGAAAATTTACCGAAAGACTGTCATTTGTGGGTTGCCGCTTTAGATGAAAAACTGAACGAGAAAAACTACATTATTCCGGGTCTTGGCGATGCTGGAGATTTAGCTTACGGTAGCAAATTATAATTGCGAAAAGAAACAAAATAATCCACATGCAATTGAAACAAATAATATGATTTCTTGTTGTATTTTATTTTGCATGTACTCTATAGTATTGGTTGCCATAATTGCCATTGGCAAAAAAGTAAATATTAGTAAATCATTACTTTTATTGATAGAAATTACAAAAATTACAATTCCGATAAAAACCGCAAAAAGCACTTTTTTATACGATGCTTGAAGATTCAAAGGCTTATTTGTAAGTGAAAAAACAAATGGAAACAGAAAAAAAACTACAAAAACCGCATAAATCGAGAAGGCAATATTTTGATACTTATCGGTAAAATAATCCAGTTGTAAATTTATAGTTTCTTTTTCTAAGTAAAAATTTATGGCCGATTTATCAAATAATAAAGCATAAAAAACAAAAATAATTGACGTTGTAAAAAGTGCTACAAAAGGAATAAGCCAATTTCTATAATCTCTAGAAACGTGAAAGATTATTGAAATATAAACCAAAATGATAAATAATATGGCCCAAAAATGAAATAAACTTGCTACAAAAATCCACAACGCTGCATCAAATATTTTTTCTTTTGGAGCTTTTAACGTTTGAAGTGAAACCAATCTTCTCATTGATAACAATATGAAAAAATTAGCTAAAAGCAAATTAATATTATTTAAAACACTAGGGAAAAAGAGTAGAAAAATAAAATAAAAAAGAACTGTATACGAGCTATCTTTAGTCAATAAATTTTTTTTTACAATAAAATTAGAAAGAAATAGCGAAGCAAATAAAATTACGAGTATTCCTGCTTTTTTGGTTATTTCAATACCCGAAGTAGCGCTTGAAACCGCATGAAATTGGTACAAAAAAAAGAATAAAACCATTAATATTCCCATTAAAGAATAATTAATTGGTGTAGATTTTTTAAAAATGCTTGTAATCATGAGGATATTTTATACTTTTGTGGTTGTAAATATAATACTTGTTTAAAAATGAGAGCATTTTTTGAAGGAATACAGTCGCTTTTTGTTGATTTTTTATTTAAACCGCTTGATGGTTTACGTGCATTGGAGCTAGACAATTGGTGGTTAGCCAATATTGTTAGTTGGACATTAATGGCAATTTGTGCTTATTACATGATTTATTGGATCAAACAATTACGTATTTTTGACGAATCAGGAACAGAAAACCAAGATACTACGGCACATTCGTTCTTAAAGTAAGTCGAAACCGATATCTTTTCTAAAATACATCTTATCAAAATGTAGCTTGTCTATGTTTTGATAAGATTTTTTTATGGCTTCTTGAAAGCTTTCGCCAAATGATGTAATGGCTATAACACGACCACCATTTGTTACAACTTTTCCATTTTCTAATTTCGTTCCGGCATGAAAAACTAAAGAATCTTCAATAGTTTCTAATCCAGAAATTTCAAAACCTTTTTCATACTCTTCAGGATAACCGCCAGAAACTACCATAATTGTTGTGGCGCTTCTTTCATCAATTTCTAAAGTTACTTCATCTAATTTCTGATTTCCAACTGCTTGAAAAAGTTCAACCAAATCACTTTTTAATCTCGGAATCACAACTTCCGTTTCTGGATCGCCCATTCTTACATTGTATTCAATAACAATTGGTTCGCCATTAACGTTTATTAATCCAATGAAAACGAATCCTTTATATTCTATTCCGTCTTTTTGTAAACCTTCAATAGTTGGTTTTACAATTCGAGTTTCTATTTTTTCTAGCAAAACTGCATCAGCAAACGGAACTGGAGAAACGGCACCCATTCCGCCAGTATTTAAACCTGTGTCGCCTTCACCAATTCGTTTGTAATCTTTTGCTGTTGGAAGAATTTTATAATTTTTTCCGTCTGTTAAAACAAAACAACTTAATTCAATTCCGTCAAGAAATTCCTCAATAACCACTTTTGAGCTAGCATTTCCAAATTTGGCGTGCACCAACATATTTCGCAATTCAGTTTTGGCTTCTTCTAAATCTTGAATGATTAAAACACCTTTTCCTGCGGCTAATCCGTCGGCTTTTAAAACAAACGGCGGTTGTAACGTTTCTAAAAAACGACATCCTTTTTCAACCGTTTCTTTTGTAAAACAATCATAAGCTGCGGTTGGAATTCGGTGCTTTACTAAAAATTCTTTGGCAAATTCTTTGCTTCCTTCTAATTGCGCACCAACTTTTGACGGACCAATTACCGGAATATTTTTTAAATCAGAATCATTTTTGAAAAAATCATAAATTCCTTGAACCAATGGATCTTCTGGGCCAACAACAACCATTTCGACTTTTTCTGCTAAAGCAAAAGTTTTTAATCCTTCAAAATCTAAAATATTTAAAGAAACATTTGTAGCAATTTGAGACGTTCCAGCATTTCCTGGAGCAACAAAAAGTTTAGCGCATTTAGGTGATTGCAACATTTTCCATGCTAAAGCGTGTTCTCTTCCTCCAGAACCAAGTAGTAAGATTGTCATTGTGTTGTGTTGTTAGTTGTAGTGCAAAAATAGTTTGTTTTGAGATGAATATAAAGTGAAACTGATAAAAAGTTTTCAGATTATCAATTATCATTTTTGGTTTTCTTATTTTTGGAGAAAATAGATTTTCTGTGTTCCAATTTTTCAATTTATCGCTTCGATTAAACGGTTTTCCGATGAAGAAGGCAACTTCTGAATTTGAGAAAATTGTTTCAATATCTGAAACTGATTTTGAAAAATATACGATTGAAAAACGTAATGAAATTGTTGATTTTCATTTAAAACACAACAAATCATATCAAGAATTTATTGGGGAAAAATCATTTTCAACTTGGGAAAATCTTCCCATTCAAACCAAGAAAGACTTTCAAAAACCTTTGTCAGAAAGACTTTCAGATGGTTGTACTTTGAAAAATGTTTATGTCAACAAAACTTCAGGTTCAAGTGGCGATCCATTTATTTTTGCTAAAGATAAATTTTGTCATGCACTAACTTGGGCAAATATTATTTCAAAATTTGGTTGGTTCGATATTGATTTTAATACGTCTAAACAAGCTCGATTTTACGGAATTCCTTTGGATTTTATCGGAAATAAAAAGGAACGAATGAAAGATGTTTTAAAAAATAGTTATCGATTTCCTATTTTTGATTTATCAGATAAGTTTCTTGAAACGGTTTTAGTAAAATTTAAAAAAACTAATTTTGATTACATTAACGGTTATACATCTTCCATTGTTTTATTTGCTAAATTTTTACAACAAAAAAACATCGTTTTAACTTCGGTTTGTCCAACTTTAAAATGTTGTGTGGTTACATCAGAAATGTTATTTGAAGAAGATAAATTATTGATGGAAAAACAATTTGGAGTTCCAATTATCAATGAATACGGCGCTTCTGAGTTGGACTTAATTGCTTTTCAGAATCCAAAAGGTGAATGGCAAGTAAATTCGGAATCCTTATTTGTAGAGATTTTAGATGAAAATAACAACGTTTTACCTAACGGAAAAGAAGGTCGAATTGTTATTACTTCGTTGTACAATAAAGCGCATCCATTCATTAGATATGACATTGGTGATATTGGGATTTTGGACGAAAAAAGCACGTTTAAAAAACCGATTCTGAAAAAATTAATAGGTCGAACGAATGATATTGCCATTCTTCCAAGCGGAAAAATAGCACCTGGTTTGACGTTTTACTACGTAACCAAAAGCATTATTGAAGACGACGGAAATGTAAAAGAATTTGTAATAAAACAAACCAAAATCGATACTTTTGAAATTGAATATGTAAGTGAATTGGAGTTAAACGAAAATCAAATTCTAACAATCGAAAAAGCTATCACAACTTATTTAGAGAATGGTTTGACTTTTACATTCGCCCGAAAAGAAAAATTAGAACGCAGTAAAAGTGGAAAATTGAAGCAATTTGTTTCGATGATGAAATAAAATATAAACCATTATAACAACTATATGAGCCAAATTTTAATTATTTCTGAAGAAACGATTTCAGATAAAATTTACTTTATTAGAAATCAAAAAGTGATGTTAGATCGTGATTTAGCAACACTTTATGGAATACAAACAAAAGTTTTAAAACAAGCCGTGAAAAGAAATATTTCTAGATTTCCAGACGATTTTATGTTTGAATTATCAGATGCTGAGTTTTCAAATTGGAGGTCACAAATTGTGACCTCCAATTCAGACAAAATGGGTTTACGTTATGCACCAATGGCATTCACAGAACATGGCGTTTTAATGTTATCAAGTGTTTTGAATAGTGATAAAGCAATTCAGACTAATATTTCTATAATGCGTATTTTTACAAAAGTGAGACAAATGCTTTTAGAAACGACAGAAATTAAATTAGATATTGCTCAAATTCAAAAGAAATTAGAAAACCACGATAAGAATATTGAATTGGTTTTTAGTTACCTAGACGAATTGTCCGATAAAAAAGAAGAAAAACCAAGAACAAAAATTGGTTATAAAAAATAAGCAAGTATCTTAAACTACATGAGATACTGAAACAAGTTCAGCATAAATATGAAAATAACAATAGTTGCAGGAGCAAGACCAAATTTTATAAAAATCGCACCAATTATAAAAGCGATTGAAAAACGACAATTAGAAGGAAAAAATATTTCTTTTAGATTGGTTCATACAGGTCAGCACTATGATAAAAACTTGAGTGATACTTTTTTTGAAGAATTGAATATTCCACATCCAGATGCTAATTTGGAAGTAAAAAGCGGATCACAATCGGTTCAAACAGCGGCAATTATGGTCGCTTTTGAACAAGAATTACTTCAAAATTCGTGTGATATGGTTTTAGTTGTTGGCGATGTAAATTCAACTATGGCTTGTGCAATTGTTGCCAAAAAATTAAACATAAAAGTAATTCATATTGAAGCCGGAATTCGATCTGGCGATATGACAATGCCGGAAGAAATCAATAGAATTGTTACCGATAGTATTACTGATTATTTCTTTACAACCTCAACTTGGGCAAGTGAAAATTTACTGAAATATGGCACAGAAAAATCAAACATTCACTTTGTTGGAAATGTGATGATTGATACTTTGTTCCAGAATTTAGATCGAATTTCAGCTCCAAATTTTTGGAAAGATTTTGGTTTAGAAAATGGAAATTACATCATCTTAACTTTACATCGACCATCAAACGTTGACGAGGAGAAATCATTGATAGATTTACTTAATGGTATTGATAGAATGGTTGGTGATAAAAAAATAATTTTTCCGATTCATCCACGAACAAATGCAATTTTGGGCGAACAAAATTTAGATTTTAAAAACATCTTATTTGTAGAACCGCAGAGTTATTTGAATTTTATGTATTTGATAAAAAACAGTTTTGCAGTAATTACAGATTCTGGTGGAATTTCGGAAGAAACTACCGTTTTAGGAATTCCATGTTTTACTATGCGAACCACAACCGAAAGACCAGAAACTATAGAAATTGGAACTAATACGTTGGTTGGAATTTCTATTGAAAATTTGACTTTAGAATTTACAAAATTTCTAAAAAATGGTCTATCTAAAAAAGGAATTCCTGATCTTTGGGACGGAAAAGCTTCGGAACGAATTATTGATGTCTTATTAAACACTGATTTCACAAATTATCACAGATAAGATTTTTAACCAATTCTGTGAATTTAATCTGTGAAATCTGTGAAATCTGTGTTATAAAATGAAAGAAATCTTAATTATATCCAATTATTATCCGCCAGAAAAAGGTGCTGCTGCCAACAGAATTGAGCAGTTAGCGTTGAAATTACATCAAAATGGATATGAGGTTTCTGTTATTTGTCCGCTAGGGAATTATCCCAAAGGAGAATTGTTTTCTGAATATAAAGGTAAATTTTCTGTTACTGAAAATCGCAATAATATTACCGTAAAACGACTTTGGATTTATCCTAGTGTGAGTAAGAATTTATTGGTTCGGATTATTTCTGTTTTATCCTTTTCAACCTCGCTTTTCTTTTATTTATTGTTCAAAAAAACACCTCAAAAAGTTGTAGTTCAATCGCCGCCATTATTACTTTCTTTTATTTCTGTTTTTGTGCTTTCTTTAAAAAAGAAGAAAATCATTCTTAATATTTCAGATCTTTGGCCTTTAGCTGCAATTGAATTGAAAGCTTTGAAAGAAAATTCGTTTTCGCATAAATTCTCGCTATTTTTAGAGCGCTCTATTTATAAAAAAGCAACTGTAATTATAGGACAATCGAATGAAATTATTACTCATGTAAAATCATTATTTCCAAATAAAAACTGTTATTTATACCGCAATTTTCCAGATCATGAGGTTGATAAATTGGATTTAAATACAGCAGCCAATCAGCCCATAAAAATATTCTATGCGGGACTTTTAGGAATCGCTCAAGGTGTTTTAGAATTATGTGAGAAAATAAATCTTACTGGACTTAACATTGAATTACATCTATTTGGTGATGGTGCCGAAAAACATCAAATTGAAACTTTACTTTCGTCTGAAAAAGGCAATAAAATTTTCTTTCACGGAATGATGGAGCGAAAAGCATTGCATGAAACGCTCAAAACTTTTGATATTGCTATTGTTCCGTTAATAGTTAGAATTTATGGTTCAGTTCCGTCCAAAATTTTTGAATATGGTTCACTCGGGTTTCCAATACTTTATTTTGGTGGTGGCGAAGGCGAAACTATTGTGGAAGAAAATAATTTAGGTTGGGTTGCCCAAGTAGGAAATTATGATGATTTGAATAAAAAAATTAATTTGATTTCAGAATTGAGTAAATCAGAATTGGAGGCTATGAAAAATGAAATCTTTAAAAAAACTAAATTGTCTTTTAATTTAGACCGTCAAATGAATTTTTTAATTGAAGAAGGTGTTTTTTAATAGGCTTTATCTTCGCCTTTAACAGCATTTAAAACTGTTAAAAAAACAATCTTTGAATCTAATAAAAGTGACCAATTTTCTAGATAAAAAATATCATATTTCACTCTATTTATGATGTCTTTTTCAGATTCAACTTCGCCTCTATAGCCATTTGTTTGAGCCAATCCAGTAATTCCAGGCTTAATAAAATGTCTTACCATGAATTTATCGACTCTTTTTGCGTACATTTCTGTGTGACTTACCATGTGTGGTCTTGGTCCAACAACCGACATATCGCCAAGAATTACATTAAAAAATTGTGGCAATTCATCAATACTTGTTTTACGAATAAATTTACCTATTTTGGTTATTCTTGGATCATTTTTAGAAACTTGCTCTAAATCTGCAATTTCATTTAATGTCATTGATCTAAATTTATAACAATCAAATTCGTGGTAGTTTAATCCGTTTCTTCTTTGTTTAAAAAAAACTGGTCCTTTAGACTCTAATTTTATTAACAGGGCTAAAATTGGTATCAGCCATGACAATATTCCAATTATTACAATAGAAGCAAATATTAAATCAAAACTTCTTTTAATGATTTTGTTAGCAGAAATGTCTAAAGGTATATTTCTCAAAGAAACTATTGGAATATAACCGTAATAATCTAACTTTAAATTTCTTGCCGTTGGCTCTTTTTCGTCTGGTAAAAATTTTAAGGTAATTAAATTATTATCAGTGAAATCGATGAAATTATTTACATCAGTATTAGACAAATCTGACAGCGCGCAATAAATTTCATCAATTTTATTTTCGATAACAAAGTTGAAGCAATCTTGAATTTCTTGCTTTTTTGATTTTTTTAAATTGAAATTATTGATTAATTTATATCCATAATTTGGATTCTCATTAAAGAAATTAATCAATTCAGAAGTACTTTTCTCTTCTCCTATAATTACAACTTTTCTAAAGTTACCACCAAAAACAACTCGTATTCGTCTTAAAAAATAATATATAAATAATTTTTCAGAGGCAATTAAAATAATTGAAATTGAAACAAATTCTAAAATTAATGATGGCTTAGAAAATTTCAAGAAATAACCTATGTATGCGAAATTAACAATTGTAAAAACAATGTATTGTTTCAGTATTTTTTCAAATATTTCTAAAGTTTTAGTGAAACGATATACTTCATAAAACTTTACGTTCCATGAAATTACTATCCATGAAAAAGACAAAAAGAGATGGTAATAAAAACCGTTTAAGGAATTTATCAAAAGGTTATATGCTAGTAAATTTATTATAATTAAATCTAGCACATAAGAAAATGGTCTTATATATACTGAAAATCTTCCGGTATGTCTTTGCACTTAAAAAATGTATTTAGAAAAATCTTTGTGTTCCTCTTTTAATAATTCTTCATTTGAAAGGGATTTAAAATAGTCATAAGTAATTTTCATTCCTTCGGCTCTATTCACTTTTGCTTCCCATCCTAGTATTTCTCTGGCTTTGGTTGTGTCCGGTTGACGCTGTAATGGATCATTTATAGGTAATGGATGATATACTACTTTTTGATCAGTTCCTGTTAGTTTTATTATTTCTTCAGCAAAATCTTTAATGGTAATTTCATCTGGATTTCCAATATTTACTGGGTAAACATAATCTGAATGTAATAATCTAAAAATTCCTTCTACTTGGTCGGTTACATAACAAAAAGAACGCGTTTGCATACCGTCTCCAAAAATAGTTAAATCTTCTCCACGTAATGCTTGGCCAATAAAAGCAGGAATTACACGACCGTCATTAAGTCGCATTCTTGGACCATACGTATTAAAAATCCTTACAATTCTTGTTTCTACTCCGTGAAAAGTATGGTATGCCATTGTTATTGACTCTTGAAAACGTTTTGCTTCATCATAAACACCTCTTGGCCCAATTGTGTTTACATTTCCATAATATTCCTCTGTTTGCGGATGCACTAATGGATCTCCATAAATTTCTGAAGTTGAAGCAATCAAAATTCTAGCTTTTTTTACTCTTGCTAAACCTAATAAATTATGTGTGCCAAGAGAACCAACTTTTAATGTTTGAATTGGTATTTTTAGGTAATCAATAGGGCTTGCAGGTGATGCAAAATGTAAAATATAATCTAATTCTCCTGGAACATGTACAAATTTTGTAATGTCATGATGGTAGAATTCGAAGTGTTCTAGCTTGAACAAGTGTTCGATATTTTTTAAATCTCCAGTTATTAAATTATCCATTCCGATAACAAAATATCCTTCTTTTATAAAACGATCACAAAGATGTGATCCAAGAAAACCTGCTGCGCCAGTTATTAATATTCTTTTCATATTTTATCTATTTGGGTTTCCTCTGGCTCTATTTTTAAAAGATTAAACATGCAATAAATTGTTATAAAAAACACGATACCTCTTTGCCTGCAGAAAAATGATTCTGACAAAAATAAGATTATCATTGTGATTGCAAAAGCAATATGAAGAAAATCTTTTTGTTTCCATGCATTATTAAAATTATAATACAACATTGCTAATAAAATAATAAAAGCAACAACTCCTAATTCAGAGAATGTTTGAACATATTGGTTGTGAAAATTAAATTCTCCATAACCATTATATAAATTGTGCTCCTTTACTTTTGCCTTAATTTTATCTTGAGAAGCTTCTAATCCGTAACCTGTAAATAAAATGTGGTCTTTCTGGAGCATTTCGATAAAAATTCTCATTTGATAAACTCGCATAGCTGTACCTGGAAAGAAATGATTTTGTTGAAATTTATCCATTGTCCAGGCTTGTTTCAAACTTACATTATAAACTTTTCCGTTAGGATCTATATTCTTATTATTTAAGGTGTTGTCTACAAAAGCTGTTTCGTATTCTAATAAAAATCTGTCTTTTACCTCTTTTACAAAGAATAACGAGAAAATTACAAATAAAGAAACGGTTGTAATTGTTATCGTCTTTACACCGTTAGAAATTGGTGCAAAAAAGGAATAATAACAAATTATCATTATAAAATCAATTGTAATTATACTTTTGGAAGAAAGGAGAAATATAAAAATTGATAAAATAATCAACGCTATTTTATCTAATGTTTTCTTCTCTTTTATTGAAACAAAATAAAAAACTGCAAATGATGCAAAAACGGAAACATAAATTGCATTCAAATCTAAAGTAACCAATTGATGATAAAAAAAAACGGTCGCATTATTTGTATCTATGTATCTAAAAAAGGCATTTGTTAAATAGTATAAAGCATAAAGAACCATACTGAATCCATACCATCTAAAAGATTTATAAATAGATTCTCTACTTAACTTTGGAATTAAAAAAAAGGCAATTGGAATAAATAAAAAGGGTAATTCTTTTTGTAATCCTTTTAAAGTCAAGTTTAATTCTCTTGTCCAAAGCAAGGAAAGTATCATTATAAAATAAAGCGCGATAGGTAGAATTAGGTATTTGTTGAAAGTAAATACTTTTTTTTCTTTATACAATAAAGATGTTAAAACTAATGCTATAATTGTTAAACTAACAAAAATGTTTTTTAAAGGAATAGAAATTAATATGGCTGCTAAGAGATAAGTAAATACTGATGGTTTTTTGAAAAAATCAGTTTTTTTTATTGAAGCCGTTTTCAAAAATTTGTAAATATTTGCCATTTATTTTATTCCAATTGTAATCGTTCGCAATAGCGTTGAAGTTATTTTGAATTAATCGCAAGTTATCACTTTTTTTGATTTTTTCAATTAATATTTTAACTTCTTGTGCGCTTGAAAAATAATAGGCATTTTCATTAAGAATTGCATTGTTAAATTCGTTTTTGTGCGCAATGATTAGTGCATTTGATGCCATTGCTTCTAGTAGAGACGGATTGGTTCCGCCAACAGAATGTCCGTGAAAATACAAATTAGAAAAATAGCGAAGATTATCTAAATGTTCTAAATTATAAATAGCTCCTAAAAACTTAATGTTCTCAATAGATTTGAATTTATCTTTTAAATAATTACCAAATTTAGTATTATGATTACCTATGACTAATATTGGCGTCTCGTCATTGCTTAAAGCTACTCCGTCTAAAATAGTTTCTATGTTATTTTCAGGCTCTAAACGAGCAATTATCATGTTAAAATTATATTTTTGAACGTGATATTCTTTGATTAACTCTTCATTTGGATTCAAAAATTGATTGGCTCCGTATGCTATGTAAGTAGAATCTTTAGAATATTTATTTTTTATATAATTTTGAATTCCTATAGAGTCTGAAATTAAATAATCACTACTATGTACTGCTAGTTTTTCGGCAAACAAGAGCATCTTCTGCACGACTTTAGAGTATTTGGTTCGCTTCCATTCTAAGCCATCCATATTGGTAAATAGTAATGCTTTTTTAGGTAACAACTTACACCAAATAGAACTGCTTGTATAACCCAACTGAAGTACAATATCAAAATTTCGCTTTCTAATATCTAAAATACAATTCAAATCGTAAATAAATTGACCTGCGGTTCCTACTTTACATTCGGGATCGTATTTATGTATAATGTTTACACCTTTAAAAGTTTTTTCTTGATAAGGATGATTGTGAGAATTGTAAACATAAACTTCATGACCTTTCTCAACTAAATAAACTGAGAAAAATTCGGCAAATTGCTCAAAGCCACCATAAAAATTGGGTACACCTCGCGTTCCTAAAATGGCTATTTTCATGAAATATTCCTCTTAAAGAACTGCAAAAGTAAGATTTTTAATGGTGAAATAAAAACTGGAAATTAATTTTAATAAACAATAATTTAAGCTTCTTCTTTTAGAATCATTCTTTTTATGATTAAGGCAGATATTGTCCAATTATAATTGTCTTTTAATTTTTGAATTTTTGGTAAATCAATATCCCCAGAAATAGTTTTATTTATAACTTCCAACATGTTTTGCTTATTGTTGGGATCGAATTGATTTCCTTTCATGAATTTGAAATCAGCCATTGCTGTTGTATTGGAACATGCTGTTGGAATTCTAGCTGCTACGGATTCTAATGGAGGAATCCCAAAGCCTTCTGCAAATGATGGATAAACTGACAGATTTGCACCTCTTAACAATAATAATAATTGTTCGAAATCGACTTTGTTTAAAGTTACAATTTTAGCTTTAATTTCATCTGTTAAGGTGCCATAATAGTCATTATACATTGTATTATTGATGGCTTTATCGCCAATGAAAACTAATGAATAATCGTTGTAGAATTTATTTTCTACAAATACTTTTAGCAACGTGTGATGGTTTTTTCTTGGTTCCCAGCGGCTTATATACAACCAATATTTTTCTAGATTGTATTTTAGTTTCACTTGTTGTTTGATTTTAGTTTTATCGTATTGTTGAAAATAGTTAGAATCAACAGCATTTGGTGAGATTTGAACGTTTTGAATGTTGAAATGCTTTTGAATTTGATTTTTTGAAAACTCAGAAACTGTTAAGACAATATCTGCTTTTTGAGCACTCCATTTAAAAAGATACTTGTTTTTGATTCGATATAATAAAGGAAAATATTCGGGAAAATCTAGAAATAAAACATCATGAATGGTGTTGATGTATTTACAATACTTTAATGGCGGAACTATGTATTGAAAATGTGCATAATCAATTTTATGTTGTTTAATTAGTATAGGAATATCAATTAACAAGCGGTAAAATTTATTGTGGTATTTGTATTTTAAATAATGTACGTTTTCTTGTTTTCCAAAAATAGTTGTTATTTTTTCTAAATCATTAGCAGCAAAAAAGAATTGCATGTCTTTATCCTTAATCATTTCAAGATAAATACCTTTCAAGTAGGTTGTTGTTCCTTGAAAATTTCCGTCAAAAACATGGCAATCTACAAATATATTAAAGGATTTCATTCTTGCTCAATTATAGTATTATTACCTTCTTTATGAAAATAAAGTAGTGCTCCTAAAAGGAATATAATTATGTCTCTTGAATTGTAAATACCGGTTATTGTAAGTGTAGTGAATAAAAAAATTAGTCCAAATGCCGAAACCCAAACTGTTGCAAATTTATTTACATTATCAATTATGTATATCTTTTTGTAAATTGATACTAAAAAATAGACTAAAATTAAAAGGCCAATTAATCCTGTTTTATAAAATATATAAACATAGCCATTATGTAATTCCGAAATTAGTTTTAATCCTTTTTTGTTTTCACCAGTAAGTGGAGCTTCGAACTTTAAATTTACAAGCGAACCTTGTCCAGTGCCTATTATATAGCTTAAAGGCTGTTCTTCCATTAACGCAAAGGCTCTTTTTGCCTCATAACCACGCCAATGATCCCATAAGTCTTTGTGGTTCTCTCGGTCTATTTTTGTCTGAAACAATTCACTCGGTGCATTTTTAATTTTATAAAGAAATGTTTCAAGACCTGGTTTATTTCTATCAATTTTCACTGAAAATAAATATGCATATAATCCAATTAACAATAATAAAACAATTCCAAGAACTTTAATCGTTCTTGTGGTAACATAGGTGTAACCATGAATTGATAATAAAATTATTATTGAAGCAATAATCATTGTTCTTGAAAAGTATAATACACAAGATAGTAGAAGAATTATAAAAATAAAAAATGTATTTGTATTAAATTTAAATAATGGTCTTCCTTCAAATTTTTTGTAATAACTCAAAAAGAAAATTGCTATAAGTTCTAAGAAATTATCTTTTGAAAAATCTCTTACTTGCTCAACAGATCCAGAAAAAATCTCGCCTGTAGAAAATAAAACAATAAAATGAATAACCGCAGATACAAATCCACAAAGAACAATTGTTTTAATGAAAACTCTAAAATTATTTATTTTTTTGTAAAAAAAGTATCCTATCAATATCCCTAAAATGGGCTTTATAAAGTGAAAAATGTCTTTGATTAAATTGAAAGACTTGTAATTATGAAAGAAAAAAACAATAAACCCAATTAAAAACAAAACTAAAAGTGGCTTCAGTAGTGAAAAAAATGAACTCGTAAAATTTATCTTTTGAGTGAAGGCATAAAAACTTAATACAAAAATTTGAAGAATAATATTTGCTCTAAAAGAAGCAACATACAATTGTGAAAAGAGTACAAGTACAAATAAAATTGTATAAAATTTAGAAACACTTATTTTCATTATGTCGTCTTTTTTAGACTTTTCAAAAATAAATTATTTATTTTGTTTTTTAGTTGCTTTTAAGCTTTTTTACAAACTTATTTATTTTTAAAGAGGTTGAAATTATAATTTTATTGACTCCTTTAAAATGCTTAGAAATATATATTTCATAACCTTTAACTAAAAGTGGATTTTTAGACTTATTAAATCCAACAAAATGAATGTAACTGTATTGTGATAAAAAAACTCTTTTGTAACCTTTATCTGAAATGCGTTTACATAAATCGACATCTTCTACATAAAGAAAATAATCTTCATCAAACCCATTTATTTCAGTGTAAACTCTTCTTGGTATCATTAAAAAAGAACCACTTAACCAATCAACTTCATAGCATGTTTTTAAAAAATTACCTGATTTGAATTCTGTATTGCTTTCTTGGATTTTTTTCATCCAAAAAAGATTTATAAAGTTTGGAAAATTGCCTGAAACTGGGAGATAATTTTTATTACCATTTAACATGTTAATTCCGATTGCTCCTATAGATTTATCTGATTTTAATTTCTCTAAAACAGGCTTTAGACTATCTAAAACAATTGTATCATTGTTTATTAGTAGTAAATATTCTCCTTTAGATTGCTTGAAAGCTTCGTTATTTCCTTTTCCAAAGCCGTAATTTATTTTCGACTCTATAAGTTTAATTTCCGGATAATTTTCTTTTATATAGGTGCAACTTTCATCTTGTGAATTGTTGTCAATAACAATTATTTCAGATGAGATTCCTATTAATTTTTGACGCAACGATTCTAAACAGTCTTTTAAAAACCGTTGTCCATTATAATTTACAATTATTACAGATAATTCTATATTCATTTAAATAAAAGTATAAAACCCGAGTTTCTTTTTTATAATTACTACAAAAATACTATTGACAAGTATGTTTGTTATCAAACTTGATGTTGCGGCTCCTTCAATACCGTACTTAGGAATTAAATATAAGTTTAGAAGTACATTTAAAATAAAACCAATGAAAAAAATATTTTTTACAACGTGTTGATTATTAGTCATGTTTAGTATTTGATCTACATTTCCTGTCATTGCATTAAAAAGTGCTCCTAATGTAATTAAAATTAATGTTGTGCTACCTGCTTGAAACCCACTACCAAATAATCCTAAAATTGATTTACTAAAAAGTATTAAAATTAAAGCTGTTGGAACAGTTAAAAGAATAACTATTTGAGTAGCTCGATTGACTACTTTTTTTAATTCTTGATTGTCTTTTTTATGGTATAATTCAGAAATTTTTGGCATTACAACAACATTCATTGATACTACAAAAAACAGTGCCAGATAACCTACTTTAAATGCGGCATTATATATACCAATATTGGATGCTGTTTCTAATCTTCCTAACATTAAAATATCTGTCCAATTTAATAAGATTAAAAAAATACCGCTTACCATCATAGGAAATGATTTTTTTAATATCTCTTTGGAAGAAACCATTGGATTTATTGATTTTTTACCTGAAAAAACAATTAAAAAACCTATTAAAACCGAAACAAAAAAAGAGGTTGTATAACATAACAATATCAAATAATTGGGTAATTTTAAAAAATAAATTATTGCTAAAAAACCCAAAAAGAGAACATTTGGAAAAATAAAAGTAATTAATGAATAAATTAAAGTTTTTTTTATAGAAATAAAATAATAGCAAAGTAATTCATGTAAAATCATGAATGGAATACTTAAAGAAATAATTTTGAAATAGTTGGTTAATTCAGGTTTAGAAAACAAAAATTGAGCTAAAAATTGAGCTCCAAAAAGAAAAAAAAACATCGGAAAAACAGAAATAATAAGAATTATTTTGGTTGTTTTAATTAGTAAACCTTTTGCTTTTTCGTGACTATCAAATCCGCCGGTAAAAGAGACAAATGCATAAGGTGTTCCAACTGCAAAAACCATTACAACCATTTGTAAAACAGTTAATGATAGTGAATAACTTCCAAAATTTTCCTTGCCAAAAAAATTTGTTATGAATGAAATAGTTAAGAAGCTCAAAACCATAGCTATCATTCTAAATAGAAATGTAATTCCGCCTTTTTTTAGTATATCACTGATAATTTCTTTATCTAAAAATAGTTTTTTTATCATTTATATTTCATCTAATAAATCATCTACTAATTTTTTCCAATTTACTAACGGAGACATTGTTTGATCATGCATGTGCGAGGTTAGTGACGGCATTGGTGATAAGCAAAGTAACTTGTTGTAAAATAAAGACTTTCCAAAAAGGTTTTTACTAAGAAAACGGTCGTTAGCTTTATTAGAAGCTTTCAATAATTTATCCTTATATTTTTTAACACTTTCAGCTTTCATTAAAAACGTAAAAGTAGTATCTGATACTTGTCTCCAATGACAATCACTAGTGTGAAATATAAAATTTGGAGTTGAAAATTTAAAACTATATCTGTCAGGATAGTCACAAGGGTGAATTATTATTTCGGGCTTTTTAAAAAATCTAGGAATAGATATCAATGTTATTTCCCTTTTTCTTAAAAGCTGTTTTATTCTAAAATTTCCTGGAATTATTGTTTCCCTTTCATTTATCAATGTAATTATTTTTTGAAAGGTTTCAGGTGTATGTAAATAGTCATCTTCACAAAAATAAACCCATTCATTGTCATTAAATTGTTCCGCTATTTTTATAGTTTCTCTTATTGATTTATCGTTTCCATAAATACCTTCGTTAAACTGAACATTATACTTTAAAAAAAAAGCCTTCATTTCTATTGATAAGTCATCGCCAAGAACTATAATATTGTAATTATATCCTTGTAAAGAATTGTATAAACTTTTAAAACAAATTTTTATAAGTGTCTTTTTATCCAACCCAAAAGGTCTAGGTGAACCATGTGCTGAATTTACTTTATCACAGGCTCTAAAAATTATATTTATTTTTGGTGAAACTGACACAATATTGGTTTTAACTTGATTTAATTAATGTTTTCAAAGTTCAAAGGCTTAAAAAAATATTATAGAACTATTTTTAAAATAAAATTTATTTAATAATCAATGTCTTGTCACTAAAAAGAACTGCTTTTTTGCTGTTCTTATCAGTAATCAATATTCCAACTTTATATTGACCTGCCTTAATTTGGTTTTGTTTTAACCTAACCGAGAATCCTGAATCATTATAATTGAAATTATCTTTAATACTCGAGGTAACATCTTCTCTCAGTGTTTTGTCGGTTTCTATTTCATAAATAATTTTACCGTTATTTAGAGTTACTTTTATTTGTGAGCTAGTTGCATCTTGTTTATTAATTGCAGCCCAACCTTCTATATAAATATTGCCTGCTTGTAATTCTGCTTTTTCTACATTTCCTATGATATTTCCAGTAGATTTAGGAATTATGTCTAATAATAATGGTGGTGCTTTCTTTTTTAAATCAAATTTAGGTGATTGATCGACCAATTGATAAGTCCATTTATTGTTTTTATCTTTTATTGCAATTGCCAAAGAATATTTTTCCTGATTTAATTTGTCAGTATAAATACTTATTGAAAAACCTGCATTGTTAAGATTTCCTTTATTTTTAGCTGCAGTAACATCAGGTCTTTTAGTAGGATTTGTTTTGTACAAAAAAGTTTTATTTTCATTTGTTAACAATATATAAATAGAATCATTTTTATTTTCATAACTGTCATTTTTAATTGCCCAACCGTTCAATTGAATTATATCATTTCGATAAATATTTTTTTCAAAATTAAATTGTATTTTGTTTTTTTCAAATACAGGAGTATCTATTACGAAAACCTCATTGGCTTTTCTAACAGATTTAATGATTGAGTCAATTTTTCTGTTTTCTAAATTCGTTTTATTTATGTTCAAATTTATTTTATTTTCCTTTGAATACAAATAATAAAATCCATCTAAATATCTAATATTAACTTTGTTTTTATTAATTAAATTATAAAAATTTGGTATGTCATTAGCGGTGGTTAAGAATAGATCATTCCTGTTTATTTCTGCTTCGTTAATGTTTATTAATAAAGAATCTTTGAAATTGTTATTTATTTCTTGAGTCTCTCTAGCAACATAACCACATGTAATTGGTAATTTATTTTTTAGTGCCATTATGCACAAGTCTTGATATGAAGATGTATATAATAAATTATTATCAAATGGCTTAACAGTAATAATTCTTTTAAAATTTGAAGTAATATTTACCCATTCTTTCTCTGAAATTTTTTCGTTTTTATAATCTCCATAAGATAAATTTTTAGATGCTAACATCGGTTTTGTATCGTATAACTGAATAAAAGTTATTAGAATCAAAAAAGGAATCTTAATTTTATCTGATAATTTATTTTTTACGAGTAAAAGAATTGAAATTAAAAACAAGGAGTAATACATTAGCCAAATAAATCTCCCACTCGCTCTAAAAATACCGCCAAACTTTAAGGCAATTTCCGGAAGTGGTATCGTAAAAAGTGTGTTTTCATAAAAAGTCACTTTATTAGTAACCGCAAAAACAATAGATAAAAAAACCAATATAAAAAATGGAATTAATCCTTTGTTTTTATATTGTTTATTTTTAATTATCGGGACAATAGCAAATAATATTGTAGTAATAAGTAAGATAATAATCCCTAAACCTAAATAACCATAACCTTCATATTGTTGTGGAGTTGCACTATTTAATTGTGGAATAATAGGAGAAAATCCACAAGGGTTCCAAAAGGAATTTAAATTAAAACTGTATAATCCATAACTATTTTCAACATTCATTTTTACACTATTATCAAAAGCCAATAGCCCAATTATAATCCAAAAAAACAGAACCACTAAAATAGGCGAGATAATGTACAAAGCCATTTTTTTTAATGATATTAGCTTACTGTAATAAAAATGTTTAAAAGGTAAAATAATATTAAATCCAATAATCATTAGTAAAAGATATGGATTTATTAAAGCACTTAAAATTGTTATTATT
Source organism: Flavobacterium sp. SUN046 (assembly GCF_028867965.1). GTDB lineage: Bacteria > Bacteroidota > Bacteroidia > Flavobacteriales > Flavobacteriaceae > Flavobacterium. Next base: position 558,297 of record NZ_JAPQNT010000001.1, read on the forward strand.
ATTTGTTTTTTGTTAATAGCATCAACATTTTTACTGTTTGGATTTATTAAATAAAAATAGATTGAAGCTAGTAATAACCAATGTGCGCAAAGTGCAGGATGCATTCCTCTATAAACCAATATTGGGTTAAACACAATTAAAATGACAGCTAAATATATATAAAAAGGTTTTGCTTTAAATAATTCTAAAATTTTAACAGTATAAAAACCTGTTAATAAATGACATACTAAAAGCCATATACCTAAATACTGAAATGTTTCTGGCAGTAAAAATGAGAATGTTTTAAAAAAAATTGCTAATAAAGGTATTGAATCTGTATATCCAACATTAGTTCCTGCAGGATAATTATAATTTTCAATATGTCCCAATGGAAAATGCCATGGCTCACTTCTAAAATATGCCCAGCCTAAATAATGTTGACCCCAATCATGGTATGCTGACATTATCCAATTTATGTTTGAAGGAAAAATAATTTCTAATCCATAAACCAGCTGAAAACCTATTAATACTATAATAGCAGAAAAAAGATACGTTTTGTTTTTTAATGTTTTATACATTGTCAATATTTTCTATAAATTCTAAATATATTTTTGAACTAGGTGCGCTAATGTTTTTTCGAGAGCTTAATTGCAGTAATAAAACAATTAATGTTACTGAGAAAAGTTGTAAAATAATTCCAGAAATTATAAGTATTAAACTAGATGCCCATCCAGGAATTGCATTATTTGTGAACATTTTTTGATATAAAATATACATTACTGAAAAAAAACATATCCCAATTCCGTATAAAGAGTATCTTAAAATTCTTAAAGATAAAAAATCAAAATAAACAGCTATTGAACTTAGTCCATGAATAATTAAACTATTCAAATTCATCTTTGAAACTCCTTTATAACGCTTACCTCTGTCAAGCAAAACTTTATCAAAAGGAATTTTAGACTGTATAATGCCTCCCGAATAATGATTCCAAATATTATTTTGATGAACAACTTTACCTAATAGTCTTTTGGGAATAATACTGAAATTTCCAAAGTTAATCTTTTGCCCAGTTAAAAAATAAAAAAGATATTTGTAAAAAAAATATCCTGCTTTAAACAGTATTGATTCCTGTCTCTTTTTCCTCTGTGCAAAAATTATTTTTTGTTGTTTTTCTTTTTCTGCTTTTTCTATCAAAAACCTTATGTCTTCAGGTCTATCTTCACCATCACAATCCAAAACTATCACATAATCATATTGCTCTATTTCATTATAAATATACTGTAAGCCAACAGCTATGGCCCGTTGATGACCAATATTTGTCTTTAAATTTAGTATTCTTAAAGGAAATTCATAATTCAAGATTTCTCTTTTGTCTAATGAACCATCATTTACTACAATTATATTAAAAACATAAATTTCTTCATATTCTTTTTGAATTAGTTTTACATTGTCAACAAGTATATTAAAGCTTTCCCAGTCATTATAAACAGGTGTTAAACAATATATATTTCTTAAATCACCCATTAATAATTTGCTTTTAGTTTCTTATATTTTTAACATTAAACAAAAAAAATATGTGCCTTTTTCTTGAAAGCAAATTTACATTTATATAATTCACCTCCAAGTAAACATCCAATTTTAATTATATTTTAAAATCTTATCCGTGCTCATATAATACTCCTTTCTGTTTTTATTAACTACTAAAATACCCAACTGATATTTGCCTTTTTTGATATCCTTTTTTTTAATGGATTTTTTAAATCCAGAATTATCATAATTTAACTTTGATGTTTTTGAATAAGCTTGAGTAACATCATTTCTGTTTTGAATTTCAGTATTGAATTGATAAATAATATCTTTACTCTTTAAAATTAAAAATATTTTGTTCTCGTCTGAACTTTGATCTTTTAATGCACACCAACCTGATATCTCAAAGCTATCACTTTTGGTTTCAAAACTATCTATTGAACCCATTGTATTATCGATTAATTTGGGTAAAAACTGCCTAATAATAGGATAATGAACTTGTGTGATACTTAAATCATTTTCATTCATTTTTACTAAATTCTCTTTCTCCTTCTCAAATTTCTTGTTACTAACCTCAACAATTTTCTTATCCAACTCTACTTCGTCAGGCGGAAAAATATCTTCTTTAGTTTTTATTCGCTCATCACCACGCCATACAAAACCTCTAAGTTTTCGGGCGTTTTCAGGTAAATCTTTTTCTGGATAAATGTCGCCATCAACTGTGTCAAAAAAAGTAATGGTATCAACTTTACTTTTATCGTCCATAATCATATTTATCTTGCTGCTTACGTTCTTATTAATTCCTATTAATTCATTTTTATCGTTTCGCATGTAATAAATAACTTCGGTGTTTTTTACAACATCGGCTTCGTGTAGCTTGTTATCTAAAAATTTACCATAAAGGTTTAATCCTTTTATTTGATTGTATCCGTCACCAATAGTGTCTTTAGAGACAATAAAAGTATTATTGAGCACTTTAAGTGAATCTAATTTTTCGGTGGTATTGTTTCCTATTAAATGCATTACGTCACCAGTCATTTGATTTTCAAAATTCCACAAAATAGGCTTTCCGATGAGTTGCGTAAGTGCCTTTTTTTGATCGGAATGAATAGAATCACATTTGCCACTTAAGTCGGTTTTAAAGAATCTAACGTTACTAAATCCTCTTACAACGCGTTCACCAGTTTTTCCTGTTACAATAATTTTTTTGGCATGAATAAACATAGAATCTTTTTCCATCATATATCTAATGGATGCGTGTTTGGTAATATAAAGCGAATCTTTGTTTTTATAAACTTCGCCATAATGCCCTTTTATAATGGCTTTATTAATAGAATCCGTTATTTTTACATTATTGGTTCCGGAGGCAAATTCCTTTTTGCGGTCGTAATACAAACTATCGCCTTCAATCAATCGGTCTTTGTATTTTATATAGGATTTTCGCTTGAAATTTCCGATGTTTTTCTTACTGTTATAATATCCGTTTTCGGTATAAATAAAATTATCTTTTCCGGTAATAGTCGAAGGTCCATACAAATAAGAATCGCCTTGAGTAGTGAAATAATCAAGGTGATTGGACTTTATAGTATATTCTGGATTTTTAAGAACCACCGATTTTAAAAACTGGTATTTCTTTTCTTTAACATAATATCTTCCGGCTTTGCTGGTTAACGTATTGTTTTTATTTACAATATTTCCATTAGAATTAAAATAGGCTTCTTGTGAATTTCTATCAAAATACAAAGTATCTGTTGACATTGTAGATTCTGGTGAGTTCATTACTACATTTCCTGAAGCAAATGCTTTTTTTACGTTTCCATTATATTCTGCATACTTACTATTCAAATACAAGGTGTCGCCTTGCACCATTTGAACATCGCCAAATGCTTTTATATAATTTTCGTCTCTAAAATAATAGGCTTTGTTACAAGTCATAATAATTCCGTCGTGATTTACCCTCACATTTCCTGTTAACAAGAGTGCATTGGGCATTTCGACTTCATTTATATCAGAGAAATCGGAGTGTTCTACTATTATTTTGCCGTTTTTTTGTGCAAAAGCAGCTGTGAAATTTAGTAGAACTATAATTAAAAGAATTATTTTTCTCAAGGTTTTTTATTTTTAAATTAAACTAACATAGATGAAAGATAATAGATGAAAGATAAAAGACTTTTAATCTGTCTTAATTATATCAATTTATCATTAAGCTATTCATTTTTTTGCCAAATTAGTTTGTTTTGAATCATGTTTAAAGAAATTATAATGAATTTAACGCATTGTGATTATCTATAAATTTGATTTTTGATTTTAAATTATATACTCAAAAAAATTCTCGGAATTAATAATTTCAAAACTGTGATTTGGATATTGTTTGGCAAAAGTTTGGCTCAATCGCGCTTTAGCTTTTGGATTCCACTTTATTTCAATTGTTTTTAATTGTCCGTTTTTTTCGATTATTAAATCTATTTCTTGTTGATCGTGTGTACGCCAAAAATACATTTTTTCAAATTTTTCTTGGTATTCGTTTTGTTTTATAAATTCGTTTATAATAAAATTTTCAAACAGATTTCCTTTGTCTTTTCGAGTTTCAAAAGGTGAAAAATCATTGATTATTGCATTTCGAATTCCTAAATCGTTAAAATATATTTTCTTTCCTTTTTTAATCTCTTTTCGTTGATTAGAATGGAACGAATTTAATCTATAAATTACAAACGATTGCTCTAAAAGATGAATATATTCTTCTACCGTTTCGCTTTTTAATCCAATTAGGTTTCCTAGTTCGTTATAATTTACTTCACTTCCTATTTGCCAAGCTAATGCCTTGAGCAATTCTTGCATTTTTTCAGGCTTTCTTATTCCGTTAAAAAGCAAAATATCTTTGTATAAATAACTGTCAGACAGCAATCGTAATATTTTTTCTTCTCCGTTTTTAGTGGTTACCACTTCTGGATAATAGCCATAAACCAACCGATGTGGTACCATTCTTTTTTCTTCAAGTAAACCAATGTTGTCTTTCATTTCTTTAAACGAAAGCGGAAAAAGTTTGTGTTCAAATTTTCTTCCTGTTAATGGTTCGTTCAATTTATTTCGTAATTCAAATGCACTTGAACCAGTGGCAATTACTTGAATTTCTGGCAAATAATCAGTTATTAATTTTAACTTACTGCCGATATTTTCGATTTTTTGTGCTTCATCAATTATTACAAATTTATTGTCTTCAAAAAATGTTTTTAATCGGGTTGCAGTTGCATTTTCAAAAATAGCATGAACGTCTGGATTTTCTGCATCTAACCACAAGACATTATCTTCATTATTAAAAATTGTTTTTAACAAAGTGCTTTTTCCAACTTGTCTAGCACCTAATAAAATTATTGCTTTCTGTTGAAAAATTTCTTTCTTAATGTTTAGTATTATCTGACGAACAATCATCTTGTTTTTTTACAAAAGTAGTGATTTTTCCATCGTAATGGAAAATACTACGGTTTTTTTTCTGTTATAACGGAAAAATCTATGGTTTTTAACCTGGTTTCCCAATTCATAATTGCTATTCCGAACGTATTTTTAATTTTACTTTTATCTAAAACACTATAACTTGGTCGCTTTGCAGGCGTTGGAAAGCTTGAGGTTGGAATTGGTTTTAAATCTATTTTGATATTGTTTATTTCAAATATTTTTTTGGCGAAATCGTACCACGAACATTTTCCTTCGTTGGAAAAATTGTAAATTCCGAAAGCTCCAGCAAGCTCAGTGTGACAAATTATCTTTACTAAAACCTCAGCTAAATCAACCGCATTGGTTGGGGTTCCTATTTGGTCGTTAACCACTGACAAACTTTCTCTTTCAGAAGCTAATCGCAGCATAGTTTTCATGAAATTGTTTGCGAATTGCGAATAAACCCATGAAGTTCTAATGATGTAATAGTTATCGAATGTGTCTTGAATTGCTTTTTCGCCGTCTAATTTGGTTTGACCGTAAACTCCTGTTGGGTTTGGAATATCTTCTTCTGAATATGGCACTTCGACTGCGCTCAGTGTGACAGAACGATTTCCATCAAATACAAAATCGGTTGAAATATGAAGAAGCACAACACCACTTTTCTTGCATACTTCTGCCAGGTTTTTTGCTCCAATTACATTTATTGAATGGGCTTTTTCAGGCTCTGATTCTGCTTTATCAACCGCTGTATATGCCGCAGCATTAATACAATAATTGGGTTTATATTGGGCAAAAATCTGTTCTACATTTTTAAGATTTGATATATCTAATTTTGATGAATCACAAAAAACAAAATCTATTTCGGGATAATTACCTGAAATAGATTGAATTGCTTGTCCGAGCTGTCCGTTGGCACCAGTTATTAAAACTACCATGCTTTTTTAGAATTAGAAAGGTTTGGTAAATTTTGATCTTTTTCAGAAATAATTAAATTTTCTACGTCAAATTGCCAATCAATATTTATTTCTGAATCATTGAATTTTATTCCGCCTTCACTTTCTTTATTATAAAAATTATCACATTTATAGAAAAAAGTTGCTGTTTCAGAGATTACTAAGAATCCATGAGCAAAACCTCTTGGCACAAAAAACTGTTTTTGGTTTTCGGCCGAAAGTAGCACTGCTTCATAGTGTCCAAAAGTTTCTGAACCTGGACGAATATCAACGGCAACATCAAGAACTTCGCCATGAAGTACTCGAACTAATTTTGCTTGAGCATGTTGACCTGTTTGATAATGCAACCCACGCAAAACACCTTTAGATGAAAAAGATTGATTGTCTTGCACAAAATGAACTTCGCTTCCTACTCCGTTTTGAAACACTTTTTCGTTAAAACTTTCCATGAAATAACCTCGTTCATCGTTGATTATTTTTGGTTCTATTATAAAACAACCTTTGAGTTTTGTTTCTGTAAATGTCATTTTAAATATTTTATAACTCCCAATTAATATTTTCTTTAATACACTTAATAGGATTTCCTACGTAAAGTGCATTCTGTTTTTCCAATGAGTTTGTTATTAATGAATTTGCTCCTATTATAGCGTTTTTTGGAATAATCGAACCTTTTAAAATAGTGCATCTGCAACCTATCCAAACATTACTTTCGATTAAAATTGGTTTAGATTCATTAATGATTTCACCTTTGTCATTCACTATCTTATGAAAATCAGTGTCCATTATTAAAATATCCCATGACAATAAACAATCGTTACCAAAAACAATTTTACAATGACTCACTATTGCTGTTTCTGCAGTTATTTGAAAATTATTACCTAATTCTAAACAGCCATTTTCATCAACTGAAATTTTTGATCCATGTCCAATATTTGCTGTACCTTTAAAATTAACTTTTCCTGAAACATTCCAAATGCTTCTAGAAACGCGTTCGTCAAAAATTCCTATATCACCCAATCCTATTTTTATCATTCCGAAAAAAATGGGGCCTTCAATAATAATTTTTCCGTTAGTTTTTTTTAAATAAACATTTGATGAGATTAAAAAAGGTAATTTTATTGCGCTTTTAAAAGGTAAATATTTGAAATTAAAATAAATCGTTTTAAGATTTAGAACCTTTAATATTTTCCTTAATTTACTCATTTTAGAATTTTCTTATTACTACACTAAACTCATTAAATGAACACCATAACCGCTTTTAAGTAATGGTTGTGCTAATTCTTTTAACTGTTCCGCATTAATGAAGCCCATTTTATAAGCAGCTTCCTCAATCGCACCAATTTTTAATCCTTGTCGTTCTTCTATAACTTGAACAAATTGTCCGGCTTGCATTAACGACTGAAAAGTTCCGGTATCTAACCAAGCTGTGCCTCTATCAAGTATACTTACTTTAAGATTTCCTCTTTTTAAATATTCTTTATTAACGTCGGTAATTTCCAATTCACCTCTGTGGCTTGGAGCAATATTAGCCGCAACTTCAATTACTGAATTATCATAAAAATAAATTCCCGGAACAGCATAATTGGATTTTGGATGCTCTGGTTTTTCTTCAATTGAAAGAACGTTTCCTTCTTTATCAAAATCAACTACGCCATAACGTTCTGGATCATGCACATGATACGCATAAATTATTCCACCATCTGGATTATTATTAGCTTGTAATAATTCGGCTAAACCTGTTCCGTAAAAAATATTGTCACCAAGAATTAAGGCAACTTTGTCGTTACCAACAAATTCTTTTCCTATAATAAACGCTTCTGCTAATCCGTTAGGGTTTTCTTGAACAGCATATTCGAATCTGCATCCTAATTTTTTTCCATCACCCAATAATTGTCTAAACAATGGTAAATCGTGAGGTGTTGAAATAATCAATATCTCATTAATTCCTGCCCACATTAATGTTGACAATGGATAGTAAATCATTGGCTTGTCATAAATTGGCATCAACTGTTTACTAACCGCTAATGTTAATGGATGCAATCTTGTACCTGAACCACCGGCTAAAATAATTCCTTTCATATTTCTATAATTATTTATTCAATTTTGCTGCTTGTTTTCTATAAAAACTTATAAAAATAGTAATGATTATAAACATGAAGAATAAGAAAAATGGTAAAATAAACTTCATTTTACCATGAATTCCTTTATTGTTTTTAATATTTACAACAGTACTTATATCTTTTACAATGGCGTTTGAATTTACCAATTCAATTCTTTGATTTGCAATCTCATTTATAAGATTATTTTTTAATTCAAAAAAAGAATTAAATTGATTGTTTTCGTTGTTGTAAACTAAATTAGAACTTTTTTGATTCTTTGATAAATTTTGAGTTAATATTCTAATAAGTGAATCGGTTTGAGAAATTAATTCCTCATTTTTTTTCATTTTTATTTTGATATTATCTTTTGAAATGGCTAGAATTTCATTCAAATATTTATCGGTATTCAAATATTTCAATATTGGTTTAACAAGATCATTTTCTGATGTTGGTTTCAATGTTGAAATATGAATTTTATGGTGCGGATAATTTTTACTAGTTACTTTATCTTTTATAACATTATTAATATCACTGCTTTCAGCCAATAATTTTACCAATTCAAAGTTTTGCGTATTTTGAGCATTTGCAGCAGAAGTTGAATTATTTACAAATGTGTAAATGTCAATTACTGGTTCTACTTCAATTAAACTAATTTTGTTTGGGTTTTTAACTCCAATTGATTTAAAAAAAGCAGTATCACGTTCGTTTAATTTCGAAGATAGCAAATCAATTTTAGAATACAAATAATCTGTTCCGCCCATATTTGGAGAAACTATGATATCACTATCATAATATTTTTCTTCAGAATCTAAATAAAAACCCAATCCGAAACCTATTATTAATAATCCTAAGAAAATAAAGAAATTCTTTTTTATAAATAGAATTCCTTTAAAAATAGAAAATAATATATTACTAAAAAATGAGTTTATTTTTCCGAATAAAACACCCAAATCTATTTCTTCAGGAACATTGCTTTGATTTTCTGTACTCATACAAATAAATTATTTTACGTTAAAAATTTGTTCTAATATTTTAATAGTGATTAAATACGTTGGCTTTACTCCTGTTGTTCCTAATCCGCCAGAAGCCAGTGTGCTTCCAGTTTCTAATGGATTGTCTGAAGCGTAATAAGCATAACGAACTTTCACATTCGGATTAATACTTTTTCTAATTTTAGATGCCGATTGAATTGCTTTTTGATAATAAGCACCTTCCATTTCAAGACCAATTACGCCCCAAGTTGATTCGTGGAAAAATTTCAATAAATCTTTATTCTGTAGTGATGTTCCTAAAACGGTTATCATTGGACCGGCAAAAACCGGAATTCCGTTGCCTTGTAACATTTCGGCTGTAAGCTCGTTTTCAAAGAAATAATTGTCAGCTGTTCCTTCATTAATATGTGCATTCGGAATCATGATATCGCCTTTTCCGCCTTCTAAAATTCCTGCTTTTCCCATTATAGAAACCGATTCTACATTAAGTAAAATCTTTTCTTTTCCTGATTTGTATGGTTTCAATAATTCGTCAATGGTTTCATAAGCTTGCTCACCAAAAGCATAATCCATTACAATAATAACTGGGTTTTCTTTACCAATTTTAGCATTTGGAAACGCTGATTTTACCCAATTAATTTTGGCTGTATCAAATATTTGAACATCAATATTAGTTCCTGATTGATCTGGAAGCGAAATCATTCCGTGTTGCAAGGCAAATGCTTCTACTTTATCACGAACATCATGCGCACCTTGACGACTCAATTCTTCAAAAATATCAAAATCTGATTTTCCTTTGAATTTTGAACCCAAAACATGTGTTGCAAAAATCGAATTCATTACCGAGTGCATGTTCGCACTAATAACATGAATTGGTCTTGTAAGTAAATTGTTCTGTTTAAGTACTTCTTTAATGTTGGTTGCCCAAATTTCACCATGAATGTGGTGCCCAAGTCGTTCTCTTAGAATTGGCGAAAAGGTAATTGTTCGTTTGTTGTTATCGATAACTTCTTCAATGGCTAATTTTCCTAACCAATAAATTACGTGTAAAAAACGGTCCGGTTTTTCTTTAGTTCCAAACGAATCATAAATATCTAAAACCTCAACAAACGTTCTTCCTAACACATTTGCTGCGTGCGAAATTGCTTTCTCTTTTTCAATTTGTGTAAGCTTTTTTGTTTGTAAAGCTGCTTGTTCTAATTTTTGCCAATCGCGAGAAATTTTGCCTTCTTCGTCGATTAAAACTCTGTCTTTTATTTTGTGCGATTCGATGAAAATAAAAGTCAAATGCGTTAAAATATCGTAAATATCTGAACGACCACGAGTAATTTCAACGTTCATTTGTTCTTCATCAATTCGGTAGCAATTTCTTCTACGTTTTGGTGGAACAATAGCTTGAAAATGTGATTTAGAATAGCCTTCATCAGACGTTAAATTGATGTATCGGCACTCTTCAATTCCGGTTGGAAGTCGCTCTATTACATACAATAAACCGCTTAATTCAACTTTTTCTTCGGCAATACTGCCGTAAATTTCTGGTCGAAGCTCTAATAATGCTTCTCTTAAAGTTTCTCCTGAAACACCCATTGGTTTATAGAAACCTCTGTTAAATAAATGCCTCATGGTAATGTACAATCGTTCGATAGCAGCCGACGATTCTTGCGCTCGAGAACGCGAAATGTTTTTAATTTCTTTCATCTGTTTTTGTTATTTCTTTTTCATTTGTCAGATGTAATTTGCTCAAGAACTTTAGTCCTAAAGTCAAATTACTTACTGGCTCATTACATTAAATTTTGTTTACTAACCTGCAAAGATAGGTTTTTTATAATTTAGTTGGTTAGGATAAGGTTAATTGCTGGCTCATTCACCATTTTTTTAATTGGTAAATTGTCTTTGTCAAGCTGAATTTCTTTATTCCATTTTCCGCCTGAGAAAGTGAAAATAAAATCTCTTTCTACAAAATTATATAACATTAACGGATGGTACGTTTTCTTGATAGAAGTAACATTATTATTAAAATTCGTAATCGTTTCTTCGGTTTTGTTTTTTTCGATAATTAACTTTTCAAATCCAACGAAAATTCCTTTTTTGGGCATTTTTAAATTCAAATCAACAAGGTTATAAAAATTTTTGACAACACCTTTTTTGACTGTTACTACAAAATCTTTACTCAATAATTCCTCAGCAGGAAATCCATCGGTGCCTACTTTATAAAAGTGAATTTTTACTGTTGCATTTTCTATTTTACTATCGGTTTCGATGGCTACTTGTTTTATATAGCGTGTCGATTTGTATTTGGCTAAATAAGGGAAAAATTTTACGTCAATTCTTGGTCCGTTATCAAATGCTTGGTAAATAGCATTTTTGGTCTTGCCGATTTCAATGATTTTAGTTTCAAATCGTTTGGCAATTACTACTTCATCCAATTGATAAGCAGTTGGTTTTAAAATAACTACAGAGGCATTTGAAGCTTTAACGATTTTTTTTTCAAATCCTAAAGCCGAAAAAATCAATGTTTTGTTGGAAGTTGTATTAATTGAAAATTCGCCATTTTCTTCAGAACTTGATCCAATATTTTCGTTTTGAACCCAAATATTCACATACGAAATTGGTTTTCCTGAAATACTGTCTTTAATTACTCCTTTAATTTGCGCATAAACGCTAAAATTGAATAAAATAAGTAAAATCAAAAGTCTTTTTTCTTGCATCTTTTTTCTATTTTCTTTTAAAGCTTATCGGCTATAGTTCTATCGTTTGACAATCTTGGCAATTTATTTTGACCACCCAATTTTCCTATAGATTTCATGTATTCTTGAAAACCGTTTTTCGAAACTTTAGTAATAATTAAAGTTCGCAGTACTTTTCCAACAATCAAATCGTCGTAATACATATTCTGTTGGCGCATAGCATTGTCGATAGCTAACGCAAATTCGTCTAAATTATTGGGTTCGTTTTCAAACTCGATAAACCATTCGTGATATGGCAATCCAATTTGTGGCGCAATTTGTGGCGCAACTGTAAATTCGTTTACACGAACGTTAGTATTTTTCATTGCTTTTTGCAACGCACTTTCAACTTCTTTGCCAATTACATGTTCACCAAAAGCCGAAATGTAATGTTTGATTCGTCCAGAAACGATTACGCGATACGGTTTCAAACTTGTAAATTGAACTGTATCGCCAATATTATAAGCCCAAAGTCCGGCATTTGTTGAAATTATTAGAACGTAATTTACATTCAATTCAACTTCACCAATTGTATAACGTTTGGGTTTTTCGGTAAAAAATTCTTCTGATTTTACAAATTCGTAGAAAATTCCAGAATTCAAAAGCAATAACATTCCTTTCTCTTTTTGAGAATCTTGGTAAGCAAAAAATCCTTCGGAAGCTGGAAATAATTCAATTGCATCGACTTTTCGTCCGATTAAATTTTCAAATTTTGCGCGATATGGTTCATAATTTACGCCGCCATAAATGAACAAATTGAAGTTTTTGAAGATTTCTCCAACTGGCTTTACGCCTTTTTGATGCAATTTTTCAAAATACATTTGCACCCAAGACGGAATTCCAGAAATCACCGCCATATCTTCGTTAATGGTTTCTTCAACAATGGCATCGACTTTAGTTTCCCAATCGTCAATGCAATTGGTTTCCCAACTTGGCATTCGGTTTTTTTGTAAATATTTAGGAACAAAATGCGCTACAATTCCAGAAAGGCGTCCGAGTTTGATGCCGTTTTTTTCTTCAAGAATCGGACTTCCTTGCAGGAAAATCATTTTTCCGTCAACAAAATCGGCTTTTCCTGTTTCGTGAATGTAATTCAGAATTGCATTTCGAGCTGCTTCAATATGAAAAGGCATCGATTCTTTAGTAAGTGGAATGTATTTCGCGCCAGAAGTAGTTCCAGAAGTTTTGGCAAAATAGATGGGTTTTCCGCTCCAAAGTATGTTTTCTTCGCCTTTTACAACTTTATCAACATACAATTTTAGTGCTTCATAATCTCGAATCGGAACTTGATTGGCAAAATCTTGAACTGTTTTAATATTTTCAAAATTATGGTCTTTTCCAAACTGAGTTCTTTCCGCTTGACGGATTAAATCATTAAAAACTTTTTGTTGCGTTTCAACAGGTTTTGATGCCCATTTTTGAGTTTTATTATGAATAATTTTTGCAAATATTTTGGCTGCAATTGATTTTATTGACATATTTAAAAGGTGGTGATTTTGCCACAAAGAACTAAGTCGCAAAGTTTTTTCTATTTTCTTTTCTCTATTTTCTTTTTATCTTTACTCTTTTCTTCCTCTTCGGAAACTTGTTTTCTAAGTTTCAATTCCGATTCTGTTGCGGTTAATTGCAAATCGGGTAAAGTATCCACCGAAATAGCTAAAATGGAATCTTTATTTACTTTAGCATATTCTAAATTTCCGTTCAAGACTTTTTTAATAGATTCTAAATAAGCTTCGTTTTTCTTAATTGCAAACTCTAATGAATCTGATTTTATTGCCAATTCTGTAGCGTCTTTCTTAAGTTTAGACGAAGTATACCCGGGAATATATTCTCTTAAAGGTGTGAATGCAATAATAAAAGTTGTCACTGTAATGATTAAAATTGCTCCAATTGTAGCGACTACAAAAACATTCATTAAAGTAAGTTTTAAAGAAAATAATTCTTCAAAAGTCTCCTCATTCAAAATAACCAATCGGTTTTTAGTGAACAATTTTTTCTTTAACAACTGCTTTTTGAGGCGTTTCTCAGACATGTTTATTTATTATCATACAAATATAGAAAATTTGTGGTGTATTGATTGTGAAAACATTTAACGAACTTTAACTAGAAATATTTTAGTTAATTTAGAATCAATTCTTTTTTCTTTATACCTTTGTACTACAATTTTTTATTAAAATCAGCGAAAGCTTAAAATTTATATATCATGGGAAGAATGGGACCAACGGAATGGATACTAATATTGGCTGTAATTTTATTAATGTTTGGAGGTAAAAAAATTCCAGAATTAATGAAAGGTTTAGGAAATGGTATCAATGAATTCAAAAAAGCATCAAAAGGCGAAGACCAACCTGCTGATTCTAAAAAAGAAGAAGAAACTAAATAAAGTTTTTTTATTTCAATATCTCAAAAATCCAAATTCCATTTGTTATGGAATTTGGATTTTTTTTGCTTTCTACAACACCATAGTCAACTGAATCCGTTTTCGATCTTCATCAACCTCAACCACTTTTACTTGAACGTGTTGGTGTAATTTAACCACTTCATTCACATCAGAAACAAAACCAGCTTTGAGTTGTGAAATATGAACCAAACCACTTTCTTTTATTCCGATGTCAACAAAACATCCAAAAGCGGTGATGTTATTGACAATTCCTGGTAAAACCATTCCGGTTCTAACATTTTTTATTGTGGTTACTGTTGGGTCAAATTCGAAGATTTTAGCCGATTTTCTCGGATCTAATCCTGGTTTTTCTAATTCTTTTATGATATCTTTTAATCCTAAAATTCCAATTTCTGGTGTGATATAATTTTCTAATTTTATTTGAGAAATCTTTTCTTTATTCGCAATTAGATCATTGGTTTTTAATCCTAAATCTTTTGCCATTTTTTCAACGATTGGATAGGCTTCTGGATGCACTGCCGAATTATCCAACGGATTTTTCCCGTCTTTAATTCTGATAAATGCAACGCCTTGCTGAAATGCTTTTTCGCCTAAACGTGGTACTTTTTTAAGCTGTTTTCTATCTTCAAATGCTCCGTTTTCAGTTCGATATTGCACAATATTTTCGGCTAACTTCTCGCCTATTCCACTCACATAACTCAACAAATGTTTACTCGCTGTGTTGATGTTTACTCCAACCGAATTCACACAACGAATTACTGTCGAATCCAATTCTTCTTTCAATTTTGTTTGGTCAACATCGTGTTGGTATTGCCCAACACCAATCGATTTTGGATCGATTTTCACTAATTCTGCTAATGGATCTGAAAGTCGCCTTCCTATAGAAACCGAACCACGAACCGTAACATCATATTTTGGAAATTCTTCACGTGCAATTTTACTTGCAGAATAAACTGATGCGCCAGCTTCTGAAACTATAAAAACCTGAACTGGTTTATCAAAAGCAATTTTCTTTATAAAGAATTCGGTTTCGCGACTTGCGGTTCCGTTTCCAATAGAAATTGCTTCAATGTTGTAAGCATTTACTATCGAACGGATTTTTTTCATCGCCATGGCACTTTCATTTTGTGGCTGGTGTGGATAAATAGTTTCGTTGTACAATAAATCTCCTTTTTCATCCAAACAAACAATTTTGCAACCGCTTCTAAATCCTGGATCGATTGCTAAAATTCGTTTTTCGCCTAATGGTGGCGCCAATAAAAGTTGTCCTAAATTATTTGCAAAAACATCGATGGCGGTTTTGTCGGCTTTGGCTTTAAATTCTTGTAAGGTTTCGTTCGAAATTGCTGGTTCTAACAAGCGTCTGTAACTGTCTTTTATGGCTAATTCTATGTGTTCTGTTGTATCGTTGTTTGATTTTATAATTTCATTTTCGATAAAATCAATGGCTTCTTCATTTTCAATGTCAACATTTAGTTTGATAAATCCTTCATTTTCGGCACGCAACATTGCCAATAATCGGTGCGATGGCGCTTTCGAAATTGGTTCTGCCCAATCAAAATATTGTTTGAATTTCTGTGCGTCGTCTTCGTCTTGTTTTTTCTTTACAACTTTGGTAGAAACGATCGCTTTTCGTTGAAAAAGTCTTCTAAGGTTTTTACGAATAAAAATATTTTCGTTAATCCATTCGGCGATAATATCTCGTGCGCCTTGCAACGCTTCGTCTTCATTTTTGACTTTATCGTTTATATATTGTGTTGAAATAAAATCGACATCTTCATTTTTTTGACTAAAAATTATTTTTGCCAAAGGTTCCAAACCGTTTTCGCGCGCTACATCGGCACGGGTTTTTTTCTTCTTTTTATAAGGCAAATACAAATCTTCAATTTCTTGTAAATCGAATGAATTCGCTATTTTCGATTTTAATTCTGGTGAAAGTTGACCTTGCTCTTCAATGGTTTTTAAAATAGATTCTTTTCGTTTTACTATTTCATCATATTGTTTTGAAAGTTTGGCAATATTTTCGATTACAACTTCGTCTAAATTTCCGGTTTGGTCTTTTCTGTAACGCGAAATAAATGGAATGGTGCAATCTTCTGAAAGTAATTTTAAAGTAGCTTCAATGTTTTTATCTGAAGTTTGAACTTGGATTTTTATGAAATTTATGTTGGTCATATTGTGCTGAATTTGGTTCAGTATCTTTTATTTTACAGCAAAGATGCGAAGGTTTTTCGCAAACTTCGCAAGTTTTTACACTATAAAATCTAAATAATTTTGTTTGTTAATCACTTCAAAAGTCGCTTCTTGATAGGCTTTTGCAAAAGCAGTTGGAATTTTTACTTTTCGATTTTCGTTCCATTTGAATTCAAATCCGCTTAGTTTTCCGTTTTCTTCTTCTAGCCAATCTAATTCTTGTTGGTCGTAAGTGCGCCAAAAATAATTGGTTACTGACTTTTGAGTATAATTTTGATATTTTATTCTTTCAGTTACTAGATAATTTTCCCATAATTCGCCAACATCATTTCTAGCTTCTAATCGAGTGAAATTATTGATTATGCCGTTGCGAATGCCGTTGTCACAAAAATACCATCGGCTGGATTTTGTGATTTCTTTTCGCAAATTTCGGCTAAATCCTTCTACTTTTTGCAAAATAAAAACCTTGGTTAACAAGTCTAAATAGTTGGCAACGGTGTTTTTTGAAATTTGTAAACTGTTTGCCAATTCTTGAACCGAAACTTCTTTTCCGATTTGAAAAGCTATCAATCGCAACAAATCATATATTTTATCGGAATGCTTTATGCCTTCAAAAACTAAAATATCTTTCAATAAATAGGAATTGATAATTTCCTTTATATAATTAATTTTGTCATTCCAATCGGGATATTGCTCTAGTTCTGGATAACTTCCAAAAAGCATTCGCTCTTCTAATTTACTGGTTGTAATTTTATAATTTTCTTGTGTGGAAAATTCCATTTGTGCAAACGGAAATAGATAAATTGTGTTTTTTCTTCCTACTAGTGGTTCGCCCAATTTATTTGACAAATCAAAAACCGATGATCCTGTTGCAATAACTTTTATTCCATCAACTGAATCAACAATCAATTTCAAAATCAAACCTATATCTGGAATATTTTGAGCTTCATCAATAACTAATAATTTGATGTTGGCTAAAAGTCTATTGTAATTACTAACGGATCTTTCTTTTAATAAATTAGCATCTTCAACATCTTCTCCGTTTAATTGTAAATAATCTTCTTTCGGAATAGTGGAAAGGTAATTTTTTATAAAAGCTGTTTTTCCAACACGTCTTGCGCCTAATAAAATCAGTACTTTATTCGGCAAAACTCTTTTGTTGAATAGTTCTGTTATACCACGATTTACAAAATTCATAGCATAGAATTTTAAAATTTATGATACAAATATACTAAAAAAATGTAAATTCAGTCAGTTAGTTGACTAAATTAATGTAAATTCGGTCAGTTGATTGACTGAATTAATATAAATTAGGTCATTTACTAATCTTGAACTATTGTATCTTTTGATTCTTCTTCCTTTTTAAATTCGGGTTGAATGTTGATGTGATTGATGTGAAATTGCTCAAATAAAACTTGCTCTACTTTCTCTAAAAGCAAATTAAATTCACTCATTTTAATATCTTCAGAACAATCTAAATGAGCTTCAAGATGTACTTCATCGTCATTCAAATTCCAAACATGAACGTGATGTAACTTGTTTACACCAACAATTTTATGAACTTCTTCCACTAATTCTTTTATGTCGATATTTTCTGGTGTAAACAACATGAGCATTTTGGTGGATTCTATCAAAAGTTTTATCCCAACAACAATTAAGTAAATAGCTATAGCAATTGTCATTACGCTATCTACCCAAAACCAACCAAAAAATTTCATTAATAAACCACCAACTAAAACCGCAACCGAAGCCATCATATCGGTTAATAAATGCAGATATGCCGATTTCATATTAATGTTGTGTTCGGCATCTTTTTGAAGAAATAATACCGAAAGTCCGTTGACAATAATTCCTAATAACGCTAGCCAAATTACCAAACTAGATTCAATTGGTTTTGGATGTAAAAATCTTCCGATTGCGCCATAAATCAATATAAAAGCGACAATTACTAGTGTAGAAGCGTTCACAAAAGCGGCAATTAATTCGGCACGTTTGTAACCAAAAGTTAGATTTTCTGTGGCTTTTTTACGCGATAATTTGTGTGCAATTAAGCTAAATCCAAGTGAAAGTACATCCGAAAAATTATGAAGTGCATCCGATATTAATGCCAAACTTCCTGAAATAATACCACCAATAATTTGAGCAATCGTAATTATTAAATTCAATACAATAGAATACACAAGGTTTTTGCCTTGTACTTCATGTTTGTGAATATGGACGTGTGAATGATTGTGAGCCATTATTTTAACAGCTTATTTTATCAACTCGTGTCGCATGTCTTCCGCCTTCAAAATTGGTAGTTAAAAAAGTTTCTACAATTTCAACGGCTTGTTGAATAGAAGTAAATCGCGCCGGAATACTAACCACGTTTGCATTATTATGTTGTCGCGCCAGCGCCGAAATTTCTTTAGTCCAACAAAGTGCTGCTCTAATTCCTTGATGTTTATTGGCTGTCATTGCAATTCCGTTTCCTGAACCACAAATTACGATTCCTAGTTCGGCTTTTCCTGATTCTACATCAATGGCAACTGGATGACCAAAATCGGGATAATCAACACTGTCAAAAGTGTTCGTTCCGTGGTTCAAAATTTCGTGTCCTTTTGATTCTAAATATTCAACAATTGCTTTTTTATAATCTGGTCCTGCGTGATCGTTTCCAATGGAGATTTTCATAATAATTTATGTGTTAGTTGTGTTTACAAATTTAATGATTCTTATTAGTAAATCGTTTTGATTTTTGCAAAAAGATAAGTGATTGATTTACATTAAATAACATTTTTACAGCGCTAAGATATTTTTATAAGTAACTGTAAATCATTGATTTTTATTTAATTCAAATGTTAAAATTTTGTATTGTTAATAGTAATTTGTAATTCGCTGATAATCAGTTAACGTTAAGTTAACATTGAATGTTAACAACTTTAGATAGAAAAATAGAAGTTTTTTTTGGTTGTATGTAAATAAATTGTAATCAAAAATTGACTTTAAAAATCCTAATTTAGTTTGTAGAATTTTTAGAAAAGTTATCAATACTAAAAACTACTTTTTCAACAGAAATTAACAAGTAAAGTTATCTACAAAAAATTAGTTTTTTTACTTGTTAACAACTGTTAACTAATTCTTAAAATCACTTCAAAATGAGAACTTTATTTATGTATAAACCTGTTAATAATTCGGTATAAAAAAGTATAACTAAAAAAGCATCTTTTAAAAATTAAACTTATTGTACAAATTAACACGCTATAATAACCATCATAAATTAATTTAAATTTAAATTTTCTTTTTGTTGTTTTTAATAGATGTTGACAACTTTTAAAATTTAGAAAAAAGAATAAAGAGAATAGAATATAGATTTTAAACAATTTCTAAATTGGAATTCAAGTTATCTAAAATTTGTTGAACTTTCTCAAAATCGTTTGGATGAACTTTTAATTGAATTCCGCCATAAGCATAACTTGCTAACGGATTTACAGCAACTAAATTTTCATTTTGAAATAAAAACGGAATTCCTTCATTTTCTAAAATCGATTTTAAAACAAATATTTCATGCGGAAAATTAAATATTGCAATGGTTTGGAATTCGGTCATTTTAATTTTTTTATAAAGGTACTAAAGTTATTTTTTTAACAAATCTATATTCTATTCTCTTTTTTCTATTTTCAAATTACTAACTTTGAATTATATAAAATTAAGAAATGAGTAAAATGCCAAAAAAGTTTGGAAGTAAACCGAAGACTTATTCGGAAAAAATATTAAAAATACTATCTCAAAATGCTAATAAACCTTTCAATTACAAGCAAATATGTGCTGTTCTTGAATTGACTGATACCAAAAGCAGAAACGAAATTATAAAAGATTTAAAAATTCTCGCTTCGCAAAAAGTTATTATTGAAAATGAACCTGGAAGTTATCTTGTAAAAGGGATTTCCCAGGATTATTACGAAGGAAGAATTGATATGACTTCAAGAAAAACCGCTTATTTTATTTGCGATGAATTTGAAGAAGATGTTTTTATTCCAACAAATAACTTGAATAAAGCTTTAGATAAAGACACTGTTAAGGTTTATGTTTACAACCGTCGTCGTGGAAAAAGACCTGAAGGTGAAGTTATTGAAGTATTAGAACGTCATAAAACAGAATTCGTTGGCGTAATAGATATTCAAAAGAATTTTGCTTTTGTTTCGACAGCTAATGCTAAAATGTACACCGATATTTTTATACCAAAAGATAAATATAACGGAGCTGAAAATGGTGATGTTGTAGTTGTAAAAATTGAAGATTGGCCTAAAAAAGCTGATTCACCATTTGGTTCGGTAATCAATGTTTTAGGAAAACCTGGCGAACATGATACTGAAATTCATGCTATTCTTGCAGAATATGGTTTGCCTTATGATTTCCCTGTTGATGTTGAAGTTTTTGCACAAAAAATTGATACTGCAATTCATCCAGAAGAAATTGCAAAACGTCGTGACATGCGCGATACGTTGACGTATACAATTGATCCGCGTGATGCTAAAGATTTTGATGATGCTTTGTCGTTCAAAAAATTAGACAACGGAAATTACGAAATCGGAATTCATATTGCTGATGTTTCACACTATTTACAAGAAGGAACAATCTTAGATGATGAAGCTTATAATCGTGGAACTTCGGTTTATTTAGTAGATAGAGTTGTACCGATGTTACCCGAAGTTTTATCAAATTTTGCTTGTTCACTTCGTCCAAATGAAGAAAAATATACGTTTTCTGCCATTTTTGAAATTGATCACAAAGCAACCGTTTTAAATCAGTGGTTTGGAAGAACGGTTATCAATTCTGATCAGCGTTTTGCTTATGAAGAAGCTCAAGTTATTATTGAAACCAAATCGAATAAAATTCCTGCTGAAATTTCGTTAACTGGTGAAGATTTTTATGCTTCCGATGCAATTACAGAAGCCACTTTAAAATTAGATGAATTAGCTAAAATTCTCAGAAGAAATCGAATGAATAATGGTGCTATTTCGTTTGATAAAGTTGAAGTAAAATTCAATTTAGATGACAAAGGCGAACCGGAAGGCGTTTATTTCAAAGTTTCGAAAGATGCCAATCATTTGATAGAAGAATTCATGCTTTTAGCTAATAGAAAAGTCGCTGAATATATCGGAAAACAAAAGAAAACATTTGTGTATAGAATTCATGATGAACCAAATGAAGATAAATTGTTTGCCATGCAAGCGTTGATTTCAAAATTTGGTTATAAAATCGATTTGCGTGAAAAGAAAAATATTTCAAAATCATTAAATCAATTAATGTCAGATGTTAACGGAAAAAAAGAACAAAATTTAATTGATACGTTAGCAATTCGAACGATGAGTAAAGCCAAATATTCGACAGATAATATTGGTCACTACGGATTAGCTTTTGATTATTACAGCCATTTTACATCGCCAATTAGACGTTATCCCGACGTTATGGTGCATCGATTGCTTCAATATTATTTGGATGGCGGAAAAAGTGTTGATGCTGATGTGTATGAAGAAAAATGTGAACATTCTAGTAATATGGAAAGTTTAGCAACTAATGCAGAGCGTGATTCGATTAAATACATGCAAATTAAATACATGCAAGATCACAAAGACGAAGAGTTTTTGGGTGTAATTTCTGGTGTTACCGAATGGGGAATTTATGTAGAAATTGTTTCGAATAAGTGCGAAGGAATGTGTAGAATTCGTGAAATAAAAGACGATTATTATACGTTTGACGAAAAGCAATATGCGCTAGTTGGAGAAATTTCTAAACAATTATTACAATTAGGAGACGAAGTTTACGTTAAAGTAAAGAATGCCGATTTAGTTAAGAAACAATTGGATTTTACATTTTTAAGAAAAAACGAGTAGTCATGAAAAAAATAGTTTATAGTATATTATTAATCAGTTCAATAGCATTTTCACAAACTGAAAAAAGCGTTGGCGATTTCAACAAAGTAACTTCATTTGATCAAATTGATGTTATTTTAATTCAAGGAAATGAAAATAAAGTTGTTTTAAATGGTTCGGGTTCAAATGAAGTAGAATTAGTTAATAAAAATGGCGAATTAAAAATTAGAATGCCATTGACTAAATTACTTTCTGGTGACAACATTTCTGCAACGGTTTATTTTAAAAAAATTGATGCTGTCGAAGCTAATGAAGGTTCAAGAATAGCTTGTGAATCGGTTATAAAATCAACAACTTTTGATATTAAAGCCAAAGAAGGAGCACAAGTAAAACTTAAAATTGAAACTGATAGATTAACAGCAAGAGTTGCCAATGGTTCGACAATTTCTATTTCAGGAAAAGCAGACAATCAGGATATTTTGGTAAATTCAGGTGGAATTTATGAAGCTGAAAAATTAACTACAAAACAAACTGTAATTACCAATAATGCTGGCGGTGAAGCTGATGTTTATGCAACTGATTTAGTAGAGGCTAAGGTCAGAGCTGGTGGCGATATTACTATTTATGGAAAACCAAAACAAATCAATCAAAAGATAATTGCAGGCGGAAGAATAGAAGAAGCAAAATAAATTATTTTCTTTTGTAATTTTTAAATGCTAATTTGCAGAATAATTTTACGTTAAAAAATAGTTATGTTACAAGATATTGCTGCTGCTATTCTTCCCGGTTTTATTTTAAGTTTTATGATTGGTCCAGTTTTCTTTGTATTACTGGAAACCAGTGTTGTAAAAGGATTTAAAGCCGCAATTGTATTTGATTTAGGAGTAGTTTTAGCCGATATAATCTTTATTTTAATTGCTTATTTCAGTAGTTATCGCTTGATTGAAAGCATAAAAGACGATCCAGCTTTGTTTATTTTTGGTGGATTAGTAATGCTTACTTATGGAATAATTACGTTAATTAAAAACAAAAAAGCAGAGAAAAATATAGACGAAGAAGATCCAACAGAATTAGCTAAAAACAATTATTTTTCCTTATTTATTAAAGGTTTTTTCTTAAATTTCATCAATGTTGGCGTACTTGGCTATTGGTTATTAATCTTAATTACAATTGGTCCTAGATTAAAATTAGATCCAACCAGAATGTTTACTTTTTTAGCCACAATGGTAGTTACTTACTTTATAGTAGATATTTTCAAAATAGTAGCTGCAAAACAATTACGAAATAAATTAAACCCAAAAAACATACTTTTAGTTAAGAAATTTATTAGCGTTGTTTTAATAATTTCAGGAGTATTTATTCTTTCACAAGGTTTGTTACCTAAAGACAAACAAATAGTTACCAAAGCAGCAGAAAAAATAGAAACTAATAGATAATAGTTGCTATGCAGAAAAGAATAGGCTTACTTCTTTTATTTTTTTCACTTTCATTTTACGGACAAAATGATACGATTTCGGTTGTGAAACATACTGATATTATACTTGAACCTGTTGTTGACACAACAAATTTTTTTCATCAAGGATTAGATAATTTTAATTTGATTTCAGAAGTTAAAACTTCAAATTTAGCGGTACTTTCGGCTGATAAAATGAATGTTGTTTATCGTGGTTTGGCTAATCTTATTTCAATTGCAGTTCCTAATTGTAAATCATTTACGGCTTCTGGATTAGGTTTATATAAATATGCGGAAGGAAAATATCAATTATTACCAGGATCAGGAATTGAATCTAATATTATTGTAAATATTGTTTTAAATGATGGTTCTACAAAAAAAGAAGTACATACATTTAGAATTCTAAATATTCCAAAACCGTTAGGTACAATAAATGGTTTAAGTTGTCAAGAATGTATTCTTGAAATGACTAAAGAAGAACTTCAGACAGCTGTAATTTCAATTAATTCCAATTTATCTATTTATGGATTGGAAACGAAAGACTATGTTGATTCTTTTCAAATAGAGTTTCCAACAAAAGAAAAAATAAATGTTTGGAGTAATAAATTGAATAGTAAATCTTTAGAAATAATTAAAAAATTACCAATTGGTTCTATTTTTATAATTGATTATATTCATTTACCAAATCCAAATGCAGTTTGTCACTCGGGAGTTCCGCCAATTAAAGTAATGATTGTAGAAACAAAATTATCAAATGAATAATAAGTTATTGATTTTAATTTACTTTTTCACACTTTCATTTTATGGACAAAATGATACGATTTCGGTTGTGCATCACACAGATAAAGATTTTGTTATCCCAAAAACCGCCAAAATAGTTTACAGAGGATTTTTAAATGAAGTTTATATAGATGTTCCTAATTCAAAATCATTTAATGTTGAAGGGATTGGTGTTTCTAAAATTGGAAAAAACATTTTTACAATTAATCCATCATGTGGCACAGAAGTTATTATTAATATTTCAGGAGTTTTAAAAAACGGAAATAAATTTTCTGAAAAGCAAATTTTTAGTATTCGAAACTTTCCAAATCTTCAAATGAATATTAATAATCTTGTTGGATTTCATGTAAGAATGCAAAAAAAGAGCCTTTTAAATGCTGTAATAAAAGGAAGTTTTCCAGATAAAAATATAGGTTTAAATTGTACAATTAAAAGTTTTGAATTAAAAGTACCTGGATATAATTCGATTCATATTGATGGAAGTAAAATCAAAGAAATAGATTATAATAAAATAATAAATAGATTAAAGATTGGTGATGAAATAGTTATAAGCGATATAAGATTTTCAGTAAATATAAATGCACTTATTTGTAAAACTAATTCAATAATAGTAGAAATTTACTAGTTTTTGTCATTTCGACGAAGGAGAAATCACATAAAGTAAGTTACTAGTGAGATTCTTCGTGCCTCAGAATGACAAAAAAGCAACGAAAATTCCAACTTCAATTATAACTTTAATTAATTTTTTCAAAAAATTAGAAATAAAAAAAAGAGCTACATTTCTGTAACTCTTTCAGAGGCATCGTCCGGATTCGAAAAATACTTTAATTAATTTTTTATAAAAATTAGAAATAAAAAAAAGAGCTACATTTCTGTAACTCTTTTTGAGGCATCGTTCGGATTCGAACAATACTTTAATTAATTTTTTCTAAAAATTTGGAACAAAAAAATCCTCTCAATTGAGAGGATTTTAAGAAGAGGCATCGTCCGGATTCGAACCGGAGTAGACGGTTTTGCAGACCGGTGCCTAGCCGCTCGGCCACGACGCCAATTATTTATTGGATTGCAAATATATAAAACAATTGATAATTAACAATTGATAATTAATAATTTTTAAAATTTCTATTTCGTCCTTTCAACCTTGTGCTTCTAACTTAGTTTCTGTATTCTTCCATTTCAATTGTAACCGCTTCAACGTCACCACCAATCGGCGGATTTAGTTTAGATACCGCCAAAACAATTCGTGAAACCGATGGTATTTCTTTAAATATTCTTAAAATAATTCTATTGGCAACATGCTCTAATAATTTAGAACGAATTGCCATTTCTTCTTCCACTATTTTATTTAAAAGCACATAATCAACCGTATCTTTTAAGTCATCCGATAAGGAAGATTTACGTAAATCGGTTTTAATTTCTAAGTCAACTCTATAATCAGATCCAATTTTAGCTTCTTCTTCAAGACAGCCGTGAAACGAAAAAGTTCTTATATTTTGTAGTTTAATTGTTCCCATTATTTCAGTATACAGTGTTCAGTAAATAGTTTACAGTTAAAATAGTTTAAAAAGAATACATCTATTCTCTATTCTCTCTATTCTATCATCTAAATTTTTATCTTTGCTAAAATTACAAAATAATTATGTCAACAGAAGAAAAGTCTTTAAATTTTATTGAACAAATCATAGAAGAAGATTTAAAAAACGGATTATCAAATGATAAACTTCGTTTTCGTTTTCCGCCTGAACCTAACGGTTATTTGCACGTTGGGCATGCGAGTGCTATTTGTTTGAATTTTGGTTTAGGAATTGATTACAATGCGCCAGTCAACTTGCGTTTTGATGATACTAATCCGGCTAAAGAAGAACAGGAATTTGTTGACGCTATTAAAAAAGACGTAGAATGGCTAGGATATACTTGGGCTAACGAATGTTATGCTTCCGATTATTTTCAAGAATTATACGATTGGGCGGTTGAGTTTATCAAAAAAGGAAAAGCCTATGTTGATAGCCAAACTTCTGAAGAAATGGCGATTCAAAAAGGAACACCAACAACACCAGGAACTGATTCACCTTACAGAAATCGTTCTGTTGAAGAAAATTTAGATTTATTCGAAAGAATGAAAAACGGTGAATTTCCAAACGGAACTCATATTCTTCGTGCTAAAATAAGCATGGGCGCCAATAATATGTTGATGCGTGATCCAATTATGTATCGAATTTTACACGCACATCATCACAGAACTGGCGACAAATGGTGTATTTATCCAATGTACGATTGGGCGCATGGCGAAAGTGATTATTTAGAACAAATTTCGCATTCATTTTGTACACTTGAATTTTTACCTCATAGAGAATTATACGATTGGTTTTTGAATCAAATATATGATGAATCTAAAACGCGTCCGAAACAAAGAGAATTTGCACGAAGAAATCTTTCACATACGGTAGTTTCAAAAAGAAAATTATTGCAATTAGTTCAAGAAAAGCATGTTACATCTTGGGATGATCCTAGAATGAGTACAATTTCTGGAATGAGAAGACGTGGTTATACACCAGCATCAATCCGTAATTTTGCCAATACAATTGGAATTGCAAAACGTACCAATCTTATAGATGTTTCGCTTTTAGAATTTTGTGTTCGTGAAGATTTGAACAAAACGGCACCAAGAGTTATGGCAGTTTTAAATCCGGTGAAGTTGGTAATTACCAATTATCCTGAAGGAAAAGAAGAAAGCCTTGAAGCAGAAAATAGTCAAGAAGATGCAAGTTTAGGTTTCCGTCAAGTGCCATTTTCTAGAGAATTATACATCGAAAGAGAAGATTTTCAAGAAGAATCCAATAAGAAATTTTTTCGTTTGACTCTTGGAACCGAAGTCCGATTGAAAAACGCCTATATTATTAAAGGCGAATCAGTTGTAAAAGATTCAGATGGAACTATTACAGAAATTCATTGTACGTATGATGAAGATTCTAGAAGTGGAAGCGGAACGGAAGCTAGTCAAAGAAAAGTTAAAGGAACGATTCATTGGGTTTCAATTCAACATGCAATTCAAGCTGAAGTTCGTTTGTACGACCGACTTTTCACTCATGAAAATCCAGATGGTGATAAAGAAGTAGATTTCAAAGAATATATTAATCCAAATTCGCTAGAAGTTATCACAGGATATTTAGAGCCAAGTTTAGCAACCGCAAAAGATGGTGATAGATTTCAATTTCAACGATTAGGATATTATTGTGTTGATAAAGATTCATCGGCAGAAAAATTAGTTTTTAATAAAACAGTTGGCTTAAGAGATACTTGGGCAAAAGTGGAAAGCAAAGAATAATTTTAAATAGATTTTATATATCAAACCCAGCAGAAATGTTGGGTTTTCCTATTATTGATAATTCTGATTGTAATTTAAAAAATCATTTGTTTTCACTATCAAAAATGGAGTTCATAAATCGATTTTATCGCACTTTTTAAAATTAAATAACTTCGTATATATTTCATTTGATAACCGTTTAAAATATTGCTTTAAAATAAGTTTTGTTGGTTTAACGCTGATTTAACATGATGATGTTCGAAAAATCCGTAACTTTATTAAAATTAAATGTAAAAGTTATGTCAGATAAAAATTCAAATGGTGCTTTAGCACTTTTAGTAGGTGCAGCGATAGGAGTTGGAGTCGGAATTTTATTTGCTCCAGATAAAGGTTCAAAAACTAGAGAGAAAATAAAAGAGGGTTTCGATGATTTTAAAGATCAAGCAAAATCAAAATGGGATAATATAGAAGAACAAGCCAAAGAAAAATTTACTAATGGTAAAGAAGATTTGAAACAAACGGTTGAAGAATTACTTTCCAATTCAAGTTATAAAGCTGAAGAAGCAATCACTTTTCTTGAAGAAAAATTAGCCGAGTTGAAAGCACAAAACGCCAAACTACAAAAATAATGGCATTCGAAGAATTAAAAGAAAATACCGATGCAATACAAGAAAATGCAAAGGCATATCTAGAAAGCAGTATTTCATATTACAAACTTTGGGGATTTAAAGTAGCTATGAAATCAACTACTTTAATACTTAAGTTTTTCTTGATAGCGATGTGTTTGATGATTGTTTTGCTTTTTATTTCAATTGCAGGAGCAATGGCTTTGGGTAATTTATTTCATAGTTATCCAATAGGATTTTTAATTGTTTCTGGAATTTATTTAGTTTTAGCATTACTATTATTTTTAGTAAAAGACAAAATAGTGGAAGGTCCAATTTTGGAAAAATTCTCAGATATATTTTTTAACGACTAATTATGGAAAATAAAAAATATTCGTCTTATGCTGAAATAGAAAGTGAATTGGAAATTCTAAAATTAGAAAAAGAAATTCACTATCAAAAAATGCTATTAAGTATTGATAAAACTAAAGAAGCAATTCTTCCGTCTAAATCGGCATCGTTTATTGGAAATCTATACAAACAAGTTTTTTCAGGAACTTATGGAACGATTTTAAGAATGGCAATTCCGTATCTTTTCAATTGGTATATAAACAGAAAAAGAGGCGATTAAGCCTCTTTTTTGTTAAACAAAAGTTTATATTATGCTGGATCAGTCGGATTAGAAGTATCCGACGGATTGTAATCTAAAGAAGATTTATTATCTCTATTTTTAACTCTTGGAGCTTGTTTTTTCATTTGTTCTCCAATAATATTTGAAGCAGTAAAACTAGTCACCATACTGTTCAACATATCACTAGCTGCTTGAGGTGAATTAGGCAATAAAATCAAGTTCGAATTTGTATCTGCACCAATCGCTTGCAAAGTGTCATAATGTTGTGTAATTACTATCAACGCAGATGCTTCTTGAGAATTAATCCCAACCGCATTCAAAACCTCTACACTTTCTACCAAACCTTTAGCAATTTCTCTACGTTGATCGGCAATACCTTGACCTTGTAATTTCTTACTTTCTGCTTCTGCATTAGCTTTAGCAACAATTCTTATTCGTTGAGCTTCACTTTCAAATATTGCTGCAGTTTTTTCACGCTCGGCAGCATTAATTCGGTTCATCGCATTTTTTACCTGAATATCTGGATCAATATCGGTAACTAAAGTATTAATAATATCATAACCATAAGAAACCATTGCTTCATTCAATTCTCGTTTTACAGCAATTGCAACATCATCCTTGCGAGCGAAAACTTCATCTAAAATTAGTTTTGGAACTTCAGCACGTACAACATCAAAAACGTAAGCAGTAATTTGATCATGTGGATATTCTAATTTGTAAAATGCCTCATAAACGTGCTCTGGAATTACCTTAAATTGTACCGAGATTTTCATTTTCACAAACACATTGTCTCTTGTTTGTGTTTCAATAATTACATCAAGTTGTTGAATTCTTAAATTTACTCTACCAGCAATTCTATCTACAATTGGAAGTTTTAATTGTAAACCAGAATTTCTAATGCTTGTAAATTTACCAAAACGCTCAATAACTACAGCCGTTTGTTGTTTTACAGTAAAGAACGATGAAAGAAAAACAAACAATCCTAAGACTAATAAAACAATAATAATTGGATTCATATTTATATTTTTTAAATGGTTATGTAGTTATTATACGATAAAAATGTATGTTTGTTACAAATTAACCAATCTATTATGAAGAACCTTTTTTTAGCAATTGTTTTATTAGTTTCACTTTCTTCTTTTGCGCAATATGAAAATCGTGACGGAAATCGAATCGGAATTTCTGGCGGTGTAAATCAATCTACATTATTTGGTTCTAATTTTAGTGCCAAACCAGGAAATGGCTTTGCTGGCGGACTTTCAGTAAGAGGAAATTATTATAATAATTGGAGCATGATTTACGGAATGCAGTTTTTTGTAAACAAATTTTCGCTTGAATCTACTTTAAAACAAGATATCGATTATAGTTTATCGGGCGTTCAAGTTAGATTACTGTTGAGTTATAATGTCGTAAAGGATCACGTTTCTTTTGATTTTGGACCCGTTTTACAAATAAATGGAAAAATGAGCATTAACGGAACAGACGAAAATAAAATTTTAAACGGAACTTTATTAAGAGCCAATCAAATTGTAGATGTTTCTAAAATAAACGGAAATGCTTACGTAGGAATTTCGGCTGGTGGCAAAGTAGTTAGACTAGTTGTTTTTTATGAATATGGTTTTACAAATGTTTTTGGAAATTTAAACAGTCAAGACGGACTAACTTTATTAAACGGAAATAGAAATTTTAAAGGAAACATTGGAACTTTAAGCGGTCAGATAATATTTAATTTGTAAAAAAATAAAACCGCAGATTCACAGATTATCTCTAAAATCTGCGAATCTGCGGTATTTTTTTTGATTTAAAGCTTTAAACTTGCAATCGCTTTTTCCAATCGCTTAATAGTTTCGTCTTTTCCAATCAATTCAACAATATCAAAAAGATGCGGACCTTTTAAAGCACCAACCAAACTCAAACGAAAAGGTTGCATTACTTTTCCCATTCCAATTTCGTTTTTTGTCATCCAATCTTTTACAATAGTTTCAATATTTACAGATGTAAAATCGCCAATATTTTCTAATACCGAAATTAATTGTTGTATTAAATTCGGAGTTTCTTCTTTCCAATTTTTAGCCGCTTTTTCATCATAAGAAGTAGGAGCAATAAAGAAATAATCTGATAATTCATAAAATTCAGAAACAAAATTAGCACGTTCTTTTATCAAGGAAACGATTTTTGTTAATTTTTCATTGCTTAAAATTAGTAATCCACCTTTATCAGTTAATTCAATATTATTGAATAAAGCATTCTCGTTCAAAATTTTTTCAAATGATTTAGCCAAACTTTCATCACTTTGCTTCTGCAAATACTGATGATTAAACCATTTATTTTTCTCTGGATCAAATTTTGCTCCAGCTTTATGAACTCTATTCAAATCAAATTTTTCGGCTAATTCTTCTAATGAAAATAGCTCTTGATCTGTTCCGTCATTCCAACCTAATAAAGCTAAAAAGTTAACAACAGCTTCTGGGAAAAATCCGTTTTCTCTATATCCAGATGAAATTCCTTCTTCGGTTTTCCACTCTAAAGGAAACACAGGAAATCCTAATTTATCGCCATCACGTTTGGATAATTTTCCGTTTCCGACTGGTTTTAAAATTAAAGGTAAATGTGCAAATTCTGGTGCTTCCCAACCAAATGCTTTATATAATAAAACGTGTAATGGCATACTTGGCAACCATTCTTCACCACGAATTACATGCGAAGTTTCCATCAAATGGTCGTCAACAATATTCGCTAAATGATACGTCGGCATTCCATCCGATTTGAACAAAACTTTATCGTCTAATAAATTAGTTTCAAATTTTATATCGCCACGAATAATATCTTGTAAATGCAACGTTTCATTTACAGGCGTTTTAAATCGGATAACAAAATCTTCACCAGCGGTTATTCTTTTTTCAGTTTCTTCTTTTGAAATAACTAAAGAAGTATCTAATTTGTCGCGATTGTGCCAGTTGTAGATGAATGTTTTTCCTTCGGCTTCGTGTTGTTTTCTATGTGCATCTAAAGCTTCAGCTGTATCAAAAGCATAATACGCCCAACCCGAATTTATCAATTGATCCGCATATTGTTTGTACAAATCTTTTCGTTCTGATTGTCGGTAAGGCCCAAATTTTTCGTTTTTTCCAACCGTTTCACTTGGCGCAATTCCCAACCAATCTAGAGCTTCAAGAATGTATTGTTCAGCACCTTCAACAAATCGATTTTGATCGGTATCTTCAATACGCAAATAGAAAACACCATTGTTTTTTTTGGCAAATAAATAATTGAATAAGGCAGTACGAACACCGCCAATATGTAAAGGTCCAGTCGGACTTGGTGCAAAACGCACACGAACTTGTTTAGACATGATTGTAAAATTTAATACAAAGATACGATTTCAAAAGTCAATTTCAATTTCAAAAATCAACTTCAAAAATCTTAATACTTATTACTCAAATCTTGACACCCTTTTATTCGAAAATCCTTTTTGCAAATATTTAACTTTGATGCTACGTATAAATTTGTATTTTTATCGGTTATAAACAAAGTATTAACAATTTTGGAAAATCAGAATATAATTTACAGTAAACTCGAACAGTTTATTAAGAAGTTTTACACAAACGAATTGCTACGTGGAACCATTTTCTTCGTCGGAATTGGTTTATTGTATTTTCTTTTTACACTTTTTGTAGAATATTTTCTTTGGTTAAAACCAACAGCTAGAACGGTTTTGTTTTGGACGTTTATTGTTGTGGAACTTTTTCTGCTTTTAAGATTTATATTATTTCCTTTATTCAAGTTGTTCAAACTTCAAAAAGGAATTGATTTTAACGACGCATCCAAAAT
This sequence comes from Flavobacterium sp. SUN046, assembly GCF_028867965.1. Lineage (GTDB taxonomy): Bacteria > Bacteroidota > Bacteroidia > Flavobacteriales > Flavobacteriaceae > Flavobacterium. The sequence continues at coordinate 591,061 of NZ_JAPQNT010000001.1, forward strand.
CATTGGAAATCATTTTAGTGAAGTAGGCGATAAGCTAACAAACTTTTTACAATTATCTCAAGATCAAAATAAATCGGAATTATTACTGGCTTCGATTGATCAAAAAGCCAATACGTTGCAACCAATTCCGTTTGGAAACGCTATTAATTTTGGAAAGAATAGAAAATATTTACCACTTGCAATCATTCCAATTTTGTTTTTTGCGTTCTTTTATTTAAGCGGAAACAGTAATTTTATATCACAAAGTTTCAATCGTGTGGTGCATTACAAAGAGCAATTTTTGCCACCAGCACCATTTGAATTTCAACTTTTAAATAAAGATTTACAAACTGAACAAAATCAAGATTTCATTCTAAAAGTTAAAACCGTTGGTAAAGTTGTTCCAGAAAATGCGATGATTTTTATTGGAAATGAAAGTTATTTTATGGAAAGCAATAAAGCCGGCGAATTTCAATTTGTGATTTCGAAGCCTAAAGAAAGCCTAGAATTTCATATTGAAGCCAATGATGTTTCTTCGAATGAATATGAATTGAATGTCGTAACTGTTCCATCAATTGCAAATTTCGAGATGGTTTTGAATTTCCCGGGATATTTGAATAAAAAATCTGAAGTTATTAAAGGAACAGGAAACGCAGTTTTACCTGAAGGAACGCGTGTAACTTGGAGAATGAATACGTTGGCAACTCAAAAAGTGGAATGGTTGGATGCTTCAGCAAAATATTCATTTACTAAACAAGAAAATCAGTTTTTATTATCTAAAAATATTACACAAAATACAGACTATCAAATTGTTACTTCTAATTCTAAAGTTCAAAATTATGAGAAGTTAAATTATCAGATTTCTGTTGTTAAAGATCAATTTCCAACGATATCTGTTGGTAATGCGCCAGATAGTCTTAAAATTGAAAAAAACTATGTTTTAGGACAAGTTTCTGATGATTATGGTTTGTCCAAATTGCAAGTTGTTTATTATCCAAAAGATAAACCGAGTGTTGCCAAACGTGGAACAATTGCTGTAAAACGAGATGTTTATGACCAATTTGTATTTGCTTTTCCGAGTAATCTTCCTGTGGAACAAGGAGTTTCGTATGAATATTATTTTGAGATTTTTGACAATGATGCTTTACATAATTTTAAAAGCTCAAAATCATCTGTATTCTCCAATAGAATTGCAACTGAATCTGAAAAAGAAGATCAGGTTTTACAACAACAAAATGACAACATTAATTCTTTAGAAAAATCTTTAAAAACTCAAGATAAGCAATTGAACGAAATGGAGAAGTTGCAAAAAATGGGAAAAGAAAAAGACAATCTTGAATTCAAAGAACAACAAAAAGTTAATGATTTCTTGAATAAACAAAAACAGCAAGATGAAATGATGAAGAACTTTGCTGAGAAAATGAAAGACAATCTCGACAAAGTCAAAACAGAAAAGAAAGATGAAGTTAAAGAACTTTTAAAAGACAGACTTGAAAAAGTGGATAAAGATTTAGAAAAAAATAAAAAGCTTTTAGAAGAATTACAAAAGCTAAATGAAAAATTAGAGAAAGAAGAGCTGTTCGAGAAAATGGACAAACTTAAACAACAAAGTAAAAATCAAACCAAAAGTTTACAGCAATTAGTAGAACTTACCAAGAAATATTATGTTGAAAAGAAAGCTGAACAAATTGCCGATAAATTAGACAAACTTTCTGAAAAGCAAGACAAATTATCTGATAATGACAAAGAGAATTCGACTGAAAAACAAGACGAAATCAACAAAGAATTTGATAAGATACAAGAAGAATTAAAAGAACTAGACAAAGACAATAAAGAATTAAAAACACCAGTTGAACTGCCAGATACAGCTCCAAAGGAGAAAAGTATTGACGAAGATTTAAAAAATGCTTCAGATCAATTGAAGAAAGATTCCAAAGCAGGAGCTAAGCCAAAACAAAAAAGCGCTTCTAAGAAAATGAAGCAAATGAGTCAGGACATGCAAGCAAGTATGGAATCTAGTGAACAAGATCAAATGGTAGAAGATATTGAAATGTTACGTCAAATTTTAGACAATCTTTTGGCGTATTCTTTTTCTCAAGAAGATGTAATGAAACAGTTTAAAGGGTTGAAAAGAGGTTCGCCATCATTCAATAAAAATCTCAAAATTCAACAAGATTTAAAACAAGAATTCAAACATGTTGATGATAGTTTATTTGCACTTTCATTACGTAATCCAAAGATAGCAGAAGAAGTCACGACCGAAGTTGGAAATGTACAATACAACGTTGATAAAGCTATAGAAACTTTGGCAGATGCAAATGTTCCTAAAGGAGTTTCTCACCAGCAATTTGCAACAAGTGCCGCTAATAAACTTGCTGATATGTTGGCTTCAACGTTAAACAACATGCAAATGTCAATGTCAATGTCGGGTTCAGGAAAAGGCAAGCCAAAACCCGGTCAAGGTCAAGGAGAAATGCAGTTACCAGATATTATTAAAAAGCAAGATGGTTTAGGTGAAAAAGCAAAAAAAGGAATGAAACCTGGCCAAAAACCTGGCGAAGGAAGTTCTGGAAAAGAGGGTGAAAAAGAAGGCGGTAAAGAAGGACAAAAAGAAGGTAAAGACGGAAAAGATGGAAAAGGCAAAGATGGAAAGTCTGGTCAAAGTGGAAATGGCGGAAACAGTCAAGGTAAGAAAGATGGTGAAAACGGACAAGATGGTGAAGGCGACGCTAAAGCTATAATGGAGATTTATAAAGAACAGCAACAATTGCGTGAAGCGCTACAAAATGAATTAAACAAACAAGGTTTAGGCGGTCAAGGTCAGAATGCTTTAGATCAAATGAAACAAATTGAAAAGCAACTTTTGAATAAAGGTTTTAATAATGATGTATTGCAAAAGATGTTAAATTTAAAATACGAACTATTAAAGTTAGATAAAGCAGTTCAACAACAAGGAGAAGAAAAAAAGCGTCAATCGGAAACGAATAAGAAAGAATTTACCAATTCCACAAATGCGTTACCAACGCGTCTGCAAGAATATTTGAATAGTGTAGAAATTTTAAACCGACAAACATTACCTTTGCGCTCGAATTTTAATCAAAAAGTTCAAGAATATTTTAAAACAAATGATTAGTTTCAATTACGAAGTAGAGTTTCAACTTGATAACGAAGAGCAATTTTCTTCATGGATTTCAAGAGTTATTCTATCTGAAAACAAAAAGGAAGGCGATATCAATTACATATTTTGTGATGATGATTATATACTTGAAATTAACAAGCAATATCTCGATCACGACTATTATACCGACATAATTAGCTTCGATTACTCTGTAGGAAACGAATTACACGGTGATATTTTCGTTTCTATTGATAGAGTTAAAGAAAACGCACATGATTTCAGTGTTTCTTTCGATGAAGAATTGAAAAGAGTTATTGTTCATGGCATACTTCATTACGCTGGTTACAAAGATAAGTCAGAAGAAGATGAGACTTTAATGCGTCAAAAAGAAGATGAAAAAATCTTAATGTTTCACGTGGAACATTAATTGAATTTCTAAGTTTCAGAATTAAATTTTACAAACGTTCCACGTGGAACAATAACAATTAAATCAGATTTTGTTTTCAAAGTCTGTAGCAAATAAAATGTTTTTAGAAAAATACGATGTTATAGTTGTTGGTGCTGGTCATGCCGGTTGTGAGGCTGCTGCTGCTGCTGCAAATCTGGGCTGTTCTACGTTGTTGGTGACAATGAGTTTGCAGAATATTGCGCAGATGTCTTGTAATCCTGCAATGGGCGGAATTGCCAAAGGACAAATTGTTCGTGAGATTGATGCGCTTGGTGGTTATTCAGGAATTATTTCTGACAAAACCGCTATTCAATTCAAGATGTTGAATAAATCAAAAGGTCCAGCAATGTGGTCGCCAAGAGTTCAATCAGACAGAATGCGCTTTTCAGAAGAATGGCGATTGATGTTAGAGCGAACTCCAAACTTAGATTTTTACCAAGAAATGGTTTCGGGTTTGATAATCAATAACGGTAAAATTGAAGGTGTGAAAACATCTCTTGGAATCGAAATCAAAGCTAGTTCTGTTGTTTTAACTAATGGAACTTTTTTAAATGGATTAATTCATATTGGAGAAAAACAATTCGGTGGAGGCAGAGCTGGTGAAAGTGCGGCTTATGGAATTACCGAAGATTTAGTAAATGCAGGTTTTGAATCAGGAAGAATGAAAACAGGAACGCCACCAAGAGTTGATGGACGATCGTTAGATTATTCTAAAATGATTGAAGAACCAGGCGATGTAAATCCAGATAAATTTTCTTACTCTGATGAAACGAAACCGTTGACGCATCAAAAGTTATGTCACATGACGTATACTTCTTTGCAAGTTCATGATATTTTAAGAGAAGGTTTTGATCGTTCGCCAATGTTTAACGGAAGAATTAAATCTCTCGGACCAAGATATTGTCCTTCAATTGAAGATAAAATAAATCGTTTTGCAGATAAAGAACGCCACCAATTATTTGTTGAACCAGAAGGTTGGAATACTGTTGAAGTTTATGTAAATGGATTTTCAACATCGCTTCCAGAAGATGTTCAATTTAAAGCATTGAGTTCTGTAGCTGGCTTCGAAAAAGTAAAATTCTTTCGTCCGGGTTACGCTATAGAATATGATTATTTTCCACCAACGCAATTGAAACATACATTAGAAACTAAGTTAGTTGAAGGTTTGTATTTTGCTGGTCAAATTAACGGAACAACTGGATATGAAGAAGCCGCTTCTCAAGGAATGATGGCTGGAATAAATGCTGCATTGAAAGTTAAAGAACAACCTCCAATGATTTTGAAACGCGATGAAGCGTATATTGGCGTACTAATTGATGATCTAATCACTAAAGGCACAGAAGAGCCTTATCGAATGTTTACTTCAAGAGCTGAATACAGAACCTTGTTGCGTCAAGATAATGCCGATCATCGTTTGACTCCGAAATCATTTGAGATTGGTTTAGCTTCCGAAAAGAGAATGCGTAGAATGGAAGACAAATTTGCTAAAAGCAATGCTATGGTAGATTTCTTTAAGGAAACAAGCGTAACTATTGAAGAAGCAAACCCAATTTTAGAAGCAAAAGGAAGTGCTCCAATGAATCAATCAGATAAAATGTTTAAAGTGTTTTCGCGTCCGCAAATTGATTTGACTGATTTTGTAAAGTTTGATAAAGTTCAAAAATATATTGACGAACATGATTTAGATAAAGAAATCATGGAACAAGCTGAAATCAATGTTAAGTATTCGGGTTATATCGAAAAAGAAAGAAACAACGCCGATAAATTAACGCGTCTAGAAGACATGAAAATTCCAGAAGATTTTGATTATGAAAAAATCAAATCAATGTCAATTGAAGCAAAACAAAAGCTTAGTAAAATAAGACCAGTCACAATTTCGCAAGCATCAAGAATTAGTGGCGTTTCGCCAAGTGATATTTCGGTATTGCTAATTTACATGGGAAGATAAAAATATTAGATTTTAGATATTTGATATTAAATATCTAAAATTATAATGTTCCACGTGAAACTAACTTTGTCAATGCCTATAAAATAAGAGAATTTAATGGATATTTCAAAAACAAAACCATTTTTAAAAGTAAAAGATTATTCGGTTTCTCAAGAAACTTTCGAGTTGCTTTATGATTACGAATTGGATATGCTAATTACGCATCCGCAACCGAGTTTAGAAAAACTACCGAGTTATTATGAAAGCGTAGATTATATTTCACATACCGATGGAAATAAATCATTGTTTGAAAAAATGTACCAATTTGTAAAAGGGATTGCATTAAAAAACAAATTAAAATTAATCAATTCAGAATCTCAAAAAGGAAGAATTTTAGATATTGGAGCAGGCGTAGGCGACTTTTTATCTGTTGCTAAAAATAATGGTTGGCAAACAATCGGAATTGAACCAAGCGATAAAGCTAAAGCGATTGCTAAAAATAAAGGAGTTTCATTTGTAGAAAAACTATCTGAGTTAGAAAATAATTCATTTGATATAATCACAATGTGGCACGTTTTAGAACACGTTCCTGATTTAGAAAATCAAATAGCAGAATTAAAAAGATTAATAAAGCCAAACGGAACAATTATTGTTGCGGTTCCAAATTTCAAATCATTTGACGCCAATCACTACGGTCATTTTTGGGCGGCTTATGATATTCCAATTCACTTATGGCATTTTTCTAAAACAGCTATTAAAAAATTATTCGCTAAGGAAAAATTAGAATTGACAAAAGTACTTCCAATGAAATTTGATAGTTTTTATGTTAGTTTATTATCTGAAAAATATAAAACCGGTAAAATGAATTTCATTAAAGCGTTTTACATCGGATTGAAGTCAAATTGGAAAGGAAATCAAAATTCAGAATATTCATCGCATATTTATGTGATAAAAAACGCTAAAAATTAATTTAAAACAGCTCTTTTAATCAAATTGGTAACAAACACGTATTTGTATGGATAAATTTAGAAAGTTTCTTAAATCGATTTATTTAAAGCCGTTTTCAATAGAATTTTATTATACCAAGTTTAAAAACAATAACAATCAATTATATAACTAAAAAAGGTCAATTTTACAACTTTTTATTATTTCAGAATAAATTTTTATACTTTTGGCAAAATTTAAAAATTACAAATAACACTAATGAAAAAAATAATCGCAATTCTTGCACTTTCGGCTTCAATTATTTCTTGTAACCAAACTACAACAGCAAAAGATTTTAAAACTGCTTATATAGATACTAATAAATTATTAGATGAATCAACAGAGGCTAAAGATTTAAAATCAAAATACGAAGCAATCGCCGATGAAAAAGACAGTCAAATTAAAGTTGAAGTTGATAAATTAGAAGCAGACAAAGCTTCATTTGAGTCAAATGCTAAGAAAAATGGTCAAGCTTGGGCACAACAAAAATATGGTGAAATTCAGCAAAGACAGCAGCAAATTCAATATGCTCAACAAGGTGTTTTACAACAAATTCAAGGGCAACACGGTGCTGAAATGGACACTCTAGTAATTAAATATAAAAAAATATTTAAAGAATACGGTAAAGAAAAAGGATATGATTATGTGTTTGGAACAGGTGAAGCAGCTACTGTTTTATATTCTAAAGATCAATATGATATTACTAAAGATCTTATCAAAATAGTGAATGATAAATACAAATCTGAAGCTAAAAAAGAAGAAAAATCAGCCGATAAAAAAGAAGCTAAAAAATAATAGTTTTTAAACTAAGATATAGAATGCCTTCCTAATCGAAGGCATTTTTTTGTTTGTATATTGAAAGACAATATTTTATATTTGCTAATTAAATATAAGCCATGGAAAATATATCAGCCGAAGCAAAATACGTTTTGCAATTCATTAACCAAACCAACCGCTCGGTTTTTCTAACCGGTAAAGCTGGAACCGGAAAAACAACTCTTCTCAAAGAGATAATTAAAACTACACATAAAAATACAGTTGTAGTTGCGCCCACAGGAATTGCAGCTTTAAATGCTGGTGGCGTTACAATTCATTCAATGTTTCAACTGCCTTTTGGAGGATTTTTGCCCGATAATTCATCACCACAATTTACTGATAATTCAAAGTTTGAAAGTCGTGCAACTTTGCGTAGACATTTCAAAATGAGTGGTTTAAAGAAAGCCGTAATTAAAAATATGGAATTGCTAATTATTGATGAAGTCAGTATGTTGCGATCTGATTTATTGGATGCAATGGATTTTATGATGCAATCTGTTCGTAAAAAAAGCAATCCTTTTGGCGGCGTTCAAGTACTTTTTATTGGCGATTTGTTGCAACTTCCGCCAGTTGTTCGAGATGAAGAATGGCGCACTTTACGCAATTATTACAAAGGAAAATTCTTTTTTCACGCGCATGTAATCGAGCAAAATCCGCCGTTATATATTGAATTATCGAAAATTTTCCGTCAAACTGATGATCGATTTATTTCCATTTTAAATAATTTGCGAAATAATCAAATTACACAAGTTGATATTCAAAATTTGAATGAATTCGTGCAACCAAATTTTGATTTAAAAGCCAATAAAGGTTACATAACATTAACAACACATAATGCAAAGGCAGATTCAATAAATTTTCAATCGATACAAGATTTAGAAGGAAAATCATGGATTTATAAAGCTTCAATTGTAGACGATTTTCCAGATAAAATTTATCCATTAGAAGAAAAGTTAGAACTTAAAATTGGAGCGCAAATCATGTTTATAAAAAACGATTTGTCGCCAGAAAAGAAATTTTTTAATGGCAAAATGGGAATTGTAAAATCATTATCAGAAGCCGAAATTTTAATACATTTTCCTGATGAAAATAAAACCATTGAAGTTGAAAAATATGAATGGGAAAATATTCGCTATTCGATAAATGAAAATACTAAAGAAATTATTGAAGATGTTTTAGGTACGTTCACGCATTATCCGATAAAATTGGCTTGGGCAATAACGGTTCATAAAAGTCAAGGATTGACATTTGACAAAGCTGCGCTTGATGTTTCGCAAGTTTTTCTGCCTGGACAAGCGTATGTAGCACTTTCGCGTTTACGCTCGTTAAATGGCTTAATTTTGCTTTCTCCGTTGCGAATGAATGGCATTTCAAACGATCAAGATGTGATGGATTATTCTAATAATAAAGCTTCGGTTGAAGTATTGGAAAAATCATTGCATTTAGAAACTAAAAACTTCATTCATAGTTATTTAGTTAACAGTTTCGATTGGATAATTTTAGCGCAAGAATGGCGCAATCATTTGTACAGTTATAACGAAAAATCAGATGCTTCGGAAAAGACAAAACATTCCATTTGGGCTAAAAATCAAACTGATGAGATTGAAAAACTAATTGAACCTTCAAGAAAATTCATTTCACAATTGAATAAATTATTCTCTGAAAATCTTGATTTTCAATATATAAATGAACGAATTCAAGCTGCTTTTAATTACTTTTTACAACCATTAGACAATTTGGTTTATGAAGTTTTATGGAAAATTGAAGAAGTAAACCGAATTAAAAAAGTAAAAGCTTTTTATGAAGAATTATTGGTTTTAGAAGACTTGCAAATTAAGGCAGTTTTACGATTAATGAAAGCGAAGTTACTGATGGAAACTGTTGTTAAAGGAGAAACAATTTCGAAAGATAAATTAGATTCACAAGATATTAAGCAATACAAAATCAAGAAATTAGAATTAATAAGAGAAAAATTCAAAAGTTTGAATATCACTCTAATTGAAGATGAACTTGATGTTGAACGCTACTCTAAAACTAAAAAAACCAAAGAAACGAAGAAAGCAACATCGCAAATCACTTATGAATTATGGATTGACAATAATTCGATAGAAGAAATTGCAAATTTGAGAAAACTAACAGTTGGAACTATTTTAGGACATTTCACAAAACTCATTCAAGATAAAGCAGTTAGCATAAACGATATTTTGCCAGAAGATAAAATTGAAGTTCTAACAAAAGCGTTTTATGGTTATAAAGAAGAATCTTTAACACCAATGAAAGAACAACTAGGCGATGCTTTTTCTTGGGAAGAATTAAGAATGTTCAAAGCTAGTTTGAATGTTTAAGAATATTCAACTCAACCAAAAAACACCCAAAATTGCGACAACAAAATATATAGCAATAGTCCTAGCTCCATCAATATCTTTCGCCAATCGCTGACCAAATAGCATAAAAAGTAATGTAATGCAAGAATAAACTGCACCATAAAAACCAAACATTCTTCCGCCATTAATATACAATTCTACAATTCCAACAATGCACAAAATTCCGGCAAGCAATTCGAAAAAAACTAAAACTCCTGCAGCAATAGGCACATAGTTTTTTAAAATAGTCTTTTCAAAATGCGGTTTCATCCATGACATGCTATCATTCCAATGAAAAATTTTTTCGTGTGCCGACATGATAAATGTGATAGCAAGAAAAACCAAAACCAAAACCGAAGCTGTATTGTTCATGACTTAATTTTTATGAATTAAACGTGTTAGTTTTATAGATAAATCGGTTAAAATAATCTTAGCATTTCCATTGCGTTCAATGTGATAGGAAGCATCTGAAAGTTCTTTAAAAATCTCGGTAATGTTATTTCCGGTAATAAAAGGTGCAAATTTTTCGAGTTTGAAATCAGAAACCGGCTCTATATAAACTAATTTTTCTGCTTGATAATTTAGCAATAATGCTTGGCGAAACATTTCAATACAATAGTTCAAAAATTTTTTTTGTGCTTCGCGTCCTAAACTTGCAATTTGTTCACTCCAAGAAATTAAATCTTGAATCGCCGCGGCATTTCCTTTGGCTTTAAATGCAGCACGAACCCAATCAACAAACCATCTTTCAAATGGCAATTCATCATTGTCTTCATGCAATAAATTCAGTGCTTTGCTGTAATTTCCTTGTGCTTGATGTGCAATTTTAAAAGCCAATTTTTCATCAATATTTTCACGTGAAACCAAAGCATTTGAAATTACACTTTCTGACAAACCATTAAAATGCAAAACTTGACAACGTGAACGAATGGTTTGAATAATATCTTCTTCATTTTCAGAAATCAAAATAAAAACTGTTTTATCAGTTGGTTCTTCAAGAAGTTTTAGTAGTTTATTTGACGCAGCTATATTCATTTTATCTGCCATCCAGATGATCATGATTTTATAACTTCCTTCGAGAGATTTTAATGATAATGCTCTTAAAATTTCCTGTGCATCATCAACACGAATTTCGCCTTGCTTGTTTTGAACGCCTAAAACTTTGTACCATTCAAACAAACCACCATAAGGATTTTCAACTATAAATTGCCTCCAATCTTGCAAGAAGTCTAGGCTTTTAGGTTTGGTTTTAATTTCATCGGTTGTAACAGTTGGATATACAAAATGCAAATCAGGATGCTGTAAATGATTGAACTTTAGGTTACAGGCTTCATTTTCGCCCGAATTTTCAGAACCTTTATTCTGGCAAACAATGTATTGAGCATAAGCAATTGCCATAGCTAACGTTCCTGTTCCTTCTGGTCCAATAAATAATTGAGCATGCGGAATTCTACCTTGACTTGCGCTCTTAATCAAGTGATTTTTAATGTGTTCGTGACCAAGTATTTCTGAAAACTGCATAAGCAAAGATAACAGAAAAAAGTTATTAGTGAATAATATTAATCAAAAAACACCTACGAAAAACACCATAAAATCATATTATAAATAAGAAAAATACTATTTTTTATTTACATTAATACTTTTCAACGATAAAAATAAACACTTTAACGATATTTGCTTTAATTTTGAAATGTTAAAATCAAATAGAGTTTAGTTTTTAAAATAGTTATTCTTAAAAACAAATTATCATGAAAACAAAAACCATAAAATTATCAGGATTTACTTTCGTTTTATTTTCTTGTTTTTCGATTTTATTTGCTCAGCCTTCGGTTCCATTTAAAATGCGATATCAAGGTTTTGTGAGAGGAGATATGACTGTAATTGCCAATAATATTGTAAACAGAGTTGATTACAACAACAGCTCTAATGAACCTTACTACAATCAAACCAATTCTGCCAAATTAAATGATGAATTTAATATGGAATATATTGATATTGATGACGATGAATCAACTTTTTCATCAAGCAGCGCACAGTTATTTTTTGACAAACCAGAAAACAAAAAAATCATTTATGCAGGACTTTATTGGTCTGCAACCTACAAGTATAACGCCGGAATTCAAAAAAGTGATGAAAAATTTATCGCTACTGATGCCAACAGAGAATTTTTTTCTACTATAAAATTGAAACTTCCAAATCAAGAAAACTATATTGATATTTCTGGACAAACAATTTTTGATGGATTAAATCAAAAAGAACTTAAAGATTTTGCTCCTTATGCTGTTTATGCCAACATTACTAATTATTTAAAAAATACGCCAAATCCAACCGGAGTTTACACTGTTGCAAATGTTAAAGCTACGCAAGGCACTTTAATTGGCGGAGTTTCTGCAGGTTGGACTATTTTTGTGGTTTATGAAGACGAAAGCATGACCGGAAAATTTATTACCAGTTATGATGGTTTTACAGAAGTTACAGAGAAACCTACAGATATTGTTTTTAACGGATTTAATGCTTTACCAACCGGAAACGTAACTGCCAAATTTGCCTGCGCAATACTTGAAGGCGATAGCGGTTTAATTGGTGATGAGTTGCTTTTTAGTACAGATGAATATAAGGATTTTACCTCGTTAAATAGTCCAATTAGAAAAACAAATAATTTTTTTAATAGCTCAATAACTATTGAAAATCAAAACTTCATGAATAGATTTCCCGATAGTAAAAACACATTAGGATATGATAATTGCTTGTTTACAATTCCAAATCCAAATAATTCAGTGATTGCTAATAATTCAAATAAAGCAATTCTTAGGTTAAAATCCGAAGGCGATCGATGTTTTATGTTTTTCTCAGCTTTTAATGTTGACGTTTCTCCGGCTAATAAATCATCTGAAGCCAATGCCGATTTGACTTCCTCAACAGTTGATAAGGCTATAAAAGTAACAACTAATGATTACACAATTAAATTTATTCCAGCTAATAACGATTTTCTTATTGAAGATTACAAAACCACATCATCTTTTAATAGAATAAGCAAAAACACAGAGATAGATTCGAAAAATAAAATAATTGAAGTTCAAATTCTATCTGTTGCCAACCAATCATCGGGATATTATTTAATAGCAAATATTTTTAAAACCGAACAAAAAGCACTAGAATTTATTGCTTACTTAAAATCAAAGAAAATACAAGCTGATTTTTTTAATAATACATTGAACAATTACAAATATGTTTATCTTAAAAAAGTAGACAAGCAAGATGAAGTGATTAACTTATTTATGTCAAAATTGAACGATACTTACAGCGAAAGAATGCAGATTTTAGCGCTAAACAAAACCAACAATAATTTAATTGCCGAATCTAAAAATCAAAAGGCAATTCCTGAGAAAACTCAAGAAGTTAAAGTAAAAGCACCATTTGAAATTCAAGTTGTTTCCATTCCAGGTGAATCTAAAGGTTATTATTTAGTAGCCAACGTTTTTTCAGTAAAAGAAAACTCAACCAATTTCATGAGTACATTAAAAAATAAAGGATTAAATCCGAAACTTTTAGTAAATAAATTAAATGATTACAAATACGTTTATTTAGAAAAAGTTGAAAACGAGCAAGAAGCCATAAACCTTTATTTATCAAAGATTAATAATAGTTATCAAGATAAAATTTGGATTTTATCAATAAATAATAACAGCCAAACAATTACTTCCAATGACGATTAATTTAATAATTTACGGAATTTATAAATCTATTAAAGAAAGGAGAAACATGTTTCCGTCTATAATGAACGATATCGAAATTAAAGCCAATGTTTTTGGTAATAAAAGTGTGTTCATGCGCTTAGATGATGAGGATGAAGACTAACAAAAGTCGACTTAGAAGCACTATTTTTTATTAAAATCAAAATTCGTTATATTTGCAAAATAGTATAAACTAATTCTGTAAATTCAATGAAAACTTTAAACGACTTCAATTTCAATAATAAAAAAGCATTAATTAGAGTAGATTTTAATGTTCCACTAGACGAAAATTTTAATGTTACAGATGTAAACAGAATTGAAGCCGCAAAGCCAACAATTGATAAAATTCTAGCCGATGGCGGAAGCGTAATCTTAATGTCGCACTTAGGTCGACCTAAAGGAAAAGAAGAGCAATATTCATTAAAACATATAGTTGACACAACTTCAAAAGTACTTGGAGTTGACGTTATTTTTGCTACAGATTGTCGTGGTGAAGTAGCTCAAAATGCAGCTGCCAATTTACAACCAGGACAAGTTTTACTCCTAGAAAATTTAAGATTTTATCCTGAAGAAGAAGCTGGTGATGTAGCTTTCGCAAAAGAATTAGCTTCACTTGGAACTATTTATGTGAATGATGCTTTTGGTACAGCACACCGTGCACACGCTTCAACAACTATTATTGCACAATTTTTTCCCAACGAAAAATGTTTCGGATTACTTTTAGCTAAAGAAATTGAAAGTCTGAACAGAGTTTTAAATAATTCTGTTAAACCAGTAACGGCAGTTCTTGGCGGTTCTAAAGTTTCATCTAAAATAACTGTAATCGAAAATATTTTAGACAAAGTTGATCACATGATTCTTGGTGGCGGCATGACGTTTACATTCGTAAAAGCTCTTGGCGGAAAAATTGGCGATTCTATTTGTGAAGACGACAAACTAGATTTGGCATTAGAAATTCTTCAAAAAGCTAAAGAAAAAGGTGTTCAAATTCATATTCCTGTTGATGTTGTAGCAGCTAACGCTTTCGCAAATGATGCGCAAACTCAAATAGTTGATGTTAGAGAAATTCCTGACGGATGGCAAGGACTTGACGCTGGACCAAAATCTTTAGAAAATTTTAGAAAAGTAATAATGGATTCTAAAACCATTCTTTGGAACGGACCATTAGGCGTTTTTGAAATGCCAAATTTTGCTAACGGCACAATTTCTTTAGGCGAGTATATAGCCGAGTCAACTGCGCACGGAGCATTTTCTCTAGTTGGTGGTGGCGACTCAGTTGCAGCCGTAAAACAATTCGGATTGGAAGAAAAAATGAGCTACGTTTCTACTGGTGGCGGAGCAATGCTAGAAATGCTTGAAGGAAGAATTTTACCAGGAATTCAAGCAATTTTAGACTAATTTGACCACTTTAACAATAATTAAACAATTTAATACGTTATATATCAGTAAGTTTGCATTTCTGTGTTTTTTAACAGCAACGTTTTTACTATTGACAAAAAATAAAATATGACTATAAAAAATAAAATAACAACGCTTCTTTTAGTGGCTTCGGCTTCGTTTTACGGACAAGAAACACTAAATCAGCAAGATTCGATTGTTAAAAAAGAAGTTAAGATTTCCTATTTAGATTCTATAAAAGCGACTTTCGTTAACGATGAAATGGCTTCGTGTATTGACAGTCTTTGGATGAAAGATTTAGCTTCTTTAGACCTCTACAACGACATGATAACCGATATCAAAAATGTAGATGTTGATCAAAAAGTAGATTTCGAATTACCAACAGAATTATTGAAAGAACGACTTAAGAAAATGGATGAGAAATCGCCATTTAACATTGAATACAATATTGGTTTAGAAAACGTTATCAAGT
Source organism: Flavobacterium sp. SUN046 (assembly GCF_028867965.1). GTDB lineage: Bacteria > Bacteroidota > Bacteroidia > Flavobacteriales > Flavobacteriaceae > Flavobacterium. The sequence continues at coordinate 606,300 of NZ_JAPQNT010000001.1, forward strand.
CATTCTTAAAAAACAGACGAAAATCATTCGAACGATTATTAGGTGTTTCTCAGTATTATTTTCCGCTTTTTGAAGAAGAATTAGCTAAAAACAATATTCCGTTAGAAATAAAATATTTGGCCGTTGTTGAATCGGCTTTAAACCCAAAAGCAGTTTCTAGAGTTGGTGCAACAGGATTGTGGCAATTTATGTATCAAACAGGAAAACAGTACGGATTAAATATTGATTCGTATGTTGATGATCGTAGCGAACCATTAAAATCTAGCCAAGCCGCATCACAGTACATGAACAATATGTACAAGATTTTTGGCGATTGGGATTTGGTTCTTGCAGCCTATAATTCAGGTCCAGGAAATGTAGCAAAAGCAATACGACGCTCTGGTGGACAACAAAATTATTGGAACATTAGAAAAAATCTTCCAAAAGAAACTCAAGGTTATCTTCCAGCTTTTTTAGCAACAATGTACATTTTCGAATACCATAAAGAACACGGAATTGTGCCTAATAAAGCAGTTGCAAATTTATTCGCTACTGATACGGTTATGATTAAAAACCACATGACTTTCAAGCAAGTTTCTGATTTGTTGGATGTACCAGTTGCCGAAATTCAGTTTTTTAATCCTTCATTCAAGAGAAATGAAATTCCGTCAATTACTGGCGAACAACATTTTTTGAGATTGCCAAAAGATAAAATTGCAATATTTACCTCTAACGAAGATAAAGTTTATGCTTATGTACAACACGAAGCCAATAAACGCGAACGCCCGAACGAAAGATTAGCGTCAGTTAAACGCAACGATTCAACCAATGTGTCTTTTACCGAACGTGAGTTTGTTTCTCGAACCAAATACCACAAAGTAAGGCGTGGCGATAACTTGAGTGAAATTGCAGACAAATACAATGTTTCGGTTGCTGAAATCAAGAAATGGAATAATTTAAAAAGTAATAGTGCGCCCAAAGGCAGAAGCTTAAAAATTGTTACTGTTGAACGAATTGCATATAAAGACAATAAAGAAAAAGTTAAAACAGTTTCAGACGATACTATTTCGGCTAAAGTTAAAAATACTGCTGTAGCTGTAAAAGAACCAAAAGCAGAGAAAGTTTACAAAACCGAAAAGGTAGTTACTTTTAAAGACGTTGTAAAATCGCATAAAGTAAAAAGTGGCGATAATCTTGGCGGAATTGCTTCTAAATATGATGTTTCAGTTGCTGAAATTAAAAAATGGAATAAACTAAAAGGCGACAACATTGCTCTTGGTGCAAATTTAAAAATCATCAAAAACGAAAAAGTAACAACAACTGTTAGAAAAGAAATTAAACAATCGCTAGCTGATAAAAATGAAGATCTTGCTGTTGTTGAACACAAGAATTCTAAATCGGATAAGGCTAAAAAAGAAGAAAAACCAGACACAACTTCTAAATCTGAGAACTATTATGTTGTTGCCAAAGGCGATAATTTATTTACAATTGCCAAAAAGAATAATGTTACAATAGACAATATCAAACAATGGAATAATATGTTGGATAACAATGTAAAAGTTGGATCACAATTAATTATTTCTAACGAAAGTTTGGCAGAAGCAAGAGAAGAAGACACCAAACCAAAAGGCGAAGTAAAAAACATTGAACACGTTGTTGGAAAAGGCGAATTTCTTGGAACAATTGCAAGAAAATACAATGTTTCAATCAATAATCTTTTAGAATGGAATTCACTTTCAGATACCAATATTAAATTAGGCGATAAGCTAATTGTTGGCAAAGAAGAAGTTGTTGTAAAAGACAAAAAATCTAAAAAAGAAGCTTTTGCTTACAACGATAAAAAAGACAGAGAGAATTTATATCAAGTAAGAAAAGGCGATACGCTACTAAAAATATCTCAAAAATTTCCTGGCGTTACCATTGCAGACATTAAAAAATGGAACAATATCAAGGGCGAAAGTATAAAACCGGGAATGAAATTAAAAATTAACGGATAATACAAAAATCTTCTATAAATTTGGGCTTTAATTCTAATCATGAATAAAGCCCATTTTTTAATTCTACTACTTGCTACTTTAGTACTTTCTTGCAACTCTAAGGAAGAAAAATCTACGCTTGAAACTTCGGGAAAAATAAATGAAGTTGCCGTAATTATTGACGATCAATTGTGGAATGGCGAAATTGGCGACAGCATGAGAAACAAGTTTGCAGCACCAGTTTTGGGTTTGCCACAAGAAGAGCCAGTTTTTACACTAAATCAATATCCGGTCAAGTTGTTAGAAGGTTTCATGTCTAACAGCAGAAACATTATAGTAATTAAAAAAGAAGCTAAAAGCCAACTCAGAATCGAAAAAAACGAATTTGCTAATCCGCAAGTTGTTGTGCATATTTCGGGCGAAACCGTTCAAGAGATTTTAGATTCAATTCAAAACAACGATTCGCTAATAATCAATAAAATTAAAGAATCTGAAATTAAAATTTTACAGCAAAAAATTAAAGGCGACTCACTTTTAGATGTAAAAAAAATAATTGAAAAATTCAATGTAAAACTAACCATTCCTGTCAAGTACAAAATGGTACTCAATGGCAAAAAATTCTTGTGGTTTAAAAAAGAAATCACCAGCGGAAATCTTAGTTTGATTTTTTATCAAATACCGCTTTCGAGTATAAAAGACAACAATAAAACGATTAACAGAATTACAAACATTCGAGATTCTATAGGTAGAATTTACATTCATGGTGCCGTTCCACATACAAGAATGATTACAGAACCGGCATTTTCTCCGTATTTATCTAAAACCAAAATCTACAACAAAGAGACTTTTGAAACCAAAGGAAATTGGGAATTACTGCACGATTTCATGAACGGACCATTTATTAATTATGCAATTGTTGATAAACCCAACAATCGAATTTTGGTTATTGAAGGATTTTGTTACGCACCATCAAAACAAAAACGCGATTTAATGTTTGAGTTAGAAGCCATAATTAAATCGGTACAATTTTTAAAAAAGAAATAAAATGACCTCAAGCATAAAATGGCAAATAAAGCGTTTTAACGAACTTTCGCTACAAGAACTATATTCTTTATTAAAACTTCGTTCACACGTGTTTGTAGTAGAGCAAAACTGCGTTTATCAAGACATTGATGGTAAAGACGAAAAAGCAATTCATTTATTGGGCGAGTACGATGGCGAAATTGTGGCTTATGCTCGATTATTCAAAGCAGGCGATTATTTTGAAAATGCCTCAATTGGTCGCGTAGTAATTCATCCTGAAGCGCGCGATAAAAAATTTGGTCACGCAATGATGCAAGAAGCAATTAAAGCCATTGAAACGCATTTTGACGCAACTAAAATTACAATTTCGGCGCAATTGTACTTAAAAAAATTCTACGAAAGTCATGATTTTGTTCAAACTAGTGAAATGTATCTTGAAGATGATATTCCGCACATTGAAATGAAACGTGGTTAATTTTAAGTAAATTACAAGTTTTAAAACAAGTAAAACTACCTAGTTATTGTGATTGTTTTTTGATTAGATTTGTGATTGAATGTTATGAATTGTTTTTAGCTTTTGTTGGCTTCTGATGGTTTGTTTCGTTTGTTAGGAAGTTGGCGGAAATGATAGAAAACTGCCGAAAATACTAACTTCTTAATTTATTTTTGAAAATAATTGCAAAATATTGTTGTACTTTAGGACAACTTTATTAATTTTGTTTTGTGGAAACAGAAAAGAAAATAAGAACGGTAACATTTTACAAAGATTACTTTGCAGAATTCTTTGTAAAACAACGCGAAAAGGTTCAAGATAAAATAACTTGGACTTTGGAATTAATTGAACATTTAGAAAAAATTCCTGAAACTTATCTAAAACATCTTGAAAATACTGATGGATTGTACGAAATAAGAGTAAAACAAGGAAGCGATATTTTTAGAATATTTTGTTTCTTTGACAAAGGGAAACTTATAATTCTTGCGAATGGATTCCAAAAGAAAGAACAGAAAACACCAAAAAAGGAAATCGAAAAAGCATTAAAAATAAAAAAGGAATATGAAAACGAAAACAAATAACTTAAAAACTCTTGCAGAATTCAAAGATGAATTTTATGGCAAAACAGGAACTGAAAAACGTGATAAACTAGAAAAAGGTTATGAACAGTTCAAACTTGGCGCATTAATTCTCGAAGCTAGAATCGAAAAAGGATTAACACAAGATGAACTTGCTCAAAAAAGCGGAACAACAAAATCTTATATCTCAAGAATTGAAAATAATGTAAAAGAAGTAAGATTTTCAACATTGCAAAAAATTGTAGAATTAGGATTAGGTGGAAAATTAGAACTTGCAATAAAATTGTAAATAGAAGCACTTCCACCAACAGCTGTTTGCAGAAATGACGGGTTAAATCTTCGCCGGAAATTTGGTTTTTCGTTTTTATGTTTTATCTTAGTGGAAATATGCGGTTACGAAGTTCGCCATTTCTTGAGGCCGCGAAACGTTACCAGCAATCGACCAAGACGCATAAATTACCAATTATGAAAACATTCATTTTTCTTTTTACAATATTTATCTATTCTAATATAAATGCTCAAACTAAAAGCATTGAAAATTTAATAGCAGAAATTGATAATAATCAGATTCATATTGTAATGCAATATGTTTGGTATCCGGAAATGAAAAGTGAACAAGCAGAAGAAATAATAAAAATGGGAAAATCAGTGACTCCAAAAATTATTGCACTTTTGGATAATCCAAGCAAAGGTATAATTGCTCATTTCATACTTTCAAAGATATGGGAGAAAAATTGGGGTGATGGAAAGTCAGGAAATTTTGTCAGCATAAATGACAATAATTTTTCTGTTATTCATAACGAACTCAAAATCTATGTAGTATATACTTCGGTATCAACGTGTGATTTTCTATACTCAAAAAGTGAAGATTTAAAAACGAATAAAGCTAAATGGGAAAAATTCGTAATAGAATAAAGGCAGCCGGTAACAGCAGTTTCTCGCAATTGCAAATTTTGTTGTAAATTCACGTTTACGTTTCGCAGGAAATATTATCTTAGAGGAAAATATGCGTACGAAGTTCGCAACAGTCGCAAAGCCTATAAACGTAAGCGGAAACCGTTAAAAAAAAAGCAGAAATCTATGTTTGAAATCGAAAGAATATTTACAAATTGTAATTTTATCAAAAGAACTGATAAATTAAGAATAAGTGTAAATGCGGTTGAACAAAATTTGAATTTTTCACTTCCTGCAGACTACATTTTTTTTGCCGAAAATTATATAGAAAACGAAAACTTTGTTGGAAATGAATATATCAAGCTTTGGGATTTTAATGAAATATTGAAATTAAATACCGAATATGAAATCAATGAAAACTTAAAAAATATAATTGCAATCGGTGGAAATGGAAGTTCCGAACTTATCGCAATTGAGTTTATAAAGCCTGAAGAATACAGAATAGTTTTGGTTTCAACAATAGATTTAGATAAAGCAAATCATATTGAAATTGGAAATTCATTTACTGATTTTTTTTACAGATTAGAAAATGGAAAAGATTGGTTTAATTAACAAAACTGCACGTAAAATGGTTATCCGCTATCAGCGGTTTCAAGAAATGGCTAGAAAAGTGCTAAATTCACGTTTATTTTTCGCAAGAAATTTTATCTTAGCAGAAAACACTCAGTTCCGAAGCTCGAAGCAGACGCAAAGCGGCGAAACGTTGACCGTCAGTTTGGCGGAACGTTGAAAATAAGAGGAAAAATTAATTCTTAAATAGAAAAAATAGCAAAATGAAAAAAATAACTAAAATAATATTTCTAATATTATCAATTTTAATAATTAGTTGTAGTTCTAATGAAAATCCTACTCCACAACCAAGCCCAACAATAATTGGAAAATGGAAGTATGTAAGTAAAATTGATTTGCAATTTTCTAACTTTCCTTGTAATCCAGAATATGAAAAATTAGAATTCAAAACTAATGGTGAATTAATAATTGACTATGCTAACAATCTTGGAGGAAATCCAATAAGTTGTATTCAGTCTAATGCAATAGACCTTTATACTTTAGATGGAATGGATATAATAGACCGACCAAGTTATAATGGTGTTCCTGATTATACTTCTGAGTCATATTTAAAAGTAATCCAACTAACGCAAAATTCTCTAAAACTTGCTTTAGTAAAAGTAAAAAATAATGGCACAATTTATACATATGGTCAGAGTGATATTGTAACAACTTACGAAAGAATTAACTAAATAAACGAACGAATATCAGCCGTTTCAAGAAATGGCGAAAAATGTTGTAAATTCACGTTTATCTTTCGGAAGAAATAGTAAATTAGGGAAAAACATGCGGTTACGAACTTCGCAACTGACTAGAAGCAGCGAAATGTTATGTGTAACGCCAAAAAACTATGAACAAAATAAGAAACTTTATAATTTTTGCAGGTTGTTTAGCATTAATTGGATGTAGTAATATTGTGCGAACATATTCAGACGAAAAGTTTGATCCAAAATTATTAGAAGAGTACCTAATAACAATTAAAGCTGAAAAAGAAACTCAATCTGTAATTATTTTACAAGGATTAGGTAACGAAAAAATAACAATCATTAATGGAAATGAAAAACTGTTCGAAGGAGAAACTGAGAAAATGTATGGATTGAGCTTAAGTAAGATGATTGTAGTTGATAATCATAAATTCCTATATATAAAACTTATAAAAGAAATTTCAAAAAAAATATCAATTTCTTCAAGCACACTTAAAAAATATAAGTTTATTACAGTCTCGACAAATTTTGAAAGTAAGAAATATCAAATATATTTTAGTAATAAACCACTTATTATAAAACAAGGGCACAACTCATAACAGCTGTTTCAAAAAATGGCTAAAAATGTGGTTAATTCACGTTTTTCTTACGCAAGAAATAGTTTCTTATTTTAAATATATGCGGTTAAGAAGTTCATAATCAGTTTTAAGAAATCTCAAATCCACACAAATCAAAGCATTTAAAAACAATTAAATCTTACTAATCACCAACTCCACACGTCGATCATATTCTGGATCTTTACCAAGCGGTACGGTATTTCCATAACCTTTAAACGTCATTCGAGATTTGGCAACGCGTCTAAAAACTAAATATTTATAAACCGATTGTGCTCTGTTAGTAGACAATTGACGTTTTCGCGTGTCTTTATCAATAGCTTCTCTTTGGTTTGGTGGCGTGCAACAAACGTGTCCTTGAATTTCAAATTCAATATTTTTATAACGCAAGCACAACAGTGCAACTTTATCTAATTCGGCTTTGGCTTTGGAAGTTAAATGGCTACTGCCTTTTTCAAATAAAATATTTTCAAGGTAAATGTGATCACCAACAATGTGGTTTTTTTGAATCATATTGTAAAATCCGGGCAAAACCAATTTCGGAAGTTCTTTAAGATTTAAAACTACATCAACACGTCGATTTTTAGAGCGTTTTTCGGGAAGATTGTCAACAATATCATCATCAATAAGCACGCGACCTTTTCCTTCAATTGTAACGATTACTTTGCTTTTTATGCCGCTTTCAATAATTTTTTTCTGAATTGTACTGGCTCTGTTTGTTGACAATTTAAAGTTATAAGCTTCTTTGCCAATATCATCAGTATATCCAAAAATTTCTATTGATTCAATTCTAGTAGAATCGGTGTTTTTGATAAAATCAATTACTTCTTTAGCTTGTTTTTCGTCTAATGAAAATTTATCAAATTCAAAATAAACCGACTTAACAGCTTCTTCTTGAGCATGAACCAATCCGAAGATTAGTAAAGGCAAGATTTTTAAAAATCGCAACATTATTGTAAAATTTTATTGTATTCTGCTGGATTGGCTAAAATAGCATTTGCTTTAGCAATTTCAGAATTGTTCTTGGTGTAATACAAATATAATCCTTCTTTATATTGGTATCTTTTAATGATTTCATCCAGAATTAATTTCTTAATTTCCTTTTGATTTTTGTCCAATAATGCTTCTTCACTTTTTTGTAAAGCCGCCATTAATTGATCGTATTGAACGGTAATTGTTTCGTCAATTTTTTCTTTCTTGGCTTTTTCTAAAGTGTTTTTCAAAGCCAATTCGGTTTCGGTATCAAAACTGATTTTTTCTTTTTTCAAATAAGCTTTAAAATCGGCATAATCAGCATCGGTAACCGTCGGAATTTTGTCACCTAAATTAGGATTTTTGTAATAATAGTAAGTTACATAATTAAAAATGCCATCGTTTTTTTGAAGAACTTCTGCAATAGAACTTAATTTAGAATCGGCCAATTCAACATCGGGCTGAATGCCACCACCATCATAAACTGTTCTTCCCTTTTTGGTTTTGAATGCGTTGTATTTAGACGCATCTGTTCTAACTGCTTTTCCGTCTTTGTCTTTATGCCAATAATCCAGTGCTTGAATGCATCGTCCGGCTGGCGTGTAATAGCGTGAAATGGTTACTTTTAACTGTGTTCCATAAGTCATATCAATTGGTCGTTGTACCAATCCTTTTCCGAAACTTCGGCAACCAACAATAACCGCTCGGTCTAAATCTTGTAATGCACCTGAAACAATTTCAGATGCCGAAGCACTTTTTCCATCAACAATTATTGCCAGCGGAATTTCTAAATCTACTGGATCTTTAGTGGTTTTGTAAGTAGTATTGTATTTTGGATTTTTAGATTTAGTTGTAACAATAACTTCTCCTTTTGGAACAAATAAATTGCACACATTTACAGCTTCATTAAGTAATCCACCAGGATTTCCTCTTAAATCTAAAATGATTCTTTGAGCGCCATCAGCCTTTAATTTTTCTAATGCTTCTTTGGTTTCTTTAGTCGTTTTACTATTAAAAGCAGACAAAACAATATAACCTGTTTTGTCATCAATTTTAGCAAAATAAGGAACGGCTTTTATTTCAACTTCATCCAAAATGATTTGTGTCGTAAGTGTTTTTCCTTGACGAATGTATTTTAAGTCAACTTTAGTATTTTTAGCACCTTTTAACAATTGAGAAGCGTCGTCTTTAAAGTCAGAAAGCATGACATCGCCAATTTGAATTATTGCATCACCAGCTTTTAGTCCGGCTTTGTCGGCAGGAAATCCCTTGTAAGGTTCTTTAATGATTAGTTTGTCTTCTTTTCGAGTAATCATGGCGCCAATTCCGGTGTATTCGCCAGTATTGTTTATTTTGAATTTTACAACGTCTTGTTCGTTAAAATAATTGGTATAAGGGTCTAAATCGGCCAACATGCTTTTGATAGCTTTATCCATTAATTCGGCTGGATTTACTTCATCAACATAGTTTTGATTTATGGTTTTAAAAATGGTAGTAAAGATTTCTATTTGCTTAGCAATTTCAAAAAAATCGTCTTTGAAACTAGCTGCAAAAAACAAAAATCCTGAAGCAACAACTGGAATTATGTATCTTTTCTTGAAATAGTTGAGCATAATTATATTTTACTTTTTTTAAATTTTAACAAACGAATTTAGCAAACAAAATCAAATATATTGCATAAATGTATTAAAACTATATTTTTATAAATTCATTAAGACACTTTCGGTTTTATTGGGTGTCGTTTTCTGCATTTTTGGCACTAATCCATTTTTCAAAAAGTAGAATTGTTTTTTCATGAATTTCGTGATAACTCAACCTATCTTTCGTTTGATAAAAAAACATAATGGCGTACGGTTTGTCAAGATTTTCATGAATTAAATGCTTGTTTAATCGGTAACATTCTCTCAAAACGCGTTTAAAATAATTTCTATCAACAGCATTTTTAAAATGTTTTTTAGAAACAGAAACTCCAAATTTTAATTTTTCATCACTATCAATTATTGGCGCATAAACCAATCGCAACGGAAATTTAGAAACCGATTTTCCTTCGCTAAAAAGCGTATCGATGACTTTTCTACTTTTAAGTTTTTCGTTTTTAGGATAACTAAAATCCATTTTAAAGAGATTGGTAAATGTTATAAACAAATTTTACTTCGCTGTAATTGATGTAAAATTGCATTCTATTTCCTTCATCTTTTCTAGTAATCACAAGTATTTTACATTTTGATCCATTATTATCAATACAATCAAACGGAACTGTTTTTAAGGTTTCAGTTTCAATTTTATCGCCATAATTTTTTATAGAAAAAACTTGTGTTACTGGCGAATTTACTACAATTCTATCTTTTTTTGCATCGATAGTGATAAGCAATTCAGCTTTAACAAAATCAGACCATTCACCCCAACCTTTTTGATTGGTTTTTTCAATAATACTAACAGCACTTGTTTTAAAGGCAATAGTTTGACTGTAAGTATTTAATCCAAAGAAAAGGAAAGTGAAAAAAAATAATATTTTAAAATGTTTCATTAGTAACAGTATTTTATTTTGCGGTAAAACTACAAATTCTATTCCAAAAAAAAGCGTCCTTTTGTGAGAACGCTTTTTGATTTATTTTATTTCATAAGAATTATTCTCCGGCTTTACATCAGCCATTAATCCGCTTGGATCGATGGTGATTTTTCTAATTGTTGTTTTTGATTTATTAATTTCAAAGAAATAATTCGGATTTCCCCAAGCCCAATCTTTTAAAACTGTTCGTTTAATTTCTGGAGTTGGATTTTCTTTTTCAAAACTCATCATGCGCAACGGAATGTAGAAACTTTCTTTTGTTCCGTCGGTATATTCTACTAAAATGTCAATTGGCATCGGAGTTCTTCCAATTCGTTCTAGAGAAACTCCAGTTTTTTGAACGCCATCAGTTGCACCTTCAACATTTTTAATTCCGTAATCAATAGTGTTTAGTGTTTCGGTCCAATCGGTTAAATACCAATCTAAATTTGCTCCAGAAACGCGTTCAGCAGTTCGTTTAATATCATTTGGTGTTGGATGTTTGAACTTGAAATCAGTATAATATTTTTTCAAGGTTTTCATCAAGTTTTCTTTTCCGATAATATATTCCAATTGTGCCAAAAACACTTCGCCTTTGCTATAAGAGGCAATGCTGTAACTTCTATTTTCATCATAGCGATCGCCAAAAGTAGAAAGTGGTTGTTCTTTGCCAGAATTAGCTAAGTTGAGGTAAGATTTGTAAGCGCTAGAAAATGGATTTTCAGATTTTTTTTCAGCAATTTCGTTAGTTCCTAAATCTTCTATAAATGAAGTGAAACCTTCGTCCATCCAAGGATGTTTACTTTCGTTAGACGCTAATACATGTTGAAACCAAGAATGTCCCATTTCGTGAGCGATAACTCCAACTAATCCATCAAGTTTTCCTTCACCAAGAATTAAAGTACACATGGCATATTCCATTCCGCCATCGCCACCTTGAATGATTGAATACTGTTGGTAAGGATATATACCCACAATTTTATTATAATATTCCATTAATTGAACTGTTTTTGGCTCAGCTTGTTTCCAGTTGTCAAGAATTGCAGGATTGTTTTTATATATAAAATGCAATGTCGTTCCGAAATTAGTTTTCACAACATCATGAAGGTAATTTTTATCGGCAGCCCAAGTAAAATCGTGCACATTTGGCGCTACAAAATGCCAAGTTATTGTTTTTTGTTTTTTAGGTATTTTTACAATAACTCCAGAATCTTGATAATTGAATCCGATTTCATTTCCGTTTTGCAAATAACCAGTTCCACCTAAAACATAATTTTTGTCGATTGTTATGTTCACGTCAAAATTTCCCCAAACGCCGTGAAATTCTCTTGCTACATAGGCATCGGCGTGCCAACCTTCAAAATCAAATTCTGCCATTTTTGGATACCATTGACTCATTGAAAGTTCAACACCTTCTTTATTATTTCGTCCCGAACGACGAATTTGAACCGGAACTTGTCCGTCAAAATCTAAGGTAAATGTAGTTGATTTTCCGGGTAAAACAGGTTTTACTAAGGTAACTTCTAATATTGTTTCAACTTCTTTAGCAACAGCAGAAACGCCATCTTGTTTAAAATTGGAAACATGTAAGTATCCAATTTCATTAGGCTGCAATTTTGAAATCCGACTTTCTTTAACTTCTTTATCGTCAACTTTAATTTTGTTAACCATTCTGCCATCAGGATCTTTTATGGTTTGCAAACGCATGTCCATTTCGCTACCGGGTTGAAAGGCATTGTTGTACAAATGATAAAAAACACGACGCAAAGTATCTTGCGAATTATTGGTGTAAACTAATTCTTGCGTTCCTTTGTATTGATAGGTTTTTACATCCATCGTTACATTCATTTTATAATCAACATGTTGTTGCCAATAAGAAGAACTTTGGGCAAAAACAGATTGAATACCAATTAATAAAACAGTTAATAAAAGTATTTTTTTCATAATTTATGAATTTAATAAAGTAGAAATAAAACAATAAGGTATTAAGATTCATTAAGTTATCGATTCTTAATTTGTCTTAATACCTTACTGGTTTTACTATTTTTAGTATATTATTTTTTCGACATTTGTTCTGCCATCAATAAAGCATTGTAAGCATTTACAATTTTTCCAGACACACAAGTTGTAGCAAATGGAACTTGAGTTTTTGATTCTCCAACCATAACCGTTGTGGTAATTGGTGTTCCAGAATCCATGATAATGTGTTTTACTTGTGAAGCTGTTAAACTTGGATAATACGAACGAATTAAAGCCGCAACTCCAGCTGCATTTGGCGATGCCATTGATGTTCCTTGTTCGTAAACATATTTATTATTCGGAATTGTTGCCCAAATTTTCACACCAGGAGCAAATACGTCTACGTTTTTTTGACCAAAGTTAGAAAAATCGGCAACTAATTTAGAACCATATTCATAGTTTAATGCACCAATTGTCAATAGATTATCTGAAATTTCAGCACCATTCATTTCATCTGTAGGAAAATTTGGTTCGGTATCAACATCTTTCGAGTCATTTCCTGCAGCGTGAACAAATAATACGTCTTTACTTGCAGCATATTTTATAGCATCCCAAACCCATTCTTTGTGAGGAGAATAGTCTTTACCAAAACTTCCGTTGATAACTTTTGCACCATTGTCAACTGCATAACGAATTGCTAAAGCGATATCTTTGTCATATTCGTCTCCATTTGGAACGGCGCGAACCGCCATGATTTCTACGTTTTTATCTACAACTCCATCACCACCTAATCCATTACCGCGAATTTGAGCAATGATACCGGCAACGTGAGTTCCGTGTAAAGCATCTTCTACATCTGGACCTTTAACATTTCCGTTTCCGTAGAATTTTGAATCCATATTTTCTGGATTGTCGCCAGTTTTTCTACCATTAAAATTTACATTTAAATTGTAGTTTAGTTGGTCATAAATATAATCAATATAAGATTTGATTTCATCTTGAAAACCTTCACCAGCCTGAGTTGCAATGCTTGTCATGATCATTTTACTTTTGCTCAAATTAGCATCAGTTGTAGTAATTGCTTTTAAGTCGGCAATAGTATATTTATCTTTTTTCAAATAAGCTTTGATATCTTTATCGGCTTTAGAAATCATATCAACTTGCGGCTTTTGTTGACTTAATTCACCAAATTTTTTATCCAATTCAGCTTTAGCAGTTTTGTATGTTGCAGAACCATCATCACCTTTTTTAACAATACGAGTCAATTCTAAGTTCTCATTTGTTGCTTCACCAAGGAAATTCCATCCGTGAACGTCATCAACATATCCATTTTTATCATCGTCGATATTGTTTCCAGGAATTTCTTTTTTGTTAGTCCAGATTTTTCCTTTCAAATCTTCGTGATCAATATCTAAACCTGAATCTACAATTCCAACAATAATTTTTGTTCCTTTTTTACCTTTTAAAAATTCTTTGTAAGCCTTGTCAACACTCATTCCAGGAACGGTGTCTTTAACTAAATCTAAATCACTCCAACGCTTTAAATCAGCTTCCTTTAGAGGTGTAGTTTTTAGAGGGGTTTTATCAATATTAGCTGGATTAGTGCTCATTACCGGAGCTAATTTTGGGCTACAGCTCGATAAGGCAAGTGCCAAAGTAGCCGAAATAAAAAGTGGTTTTAGTATTCTCATTTTAAATGTTTTTATAGTAATTGGTGTAAAAGTATTTTGTTTTGTTACAATGTTAAAATTCATTAACATTAGATTAAGATATCTTCACATTTGAAAACTTCTTTTAATCGAATTCCTTTCTCGGTTTTTTCAACGGTTATGATTTCATTGTGTGCGTCGTGTTCTAGCATTAAATAATAATTATTTTCGGCGGCTTCAATTAAAAATTTAGATTTTTCAGGCATTGTTAATAAAGGTCGTGTGTCATAACCCATAACATAAGGTAAAGGTAAATGTCCTGCAGTCGGAATCAAATCTGCACAAAAAACGATAGCTTTATTTTTGTATAAAATTTGTGGAAGCATCATTTTTTCAGTGTGACCGTCCATAAAAAAAATATTAAATCCCAGTTCAGGTGAGAATTCAAAGTTAAAACGTGTTTTGAATATAAAATTTAATTGTCCGCTTTCTTGAATAGGAATAATATTTTCATGTAAAAAAGATGCTTTTTCTCTAGAATTTGGTTTTGTTGCCCAATCCCAATGCTGCTCATTTGTCCAGAATTTCGCATTTTTAAAAGCTACTTCGTAACCAGTTTTGTCTTTGTTCCAATTAACACTTCCGCCACAATGATCAAAATGCAAATGCGTCATAAAAACATCGGTAATGTCATCACGATGAAAACCATATTTTGCTAATGATTTGTCTAATGAATGATTTCCCCAGAGCGAATAATAACTAAAAAATTTGTCCGATTGTTTGTTTCCCATTCCAGTATCAATCAATATTAATCGGTCATCATCTTCAATCAATAAGCATCTTGCTGCAATATCAATTAAATTGTTTGCGTCTGCCGGATTGGTTTTTTGCCAGATGGTTTTGGGTACAACGCCAAACATTGCGCCACCATCGAGTTTAAAATTTCCGGCTTCAATTGGATAGAGTTTCATTATTTTTTAATTTAAAAACGTTGCAATTTACTAAATCGGTTCTTATTGATAGCTTCAAAATCAATTTTTTCTATCCAATCATACGTTATAAAAATGTTAGACTTTGTGGTAAAAATAGATATTTGTAGTAACTTTGCAGTTAATTTAGACAAAATCAAAATAAGCTATGATTAAAGTTTCTGATGATGCAAGTAAAAAAATCGTTTCTATGATGCAAGAAGACGGTTTTGATGCAGCCCAAGATTACGTTCGAGTAGGCGTAAAAAGTGGTGGTTGCTCTGGTTTGTCGTATGAATTAAAATTCGACAAAGAATTAGGAGAAAACGATAAAGTTTTTGAAGATAATAATGTAAAAATAGCCGTTGAGAAAAAATCGTTTTTGTATTTAGCAGGAACAATTTTAGAATTTTCAGGCGGATTAAACGGAAAAGGATTTGTGTTTAATAATCCAAATGCAAGTAGAACTTGTGGCTGCGGAGAATCATTTTCGTTATAAAATACTATGGCAAAATATACTGAAGACGACTTAAAAGTTGAATTAGAAAACAAAGAATACGAATACGGATTCTACACCGAATTAGAATCGGAAACGTTTCCTATTGGTTTAAACGAAGATATTGTTCGTGCGATTTCTCAAAAGAAAGAAGAACCGCAATGGATGACCGATTGGCGTATTGAAGCGTTTCGTGCTTGGCAAGAAATGATTGAGCCGGAATGGGCAAATGTTCATTATGAAAAACCAGATTTTCAAGCTATTTCGTATTATTCGGCACCAAAATCTGTAGATCCAAATAAAACGTTAGACGATGTAGATCCTGAACTTTTGGCGATGTACAAAAAGTTAGGAATTAATGTTGACGAACAAAAAATGATGAACAATATCGCTATGGATATTGTAGTTGATTCGGTTTCAGTGGCGACAACATTCAAAAAAACATTGAACGAAAAAGGAATCATATTCTGTTCAATTTCTGATGCAATTAAGGAACATCCTGAATTAGTAAAAAAATATCTAGGCACAATTGTTCCACAAAAAGATAATTTTTATGCTGCTTTAAATTCGGCTGTTTTCTCTGATGGAAGTTTTTGTTATATTCCAAAAGGCGTTCGTTGTCCGATGGAGTTGTCGACCTATTTCCGCATCAATCAAGCTGGAACAGGACAATTTGAACGCACACTTTTAATTGCTGATGAAGGTAGTTATGTGTCATATCTTGAAGGTTGTACAGCGCCAAGTCGTGATGAAAATCAATTGCACGCTGCAGTTGTAGAATTAATCGCATTAGACGATGCCGAAATCAAATATTCAACCGTTCAAAACTGGTATCCAGGAAATAAAGAAGGAAAAGGTGGCGTTTTTAATTTTGTTACCAAAAGAGGTTTGTGCGAGAAAAACGCTAAAATTTCGTGGACACAAGTTGAAACTGGTTCGGCTGTAACTTGGAAATATCCATCGGTAGTTTTGAAAGGCGATAATTCAATTGGAGAATTTTATTCGATAGCGGTTACCAACAATTTCCAACAAGCTGATACTGGAACGAAGATGGTTCATTTGGGAAAAAACACCAAATCGACTATTATTTCTAAAGGAATTTCAGCAGGAAAATCGCAAAACAGTTACCGTGGTTTGGTACGAATAAGTGCCAATGCCGAAAATGCTCGTAATTTCTCACAATGTGATTCGTTATTAATGGGCAATAATTGTGGCGCACATACTTTTCCATACATAGAAAGTAAAAATTCATCTGCCAAAATCGAGCACGAAGCAACGACTTCTAAAATCGGTGAAGATCAAGTTTTCTATTGCAACCAAAGAGGAATTCCAACCGAAAAAGCAATTGCACTAATCGTAAATGGTTTCAGTAAAGAAGTGTTGAATAAATTGCCAATGGAATTTGCTGTTGAAGCACAAAAATTATTGGAAATTTCGTTGGAAGGTTCTGTAGGATAAATATAAAATTAAATCTAAAAAATCATGGATGTAGTTTTAAAAAATGTAAAGAAAAAAGATTTAGCGTTATTAGAAGCCTTAGCGAAAAGATTAGGTTTTGAAATTTTCGTGAAAAAAGAAAATGAAACTGCTTCAGAAACGTCAAAGTAATTGAAATACAATTAGAATCTTAAAATATAATTTCTGCAAAAGGACATTACGAATAAATAAATAACAAATGTTACAAATAAAAAATTTACGCGCTTCAGTAGAAGATAAAGAAATATTAAAAGGAATCAACCTTGAAATAAACGCTGGAGAAGTTCACGCAATTATGGGTCCAAATGGAGCCGGAAAAAGTACATTGGCATCTATCATTGCAGGAAACGAAAACTACGAAGTTTCAGAAGGAGAAATCTTTTTAGATGGCGAAGAATTATCAGAATTAGCTCCAGAAGAAAGAGCGCACAAAGGTGTATTTTTATCGTTTCAATATCCAGTTGAAATTCCAGGAGTTTCGGTTACAAACTTTATCAAAACGGCTATCAATGAAAAGAGAAAAGCTAATGGTGAAGATGAAATGCCAGCCAACGAAATGCTGAAATTAATACGCGAAAAATCAGAATTATTAGAAATGGACAGAAAGTTTCTTTCACGTTCGTTAAACGAAGGTTTTTCAGGCGGTGAAAAGAAACGTAATGAAATCTTCCAAATGGCAATGTTGGAACCTAAAATCGCGATTCTTGATGAAACCGATTCAGGTTTGGATATTGATGCTTTAAGAATTGTTGCGAATGGTGTAAACAAACTTAAAAATGAAAATAATGCCGTTTTAGTAATCACGCACTACCAACGTTTGTTAGATTATATTATTCCAGATTTCGTTCATGTTTTAATGGATGGAAAAATCGTAAAATCAGGCGGAAAAGAACTGGCTTACGAATTAGAAGAAAAAGGTTACGATTGGATCAAACAAGAACAAGAAGCGTAATGGAATTAAAAGAAAAATTAATCTCGTCTTTCATGGCGTTTGAAGAAAGTATCGATGTGCACAATGAGTTGCACGATGTTCGTACTTCTGCTATAAAGAACTTTGAAAATAAAGGGTTTCCGACCAAAAAAGAGGAAGCTTGGAAATATACATCGCTAAATGCAGTTCTTAAAAATGACTATTCAGTATTTCCAAAACATGAAAATTCTATTGAATTTAAAGACGTAAAGAAATATTTTATGCACGAAATTGACACACATAAAGTCATTTTTGTAGATGGGAAATTCAGTTCGTTTTTATCGGCAACTACGCATGATGGTTTGGATGTTTGCTTGATGTCATCAGCATTAAACAAACCAAAATACAAGATGGTAATTGATGAATATTTCAACAAAATTGCGAGCAAAGACGAAAGTTTAACCTCGTTGAATACAGCTTTCGCCAATGAAGGAGCTTACATCAACATTCCGAAAAGTAAAGTTGTGGAGAAACCAATTGAGATTATTTATTTCTCAACTGGAGTAGAAAATGCGTTGATGACACAACCAAGAAATTTGGTAATCGTTGGAGAAAATGCGCATGTTCAAATCATTGAAAGACATCAAAGTTTGAATGAAAATCCGGTTTTAACCAATTCAGTTACTGAGATTTTTGCACAAAAACGTGCTATTGTTGATTACTATAAAATTCAAAACGATTTACAATCAGCAAACTTAATTGACAATACCTATATTTCTCAAAAACAAGAAAGTTTTGTTTCGGTTCATACGTTTTCTTTTGGTGGAAACATCACAAGAAACAACTTGAATTTTTATCATTTTGGTGAACGAATTGATTCGACTTTAAAAGGAATTACGATTATTGGTGATAAGCAACATGTTGATCATTACACACTTGTAAATCACGCAACGCCAAATTGCGAAAGTCATCAAAACTACAAGAATATTTTATCTGATAATGCCGTTGGCGTTTTTAACGGAAAAATTTATGTAGAAAAAGAAGCTCAAAAAACAAATGCTTTTCAGCAAAATAACAATATTTTATTAGGTGATAAAGCTACAATTAATGCAAAACCACAATTGGAAATTTTTGCAGATGATGTAAAATGTTCTCACGGCTGTACGATTGGTCAATTGGATGAAAGTGCTATGTTTTACATGCAACAACGCGGAATTCCAAAGAAAGAAGCTAAAGCATTATTGATGTACGCTTTTTCAAATGAAGTTATTGAAAGTATTAAAATACCTGAATTAAAGCAACGAATTACTAAAATTATTGCTACTAAATTGGGAGTTAGTTTGGGATTTGATTTGTAGTTTTTAACCGCAAAGTTCGCTAAGGTTTATGCAAAGAGCGCAAGGTTTTTTAATCTTTGCGCTCTTTTTAGTATTAGTTTTTCTTAAATAATAACTTTGTTATTTAAAAAGCTTAATTAAGTGATGTTTAATTTAAGAAATAGTTTCTTTTTCTTTAGAATTCCAATAAGCAAAAGATTGTGGAGGAGTCAAATTATAATCGTCTTTTAGACTTTTAGGAATTGTAAATCTTTTTTTGTTTTTAATTTGAATAGCAAAACCATGTTTTTTATCCGCAAAATATTCATAAAAATAATCTTCTGTTATTCCAGAGTGTTCTTTTGTTTTATCCCAAAGTGTTTCAAGGTCAAATTTAAAAATTTCACCAATTTCGAATTCACCAATTACTTTTTGAACAGGAGAAGAAGCATAAACTAAAACCGAAGTTACATTTTGGTTTTTGAAAATAGCTTTTCTGAATTCAAATTTTTTTGTCCCATCAAATATTTTATTTGCAAATTGGGGCTTTATTGATAATACTACTTTCATAAGTTATAATTTATATGCAAATTTAATCAAAACATTAAACTGTTCGTTAGTTATTTTAATAAATCCTCTTGGCATATTTAATATATCAGGAATGATTCCTAATCTATTCAAATCATCAAGCGTTGGCTTTGGAGTTGGCAAAGAATGGGCATATAAAAAATTTATAACAAAAGGTTTATTATTTGGGTTTTTATCCCACCAATTTGTTTTTAATTCTTCTTTTGAAATCATAGTTCTTCTATTACAGGCATTAAAGAAGTCCTCAAATGTTAGAAAATTTTTTTGAACATTTTCGACAATACAAATAGTTGTAATTGTGCTAGAATATTTTTTAGGAGTTGTTTCACCCATTCTATAAATAATTAACAAATCACCAGATTTCAGATTTCTATCAAAAGAATGAGAAATATAAACTTTACTTATTCTATTCCTATGAGGTTCATTTTCAGTATATTTTCTTATATCTTCTCTGGTGTTTATACTGTCAGGGAAAAGTTCTGTGTGATATTGTGGTTCAATTTTAACGATATATTTGTCTGTTTTTCTAGATAAAAAAGGAAATGTAAGTTTAGGTTTTTCAAGATTAACAGGATTTTCACGACTGAATAATTTCACATAGACTCTTTCATCTCCGTTTTGGGTTGTTTTTAATCCATGAAAAGTAAATCCCCATTCTTCTAACATTTCTATTAATTGCTCTTGCTCAGGTCTTTTAGTAAAAAGAGTGACATATATTTCTTCAACTTTAAACTGAATTGCATTATCAAAAATTGTTTTTAAAAATCTCTCTCCAATTTTATATCCATTGCCAGTTACTTTTAAAGTTCCAATTTTCAACCTTTTCTTCGGTTCAAAAACAGGATTAATATTTGAATAGTTTTCATTTTCATTTTCTATTTTAACAAATAAAAAAGCAGACAAATTTCCATCGCTATAGCAAACATAACAAGGTTCCTCGGATTTACTATTAAACCAAGTATTAAATTCATTATAATCAAGTCTAAAACTATCAAAAAACTCATTTTTTATGTTAACTTCTGCAAAGTCAACTTTTTTAACAGCAAGAACTTTATAATTTACTAATTCAGGATTTTCTGAGGTTACTTTTTCGAGAAAATTTTGAATTTTATATACTTTGTCAGCAATTCCCAATAAACTTGCTTTAGTATGTATTTTTTTATCTTCAGATATTAAAATATCAACTCTTCCTTCATATACTTCGTTTAAGATTTGAGTATCATTTATATCATTTTCTTGATTGTCAATTTTCTTGCTGACTTTTATAATTTCTTCTCCAAGTGGAGCTTGATGTTTGAGTAAATTATAACTTTTAATCTTAATACTCATTGTATCAAGAGTACTCGGGTCTTTATATCTCTCTAATTCTTTAACTGTTAAAGGATGAATATATTTGGAATATTTAAGGTTGTCAATCCATTTGAATAATTCACCTATTTCAGGTTTATATATTTTGTTCGCTTCTCGGTGAATAATAATGTTGGTGTCGAGTAAAATTTTCATGGATTAATACTATTTAAAAGGCTTTTATAATCATTATTTTTTATTTCTATGTATGGAATCGAATGATTTTTTGAAAGGTATTTTGCATATTCGATTTCCATTTGTTGCAATTCATTTAAAATTTTGAAATCATACTTTTTATTGTCTCTTTTCTCTAATCTATCAATAATTTTTTCAACATCATCTATTACAATAGAAATGATTTTTGGATTTATATTGTCAAAAGTTTCTTTATCAATTTTGCAAGGAATTCCTTTTGAATTTAATAGGCAAAAATGCCCATCGAGTAAATATTGTTTATCCTTTTGAATTAAGTTTTTTAAACCAAGGATTAATCTTTCTTGAGTGGAAGAAATATTTTCAACTAACTTGTTATCAGAAGAACTTATTTTATCCCATTTGATGATTTCACTTGCTGTGATATGTATTAAATCTGATTTGGAAGCAATTTCTTTACAAATTGTTCCTTTTCCAACTCCATGAATTCCTCCAATAAAAATTATGTTTTCAGTTGATTCCATAAAATTTACATTAATCACATTGTAATATTAACAAAAAAATCACAATCTGTAAGAATTATTTTCCCAAACTCCCAACAATCCCACCCAACAACCCATTAAAATCAAATTCAGGATCTTCTTTCAACCCCATTCTTACAATTACCAAATCTTTAGTTGGTATTATTGCAACCATTTGACCTTGATAACCACTTGCAAAATACATGTCTTTTGGAACATCTGGAAATCTTCCGCCAGAGTTTAGCCAAAATTGCGCACCATATTGACCATTTGAAGTATTAGTTGGAGTTGCAACGTAGTTAGTCCAATTTGTATCAAACAATTGTTCGCCGTTCCAATTGCCTTTTTGCAGATATAATTGTCCAAATTTTGCCCAATCTCTTGTTGTTGCCCAACCGTAAGACGATCCTACATAATTGCCAGCCATATCAGTTTCAATAACCATGGAGTTCATTCCAATTTTATCTATTAACGACGCATACCAAAAATCTAAATATTCTTGATGGGTTTTGAACTGGTTTCTTAAAATTTTAGATAATAAATTTGTGGTTCCCGATGAGTAATTCCAATGTAAATTTGGTGGAAATTTAGCTGGTTTTTGTAATTGTACTTCGCCCATATCTGTTGCTTGAAAAAGCATCTTAGTTGCGTCACAAATTTTACTATAATTTTCTTCCCATTCCAAACCAGAATTCATGTGAAGCAAATCGTTTGTAGTAATTATGGCGCGTTCGTCTTTTTGCCATGATGCAATTGGTGCTGGTTTTAATATGTCAAATTTGTGTTGGTGCTGTAAAATTCCAAATAGCGTTCCAGTTACACTTTTAGTCATTGACCAACCTAGAATTCTTGAATCTTTAGTAAATCCATCATCATATTTTTCGGCAATTAATTTTCCTTTGTACAACACAACAATCGAGCGAGTTCGTTTGTTCTTTTCACCTTTTTTATCAAAAGCATTATCAATTGTTTTTTGTAATTTTTGATAATCAATATTAGAAAACAGAGTATCTTTTGGTTCTAAATTTCCGAACGGATAAGGCAAATTATTGTTTAATTTAGTTCGTTTCGGAGTTTCATAAGGCTTAGAAACATCAAAATCATCGTTTATTAAAGTTGCGCCTAAACCTTCATGATAAATTGCTTTGCGTTCTTTTAATCCGTAAACGGTTGAGGTTGCGAATTTTTCTAGATCATCAATTTCATTTGTTGCCCAGTTTACTTTGTCAATATCGTTGTCGCCTTGTTCAATAGTTTGAATTGTTCTATTGTCTAAAAAATGACCAGAAGCAACACTTTTGGCCGAGAAACCTGAAATTAAATCGAGTTGCGGATAGATTGAAATTCGTAAATAAATTAAAATTATCAAAAGTAATAAAACAAAAATCTTGAAGAAATTTTTCATGTTGAAATGGATTTTTGATGCAATTTATAAAAAATAACAATATCTTTTTTTCTTTAAATCTTTAAGATAATAAGTTATGAATAGATTTGACTAGTTTGATTATTAATATCTTAATGGTTTAGATATTATTAACATCTGTTTGGTGAAAATCAATCTCGTTTTTACTACTTTTGTATTTAGAAAAATTCTAAATAAAGAAATGTTAGACATACAAAAAATACGAGCTGATTTTCCGATACTTTCTCAAAAAGTAAATGGCAAACCGTTGGTTTATTTTGATAACGGAGCAACATCGCAAAAGCCACAAGTTGTGATTGATGCAATCTCAAAATACTATCAAGAAATTAATGCAAATATTCATCGTGGCGTTCATACGTTGAGTCAATTAGCGACCGATGCTTATGAAGTTTCGCGTGGTAAAATTCAAAATCACATTAATGCTAAATTTCCGCATGAGGTAATTTTTACTTCTGGAACAACGCATGCAATAAATGCTGTTGCGAATGGTTTTGCATCGTTTTTAAAAGTTGGCGATGAGGTTTTGGTTTCAGCACTAGAACATCACAGTAATATTGTGCCTTGGCAAATGCTTTGTGAACGAACTGGAGCAACGTTAAAGGTAATTCCGATGAATGATGAAGGTGAATTAATCATGTCTGAATTTGATAAATTACTTTCAGAAAAGACTAAAATAGTTACGGTAAATCATATTTCAAATGCATTGGGAACTTTAAACCCTGTAGAGTATATGATTGAAAAAGCGCATCAAGTTGGAGCTGCAATTCTTATTGATGGCGCACAAGCGACACCGCATTTAAAGCCTGATGTTCAAGCATTAGATTGCGATTTTTATGTTTTTTCTGGACATAAAATTTGCGGACCAACAGGTGTTGGAATTTTATACGGAAAAGAAGAATGGTTGCGCAAATTACCACCATATCAAGGCGGAGGTGAAATGATTGCAACGGTTTCGTTTGAAAAAACTACGTATGCCGATTTGCCACATAAATTTGAAGCAGGAACACCAAATATCGCAGGCGGAATTGTGCTTGGAACGGCTATTGATTATTTAAACGGAATTGGTTTTGAAAATATCGCAGCTTATGAAGCGGAATTATTAGAATATGGAACTAAAAGATTGTTAGAAATCGAAGGTTTAAAAATTTTTGGAACTGCGAAAGAAAAAGCGTCGGTGATTTCGTTTAACATTGAAGGAATTCATCCGTATGACATTGGCACGATTATCGATAAATTAGGAATAGCAGTACGAACCGGACATCATTGCGCGCAGCCAATTATGGATTTTTATAAAATTCCAGGAACAATAAGAGCTAGTTTTGCTTTTTACAATTCTAAAGAAGAAATTGATATCTTTGTCGAAGCGGTTAAAAAAGCACAAATGATGCTGTCTTAAAAACTAAAAATTATGAAAAACATTTCTATTTTATTAACAGTAATTTTTGCATTTATGAGTTGTAATTGCCAAAAAAAAGCAGTTGATCAATCTTCGTTAACATCAAATGTGTCTTCGGTAAACCAACAAGCTAAATTGCCAAAGCTTGAGTATGAAGCTAACACAAGAGGTTTCTATCAAAAAATAATAATTGAAAATCAAGAAATGATTGTTAGTAATGACCGAAATTCTTCTGAAAAAGGAACTGCTGTTAAAATTTCAGATTCAGATTTTAAAGAGTTGATTAGCGCTTTTCAAACCGTAAATCTTGCTGATTTAGCAACTTACAAAGATCCAACCCAAAAAAGGTTTCATGACGGTGCAGCAATTGCTCATTTGAAAATTGTAGCCGATGAAAAAGAATATCAAACTACCGATTTTGACCATGGTTTTCCACCGGTTGAAATTGAAAAATTAGTAAATAAAATTGTTTTATTAGGTAAAAAAGAATAATACTGAAAATGAATTCAGCAAAAATGACAATACAAGAAATACAAGACGAAATTGTTGGTGAATTTTCAATGTTTGACGATTGGATGCAACGTTACGAATATATTATTGAGCTAGGAAAATCACTTCCGTTAATTGATACGCAATTCAAAACCGAAGACAATATTATTACAGGTTGCCAATCTAAAGTTTGGGTTCATGCAGATAAAACAGAGGATAAAATAGTTTTTACCGCCGATAGTGATGCCATTTTAACCAAGGGAATTATTGCGATATTGATTCGTACTTTTTCAAATCAAAAGGCAAAAGATATATTAGAAGCAAATACTGATTTTATTGATGAAATTGGTCTGAAAGAGCATTTATCGCCAACACGAGCGAATGGTTTGGTTTCGATGATAAAAAAGATAAAAATGTACGCTTTAGTATTTGAAGCGATGTAGTAATAATTAAATAAGCGAGATTGCTTCGTGCCTCGCAATGACAATATGGAAGAATTTAAAGACGAAATAAATTTAGGAGAAAGTGTAGTAAAAGTTTTAAAAGGAATTTACGATCCAGAAATTCCTGTTGACATTTACGAATTGGGATTGATTTACGATGTAATGATTAACGAAGACAACGAAGTAAAAGTGTTGATGACGTTAACTTCGCCAAATTGTCCAGTTGCAGAAACACTACCTCGTGAAGTGGAAGAAAAAGTACAAAAAATAGACACTATTAAATCATGTGAAGTAGAAATTACTTTCGATCCGCCTTGGAGTAAAGATTTAATGAGTGAAGAGGCTAAGTTGGAATTAGGAATGTTGTAAAATGCAAGACGAAATTATAAATAAAGTAGCCAATTCTGTGCTCGAAGTTTTTGATTTGGAAGATTATTATCAAAAGGGAATTCGAATTCAAATTGACATTTCGCGTTGGCTTTACGAGGGTTTTCTTTTGCGAGAAAAAGACTTTCGTGAAGCATTAAAACTTCATGATTGGTCGCAATATCAAGATCGTTTTGTGGCAATAAATTGTTCAACAGACGCAATAATTCCGGCTTGGGCGAAGATTTTAGTTACGGTTCATCTTTCTCCATTTGCTAAAAAAATAGTTGTCGGAAGTCTTGACGATTTGG
Organism: Flavobacterium sp. SUN046; assembly: GCF_028867965.1. Taxonomy (GTDB): domain Bacteria; phylum Bacteroidota; class Bacteroidia; order Flavobacteriales; family Flavobacteriaceae; genus Flavobacterium. Next base: position 632,501 of record NZ_JAPQNT010000001.1, read on the forward strand.
AGACGTCTTTGTACCAAGAAATCCTTCCCACTTTGGATTATTCGATTTATAAAGATAAACCAATTATCTTAAAAGGATGTTCTAAAAAACCAGTTCCAGAAAGTGCTTATGTTATTGCAATTCAACATCTTCAACCAGTTGCAAAAAGTATTATGTATGGCGAAGCTTGTTCGGCTGTTCCATTATACAAACAAAAGTAGTTTAAATTCTACACAATCAAACAGTTAGATAGTGTGTTAAGTTTTGGTTAAGTCAAATGTATTTTTACCTTTGCACTCGAATTTCTAAAATCTAACAAAATGAAAAGAATTTTACTTATTACGGCCTTGTTTTTTACATTCAACGGTATTTTTGCTCAAGAAAATGAGAAAGAACTTTTAAAAAAAAATGAAGAAGCAGCAGCAAAACTAAAAGAAGAAAAACCTAATGGTTGGGTAAAAAAAGGAATGTTTTCTTTGCTTGCAAATCAAGCGACCTTTAACAATTGGTTGGCCGGCGGACAAAGTAATGTTTCAGGCAACATTGGTCTTAATTATGACTTTAATTACAAAAGTGATAGTTGGAATTGGGATAACAAAATCATTGCGGGTTATGGACTTACAAAAATTAAGGGACAAGAAATGCAAAAATCTGACGACAGATTTCAATTTAGTTCATTGATTGGTAAAAGAACCTCTTCAACAAGCAATTGGTATTATTCAGCATTTTTTAATTTCAAAACTCAGTTTGATTCTGGATTTGAATCAGGAATCAAAACATCTCATTTCTTTTCTCCTGCATATTTTCAATTTGGACCGGGTATGTTATGGAAAAAAAGCGATAATTTGAAAGTTAATTTTGCTCCAGCAACTTCTAAACTGATAGTGGTTCATCCGCATTTTACAGATTTTGGTTCATCTTTTGGTGTAGAGCAAGGTAAATCAACACGTTATGAATTTGGTGCAGCATTAAATGGGTATTATAAATTTAAACTTGCTGAAAATGTATTTGTTGAAAATATATTAAATCTTTATTCTAATTATTTGGATAATCCGCAAAATGTTGATATCGATTATACATTAAATATTAATATGAAAATTAATAAATTCTTATCAACAAATTTTGCTTTCCAAACAATTTATGATGATAATGCTTTTTCAGGATTTCAAACACGTCAAGTTATTGGACTTGGATTAAATTACGGATTCTAAAGTATATTTTATTTTATAAGAAAAGACCTTTAGATTTTTTTCTAAAGGTCTTTTTTATTACTCATCTTTTTCTACAGCATCTTTATAATCAGGATATAAAAATTTATTATAAGGAAAACGTGTGATATGAATTTGTCGAACAGCTTCATAAACTACTTCTCTAAATTCTTCAAAATTCTCTTTTTCAGTAGCCGATATAAACAAGGCATTTTTTTGTCCAACATTGTGCATCCAAGTTGCTTTCCACTCTTCTAGCGTGTAGTGTTTTGTTGTTTTTTGCGTTATTAAATCATCTTCTTCAATGGTTAAATGCTTAAAGGCATCTATTTTATTAAAAACCATTATTATTGGTTTATCATTGCTTTTTATATCCAATAAAATTTTATTTACAGATTCTATATGGTCTTCAAATTCGGCATGAGAAATATCAACAACATGAAGTAACAAATCGGCCTCACGAACTTCATCAAGCGTGCTTTTAAAAGATTCCACCAATTGAGTTGGAAGTTTTCTTATGAAACCCACAGTATCTGAAAGTAAGAATGGTAAATTTTTGATAACTACTTTTCGAACAGTTGTATCTAATGTTGCGAATAATTTATTTTCTACAAATACGTCACTTTTTCCAACAGCGTTCATAAGTGTAGATTTTCCAACATTAGTGTATCCAACCAGTGCTACCCTGACCATTGCACCACGATTTCCTCTTTGAACAGATTGTTGCTTGTCTATAGTTTTAATTTTTTCTTTTAATAATGAAATTCTATCGCGCACAATTCGTCGGTCGGTTTCAATTTCAGTTTCACCTGGACCACGAAGACCAATTCCACCTTTTTGTCGCTCAAGATGTGTCCACATTCCAGATAATCTTGGAAGTAAATATTGACATTGTGCAAGTTCAACTTGAGTTCTAGCATATGAAGTTTCAGCTCTTTGGGCAAAAATATCTAGTATCAGATTCGTTCTATCTAAAATTTTTGATTCAATTATAACTTTTGAAATATTTTTTTGTTGAGATGGTGTTAATTCATCATCAAAAATGACTGTTGACACCTCATTTTCCTTACAATATAGAGCTATTTCATCCATTTTTCCTGTTCCCAGAAAAGTTTTAGGATTAGGCTTCTCCATTTTTTGCCAAAATCTTTTTATTACTTGTCCGCCAGCAGTATATGTTAAAAACTCTAACTCATCTAAATATTCTTTAAGTTTTTCTTCACTTTGATTTTGAGTTACCACACCTACAATAACTGTTTTTTCGAAATCTATTTTTTCTTTTTCTAGCATGACTTAATTTTCTTTTGCAAAAATAGACAAAATGCACAAAAAACCGACAATCTGCAAGTCAAATTATTAAACACAAATTTCTTTAGTTAAAATAACCAATTTTACCTCTTTATTTATAAATTTTGTTAAATTTGGAGATTAAAATCAAAAACAAACAACAAATTAATTAACCTAAACTTCTTGTTAATGAAGAAAATTACTTTATTACTCATTACTTTATTATTTTCTATTGTAGGTTATTCCCAATTTCCAACTCCAGGTACTGAAGGTTTTGAAGGCACTACTGGTGCCGATTTGCCAGCGCCAACTACGCCAAGTGCATGGACATTAGGAACTGGAGCTACAGGAAACCAATGGGCTATTTTTGACAATGGTGTAGGTTTAACCAGACGATGGAATATTACTACAGTCGCTGCCAATGTTTATGCAGGTACTAACTCTGCCTTTATGGATAGAGAAAATATTGGAATCAACAATACTTCTGAAGATTATTTAGCTACTCCATTAGTTACTGTTCCAACAAACGGACAATTACGTTTTTGGACAAGATCTACAATCAATGCTGCTAATGGAACAGAATACTTCATTAAAGTATATGATAATGCTACGGCAGCTGGTCAAACTACAATTGCAAATTATACCGCAACACCAGCACAATGGACAGAAGCAACGCTTTCTGCAACATACAATATTTATGAAGAAAAGGTAGTTGATTTATCAGCTTTTGCTGGACATCAAGTTTACATAGCTTTCATGATGAGATTCACTCAGCCAACCGCTAGTTTAGGTGGTGATAGATGGTTGATTGATGATATTAGACTAGTACAACAATGTTTTGTTCCTACTGCAGGAACAGCAACACCTCAAGCAACCACTGCTACTTTATCGTGGACAGATGCTACAGGAACTTCTTGGGAAATTGAGGTTGTTCCTGGTGCAGCAGGAGTTCCAACAGGTATTCCAACTGGAACATCAAATACGCCCTCTTACATTGCTACAAGTTTAACCGCAAATTCACCTTATACTTTTTATGTTAGATCAGTATGTGGACCAGGACTTTCGAGTGCTTGGGCAGGACCATTTCCGTTTACAACTACTATTGCACCTATTGGATGTGGTGGTAATTTTGTAGATTCTGGTGGACCAACAGGCAACTATGCAAATAGTGAGAATATTACAACGCTT
>NZ_JAPQNT010000010.1 GCF_028867965.1 Flavobacterium sp. SUN046
ATGCACTACAATTTAATGGTTTATTTTGATGTTTTGTAAATTAAAAAAGCCCATAAATCCTAAGATTTATGGGCTTTTAGTTTACTTTGAAAAGTAATAAGTGGAGTCGCCGAGAATCGAACTTCCTTTATTATTGCTAGTCTTTATTGGGTTTTGGGGTGGTCTAAATTAAAATGTCCCCGATATTGTTCCCTATCAAAATAACTTAAATTATTCTAAATCTGATTATTGTAAAATTAACTAAAATAATTATTTCAAACAAATATTTATCATACTATTTTTTGAACTAGTTTCAATAGATTTCAAAGATTTAGCAGTCAATTAGCTGTTCAATTTTCATCCAACTATGCAACGCATCACATGTTCTATTTTTAGTCCAGTATACTCACAAAATTCCTCTATTGAGATTAATTGATGCGATTCTTTATTGAGCTGTTTTTTAATCTTCAATAAATATAATCTTGCTTGAGCATATTCTTTTCCCATGATGCGCTGCACGTCTTTTGGATAGATACATACCCTTGTGCTGCTTGGTATCACTTTTTTACATTTTTCATACTTTATCTATGCCTTTAACTGGGCTTTGATATAGCTTTAATAACTACTACAAATCTAAATAATTTCTGATGAAAATTGTATATTAAAATAGTCGATTATTTATGTTTTTGTTTGGTTATTTAATTAGAGTGTTTGAAATGTTGTTTTAATGATTGAATATTTGATGAATCATTCGGGATTTAGTTGCAACTTTTATCGAAATGAAAGTGAGTTATGAAAATGAGTATTAATTAATAAACAAAAAAATTATGGCTAGACAGAAGGGCATAATTAAATTAAAAGGTACTATCGGAGATATTACTTTTTACAAAACCCAAGACGGTCATTTGGCACGTGAGAAAGGTGGCATTGATGCTAGCAGAATCAAAAGTGATCCTGCATTTCAAAGAACACGTGAAAATGGTTCTGAGTTTGGTCGAGCAGGAAAGGCAGGAAAGATGCTTAGAACAGCATTACGTCCTCTTTTAATCAATACTGCTGATAGTAGAATGGTTAGTCGTTTGACACAAGCTATGGTAAAAGTAATTCAGGCGGATATGATAAGCGATAGAGGATTGCGAAATGTAATTGATGGAGAAGCAGAATTGCTATTTGGCTTCGAGTTCAACATTCGAGGAAAACTAGGAACTACTTTGTATGCTCCATTTGTAGGAGCTATTGACAGAGTTACAGGCGATATGACGATTGATTTGGAAGCGTTTGTTCCTTCTAATATGATTGCTGCGCCAAGTGGAACTACACATTTTAAAATTATTTCTGCTGGTGCTGAAATTGATTTTGAAGCTGAAACTTTTGTGGAATCTCATTCAGAAACGGCAATTTTAGCATGGGATGCTACACCAACTGTTACAATTTCTCATACTAACGCTGTAACTCCTGCAAGTACAAAACCTTTGTTTTTGGCTTTAGGAATCGAATTTTTCCAGCAAGTGAATGGTAAAATGTATCCACTGAAAAATGGTGCATTTAATCCGCTTTCTATCGTGAAAGTTGATAGTGGTGTGTAATGGACTTCGACATGTTCATTCTAATAGAAAAGGTAAAAAAATGATTTTGTTTTTAACCAGAACTTATTTCCCTGAAGGAACGAATGGTAAACTCGAATGCGAGGGTAAAAAAATCTGTAATACGATTGAACTACCATGGAACAATAACGAAACGAAGGTTTCCTGCATTCCGGAAGGGAAATATTTTATTAAAAAGCGATACAGCAACAAATTTAAGTGGCATTTGGAAGTAGTTAAAGTTGAAAATAGAAGTTCAATTTTATTTCATCCTGCCAATAATGCTCTATTAGAATTGAATGGCTGTATTGCTCCAGTGACTAAACTTTCTGGACCAGGATTAGGTTTGATGTCTAGAAAAGCTTTTACAAAGCTAAAAAACTTAGTTTACAAAGCTTTGGACAATAAGGAAAGTGTCGAAATACTAATTCAATCTTAAAACAGATTATGAAGAAAATTATAAATAGGGTAAAAGCTCCAACACCAAAGTTTTTTAAAGTGCTTCGAAATGTTGGTTTGGCATTAGCAGCTGTTGGTGGAACTATTTTGACTGCGCCTGTAGCGTTGCCAGTTGCAGTAGTTTCAATTGGTGGTTATATTGCCGTTGCTGGCGGTGTTATTTCTGCTGTAAGTCAATTAACCTCAACCAAAGATGCAGTCGAGTAATCCCGCAATAATTGGTACCGCTGGAGGTACTTTTTTGAGTATTATTCCAAATTTGAATTCGGAAGATGTTGTAAAAACTATTATTTTAGCCACTTTGGGTGCAATAGTTAGTTTTACAATTTCAATTTTCCTCAAATTTTTAATTCGAAAGCACAAAAAATAGTTTAACTCTAGTTGTGGTGACCTTTGGGTTAAACAAAATTAAAGCCAAGTCGTGAGATTTGGCTTTTTTTGGTTTTAAATTTCTCTAAATTCATTGATTGTTACCTCAATAACTACCACTTCGGAATTGTACCAATACAAATCGTTGTATTTTGCAAAATCTAAAGCTTTGTTTCTGCTGTCAAAAGCACCGAAAAATACGCGTGATGCTCTTGATTTCCAATTGTCGGTTTGAAATAATAAAAATATACTCATAAAATTGATTTTAAGGATTAATAAATAAAATTATCTGTTGCAGTAGCGATGTAAAATCACTTTACGCAAATCGTTGATAAGGTTGATGTTCTCGTGAAATTGCTTTTCTTTCAGCTCCAAAAGTTTTAGAGCTGCAATGTGTTTTACATGCGCTTCGTGTTCTTCCATCATTACTTTAGACTTTATGAAAAATTCTTTTTTGAAATCATTGAGGCGTAAAAAAGGAATTACAGAACCAACTAAATGTTTATGCCAAAATTTTGTTTGCCATAAACTATAAGCCACAAAATAAAGGTTTTCACAGTCTTGTTCTAAGTCAAAAATGACTACAAAACTGTTTGTAAATGGCTCTTTTTGTGGCTTTCCGCTGTTCATTCCTTTGTTAAGTAGGAATAAATGAGGTTTCGAGTAAATCGTGCCTTTTTGGTGGGTTTTGATGATAAAATTCTGCATAACTTTCGGCTTTAAAAAATTGATTAGTTTTTCAATTTTTCGCAGATTTTCTCTTGAAATGCAGGTTTACCTCGCTCTGCTCCGCCCATTAAAATTTTTCAAAAGAAAAAAAAGAAAAAAAGAAAGCCGTCCGTTTAAGTGGAAGGTTTCAGAAAAAAAAGTTTTTTAAAAAAAATACTACCCGATACATCAGCAGAAGTATCAGCATGAAATCAAATTTTATTGTTCTTACGAACCGATATGGGTGGAGATTTTTTTTAAAACCCGTAGGGCTTGAACTTTTTTATCTGAATACCTGGAGCTTATCTTTGCTCTCTTTTTTTTATTTTTTCTTTTGAATATTTAAACCAAATGTTCTTGTATAATTCGATTTTAGCTGAAGGATTGGGTGTTGAATTGGAAGATGGTCGTCTTGGGAAAGGGTATCAAATTCTTTGGATGGATGAAAAAACCAAATCAAACAATAATAACGCTTTTTATCCGGCTAAAGAATTTGATACTCTTTCTTGGATTTGATTTTTGAGGATGCTTAAAAGTCAGTGCGTAATAGTAGTTTTCTGATAGTAATAAATAATCTTATGAAAAGGACAAGCATCTTCAAAAATCAATGCAAACACTTTCTTCCTATTAAATTAAGATTGTTTTTAAGCATAATAAAAGTCCAGAGCAAGGGTGTTATTTTTTATTTTCTTAGCTGGGTTTTCTGATTGCTTTTAGTGATAGCTGGTGCCACTAAAAGTATTTAATATTCAGAGTTGGTTGTATTCATAAAAATCTCTTTATAAGTAATTTAGCATCAGCTATTTGCAAAAGTAATTTATGATAAAGTTTTAGGGAAATAAAAAATAACACTCTTGCTTGGTATTTGATTTTTGAGTATGCTCTGAAGTAATTTTGAATTGGAAATTATAATTATTTAATGTTGTTGTTTTGAAAAGGTAAAGCATCTTCAAAAAACAATGCAGACACTTTCTTCCAATTAAATTACGGGTATTTTTGATTAATAGGGACGTCAGGAGCAAGGGTATTCTTTTTTATTTGCTAATTGGGTTGTTCTGATTGGTTTTCTTGGCTGCTTGATGCCATTAGTAAATAGAAAAAATTATTACAATTTTATTATAATTAGTTCAGTGAAAATGCAAGTATCAAGCAGACTGAAAACCAATTATATTGAGTTTTCTGCAAATAAAAAATAATACTCTTGCTTGGTTATTGGCTTGTGGGTATATAAAATTGCTTATACCTATAAAGAACACTAAGTTGATAAGTAATTTTCTATACTTACAAAGTCAATATTAAAATACTTCCTATTTTTTTTTATGGATTTTGATTATACATGTCTTTCTGGTTTCTGATGAAGTTCTTCGGGAAAATAGATTTGAATTTTAAAGAGTTATTTCAGGCGATGTTTCACAATTTCTTTCAACGCTTGGCTTTGCGAGGTTGTGAACTTCGGAACTGTAAATTTACTTTTAAAAAGAATATTTCTAGCGAAAAACATCTATAAATCTAGCATAATACTCGCAATCTCGCAAAACCACCGTTGAAAGAAGTTGTTTTTATTGTGTACTACCACTTTTATCACTAACTCTGAAACATAAAGTGTTGTTTTTTTTCATTCTGTTTGATTTTAGTCATTATAAACCTATAAGATCAAAAACAGTAGCCTTTTTATATATATATATATATATTAATCATTAAATAATTAGTTGATTTACTACATGTTAAGTTGTAATAAGTAACTTATCACTAACTTTGAAACATTACCAAGGCATGAGATAATTCTATTTGTGTCCATTGATGTTTATTAATCCAAATTTCCTTAAAAACATAAGTTTCCTTTTCCCATGATGGTAAATTATGATATTGGCTACCCACTTCTAAAAAATGTTTTACATGTGTTTTTTCATGGAAAGCCAAATATCGTGTAGGATTTTCTGTCAAAAATAACTGATTGGTTTCGGCATGAAAAGCACCTAAATATCCATCTTGCCTCATAAAAAAATAAAAATCTTGAATCGTTTCAAATTTTATTCCATCAACTGTAAAAGGAATAAATTTTTTGACAGCCGCTTTGTTTTTAATTCTATCAAAACTATTTAACTTTAAATCTTTTTCAAAAAAGACTTCAACGCCGTTTTGCTTTAACTCTCCTTTATATTGCCTAATTTGTGATGCAGTTAATTTTTTACCTCCATACTTTCCAGTTTCTGAAGTCTTAACAAGGAAATCAACTTCATCAACAACCTTTTTACTATCTTCAACCAACTCATCAATTTGTTTTGATAATTGAGGTTCGTTTTTTAGTTGTTGTTGTACTTGTTTGTGATACTTTACAATTCCTTTGGCAAGATAGTAAGAAATTGTTCCTGCACTTAAACAAAAACTAATAATTCCCCAATGGTTTACAAACCATCGTCCAGCTTCTGTTTTGTTTTAGAATATAAAAAAATACCAGAAGGTAGTTTGCAATTTATTCTAATATCTCAATTTTGCCATGTGGACCTAAAACATACAAAACTTCACTTGTTTTCGCATCTATATATATGATGTATAAAATAGGATTCATATATCCTTCAATTCTAAAACCCACAGTAAAAACATCTCTTTTTTTATCTTCATATTTTCCAGAATACATTTCTAATTTTTCTTCTAATTCTACTTTTTCTTCATTAATATAAATATAGTTCCAATTGTTTTTCTTTAAATATATTTTTGCAATTTCTATTGCTTTTTCTTTTGTTATCATATTATTTTAAATTTAAAAGTTTATCAATATTTACTTCTTGCCGTTTTTTGGGTATTTGTGAAATATCAAAATTAAAATCTACACTTATTGGATTTCCTGCATTATCAGTTATCCCATAATCTTTATAATTCTTATTCATGTATTCCTTTGCATCAACTAACTCTTCACTATTCAAATATTGTTTATGCTCCATTAACTTATCAAATACATGTCTTTCTCTTGCTATTAAACCATCAACTCCTTTTAAGTTATAGTATTTCTTACACCTAAACTTTTGCAATGGTTAAAGTGCATAAATTTATGTAAAAACTCTAATACGGTTGCGTTTTCTCTTAAAACCATTTTCATTTTTAAACCATCTGTAATAAACATAGCGGCATTATGAGGTTCCATAATTACAGTTTTTCCTGATGGATAAAAATACCCTTCTACGTCAAATATTCCTTTTTCATTTCCAATTTGAAGTTCAACTTTATTTTTAGAAATGAATGATTCTACTTTGGAAATGGCAACCTCATCTAAAATTTGTCCTGCTAATCTCCCTCTATTGAGTAAAGATATCTCTGCGACCTTCTTACTTTCCTCAACCAACTCATCAATTTGTTTTGATAATTGTGGTTCGTTTTTTAGTTGTTGTTGTACTTGTTTGTGGTATTTAATAATTCCTTTGGCAAGATAGTAAGAAATTGTACCTGCATTCATACAAAAACTAATTTCTTGTAGATTGAGAAACTGTTGTAAAAGTTTGCATTTTAAAGATAAAAAAAGCTACTCGAAAGTAGCTTTAAAAAATCATTTCACTGGCCATCTTCCTGCTTCATATTCTTCAATGTAATATTCATCTGATTCAGATGTTCCGAAACTAATTATTTTTCCTGATTCATTTTCTACTAAGAATGGAGCATTTCCAGCAATTGCATATTTGAAGTCTTCTGTTTTTGCAAACTTTTTGCTTGTATAGAAGAATATACTACCATAAGGTTTTATTATAGTTTCTTCATACCCAATAATAAGTTCAACTTTTGCTTGTATTTCCAATTCTTTTATATGCTTTTCGGCAATTTTTATTATTTGTTTTTGCATTAACATACTTATTAATTTATTTTGTTTTTAAATATTTGAATGACTTATATCCTTCATTAAGAACCGCTCTACCATTGGATTTTTGTGCGTCAATTAAAATTAATCCTCCATCTTTCTTGACTACATTAAACACATGTCCTTTTTTATAAAGACCTCTGTACCCAAAAATAATTCCTCTTTCACCCTCTTTCATTACATTTTTAGTAGAAGGAATACTCATGGTTAAAAATTTATTGTTATAGATATTCTCTAATTTTGTTATCTCTTGGAAAGTTGAATATTTGGCTACATTTAATTTTCCTGTTTTTAAAAAATCTTCTACAACCTCGACAACATTTACACAGTTTTCATCTCCAATTTGTACAATCTTTCCATTTACAACATGATGATTAAAATAAATTAAAGCTTCGTCTAAATAATTTAATGCCTCGCTTGATTTAATTTTTGATAATTTTATAATTCCCTGTTCAAATTCTTCTACTGTAATTTTTAAGTTTGGAACAGAAATGTTTTCTGCCATACCAGCAACCTTCTTACTTTCCTCAACCAACTCATCAATTTGTTTTGATAATTGAGGTTCGTTTTTTAGTTGTTGTTGTACTTGTTTGTGATACTTTACAATTCCTTTAGCAAGATAGTAAGAAATTGTTCCTGCGCTTAAACAGAAACTAATAATTCCCCAATGGTTTACAAACCAACTTCCTACCTGTTACAATAAAAAAAGCTCCCTAAAAGTAGCTCTTTAAAATATTAATCTTCTATATCAATATACCAATGTGGAGTCATTATATATAATAATTCGCCGGTATGGGCATCAACATATACTCCAAAGTATTTTTCTTCCTGTGTCCACATGGCCAAATAACCATAAGCATATAGATCTGCAATTTCTCCTTCTCTTCCTCCATAAGCTATTTTTTTATTTTTATACAAAGTGATTTTCTCTGCATCATCTACTAATCTTGTATGAGAAACTTTTTTCTCTTCAATATACTTCTCAACTATTTTTTTTACTTTTTCTTTTGTAATCATTGTTACTTACTTTAAGTTAAAAATGCTTTTAATATCTATCTCTTTTCGTACTTCGGGTATTTTGTTAATATCAAAAGAAAATTCAATTGGGTTTATTCCTCTTGGATTGTATATCCAATCATTTAAATAATCTAAAGAATGTTCAAGTTCTTTTCTTGTCAAAAACTCATTATATTCTATCATTTTTTCAAAAACCCGTTGTTCTTTTAGCAATTCTCCAGCTGTATTTGCCCCACCTAAACTGTGGTATTTTGCTAAACCAATCTCTTTTGCATGTTTAAAATGCATAAATTCATGTAAGGTTTCAAAAACAGTGGCTTCTTCTCGAACAATGAATTTCATCTTTGTTCTTGTATAGACAAAAGCAGCTTGTTTACCTTCTGTAAATATGAGGGCTTTTCCATCTGAATCTATGAAGTCTTTAATTTTATGACTACCTGTAGAAGGAAAAATTTCAAAATCACAACCTTGATTTTTAAGAAAATTAATTAAATCATTAAAATTTGACTTTGACAAACGTTGTCCTAATCTTCTACCTCTTCCACTAACATTTGCTAAATAGTCAACTTGTACAACTTTCTCGCTTTCAACAACCAACTCATCAATTTGTTTTGATAATTGAGGTTCGTTTTTTAATTGTTGTTGTACTTGTTTGTGATACTTTACAATTCCTTTGGCAAGATAGTAAGAAATTGTTCCTGCACTCAAACAAAAACTAATAATTCCCCAATGGTTTACAAACCAGCGTCCTGTTTCGGTTTTAATTTAAAATTTAATTATTAAGATAATGTTATTTATAATTTTAATATGTTCCATCAGTTTCAATATATCCGTGTGGACGAGAATAGTAAAGAATTTCATACGAAACCGCATCAACATAACATGAACAATAATCGCCCTCAATGAAAATATCTATTTCACCATTTTTGTCATAAGTTATTGTATCTATTGTTTTAAAAAATATTACATATACTTCTCTTGTTGTGTAATTTCTGTCTTCTATTTTCTCTCTTTCAGAAATCTTTAATCCAATTTCTTTATCATATAAAAGCCATGGTATGGATTTCATATTGGTTTTAACTTTTTCTATAATTTGCTTTTTTGTCATCTTTTTAAAATTTATTATTCAATTTTTTCAAATGATTGAGGTCCTATGATATATAATAGTTTTTTTGATTTTTCATCAAAATACGCATAGAAAATTATATCACTATCATATTTATTATTGCTTGTTGATGCCATGAATGACACAATATATAATGAACGAACACTATCATCAGGTTGAGGTACATTTTCTCTAAGTCCTTTAAAATTCAAGCTTTCAGCATAATAATTTACATTCTTTTGTTTTAGATAATTTTTAAGTTCTGTTATTAATTTTTCTTTATTCATCACTTATCTATTTAGGTATTTTAATATTATTTTCAATTAAGCTCATTTCTATTTCATAAAAGTATGCCTTAGAATGCCATATTTCTTCGTTATTTAGTTCAAATTGTTTTGACTTTTTAATTAATGATTCAAACACGTATTTTTCTCTATTATATCTGCGAATTAAATTTTCTTTTGTATACTTTACTTCTTTAACTCCTTTTAGTGGTGCATCTTTTACATATTTATCAAAACCTATAAGCTTCATTTCTTCTGCATGTAAAGATTCATGCACAATGAAATATTGTGTTACTTCGTCTTTGTATAAAATTGTATTTGTATTAGCATCAAATTGGGCTAAAATATTTGGGTTATCAAAACTACTAACTTTTTCAAGATTTGTTCCAAATTGTTTCTTTAAAAGTTTAGCCCAATCATCTAACTCAACTTTTGAAAGTATTTTTCCTCCATACCTACCTTCACCAATTATATTATCTCCAACAACCTTTTTACTCTCCTCAACCAATTCATCAATTTGTTTTGTTAGTTTAGGTTCGTTTTTTAATTGTTGTTGTACTTGTTTATGATACTTTATGATTCCTTTGGCAAGATAGTAAGAAATTGTACCTGCGCTTAAACAGAAACTAATAATTCCCCAATGGTTTACAAACCAGCGTCCTCCTTCTGTTTTGTTTAGTACATTTTTCACATCAGGACTTAATAGCGCAAGATTAACAGAACTTACAGCTATGTCTATAATTGCAAACAGCTTTGCTGTGCCTTTTAAACCAGCAGTAAGTGCACCACCACTTACTATTATGCTTATAATATCGAATACGGCAAGCGATGCTTGAAGTACATCTGACCATTCTGACTGGTCTCCGAGATATTTGGCATACAAGGCAATGGTAGGAATAGCAATTTCTTCTTTTAAATCTTCATCGTAATGTGTCAGATAAATTAATTCTAAAGGATGAAATTGATTAGACCGATTGTTAGAGTTATTAATTTCAATGTCTTGTGTAAAAAAGTTTATTAAACTAGCAGTATTAAAAGCTATAGACGGTAATTGTAATTCATTAGTTAGTTCAACTTTTCCTTTTTGGTCACCAAATAAAATATTAGTTTCAATGTGTGTATCATCACCCTGATTAAATTTTCTTATTTCATCTTTCTCAGGTTTAAGGTACAAAAAGGTTAGACCTGTTAAAAAGTTACAGAAATTTTGTACCAAAGTATCATCACTAAAACCAGCTAAAAGATCTATAAGTTTTTGAGGATTACTCAAAAAATAGCTATATACTTTTTTAGGGTCAAATTTAGATAAAATAGATGTTATTGATTTTGTAGTATCTTTAAAAATACTGCCTTTATCATAATGGCTTAGTTTAAATACATTTTGTATTGTTTGATCAAAATCAAGTTTTTGAGCCACAAAAAAAGGTATGTTTTCATATAACCAATTAAGCGAGTCAAGTTTTTGAGTATTTAAAGTTAATCTATCATCATAATTTTTTTGAACAGAAATCATATCTTGTTGCTTACTTACTTCATTTATGGCTGTAGTAAAAGCATTGCATATTTTTTCTAAATATTCATTTTTAGGTTGCCTTGAGGATTCTCTTAAAAAAGCATTAAAGTCATCAAAACTTGATGAACTTACTGTAAATGCTATGTTGTCAATATTATCTTTCTCGTAAACTCTTTTCTTACCATCGAAATAGTAATGAACTAAATATTCAATTTCTTTTTGCTTGTAATTAAACTTTAATTCATAACCACCTGTTGTGTCACCATCAAAATCGGAATTTGTATTGACAGTACCTGCTTCATCATAAAGTTTTCCTTTTAATTCTAATTTTTTTTCTCCAGAAAATGAATTTATTATTAATGGGTTTTCAGTGTCGTATTTTATTGGAATTGATAAGAATACAGGATTAATTGTTACAAATATAAAGGTTTCAGTACCAATAAATTTATCATAATTATAATTAAAATCAGATTTTAATTTTAGAAACTCAGTAATTTTTACAAAATCAATGTTTTTTGAAGTATAAATTGATTTATAAAACAAACTATTTTTTCCAAAAGGATTATTCAATGCGTATTGATTTGAATTTACATTACTCAATTCTTGAAATGAACTACTTTGATTGTCTTGAAAATTTTGATTACTTAACTTACCAGGAAACAATTTATTAAAAACATCATTATCTGTAAAACAATTGGTTACCATTGGAATGCCTCCAATAAGTTGTAATACTACATTAGGTTTTGCGATTGTTGTACCGTTAATTATAGTAAATAGTTGATTAAAAACGTAGTTGTTTACACTAGGATTATCTTTTAAGTTGGTATAAAATTGTGTTTCTTCTTGTGTCATCGTTTATTAAATTAAAGTATTCCTGTTTCTACAAAACAGGAATACTTATTTTTTCTTAATATTTAACTTGGCGTTGAACCATTACTAGGGTTTACAATTGGTGGTGTTTCGGTTGAAGTAGTTTTTGGGCCACCAATTAAAGTATTTGTTGGTGTAATTTTATCATCAAGATGAACTTCTCCGCCAACTGTTTCTGGACAACCACAAGGTAATCCTTCAGCTTGTAAACCAATTGTACTACTTTGAATAACGGTAAGGTCAGAAGGTAGCTTGGTTTTCCATGGTAAACCTTCAGGAGTTGGTTCAGTTACTTTAAGTTCTTGGTCTATAGAAAGAAATAACTCCTCGCCTAGAGTAGGAACTTGTCCACCATTCCAAACTTGTCCAGTAGCCATATACCAGTTGACTACTTTTTCAAAACCTGGCCTAACTGTTAGAACTACACGAGCCATACCTGCTTGCATGAAGTTAGTGAACAAAGCATCACTGAACTGATAGTTGTAGGCCTTTTTCCAACGGTTTCTTGCACCCCAATAAAATGGATAGAAGATATAACTAATGTTATCCCATTCAAAGGCTTGCTCCATAAATCTAGTTACAGCAGCATTCTTATCGAAAATTTCGTTATTGATTGGTTTTATTAAGGTTAAGTCGTTGTCATTTTCTAAATAATCTTGACCAATATAGTTACTATCAACCAAATAGTGTACAATACTTTTTTTAAGTAAATTACGTTCAATTTGTCTGTAATACATAGGATTGGTTCCAATATCCTCTGCAGCTTTGTCTTTAGCATCTTGAACCACTCTTTTGTACTCTTCAAGCTTTTTTTCATAGGCGTCGATGATATCATTAAAGATTCTGTTTTGCCATGATTGGTACAATTCATCTGAACGCTTAAAAAATAAATTTACGTTTACATTAGCTATCCAAACCCATTCAAATGAAACTGATACTGGAATTTTAGTAGTGAATTTTGAATTGAAGGAAGATATACCATTATTCGAAACACTTTTATCAGCTACTTTAACGTAAACATACCCTTCATGTTGTTCCCAAGATGCTGTTGCATAATCTAAATAAAAACCATCAGGCACATCAATATCTGCTGAAACAGCCTTATTTTGGTTATTAGCGCCATCTCCTCCAGTTTCGGACTTTGTAAAACTTTTACCAGATGAAAGATAAAGAGCAGGAGCAATTTCGGCTTCAACACCATAAAGTGAAGCCCAGTATATAAAATTATTAGGATTTGAAATTTTTGCTACATCTCTAAATGTTTCAATCTTATTGTTTCCAGCTTCTATTGATCTTGGGTCAATTGGTTTTTCAATAGTAACAGTAGTTTCAGCACCAGTGTTTTTTATTGAGGCTAGTATATGGAATTGTGCTGGTTCAGGAATCATAAATTCTACCATAGCACGTTTTCCATAATTTACAAGCTGGTTGTTATAAACCTTGTTAATCCATCTGTAAACACCAGAAACATGTTCATCACCTTTAGTGTTGTCAAAACCATGTTTGTTGTTTTCTTTATAACTTTCAATTACTTTGGTAATGATTTCAGTTTTTGTTTTTGTAACTACTCTTTCCATTGCTCTTTGTGTAACATCTTGAGCATAAGTCACTGCTTGATTTGTAGAGTCGTCTTGAGAAGTATTGTGAGCTATGTTTCCTCCCACAGAACCACCAACACCATTTGCACCCCAATGATATCCAGCATTAACATCAATTTGAGTATCTTCATGCAATACTTGAGCTACTTCAGTATGCATTTCATTTCTAGATGTTGTTGTAGTATCTGTAAGATTTTCGGATTCTCTTTCACTAGACGTTGTATTAGTTGTATCGGTTGTACGGCTTCTTTCAGTTGCTTTTTCTTTGTACTCACGAGCCATTATGTTTTCGATATGTGATACCTCACCTGGCTCATAGCAGCATATTTCTTGCTCTACTTTGCGATAGTCTGCAATTCCGAGATTTTTTATGCCGAATCTTGAGGGTATAAAAATTGTAGGAGGAACATTGGTTGTGTTATTATTACCAGTGGTGCCTGTGCCAGTATCGTTTCCTGTACCACCTGTATTAGAAGTACCATCATTACTATTTATAACTGTAAAATACCCATTACCTGATTTTATTGCATTATTTGCTAAAGGCAAACTAAAATTTATAGTAGTTTCAAGGTCAAAAGTAAGGTCAGTTAATGGTATAGTTCCTTTAACAACTACAGCAGTTATTGTTTTCGGAATTTGAAAAGGATCAATATTTGAATCATCACTATAAACAACTACTCCATTTTCATTTACAGATGCTACTAATTCTATATTTTCAAATAGTATAGTTCCGTCAGTTTTTGAGATCGAGAAATAGTTGCTTACACTCAATAAATCAGCTAATTCAATATTTGCTACAACTACATTGAAGTTTATCCAATTATTTATTGGAGTGCTAGCTCCAGAACCATTAGCTGTTCTACCTTGTACTGTTGAGTTGGTTAAACTTAAAACAGTTCTAGTTGTATAGGTTAAATTAGAGCAATACGGAATAACATTGCTATTTCTAGAAAAAGGATTATTAATTGTTGGAACAGGTACTCCAGCAATTATTGCAATTTTTTGATTTTTAGGGTTATTTTGAGAAATAGAGTCGTTAGCATCAATTATTAATTTATCTAGTAAAGCATAAACTTCTTTGTAAGTTTTACATTTTTTTAAAGTAGTAATATCTATCACACCTGTTATTTGTGGTGGCAGTGATTTACTTAAATCAATGGTGTTAATTTCAGGCAGAGCATTATAGTCAAATTTAGGAATAACTAAATTTGTATATTCTCTGTAGGTTGTAATTACACCAGTAACTTTATTTTCAATGCTTTTTAACACAAAAGTTGCATTTCTATACGCTAAATCCTCACTAGCTTTATAAGCAACATAAGCAACATTTCTTCTATCCTCCTCATTTTTTCTATATTCACTCTCAAGAATAGCAACGTCTTCTTTTAATTTTACAACAAAATTAATCGTGTTTTTAGCGTTATTAATTTTAGAAGTATTATTTAAAATATTATTGATTTCTTTAGCCGGATTTAAGCTTTTCTCTAAACTCTTACCTAATTTATTTAAGTCTTTTAAATCTCCAAAAAAAGTTGGAGGCATTACAATACTTGTTTTTACTAAATCACTATCTAAACTCAAATTTTTTAAATTATGGTCAGCGATTAAAACGTGTATTATTGCATCACGCAACGAACTATTTTTTTGCGTTATAATGCAATAAAAAAGGTTATCCCACAAAATAATTAAACTACTTTTAGTTAAGTTTTGAGGTTTTACAGTACTAATATTAATTAAAGTATTTAATGATTTTTTGTTAAAATCTGCTTTTTTTAACTTTGAGAATGAATTAGAAAAATCATAAAATGTTTCTCCCACAATTGATTCTAATTTACTTTTATCAATCATATTATCAGATCTTTCGAATAAAAGTGATTTATCATTTAAAAATTTTAATTGATCATCTGTTGTTGATTTAGGTGTGATAAGTTCATCTTTAAAAAAAGAAGTTGTTTCAACAACAATTTTATCAATTTTTAAATCTGGATGAAAAACAAATCCAATTTGTTTTTCATCTTTTGTTAATAATTCTGGGGCTCGCATTGTTACAAAGCGAAAGAGGGTGTTTTTGATTTCTGTACTCATTTTTATAAAAAGATTAATTAATATTTTATAAAAATATCTATTTATACAGTATCAGTCAATCCGTGTAAATACGGATTTTTTAATTGTATTCTAAAGGTCGTAAATTAAAAACATACCAGTAAATCAATATATTAAGGAATCTGAATTTATTTAATTTTTTTTTATATAAGTACATGAAAATCAATTGCTAAAATCATCTTTATAAGATATTTGAAGATTTATTATGCTATTAAATACTGTATCATTTGAATTTAAATTTGTTGGACTATAATTTGTTTCCTTTCTTTTTTTGAAAACGGTTTCATGTATTGATGAGCCGTCTTTGATTTTTCTTTTGGGCCAAAGTCGATAATCTATTTTTATTTGAAAAAAAGAGCTTTCTTTTTTGAATCTTAATCTAGGGATAAAATCAAATAACAAGAATGATAAAGTTAGTGAATTATGAATTGATTGTAAGTAATCTGGCTTTTGATAATTAGATTTCACACCATATACATAACGGTTTACTTTTTCTTGATTTAGCAATAAATCTTTATTGGAAGCTTCTCCTAACATCCATTCTAGAGCAACTTTTGAAAGGCCTTCATTAGGATAAGAACCACCTACATCAGAATGAACTCCAGCAAAAAAGACTTCTTTACAATCTTTATGTAGTTCAGATACTTCATAATAGTCATAGTGTTTTCTTTTTTCATCGATAGCTACAGCGTGCCTTACTGTTTTGGCAATTCCTAAACTTCTTGAGTATGGGAATGATTTATAAAAGCTTATTAATCCACCAGCTGCTACTACTGTATCCCAAACACCAATAAAATGAATATTTATTTTCCGTGAGAATCTAGCTTTAAAAGCATTTGCAATTTCAAAAATCTTATCTCCTTTAGAATATATTTCTAGAACATATCTTAGATGTCCTTCGTTACCTTTATGGAGTAGGCCGAACATTTCAATTAAGCCACTTAACATTCTAACTGTGTATGCTCCTCTACTGAACCCGAACAAATATACTTTATCTCCTTCTTGATAATTATTCATTAAAAATATGTAAGCATCAATTACATTATCTTCAATACTGGATGCAGATATCAAATCTTTTATTAGATACCATTTTCTTGCTATCCAATTTCTTATACCATTTGGAGCTATAGTTCCTACTCCAGGGTGGTAATAAGTTACTTGATTCTCGCTAATTTGAAGGCAACTAAATAAATGCACAACATTTGTGTTTTTATTTATTGTAAGCTTATTATCTGTACCATCACAGCAAATAACTATGTTCTTTGGCATGTTTTATTTATTTAGTTTCCTTCTTTACTGTAATCTAAAAATCCTTTTGTAATATCTTTTATTTTTCTTCGATTCAGCCTAAATACACCATATCCATTACTACTTAATTCGGGATTGGTATTTCCTTCAATTGTGGTAAGATAGCCTCCATTAACACTTTCTACAATACCTGTATGTCCATGTCCATGTCCAAAGTCAATAATAAAAATGAAACCTGGTTTTATTTTAGATGGATCTTTTAGGGCTTGAGAAATTGATAGTTTAGTACATTTAGCATTATTCCAATGTTCTAAACAGCCCGCAGTTTTGTAGAGTGGATTTGTAACATTAAGTTGAGTACTTGCTTGTTTAAAGCACCAATATACAAATGCGGCGCACCAACTGTAATTGTTGCCAACAGCATCAAGTCCTACAGATTTGAGATAGATGTTTACTTGAGGACCTTCATTTCGCCCTGTTTCTTTAACACCAATTTGAGAAGTGGCTACTTTTAAAGCTTCGGATAGGAGCAAGGAAGGTGCGTTATTGTCAGAAGGTATTGATTCTATTCCAAATAAAACAGACCATGTTATTTGACCAATTTGGCCGTCAGCTTTTAATGGAGTTCCGGTTGCATCTGAATGACGGCTTTGAAAGAGTTTTACCGCTCCAACTGTTATATCACCAAAATCCCCATCAACTCCCACAGGTCCACAACTTTTTAGATTTAATTGATTTTGAATTGCTTTTACAATTTCTTTGTCAAGTTCTCCTTTTTTTATTATTCTATTTGGATAGTTCATATTTTCTTAATATTAAGTTATTTAAATTGGAGGTGATTTTGAATAGATCAATTTGAGTAATCTTATTTTAAATTATTCAGATGCTATTTGTCTGTCTTTATCTCTTATAGTTATTGATAAATTCATAGCTGCATATTTATTTTCAGCTTGTTTTACGGTCTTTCCTTCTTTGTCATAATCTCCATCTATATCTGTAAAACTTTGAAACCAAGTAAGTAAAGGCTTATCTTCTACATTCCCAAGATATTTCCCTAGAATGCTTGAAGCTGTTAAAATGGCATTACTAATGTTAACAACTGAACCAGCAGTTTTAAGGAGCGATACAATGTTTGAAGTAAGATTTTTATAATCAGCATCGTCATTTAATTTACTCATGACTTCTGCAACATCTCTCAATCCTTGTTTTGATTTTATTATAGATGACATGATGTGAATTTGTGATGGTGCCTTGTTGTCCGTTTCTTTTTTCCAGAAAAAAAGGGTTTTGTCTATTGATAGTGAATCACCATCATCAACTTTTTCAAAACTTTTAAGGTCTAAAGCTATGGATTGATTTTCTACATCGGATACTACCAAGTTTACAAAATAGACTTTTGCTAATCCAGGAAATGGAAAAATTTTAGGTGTTCTATTGTCTTTTATAATGACATGCGATAATCGTATCTCAATGCCACTAATAGCATCTGAACCTAAAATATCTCCAGTATTTTCTTGAATTTCGAGTGCCGCTTCTTTAAAACTGTGATCTTCCGAATATAAATTTTGACTTAAATTTAGCATAGTAAATGATTTATAATTAAACTTTTAAAGTGTAAAATTATGAATAATACTAGTATGAGTCAATCCGTATAAATACGGATTTTTATTTTTTTTATAAATTGTTTTTTATTTCAGCAATAGCTCTGTTGAGTTCTAAAAATGGAAAATCAAACCCTAAATATTTATTTATGCGAGAATGAAAAGTCTTATTTAACTTTATAATATCATTATTAAACTCAATTACAATTGTATGTTTTAATAATATTCTTGTTATTTCTTCTGTAGAAAGACAATAACTATCTTTGTTTTTGAGTTCATTAATATTGATAGTAAAGCTGCTAATTCTGTCATTTACATAAAAATTTTCAAAATAATTTTTCAAACATTTTTTAACATTTTTGCCTGAGTTTTCTATGTTATAAAGAATTTTGGATAAAGAATTATGTCCGTTAATAAAATCATTATGAAAGTTTTTATTTTTAATAGTAATTTTTTGATTGTTATTGTAAATATAATTCATTTTAGTTATTGTACATGTGTTATCAAAATATGATTGATCATTAAAATTACATTTAATAAAATTAGAATAGTTCTCTATATAAGTATTTTCAAAATGTAAATCACCAAAATCAAAATCACAATGAGACTTTGTTAATGATGTTGTTACATTTACTAAGATTAATCCATCAATTATTTTAATATTATTTTTATTTACCCTATCAGTTAAAAAAAGTTTTTTAATAATTTCTATTGGCTCAAATTTTTTTTCATTTATTTTTATTAAAAAAATTGTTAAATTGCTTATTGATTCTCTTTTTGAAGATTCTAAATTCAATTCCTCTTCGCTTTCTTCATAGATTTTTATTTCATCAATCAATTTTCTTACTTGCAAAGAAAGATTTTCTATATCAACATCTTTTATTTTTTCAAATTTATTCAATAAACCATTTGACAAAACGGAATTGTCTCTAAAATTATGAGCTAGATTTTGAATGAAATTTTTAGTCAATGTAAAAGATTCTGAGTTTTTTATTTTGGAATATATAGCTATTAGCTTGAAAACAGAGTTTTGAAAATCATATCTAAACTTGTAATGGTTATTCTCATTAATGAAAAAGGGATTATCTTTTATTGCTTTTTCAACATCTAAATTTGCAATATTTTTATCTAAGTAATTTTGAAATTCATTATCTCTTAAATGACCCTTTCCTTCAATTGCTACTTTGCATAGAAATTTTATATACGAATCAATAGGTAAAATTAAATCTGGATTTAAAGAAGTTTTTTTTGCAATCTCTCTTTGACAAATTCTATAATTTATAAAATCAGCTTTGTATTTTTGTTCTAATATTGTTGATGAGAAATCGGAATCGGGGTCTTCTCCCAAGTCTTCACAATCTACTATCAAAGCAATTGAATCACAAATATATGGGGAGTATTTCCCTTCGTTTTCGTAGTCAAACTCTTTTAGTATTTTAATTGATTCATCATATTTTTTAATTTTATTATTAGAATTCGAAGGGAATTTATTTTCAAAATATTGTTTCGCTTGTATCTCATCAAACTCTTTTAATGAAAAAACTTTATGATTAGTTTTAAAGTCAATTATTTTATCTTCTAATTCGGATAAATAAAAATCTCTACAATTTATTATGATCTTTCCTTTTGAGATATCCCTCTTTATGATTTCTAAATCTCTTATGAAATTTTCAATTTGAAATGAAGGAATTGTAGATATTACCTCGTCGATACCATCAATTATAATTACAATATTGCCAAATTGAAAATTTATTTTAAAGGTTTCAATTTTTAAATCTTCAATTTGTTCACAAGCAATTTTATAAATTGTATTTATATTAAAAGGAGAGTTTATAGAGTTTGGATCGTCTTTAATAATTTTAGTAGTATAATCTTTAACATTTATGAAGATAACAATTTTATTGTCAATTTCACTTGTAATTGAATTTTTAATTTTTTCACATACTGTTGTCTTTCCAACACCACCTGCACCAAAAATAAAAGCTACAGTAATTTCAGAAGTGCTATTAATCCAACTTAATATGTCAGTTGTGCCCAGTTTATGGTTATCGGGTGTATGAAATACAGGTTCAATATAAAAGTTATTTTCGTCTTCTTGGTATTGAGAGTTTGTAATGAATTTTTGTTTTATTGTATTTAGACTATTGTCAAAAAAATAATTATCAATGTAATAAATATAAAATTTTTTTAAAATTTCTTTTTCTAATTTTAATGAAAAATTGACTAATCTTTTATTTGATGTTGTTTTGTTTTCTCTAGGTATTAAAATAGTTAAATTTTTTAAATTTGGTTGTTCTTTAAAAATTTTTATAGTTTCTTTATCGTCAAATTCATGGCCAAAAATAATATAGTTCAATTCTTGTTTAAATTTATCTGTCATATTTAAAATACAATAGTTATCATTTTGAATAGGAGAATTATGTGTTTTAGCAGGATATAAATTTATTACAAATTCTTTAACACTTTCTATACTATAATATGTTGCTGAAATTTCTAAAAAAAAGTCACTTAAAACATTATGAATTCTTGCTTCTCCACCTGAAACTGTTTGTGGTTGTTGTAATTTTTTATGTCTGGTAATAATAGGTTTGTCAGTAAATTTTACCACTAATAATGAACCATTATTTTTGTAGTAACTTTTTAAAATATTACAACTTACTGATTCAAAATCTCTATTTTTATCAATATATTGGAATGATACAATTGATATAAATTTAGTTATTGCTTCAAGTGAAGTTCCATTGTTATATAATTCTATAGAATCTAAATAATTATATTCATTTTCTTTAAAGTAATTATACAATTTTCTTGATGCAGTTACAACTATAAATCTTTTATTGATTATTGATTTTGAAAGTAATATTGCATTATCAATTTCTTCATCATCAAACGACAAACCTATTCTTTCAAATAAATTTAGACTTTTAATCATGTAACCATCTAATACTGAATTTAATATTTCATCGACTTTTATAAGTTTATCAATATTTATGTCATCAGATAGAGCTTTAAAAATATCAGTTGTAGAAATTAATCCTTTTTCAAAATCAAACTTAAATCTATTACCTATTTTTTTTTCTATCTTATTTTGAAAAGCAGATGTTAATGCAGCTCTATCTTTTAAAAACATAAATATTAAATTACTATCTGGTTTTAATAAATTTTTTTCTATAATCTTATCAATAGTACTTTCAATTTTGGTAGTGCTAAAAGTAGAAGTTACCTGAACATAAATATTATTTTTTTCATCAATTCCATCAACAGCATCATAATTATGTTTTATTTTATTTGCATTTTCTAAATCATATCCATAGCATTTATTTAATATTTCAAGGAATGGAGTTTCTAATACAGTATTTAAACTCATATTATTTACTTTGTTTTCCATTTCTATCATTGCTTTTATTGCAGCAAATGAAAAACTTATTTTATTTCTTAGATCTCTTAAATTCATAACATTATTTTTTATTTTTGTAAACCTAATGTTAATTTATTGCAAAGTCAATCCGTGTAAATACGTAAATTTATAATGATGTTTTTATAATCAATTACTTATAGATAAATGAAATTTTTAACCTCAAATAATCATTTTAACTAGTGTTTTTTATAATATTATAAAACTCTATTATTACTATTTCATCAAATCATATCCTAGTTTCTTTTTCAATTCTTTGAGACTTATGTTGCTGTAGGTTCGACTATCATCATTTGGAAAAAGTATGCAATAGAGTATGATTTTTGTTTTGCGGTTTAGTATTATTTTATAGCAATAATCTGGTATCTCTATGCAATTTTCGCCAAGTGTTTTGTCAGAAAAAATGTTTCCAGCGATGACAAATAAATCAGTAGTTTGAGATAGATCTCTAACTTTTTTCTCCCATGTTTTCCATATTCCTCTGTTGAGTTTTACGGTTTGTGGTGCACAATTGAAATAGCAAAATGTTTTTTCTTCCTTATCACCATCGCTTGTAAAAATCTTCTACGTTCGCTAAACGCCCTTTGTCATATACTGATCCTGCATAATCGTTTGCTGTTGCGGTATTAATATCACAATTTTTAAAATTTCACTCACTTAATCATAATCAATTGCTATTATATTATAGGTATAACTGTTTAAGAATATTCTATTTCACTTTTTTACTTAAAACTGTTTTCATACATTTCTTAACTGTTTTGGGGTTGTTTTTAGAACTTAAAGTTGGGAGGTTTTGGGTAGTTGTTTGATTTATGGTTTTGTTTTGATATCTAAATTTTTAGCCTGTTTAATAGAATCGCCTGGACTCATTGAATTATAAATATTAGTTATTGCTTCTTTACTAAGCATTCTTGTTAAATTATATTTTTTGTCAAGACGCATTCTTTCAATTTCATCCTTTGAATTTAAAATAGTATTATTGTAATTAATTTGTTTTTGCAAATTGTAATAGGCATAGGCTTCATGTCCTGAGAAAAGAACTTCTTCAACACCTGTAAGGGTATTTAGTATAGATGATGATTGATATTCTGGACAAAAGTCCATGTCTATTTTACCGTTTAGGATATTCAGACAAATAATTTTTGGTGGGGTTAAATTATTATTTTTAAAATATTTTTTCAAAGCATGATAAACTTCTAGTGTTGTGGTGCAACCTGAATTATCATATAAACCACCATCACATAATCGTCCTGCACTATCAAGATAGTTGTATGAATTTATTATTGGAAATGCTTGACTTTGATTAACACAAGTAACCATTGGTAAACCAAAACCCTTTTTGCAACAACTTGAAGCATAATTACCATATAAATCTACTCCTATACTTATGTCGTTGAGTTTAACTGGAGAAAAGATGCCTCTTTTGCCATAATTGACTAGCGTAGTATTAATTAAAAATAAAGGGAAGTTGTTTTTTTTATACGGATATAATAAATCATTTTCAAAATATTTATTTGCTTCTATAATTTCTTTGTCTTTTAATTTATAAGCATTACTAAAAGCCTGCATCTCTTCTTTTTGAAAATAATAATTTCTATCTACTTTAGGGTTAATTATTCCCTCAATTCCATCACCTAATAGAAGTCCAAAGAAAGTACTTGAAAAATAATTTTTTGAATATATTTCTTTTGCAAGTCTCAAAGAGCTAAGCTCTTTAGAACTAAATTCTTTTTTTGAAATAAGATTATTCCTGAATAAATATTTTTCGGCTAGATACATGTTCGCTCCCGATGTTGAACCTGAAACAGTAGAGATGGAAAATATATTTTTATAAAAATTTCCATTATGAATTGTATCTTGTTTTTTCATAGCTAAATAAAACCATACAGCAGCTCTTGATCCACCACCAGGACCAGAAACTAAGTAGATAGGGTCATTGGTTTTTCCTCTTTGATCAAGCCATTTTTTAAGATAAGTATCAAATGATTCTCGTTGGTCTGTGAATTCTTCTTTTGTAGGTATTGTTACTTCTCTAATAGAATGTTTGTTTATGGAATGGAAAAATGTAAAATAAATGAATACAGGAATTAGTGCATATACAATCCATTTATAGAACTGTAGATTTTCTTTATTTGATTTTTCTAGTTCACAATCAGGGTTGGTGCAATTGGATTTTATATTAGTGGCAATATTGGTTAGTAACAATTGTGATGTTATACAAATGTCAAAAAACATTATAAATAATGCTACTATAACGACTACTACAACTATTGGGTTGCAAATAGAAATATTAAAGTTTCTATTAAGTATAAATAGGGTGATAACTGCAATAAATGAAATAACTAAAACAACAACATAACTGTAGTTAGAAATTGCATATTTAGTTTTAAGATTAATTTCTTTTCCTAAATTTTCTAAGTAACTTATGAATATGTAGAATGCAAATAATTGTAAGTAGTTAATGCCAATCATAAGTTTATATCCCCAGTAAGAATTTTTAAATATATTAGGTTCAATAATATCAGTTAAATAGGGTAAAAAAATGAAAAAGATAAATATTAAAATAAAAACAAGATACCTTAGAAGTATTTTTTCAGTTGGGTCGTTTTTAGTCTTAAAAAGGAAACGATTATAAAACCTTGAAGTTTTGTTGATATTCTTGTTAATGATGTAAAACATAAAAATCATGAATATTATGGCAAAAAGAGTAGCAATAGCATACGAAAAAACCTGGACACAAGTAAATATAAACATCATCCATGGAAATACGGCAAAGTATTTTATAGGTATTTGAAGGTGTGAATGAATTTGGTTATTATTACAAGTACTTTTTTCTACTTTTCCGTCACCACTATAAACAGTAGTTAAATAATTGTAAAGCACTTCATTTTTAGTTTTGTTACCAGTAAAGAATTTCCAAATGGGTAATGCAATAGTTGGAACACACCAAACGCTAAAAGCGAGTAGAAGAAACGAAAGTATTATTAGTGAAATATTAAGACCAACATTTTGATCCATGATATTAGCAATTATTTCGTGCCCAGCATCTAGTTTGTATATTACAAACGGAAATAGTAAAGACAAGATAATATAAAAGCCATTATACAGTATTGAATTGTATAATCGTTGTACAAAATTTAGTATTTTTTCCATTGTGATGTGTTTTAATGGTTAGTTTTTAGTTTTATTATGGTGTGATAAATTTTAAATTATTGAATTAGAATTTCCGATTCTTTTTTAACTATAAACTCTGGAATTCCTTTATAAATAAGTACTGTACCGGTAATGCAAATAGTTTTACCTTTTAAAAACTCATTTGGGGCATAACTAAAGTTGGCTAAGTCTTTATCAAAAATTATAACAACAAAAGTTTCATTGGGATAGGCTTTACCAAAGTTTAGCATAGTGGTATTGCTTTTTTTAGATAAAAAAGTACTTTGTACTTTCTCACAAATGGTAACTGTTTTGCCATTATATTTAGAAATACTGTCTAAACTTACTTTTTGTTGTGATACCATTAGAGTACTTGAGAATAATAATAGAAGGTATAAATGTTTCATAGTATGCTAGTTTAGTTTTTGAGATTGGTTTTCTTTAAGGAATGATAATTCTATTTCAAGTCTTTTTTGTTTATTGGTTTTGGAGGCTGTTAGTACAATGCCAACTATAAATAGTACAATACCAAGAAAAAGAAAAGCAGAACCTACCATTATACCGTTTTGTGTTTGCGTTTCACTTCTTAATAAAAGTTCATCAGCTATTTGATTTTCTGTACAGCTTCTCAATGCGTTTTCATAAGATAAACCTCCAACACCAATGCTCACTATTATTAAACCAATTATTAATAGTACTATCCCGAAAAATTTCTTCATTTGTTTTGTTTTATTTATTTTAGAACTCAAAGTTGGGAGACTTTGCGTAGCTGGGTTTTTTTCTTTAATCTGCTTAACACATTTCTCAGCTGTATTGTTTTTTTTTACAACTTAAAGTTGGTTGATTTTGCGAAGCTGGGTTTGTGAAAATGTGTATTTATTCAAATTCAATATACCAACTTATTTTAATCATTCTTCGCTGAGGATCATCTTGACCATTAGCATTAAATTGTTTTATATTATTTGGTAATTCTTCACCATGACCAATAGATTTTATTACAGGTTCAGAAAATGTTATTAATTCAGTCTTGTTGTTTTTAAAATAATCATTTGCTAATATTTTCAATTTTTCACTTATATAATCAGCTCTTTGTTGAGATAATAATTTATTTCTTTCAGATGAATTATCTCTGAATGGAGTTGAGTCTGAATAACCATCTATATTGAAAAATATTGTTGCTTTTAAATTATCTTTAATTCTACTTTTTTGTTTTAATTCTTCTATTTTGGATTTCATTAATATCAAAACATTTCTTAAGTCATTAAGTGCATTATTAAGTTCTGTTTCTCCTAATACTGAAGAACCTGTATCAAAAAAATTATTTTGCTCGGCACTCAATGATATTGTTTTTACATTATCCGTATTATCTACCAAGGCTAATAGCATAAATGCATAGGTATTATACGTTTGAACAAGTTTTACCTGTTCCTCATTAATTTTAAAAACCTTATTATTAATTTCAATAATATATTTATCATTATCAGAAATTATGTCATTATTTATTTTTTCTAGAACTTTTTTAGAAATTTTTTTATTTTGAAGTCCAAGTTGTCTTACTTTAATATTATATAAACTATCAGATCGTTTTGTTAAAACATCTGGGTTAAGTCTCTTTTTAGTCTTTTCTAATTTTGTTTGAATTACTAAAAGCTGTTTACTTAAGTTCTTTACACCGTTATAAATTTCAGTACTTTTATTATTTATTTTTTCAGAAACTTTATCAGTTATTACCTCATTTTTAATTTTGTTGTTTATAAAATCAACTAGTTTTGTTTTTGGAATTGAATCATTAGCATAATCTAGATTTACTTTACTGATTTTAGATATATTATCATCTACTTTTTCTTTTTCTTTTACATTCCATCGTATCCTATTTGGAACACTTTTTTTAGAACCACAAGAGGTTAAAATAAGCAACACACCTAATATTATTAATTTACTTTTTTTCATCATTTCTATTTCTGAGTTTATCATCTAAAGATTTTCTATAATTTTCATAATTTTCGTCTTGAATTGACTGATTGTTCTGTGGTTTTTTCTTAATTGAAATTGGTTTTTTCTTGTATAAATATGGTTTTTTATTTGGTGTTTTAACATTAACTTTTGGCTTTTCAGATTTACTAATATCAACTTCGCTTGTTTTAACTTCTGTCGGAGGATTTTTTACTTTTTTCAAACCATTATCATTAATTGTCTTTTTAGGCTCATCTCTTTTTTGTACTGAACCATAATAGTTGCCTCCAAAATAAAACCCACTACTAGTTAATAAAGAGAACCCTAAAAATAAAACTAGCCAATTTTTTTCTAGAAACTCAACAATTTTATTTTTACTTTTATTATTATCAGTATTATTATCAGTACTATTACCATTATTATTAATAATTATATTAATAGGCCCTCCATTGTTTGGAACACCTAAATTATTTGGCGAATGAATAACTTTAGTTATTTTTTTTCTCTTCATAATTTATGTTAAATAAAAAAGACACTTAAGTTTATAAATATGAATGTATATGTAAAACAAAAAATCGCAAAAATTAAAATAGTTAAGATTTTTACTAATTTGATTTTGTTATATTGTTTCTTTAAATCAACAGTTTTAAAATCTGATAACTCTTTGTGTATTTGAACTAATGCTACTATGTTATTTATTTTATCTAAAAATTTCACTAAGTCCTTTTCGATTGCTTTTATAGATTGTTTTACATTGTTAAATAAAACGCACCAAATCATTATAAAAAAAATAATTCCAAGCAGCAATACACAAAAATTTTTTAAAATTAATTCCCCATTAAAATCAAAATTGTTCAATAATAGAATATAACCAATAGGAACACCAAAAATATAATTAGAAGCCTTTGAAACAGAGTCGTAAATTCTATCATTTATATCTTGAAAATATTCAGTTGAGGAGTTTTTAATTTTATCAAAAGAAAAACCAGAAAGAAATAATGAATAACTTTTTTCGTAATTTAAAAGAAGAATATCCCAACCATCAATAAGTTTCTGATATGAATTGCCATTTTTGTCAAGAAAATTTATTAGTTCATTTATAAATAGTTGTTTTCTATCACTACCGTTTATTAGGTCGTTAAAAATATCTGTAAAATTTTCTGAAATTGTAAATTTTATTTTTTTTATATCTTCAATTTCATATTTAATTTCTAACTCAATTCCATTTCCTGCTTTATAGAAAAATAGTTTTAAATATAGTCCTAATGATTTTTCATTATCGCAAATTTCTTTAAGAAAATTTATCAATCTTAAATTTGTTTTATAGTTTTCAATTAAATTATTTGTAGAAGTGTTTGCTCTATAATCTAATTCTTTAATAAAATAATCTTGTTGATTTATTTGAAATTTATTTTTACTTATAAATTCATCACTAGTTTCATAATAAGAAGTAACGTCACCAATTTTAAATTCAATGGAAATTGTACGATTTAAATAATTATTTATAGAATTAAAATCAATACTCGATTTATCAGAGTAATTTGAGATTTCAACTAAATTACTATTAATTAAAGTTGATAAATATTCTAAATCACTATTTGATAAATTATCAATAGAACCATAAATATAGCTAACATCTTTAGTGCAATTTGATAATCTATTAATTAAGAATATAGTACAATCTAATTTATTCTGGCTCATTATTTCCTATTTCAAATACTAAATCCAATGATTCTTCTGGCACATCATGAATAATAATATTATTTCCCTCTCTAGTTATTTTAGAATTTATTAAAGCTTTGTCAAAAACTAAAACATATCCATCTTCTTTAATTCTATTGCGAATGAATATTTCATAATCACCTTTTTTATAAATTTTAATTTTATCACTTACTTCTATTTCATTTTCAGTAATATATAATTTAAAGTCGTTTGGATTTTCATTATCAATTAGTGACGAAACCGAATCAATTTCTACTTCTTTTTCATCATTAAAACACTTAGTTAGATAATTTGAAATATTTTCTCTTATTCTTTCTTTTCTTTCACCTCTTATATTTTGAAACCTTACATATTGATCAATTGTATCTTTTAATATTTTCAAGTTTTGCTTTGAAGAGGAAATATCTGTTGAACCTATAAAGTCTAAAAAATATTTAGATATTTCTCTTGTACCCTTTATAAATGAAAGATATTGTGGTTCGTTGTTATTCCATCTATTTACATTCAACCTGTTCGCTCTTGCTAGTTTATCAATATCTAATGTCATCAACTTTTCAATGTCAAGTTTCTTATCATCCACTGTAAATTGAGCTGATTTATCTAACATAGCTGTTATTAAAAAATCTGTCTTTTTATCCTCGTAATGAACAAAAACTACATAACCTCCTGTAGTTGTAGCTTTATCAATCTCCTTTAGAAGTATTTCCATTGCATCTACTGAGAATTTTAAAAAGTCATTATCTTGAAAGTATATTTTAACTTTCTTTTGAAAAGGATAATTATCTTCTCCTTCTTTAAAACTACCTTGAGTTGGGTTTTTTGAAGAATAGTTTTTAATTAATTTTTCAACAAATTCATTTACAGTTGAAGAAATATTTATCAATTTATTAGAATTATTTAAATAAGGCTTTCCTTTTAATTCTTTAACTATTTGATGTAATACGATGTTTTTTAATATCATTTTTTATTTTTTTATTAATTTGTTGCATATAAATTACTAACACAAATTCCACAAACTTTTCTTCCTTAGTTATGAATATTTATCTCTTGCTTCTTGTTCATCAAGGCATGAAAAAATGTTTTGTTCACTTTCGCTCTTGTCCATTTTTTTACAAATAAATAATTTATTTGGTGTACATGCTATGTTATCACTGGTCATCTTTGCTTCAAAAAGATGATATTCTTTTGTTTCTTATCTTTTTTTAAGTATATAAACTTTCATGATTTTCTTTTATTTATCTACAAACCCCACATTTACCATCATTTTTGCTACAATATTTACAATACTTACAATACTTGCAGTTTTTGCAAATCTTGCAATCTTTAGAGCCATCACAACCTCTACCAACTAGGCTATAACTAGCGATTGCTATTGTAGTTATTGAAACGAATAGTATAATAATTCCTTTTCTAGACATAATTTTTAATGTGGTAATTGTTTACTTACTCTCTGTTTTCATATCCATGTATTAAAACTGCAACAGAGATTTATTCCTGTTGCAATAATTAATATACTATCTTCTTTTTTTCGATGTATAGGTTGTATTTGGATTATTTGTAGCCTCTTTTTTTGTTACATATCTTCCTGTTACAGCACTTCGAGATTGCTCTGTAGTTTTAGTTTTTTTTTCTTGTGCTTCAAGATTTAAAGTAAATAATGTAATAATTGATAATAAAATTATTTTTTTCATGATTGTAAAAGATTAAATTTAGCCTACTCTACACAGTTTTCAGCATCCCTGTTTTACTTTAAGAATTAAACAACGCTCGCAAGATCATCTCTCATCAACCACAGCGATATATTCACATACAACGATTCCAACATGCCTGAGGTTATTAGTTCGTGGGTTTTATATATTTTTCGTTTTAGGTTGATGTCACCTTTGTAGGTGTGTTTGACGTCTCTAAAAATTGCGTAATCAAATTTTTTGCCTTTTTGTATCAATATCGGTGATGTTTTCAGGTACTACTTCTAAAGTGTTAAATACATTATAACCCAAACTTTGCAGAAACTGCATCATAAAAGCATTTTTAGTAGCTTCTTCAGTTTGTATTTGTTCTTTCATTTTTACAAATCAATCTCCAATTTGTTTAAGGTGGTCTTTTAAATCCATATTATTTTTGATTGTTGATATTATATTTATTTAAGAAATCAAGTTATACTTTGACGAGCTGAGTTAATCAATAAAAATGAAATTATTATCATAAAAATTATCCCAAATATTTTTTAGGTTATAATTAAGGTAACAAATCCCAAAACAAAGCCCAAATAAGATTACTGTCAAAGCACCTTCAATTAAAAGTAATTTTGATATTAAATCAGGATAGCTAGCATATACCCTTTCGATTGTCTCAACATCATTGAGTACAATTCCAAGATAACTGATAAAAGGTAAAACGCTTAAAATATAAAGCAATAATCTGGCTGGACTAAAATTATCATATTTCAATAATGATGATGATTGTATTGTACTTTTAGGAATATTGAATATTTCATTTGTAGTCAAAAAATTATAGTGATGCTTACGACAGCAAAAATTATATTTTTGCATTATTACGCCATTTATAATAATATTAATTTCTCTTTTAGGTTTTTTTTCAGAGGCTTCTAAATGAGTTCTTACACTTGTAATTTCTTCTTGATTAAGTTTTTTGATTACATTAAAACTTAATTTTAAACTCTCTTCTACAGATATCCATTTATTTTTTAGATTTGTTTCATGTCTGTAGCGTTCACTAATTGATTTGAATGCTATTTTTGTATTCAAGTTTTCTCTTCTCTTCGTAAAGTATAGTATTAGTAGTAAGATAAAAAACACCAATCCCATAATAAGTCCAGCATCATTAACATCAAAGGTTAATCCTAATATTGGAAATTTTGGGTATTTAAATTCAGGAATAAATTTAGAAATCAATAAATCTCTTTCCTTTTCAAATTTAATGTTATCACTTAACAATTTTTTTTCTGTTAATTCTAGCTCATTTAATTTATTATCAATGCTATCAATAATAGTATTATTCCCATTTTCTTTAAATAAATTAATAGCATTTTTATTTGTTGTCATTGAACTTTTTACAACTACCAATTGATTGTTGATAGAGTCAATTTTTTTATCTAAAATTTCTTTATGCTTTAATGCCCATGTTTGTGGTGAAGTATTAATAATAACTAGTATAGACATTAAAAACATTACCAAAATAAAATACATAACCGATCTAGTTATTGAAGAGGTTTGATTTGAAATTTTACAAATTTCAGTTACCGATGGATCAATTTTTAAATCAATATTTCTTATATCAAGTTTATTGTATAAATCTTCTAATTCTGCTTTCATAAATAATATATTTAATTCACCAACTCTTACAGCTGTTGGTTTGGCTGGTTTTGCATTTATTTATTACTTAAAATCGTGTGGTTTTGTTAAGATGGGCTTGGATTTTTTTAGCTTTTGAATTTTAGTTTTGTTTATCTAATATAAAAAAAATGATTATCAGTGTTATTGCCAAAATAATAACACTAATACCGTAGAAAAAATTTTCTGTTTGTAAACTATATAAATTATTAATTTCTAAAGTTAAACGATTGAAATTTTCTTGATAATCTGGAGTTTCTTTATAAAGAAGTTTTATTAAAATAATATCATTCGATAATTCATTATATTTTTCAATTGAAAATCCAAAAAAAATCCATGCAGGGAAAAAAAATAAATAAGCAATTTTCTTATTTCCTTTTAACTTATAATAACTGTTACTGAGAATTAGTAAAAAAGATGCAGCAGTAATAGTTAATGACCAATTCATTAGAATAGTAGAGTTTGAAAAATACTCATTTATGGCATTATTTATCATGTTTTCTAGAATTATATTTTACACTAGCTCTCACAAATGTTGGTTTGGCTTGTTTATTACTATGAAGTCCTATGACTTTGAAAAGGAGAATATTTTTTTTCACAATTTCTTTAAATCATGAATTGTAGATTCAATTAAAATTGGAATGTTACCATTTTTTATTTCACCATAATTTGCTTCTTGTCCATTAAAAAGGTCAACAGCAATGCAATATGCTGGATTAACAAAAAACTTTTTTTCGTAATGTTTTTTCAAAAAACGATAAAGTATATCAGCAAACATTCCAAGCTCACTTTTTTTAAAACCCTCTTTTTGCGCTATAAACCAAATTCCGCCTATTTCTTCACTGTTATTTTCAGAAAACGAGAAAATATGGCAAGGTTTTGCTTCTATAGGCAAACCTTTGATGTCAAGAATAGATTGATTTTTTGGTTGTTTCAGAAAAGTTAAATCTGCATTTGGCTTTAAAAGTTGCATATCAAAATCTTTGAAATTATTTATTAAATCAATATTTTTTTGAAATTGGTCTTTGGTTCTCTTTAATTCATAAATATTAATTTTATCTGCCAATACATTAATTTTTTCATCTAATAAATCTAAATTATTTTGTTTATAAGCATTTCTAATAGCACTTAAACAGCTTGCCCAATAATTACCTCCTGAACCATCTACTGATTTTATTTTTTCAGTTTTAAGATTATTTACAAAAGTGATTTTTGTTCTATCAGTTTTACCTCGAAAATCAATTAAGTTTTTTACAGTTATTTTTTTCATTTGAGCCTTTTTTTTATAAATTATTTTGACCATTACAATGGCTTTAGTGTATATAACTTTCTATTTTAGATTATATAAATTATCCAACGCAACATATTTATCTTTGTAGTTTTTATTACCCCATTTTTTTAATAATGAATCAAATTCAATTTTTATTAAATGACTAATATCTATATTATAATCTATCCTTAAATTAGGTATGCCAAGACCACCTTTACTAAATGTTTCTGTTGATTCATATATCCTTTCAATAAATCTATCAGGTTTCTTACCAATTAATAATTTTGACATAAAAATTTCTGAATAAATCCATGGAGATTCAGTTTTGTCAACATCTTTGTATGCTTTTATAGAATCAGGCGTGTTTATTAATATAAAACATTCCGATTTATCTATCATTAATGACAAAGCATTTGAAAGCATCATGTGTATGTGACTTGAAGCATAGTTTGCTTTTTCATAAGAGTAAATATTTTTTGATTGATCTAACCATGAATAGTCATTGTTTATACTTCTTAATAATGTTTTAGAATAGCCCCATAAACAAGAATCTACAAAAGATGTAATATTATGCTTTTCAAACAACCACCCAGATAGTGCTATTGCATTTTTCTTATCTTTGTGTGAATATGATATAAAAATTTCTGTTTCAAATTTTGGAAACCAATTTTGTTCAAGTTTAGTACCATCAATACCTTTATCAGGATATATAAAAGAACTAAGTGTTTTTTGAATTGGTTTTTGAATTTTTAAATAATTAGATAATCCAATTTTATAATATTCTTCAAATTGTGAATATTCTTCAAAATTCAATTCTAAGTTAAAGCCTTTGTACATAATTTAATGGTTATTTTATATTTTTAATTTTCATCAATTTTTCTATTCTAACCAAAAATTCAATTTGTTCTAATTCAATTATCAGAATTAACAGATTAAATCAAAATTTAGAATTCATCAATAATTTTTTTTATAGGTTCGGGATTAAATTTAATCAAATCATATTTTTCTAATAAATTTGGCACAGATCCAGTTGTATTAGGCATTCTAACACAAATTATTTTTTTATGATAACTATTTGCTAGTTCTACTTCAGCATCAATCCAATCGTGGTTATGTGTATTGTCTCCAATTAATACAAGTATAAAAGCACAACCTTTAATTTTACTTTTAATATGCTCTTTTATTGCATCTTTACCTAAATGTCTTTTGTCTTCGGTTTCATGAGTAATAGCTATATTACCTAAACGTTTGTCATTTGCCCATTTATTAATGTTAGTAATGCGATGACTGTCTTCAAATACACAACTAATAAATATTGATTTACTCATGATTTATCTTTTTATTAGAAACATTATAATTAGAGTTAGTAAAATAAACAACCCATAAAATGGCACCAGTGTTTTAGATAGAATACCTAATATCCATGTTCTGTTTCCTTTATTAAATTTGGAAGCGTCCATTCCAAAATCAATTTGATTATCATCTTTTAAAGCGACTTCTTTGTATAAATCTCTATATTGTCGTTCTTGAGAAATATAAAAACCATCTAAAACCCAAAAAACAGGAATTGAGATATAGGAAACCAATACATAATTTGTATTGGCATCTTTTGCGCACAAAGCATATAAAGCAGAAACTATAGTTATTGTCCAACCCTTTATTAGAAAAGAGTTTGAATTCATTCTTGTAATTACATTTTGAATGAATTCTAAATGTTTAATTTTGTTATCTGACATTATAATAAGAATTTTTGATTTATAGGATGCTGTTTATATAAATTATCAAGAGCATCTTCTGGCGAATTTGCAGAAGTTGTATACCATTTTAGTAAATCTGATGCACTTAATGTTGTTAAATGTGATAGTTCTACGTCATATTCAACGTTTAACTTTATTAACGCACTTTCGGTCATCATTTTTAAATCTTCAGTAGAGAAAAGTCTTGTTTCTCGTTTAAGTCTTTGTGGTGTTTGCTTTCTAATAATTTTTGTTGTCACAATTTCAGAGAAAATCCACGGAGAATTAGTTTTTTGACTAATTTCTGTTGAAGTTGAAATTGATTTAGGTGAATTAAGAAAAAACAAGCATTCGTTTACATCAATCATTTTATTTAATGCAGTGGAAAGCATTAAATGTACATGAGCTGTAGAATAGTTTCTTTTATCGTAATCATACATTTGTCCGTTTGGTTGAATACAATATTTATCATCAATTTTTTTTAATAATTCATTTGAATATCCCCAAACAGTTGAATCTATAAAAGTCCATATTTTAAATTTTTCGTATAACATTCCTGCAATAGCTAAAGCTTTTTCTTCATCTTTATGAGAATGTGAAAGAAATATATGTGATTTGATTTCTGGAAACCATTCTTCCATAATTTTGGTTCCATCTAACGAACCATTATCTAATAAAAAGTTATCTAAAGATCTTTTTACGTTGCCGTTATTTATTTTTAAAATTTCTCTTCCTTTTTTTAATGATGATGCGTTTAGCTCATTTGGGACTTTTAAATTGAAACCTCTATACATTTATATAATTTTTATTTAAGTTATTTTCTTGTTTTATTTAACCATTGCACAACAACCGCAAACCCATTTGGTCGCTTATTGGTATATACTGCACATGCAAAGAATCCCACATTCCTAAAATGGTTAATCCATGGGCTTTGTATATTTTTCTTATCAGATTGATGTCGCCTTTGTAGGTACGTTTGCCGTCTACAATAAAAATGCAGTCGGCAGCTATGCCAAAATGATGCATGCCATCTTTCTTGATTTTGCTGGCTCCGTTGGCATAATATTTAGCTTGCAACACGTTGCTGCGGTAAGTTTCGGTAAAGGTGATGTCTTGGTTGGGGTAGGTCATTTTGTATTCGGCAATACACACTTTTACTTTGGCTAAAAAGTCGGGATAGAGAAGGGATTGGTCGTCTACCGATGTTGTCGAGTTGAACTTATTACTATGTTTGATAGTATTTTTGTAGAAGTTGGCTATTTGTTGCATAATTTTAGTTTTATTTTTTTAAGATTTATCATCTTTTAGTTTGTAACTAAATTTTCAAAATTGTTTCTACTGCTTTCTCTAACACTTGAATAGCAGCATTGGCAGCATTTTGAGCTGTTATTTTGTTGATGATTGCTATAGTGTGTAACTCTGAAACCAATAAGTCATTTTCGTCTTCCAATCTTTTTAAGAAAAAGTCATTATCTATGTCGCCACTTAATCTCATTGTGGCTAGCAATTCTAATCGTGATTTACGATTTTGTAAAAAAGTATTAGCTGTTGATTTTACAAGACCCCAATCGTCTTTTACTGAAATTTTAAGAGCATTTAGCATGTCGGCTAGTACTTCGTTAATATCTAAATTCATAATGTTTATTTTTTTACAGTTTTTAATGCTTTTTCAGAAATTAGAATTGGTTTATAGAAATCATTGATGTACTTTATGTAAATATTAATTTCTCCATCTTTGAGCGTTCCTTTAGATTTGTGTTCTTCTTTGTATTGAATAAAATTGGTTTTAAGTTCGCTCATCATTACGACAAAATCTGAATTTTGTTCTCTATTGTTGATTTGAAAAAAGAGCGAATTAATATTACTTTCAATTTCTATATACTGTTTCTCAAAGTTTTCATAATTTCTCTTGCTCTCGGGTAGCGCTAAGATCTCAGTATACATCTTTTCGTTAAGTTTTTGAGTTTCGATAATTTGCTTTTCTATGGTTTCACTATAAGAAGGCACTAATTGTAACGATATGCAACTGTTCAACAACAATGCTATCAAGAATAAAAGTGTTATTATTTTTGTCTTCATGAGTTGTATCTTTTTGTTTTTTATTTTATTCTTTTTTTTCATCGTTTCCTTTTTCCTCAGTTAGGTTATCACTTTCAGGAGAATCATTAACTACTGAATTACTAATTGGTTTTTCATCGAGTGTTTTTACTTCTATCGGTTTTACTTCAATTGGGTTTATATCAATTGGTTTTACTTCAATTATTTTTTTTTGATCATCATTATTGATATCATTATCACTATCATTAAGCATTTTTATAAAATAAAGTCTCGTCCATAAATATCCAAATAAGAAGCCAATACAACCAAAATATATTATTACAAACATCAGTAGTGCCTCATTACATACTTTAGTGGTATCACTTATATAATTTGCTAAATGCTTTAATGTGTGTGGTATTTGATAAAGTTGGGTTAATCCAACCCCTATAATTATTTTCGTCAACCAATCACTAATTTGAAGTAAATTATCATTACCTATGTAATGCGATTCTGTTGCAGATCTATTGCTGTCTGTTGTTGAAGCCGAACGAGGAATACCAAATAAAAACCCAATAGAACTTCCTAATGTGAAAGTACCTCCAGCTATAAAGAATAGTGTGGCACACATTGAGTAGGCATAACTTATTTTATGGTTTATTTTGGCGCATACATAATCTTGATAAACATACATTACAATACCTGTCAAACCCAATATTGCAATGAATATTATATAGCTCAAAGCAGTATTTTCTTTTTCATCTACAAGTTTGTCAGATTCTTTTTTAGTTTCTGACTCTTGTGGCTTTTTTTCTGCTTCTTGAGTTTTGGTTTTACCAAATAGGTTAAATATTTTTTTAAAATCTATCATATTGTATTTTCTTTATGTTCTTAAAAAATGCATTTACTTTTCTTGGGTTTCTATTTTTGGTTTTAAAACCCTTTTCTATGTTTAGCGATAATTTAATTAATCTTCTTTTCGGTTTTATGTCTCTCTTTAAATAGTTGAAGCTAAATGTAACGGTATGATTATTTATTAATAACATTATATATTCGTATCTTTTTAATTTTCAAATAGATATATTTTCAAATTTAATATTAAATTATAGTTATATTCGTCAGTATAAATACGCATTTTTTTAACCTTATTTTTATTATTAAAAAGACGTTTTTATATTTATATTGAGTATTATTGCGTATAAATACGTACGTATTTATACAAAAATTCAGTACAAATACGTATTGCAGATTGTTTTTATTAGTAATACTTTAGCTACATAAATTTTAAATATTTTTATTATGGCATTAGATGCAAACACAGGACAAATTATTAGCAAAAAGCAAGCTAAAGATTTAATTAAAGCATATGATATAAAGTTTCCTGGAGAGGTTATTTCTTCATTTATTGGTGCAAACAATGTTAAAAATATCTTAGCGCAAGAAGGTTGTATAGGTATTAAAATATACAATGGTTATGATGATCAAGAACAAAAGATAAAATTAGTTCTGGTAGGAGTAAATGAAGATGAAGAAGAAATGTTTGAAAAAGGCATTATTTATGATGAAATGGCTACATGCCCACCATATTGTTCAACAAATGAAGATGATTTATTTCCGAAAAAATAAATTTTTATAAATTCTTTAAATATTCATAAGTTTTATGCAGGAAGTAACAATTTTTGTAATTTTATATGGTATTCTTCCTGCTTTATTTTTAAAAATTTTAAAAATAAAGTTAGTACCAATAGAACCTTTTATTTGGATTGTATTTTTTGCAAGTTTATATGAGTTTTTTGGTACAATAATTTTGAAAATAAATTCGGAGTATTGGTTTATTTGTTATAAGCTCTTTGCATTTATTTCAATTCATTATTTTTTTTATAAACTTTTAGAGGGTAGTTATCGTTTGATTTTCATTTTCATGATGATTCTTTTTCTTATTTTATCTTTGTATAATTTTTATGAATGGAAAATATTGAATTTTTTAGATGTAAGTGCTAATTATAATTTCTTGCAAACTCTTGTTGTTTTGATTTTTTCGGTGTTATGGTTTCTTAAAGTTTTCAATAATTTGGAGATTGAATCTTTATTGAATAGTCCTGATTTTTATTTTGTATCGGGTTTAATATTATATTATTCAGGAACAGTTTTTTTGTTCCTTATGAGTAATATGTTGTTTAAAATGAATAAATCGGCATTTCAAGACTATTGGATGCTAAATATTGCTTTGAATTTAGTTTTAAGAACCTCATTAATAATTGGAATTTGGAAGGGACGAGTGAAATAAAATCTTTTTTTTGGGTTGGAACTACTATAATGCTGTTTTTTGCATTTTGTTTGATTTTTTTGGTTTTATTTTATAAAAATTATTTTTTTAAAATGAAACGCAATGAAGCGGAGCAATTACTAAAGGTATCATTAGAGAGCGAGAAAAACGAGCGAAGGCGTATAGCGGCAGATTTGCATGATAGTGTTTCAAGTGATTTGAGTGCAATAAGAAATTATTTAGCAATTATTTTGAAAGATGAGAAAGACGAGAAGCGGGCTTCCTTATTTCAAGAATTAAAAGAAGGAGTTGAAGTTGCAATGGAAAACACGAGACAGGTTTCATACAAACTAATGCCACCATTATTAGACAGCTTAGGTTTTGAAGTGGCTTTAGAGGATTATTTAAATAAATTAAACACAAAAACAGAATTGTTATTTACCATAAGTTCAAAGGATGAGCGATTTGATTTGGACTCTAGTGTTTCATATGAATTATTTAGAATTATACAAGAATTTACTACAAATATGCTAAAATATGGTTCTATTAAAAATTGTCATATCGCTTTGTATGTAATTAGTTCTGTTGGCTATATAGAAATTATTGATGATGGTGAACAATATGATTTTATGAAATCATTATCACAATCGAAAGGAACCGGATTAAAGAATATAAGTTCACGATTAAAAATTATTGATGCTAAGTTATTACAAAGAGCAGTAATGATTGGAAATCATTTTGTTATTAGTTTTTCAATATAATTCGCTAAATAAATCTATATGGAGTTAATACGAGTTGGAATTGTTGATGATCATTTGCTATTTAGAAGAAGTTTAACATTATTAATAGATTCTTTCAAGGGAATGAAAGTTGAAGTTGATGCTGAAAATGGTAGCGTATTTTTAAATAAACTAGAGAATAATAGTGTAGATGTTGTTTTATTAGACATTCAAATGCCAGTTATGGATGGTTATGAAACCTGTAAGCATTTGTTAACTCAATTTCCTCTTGTCAAAATTTTGATAGTTTCACAGTTATCAACAAGAGAAAGTATTCATAAAATTATGGAAATTGGAGCTCATGGCTATTTTACTAAAAATTCAAATCCAAATCAGTTAGAATTGGCTATAAAGAGTTTACATGAGCAAGGGTTTTATTTTGGTCTTGAGTTAGGTTCTGTAATTAAAGAAGCTATGTTATGGGAGTCTAAAAATGCTTTAAATATTAATAATCCAATAATAGATAAATTATCGGAACGAGAGTTGCAAATTATTATGATGATTTGTAAAGAAATGAAAAGCAAAGAGATTGCGGATAAATTATTTATTAACATTAGAACTGTTGAATCCCACAGAAAGAATATTTTAGATAAAACCAATTCCAAAAACTTTATAGGTGTAATATTGTATGCGCTAAAGCGTCAAATGATTTCTTTTGAAGATTTAGAATAAAACAATAGTTTAGAATTCAAATTATTTAGTATTAATGGATACAATTAGATATACTTTTAAAAATAAATCTTTATATAATAATATGACTAAAATAGAGATAAGGTTGCTAAGAAATTAGCAACCTTTTTTATTGTTTTAAACTTTTATTAAAGCAACTACTTAATTAAATCAAATTAATAATCGTTATTTCTACCGTGTATTAAATTGTTTAAATACATTTCTACGTAGTTAAAATTCAGTATTTATACTGATAGTGGTTTTAAAACTAACTCCTAAATTTGAAATCATTAATTAAACTTTTTTGTCTTTTTATAATTAGTTTTTTTATTTAATAAACAATTAAGACTAATCAATTCTATTCTTGAAATGACAATCACAGAAATACTTCAAAAACTTTCGGTCAAAATAAAAGAGGGTAGTGGTATAGAAAGTATTATTGCTAATATAGCAACAGTTCATGATGATGAATCAAATTTAGATAAATCTTCTGTCATTTTTTCAATTGTAAATATAGAAGAGGATAAGACTTCAAAAAATCAAAGTTTATATAATAAAGAAATTATCACAGTACCCATTGAAGGAGTTAATGTTGATGCGAGAGAGAAGTATAAAAAACCTGCTCAGAATTTAGTCCTTTCAATTTTATTTACTTCGTATATTAA
This sequence comes from Flavobacterium sp. SUN046, assembly GCF_028867965.1. Taxonomy (GTDB): domain Bacteria; phylum Bacteroidota; class Bacteroidia; order Flavobacteriales; family Flavobacteriaceae; genus Flavobacterium. Next base: position 41,303 of record NZ_JAPQNT010000010.1, read on the forward strand.
GAGTATAGATCAGTATTTGGACGGTATTAGTAAGCTTGAGCAAATAATTAGATATCTACAAAACAATAATGTTTTTTATTTTAATTCAGATGAATTATTTGAGCAAACAGAATCACATTTAGACGAAATAGAAGATAATAAACTTATCATTGACATGATAACTTTAAAGACAGATCAACTCAACCAAATGTGGTCTTATTTGGGTAGTAAATACATGCCTTCCGTTTTGTATACAATGCGAATTATCAGGATTCAAAATGAAACAGTCACTGCTAAACCAATAATTAAAGAAGTAAAAACACAATTATGGAATAACAATAAGAGTGATGCTGCAGGAGAGCTTGAATCAGGAACATATAAATAATCATAATGATCATATATAAATCAATTATTAATAACAATTAAACAAGTTTGTAATCATGAATGTTAGTTCAATTAAAACACCGGGAGTTTACATCAATGAAATCGATGCTTTCCCACAATCGGTTGCTCAAGTTGCAACAGCTATTCCTGCATTTGTAGGATACACAGAGAAAGGTTCAACAGAACCTACACGAATAGTTTCGATGCTAGAGTACAAGCAATTGTTTGGAGGCGGTCCACAACCGGCTACAATTAGTATTAGTTTAGATGCTGATAACACTCCTACTTCAGCTACAAATGCCGCAGAAAGTCAATATAATTTGTATAATAGTTTGCAACTTTTTTATGCAAATGGAGGTGGAGAATGTTATATTGTTTCTGTTGGAACGTATTCTTCAGCTATAACTGGAGTAAAATTAATAGCTGGTTTAGATAAACTTAGAAGCTATGACGAACCTACTTTATTATTGTTTCCAGATGCAATAGCTTTATCTGCAACAGATTTGGGTCTTGTTCAACAACAAGCTTTATTGCAATGCGAAGATTTAATGGATCGATTTGTTATCATGGATGTGAAGCAAGTTTCCAACCCGACAAACACAGAATCACAAAATCTTGATAGTAGTACTCTTGACTTTAGAAATGGAATAGGGATAAATGCTTTAAAATATGGAGCAGCATACTATCCAAACTTGGTTTCAAGTTTTAATGAGTATAGTTTTAGTTATAACGACATTAATTCAAAAATGCCAGCTAATAAAAAGTTTGCTGATTTGTATCCAGATGTAGCAGATATAGGTTTATTTGATAAATTACTCCCAATTGTAAAAGGGTACAATGATGCATGGGGATTAATTGGAAATCAACCTAAAAAAGAGCAGTTTTCTGCTATTACTAGTAAAGCATTGTTAGTTTCATCTATAAAAAACAGTACCGATTTATTGAAAATTTTTGCAGATGCTGAAACAATTATCGGAAGTGATAATTTAAAAGGATTCGTTAAAAGTGATTTAATTAGCTCAAGATTAAAATCTTTGTTAGCTAGTATAATAGATTTTGGAGTGACTTATAATGTAAAAGCTTCATCAGCTCTTGTTTTAAATGATTTTAATTTGGGTGGATTCGATATTAATTGGGATGTTCCAACAACACTTCCAGTTTTTTCAGCATCAAATCAATATGCAGGAAGATTAACTTCTGGAACAGGTACATCAGAAGCGACTGATAATTCTAAAGTTTTGTCTCAGTATAATGAATTGCATGCTAGAATAGTAGCCGCACTTAACGCTTCAGTAATTTTAGTAAATAAGTTTCAATCTATTCAAGAAGCAAATTTACTTCCAAAACTACCTCTTTTTTCTACTATTTCAGCAAAATTAAATCAATCAATGAATACGATACCACCAAGTGGAGCAGTTGCAGGTTCGTATGCACAGACAGATGCTACTAGAGGCGTTTGGAAAGCGCCAGCAAACTTAAGTTTAAATGGAATTATTGGTTTAACAGATGATGTTAATGATTCTGAACAAGAAAATATGAACATTCACGATTCAGGAAAATCTATTAATGCTATTCGCAAATTTACAGGAAAAGGATTTTTGGTCTGGGGTGCTAGAACTTTAGATGGTAATAGTAATGATTGGCGTTATGTAAACGTGAGACGATTGGCCATAATGATTGAAGAATCGGTAAAGAAAGCATGTATGCACTATGTGTTTGAACCAAATGTAGCATTAACTTGGGTTAATGTTAAAGGTATGATTGAAAACTATTTGTCAACCGTTTGGAGTGATGGTGGTTTGGCAGGTGCAAAACCAGAACAGGCCTTTTTTGTTTCAGTTGGATTAAATCAAACTATGACAGCTCAAGATATTCTTGAAGGTAGAATGATAGTAAAAGTTGGTTATGCGCCTTCAAGACCTGCGGAATTTATTATTCTTGAGTTCAAACAAATGTTACAACAATCTTAAATCATTAATTTTAAAAAATATAAATAATCATGGCAAATGCAAATTATCCGTTACCTAAGTTTCATTTTAGTGTGGAATGGGGTGGTTCAAAAATAGCTTTTACAGAAGTTTCAGGTTTAAATAAAGAAATGGATTTATTAGAATACCGTTACGGTAATAGTCCAGAGTTTTTTAAACAAAAAATGGCTGGTATGTTAAAAATTTCAAATATAACTCTAAAAAGAGGAATTTTTGCTGGAGATAATGAATTTTACGATTGGTATAATACTGTTGCAATGAATCTTGTTGAAAGACGAAATATTACAATTACACTATTAGACGAAAATCATGCACCGGTAGTAGTTTGGAAGGTTAAAGATTGTTTTATCCAAAACTTAAAATGTACTGATTTGAAATCAGATGTCAACGAGTTAGGTATTGATACCGTGGAGATAGCAAATCATGGATTTACAATGGAACATGTAGCTTAATTAAGATTAAATGCCACAATTAAATCCAATAGTTGGTTTTCATTTTTCAGTAGCTTTTGAACTGCTTCCTAAGCAGAGTATTGATGCAAAATTTCAAAATGTATCAGGTTTGAGAGCTACTGTAGAAATGGAACTCTATAAAGAAGGAGGACAAAATAGATTTACGCATCAATTGCCTAATAGAACTACTTATCAAGATTTGGTACTTAAACGAAGTTTGACTTCCGATATTTCTAGTCTTTCTAATTGGTGCATGAATACAATTGAAAATTTCAATTTTAAGCCAGCAAATTTGGTTGTGTCTTTATTGAATGAAAAGGGAATTCCTCTTAAATCATGGTATGTATTTCATGCTATTCCTTTATCTATTGAATACTCTGATTTTAATTCTGAAGAAAGTAAGTTAGTAATTGAGACAATAACACTAAAATATAATTTTTTCAAAGAAATACTCTGAATCTATGCCAATAGAAATAAAAGAATTGCACATCAAAGTAAAAATTGAAGAATCAAAAGATGCTTTCCAAACTACTTTAAGTATAAATACATTGGAGTTGGAATCACTAAAATCTTCACTTGTTAGTGAGTGTATTAGTAAAGTTTTAGAAAAAATAAAAGAAAGAGAAGAAAGATGATACAATCTGCATTGGGTATAATTGATAAAATGCGTATTGAGGTGTTCAATACAAGTAAATATGATACTCCAAAAAAAACCATTTTTGTTCAGCTTAATCCTGAAAAATATTCTATTAAACAAAATGTTATTTTTTGTGAAGGTCAACCGATAGGAGCTTCGAATAATGATTTGAAGTTTAATAAAATTGAAGGTGAAGAGGTTAGTTTTGAGTTCCTATTTGATAGTACTGGTGTTGTTCCACCAGGAAAGATTAAGTCAGGTAGAGGAACTATGTCTTTTTTAGAACAATCATCAGGTTCCTTAAATGGTCCGGTAAATGCAAATTCTACTGACCAATCAAAATCTGTAGAAGAAGAGTTAGAAGCATTTAAAAATTTGTTAATGGGCTACAATGGTGAAACTCATGAAACATCTTATTTACAAATAATCTGGGGTGGCTATATTTTAAAATGTCGATTGAAATCTATTGAAATAGATTATACATTGTTCCGTAAAGATGGAAGACCAACTAGAGCAAAAGCTAAATGTGTATTTAAAGGAACTTCTTCTTACAAGTTAATGTTGGCCTCTCAGAAAAAGAGTTCGCCGGATTTGACTCATGAACGAACTTTTAATATGAATGATAAACTAACCTTAATGGCAGAAACTATATATGAAAACTCTAATTTTTATATTGATGTGGCAACTAAAAATTCACTTTTAAGTTTTAGAACTATTGAAGTAGGAAAAAAAATAATATTTCCACCTATAAAATAAGATTATGCCAATTAAACCTTATGTTCCTGAGGATGATGTTTTAAAATTTGAATTTAAAGTAGCTAATACTAACAATGGATTAGATTCTTTGTTGAAAGAGGCTAGTATAAATTTTGAATTGAATAAAATACCTACTGCAAAATTTTCATTTGTTGCTTCAAATATTGAAGTTAATAAAGATCAATTACTGTCAAGTGACTCCTTAAAAGAGAATGTAACAATCGAGTTTATAATTACAACAGGAAAAGCTAAAAAAACATTATTTAAAGGAAAAATTAAATCTGTTGAGAAAGTTCAGAACAACAACTCCATTACAACTAAAATTGAATGCAAAGATTTGGCTCTTTCATTGACTTTTCCCTCAGAAGAAAAAGAAACTAATGATACAACATTTAAAGATAAACTTACAAAAATAGCCGATAAATTAAAAGTTGGTGAAGGATTAACTGGTGCGTGGGAAAATGAAAAAATAACATATAATACTTCCACTTTACCTTGGGATTTTGTAGTTTCTTATTTAGACTCTATAGGAGTTTTGTTAGCTGTTAAGAATGGTGAACTTTCAGGAATTGATTATAAAAAGGAAGCTCCAACCGAAAAATATGTTGCAGAAAATGGAATAAATGTTTTTTCTTTTTCGGGTAAAATAGATGAATCTAAAAAAATTAAAAAAGTTTCTATCGAAGCATGGGACTCAAGTAGTCAAGCTTTAAAAAAGTCGGATAGTGAGCAAGATGCACCCAATCCAAATATCAAAACAATAAGATTAAATGAAAATAATCTTACTGAAGGAACTATCAAGCTCATGGCTGATGCAATTCTTAAAAAGAGTTCTCATACATCAATATCTGGAAAAGTTAGCACTTTTGGAAATTTGAATGCAGGAATAGGCGATTTTATAATTTTGAATAAAGTTAATGAATCTATTGATGGGAAAAAAGTTCTAATTTCTGGCGAACTTCATACAATTGAAAATGGTTGTTGGCGAACAGAATATACTCTCGGATTAGAATCAGAACAAGGATTTGCTGCTAATGCAACAAAAAATAATGCAAATCCTCAAAGTCAAATTGGACAAACAAATCTTGTTAGTGGATTATTAATAGGCATTGTAATGCAAATTGAAGATGATCCAAAAAAAGAATTTAGAATAAAGGTTAAGATTCCTGCATTAGCAGAAAATGGAAATGGGGTATGGGCTAGATTGGCTACTTTAAACGCCTCAAATCAGATGGGAAGTTTTTTTATTCCTAATGTAAATGATGAGGTTATCCTAGGCTGTTTTGGAAGTAATCCAGATACACCTGTAATTCTAGGAGGCTTATATAGTAGTGCTATTAAGCCACCATATGAAATTAAAAAAGAAAATTATATCAAAGCATTTGTTACCAAGGAAGGTACAAAAATTGAATTTGACGATGAAAAGAAACAAATAGAATTAAGTACAAAAAAAGGGAATAAAATTTTAATTTCTGATGATAAAAAAGGTATAACATTAGAAGATGAAAACAAAAATAAGATTGTAATGAATGCTGATGGTATTCTCATAGAAAGCGCTAAAGATATTATACTAAAAGCTAAAGGTGATGTAAAAATTGATGGCGTTAATATTAAAGTAAAGGCTTCTGCTAATATTGAATTAAAGGGAAGTATGATAAAATTGAATTAGTATGGGAGCAGCAGCAAGAGTTAATGATATGCACGTATGTCCGATGGTTACAGGAACGACTCCTCATGTAGGAGGATCAGTATTACCAGGAGGAAACACTACAGTATTAATTGGTGGACAGCCCGGTGCAATTGTTGGAGATAAATGTGTTTGCACTGGCCCACCAGATTCTATAGCTCAAGGTTCAGCAACTGTACAAATAGCAGGAAAACCCGCTGCGAGAATGGGTGATGCCACCGCACATGGAGGTAAAATTATTGTAGGATGTCCAACAGTGTTAATAGGAGGATAATTATGAATGATGAAACTTTTTTAGGTACAGGTTGGGGATTTCCTCCAACATTTAGTTATAATAATAAGACGGTTTTGACTGTTAGTGGAGAAGAAGATGTAAAGCAAAGTTTGCATATCCTTTTAACTACTGAATTAAATGAACGAGTAATGCGTTCAGATTATGGCTGTAACCTCTCACCTCTTTTGTTTGAAAACATTACAGTTACACTTTTGACGAAAATTAAAGAAATAATTAAAAAGTCAATTTTGAAATATGAATCAAGAATTGATTTAGAGAACGTTTATTTTGGAGCGGATGATTCTCAGGAGGGAATAATCATAATTGAAATAGAATACCTTATAAGAACAACGAATTCAAGACAAAATTATGTTTTTCCTTTCTATTTAGAAGAGGGAACTTATATCAAATAATACCATGGAAAATTGTTCTACAAATATAGAGATACATCAATCCTCTGGAACGACTCAAGACGAACGTTTTTTGAGTGCATTGCATTCTCATTATTTTCTAATTGATGAAAGAAATGAGGTTGATTATATAGAGTTTGCTCAAAAAATATCAGAATTTATTAAGTTTTTTAATGATTCAAATTCAGAAAATGGTAATTGGTCAACTTTTTTTCAATGGGAATCCACCTCAATTTTAGTCAATCTATTTTTGTGGGATGTTAATAAAATTCAAGAAGACTATAAAGCGGTAAAAGGGAAAATAAAAATAATTGAAGATTTAGACGATTCTAGTGTTCAAGAGGTTTGCAAAATAGAATTGAAGACTTTTTTCGAAAAAATTAAAGTTCAATTTGAAAAATTTAATATAAAAATAAACCAACTTGACGATACAGTAGTGACTAAAAGTTACTTTGTAGATAGTGCTTATCTAATAATTAATCCTAATTCAGCTCCTCATGGTCAGGAAAGAGGATTTCTTCAAATCATATTAGACGATATAGAAGACAGTACACTTGATTTGAATCCAATTAAGAGTTTAATTTCAAAATACCAATTTGATAAAAATGTGCAAAGACTCATAGGATTGCTATTTAACTGGAAACAAGTTAGTGGTGAGAGTGTTGAAAATCAACTAAACAATTATTCAAGTCACTCACCACATTATTCTTTATACTTGGCATTTTTAAAACAATTAGGTGTTGCAAAAGACCATTTAAACCAGTTTACTAAAAGACATTTAGACTTTTATTATAAAGATATTCTGAAAATTAAACCTAATAGTGCTACTCCCGATTATGTAAACCTAATTTTAGAAACGGTCACTCAAACCAGTGGTCTTTTCTTACCACAAGGTAGTGTTTTTTCTGCGGGCAAAAATTCATTAGGCAAAAATAAATTTTATGCTTCAACTTCAGAATTAGCTATTAATGGTATTAAGTTAGGTTATTTTAAGAGTACATTTTTTCAAAAAAATGTTAGAAGTCAATCTAATTTTATAGGACAAAACGCTACTAATACATCATTTAATGTTTTTAAAGATGCTGCTATTGGTTCTGAAACAGGTATTTTAATTGCTAGTCCATTATTTTTTCTTAATGGAGGTGATCGTTACTTAATGTTAACTATTAATGGAGTTGATATAGAAGCCAAAAATTATAGGTTTTTTATAACTGCTGAACATAAATGTATTGAAATTTTTGCTGAAAGTTTAACTAATGACGCTACGAATGCTGACACTGAAAAGCAAGTAGTACGATCTTTTTTAGTTATTAAAGCTAATGAAAAAAAAATAATAGCTCATGATATAAAAGTTCATACAGAGATAAATGTAATTACTTCTTATCCCGTTTTAAAAATTGTTCCTAAAGATGATAGTGTTATAATTGGGAAAGACGATAAAATAGGAATAGAGGTTAAAGTTAGAAATAGTAAAAACTTTGTTTTAGCAACCGATACAGGAACAGTAGACATTAATAAACCTTTTGTTCCCTTTGGAGAATTTCCAAAAAATGGTAGTGGATTTACTATTTGTTGTAATGAATTTGCATTCAAGAAAAACGCTAGGCTTTTTGTTAAAATCAACAATTTAGCTACTAATGATAATTTTAGTAGTTTAGGTTTAAAAATAATGAAGCTCGACAAAGGATTGTGGAGATCGGTGCATGATGGTGAATCTATTTCAAGTGGAATTTTAAATACTAGTCCTATATATGATTTCTATTTGGAAGATAGTATTCCAACTATTGAAAGTGTTTCAGGATATTATAGAATTGAATTGGATGGTGGTGTTGACTATGAGGACGAGGCATTCTTAAACAATTTTATTACACAAAGTAGAACGCAAGGTGGAATTTTAAAAGCTATTCCAAGAATAGATTCTATTGTTATTGATTACGATGTTAAAGATGATTCGTATAACAATGTAATTGATGTTTTTCAGATTATGCCTTTTGGATATCAACAATTGAATAAGAAAGATGAAATAACTGGAATATGGGAAATTAATTCATTAGAAAATTTTGTCGAAGCAAATAGAGGAGAAATATATTTAGGATTTGATAATGTAGAAATTGGTAATAGTTTAAACTTATTAATTCAATTGTCAGAAGGTAGTTCAAATCCATTGAGGGAACCCGCATTATTAGAATGGAGCTATTTAAAATATAAGAATACTTGGGAATCAATTAAAGTCAGTGAAATTGGTGATGAAACAGATTCATTAATGCAATCTGGATTAATACATTACACTATCCCTGAATTTGATACTTCACAAACAACGATTCTGCCTTCGGATAAGTTTTGGATTAAAATAAACGTGGATGTAACAGATGCTATATGTCAATTTTTGGGAGTACATACTCAAGCTTTCAAAGCAGTGCTCACCGATTTTGAAAAAAATGGTAGCTATTTTATTGAGCATACTGAAAAAGAAACGATAACCAAACTTTACGAACCTATAAGTTTTGTGAAAAAGGTATTTCAGCCATATGCATCTTTTGGTGGTAGTAATTATGAAAATGATGATTTACTTTACCAACGTACAAGTGAACGATTAAGACATAAAAATAGAGCAATAACATCATGGGATTATGAGCGATTGATACTTCAAAAATTTCCTAATATTTACAGAATCAAGAGTTTAAATCATTATCGTTATGATACGTTGCCACCTTCAAAAATATCTGCCGGTTATGTTACATTAATACCTATTGGAAAATCAAACAGTCTTCAGGAAAATATTACTTGGAAACCGTTAGTAAGTCAAGATACTATAAATAAAATCAAGCAATATATTTCTGAAATTGGTTCACCACATGCTCGTGTCATGGTTAAACAACCCAAATTAGAAACTATTGTATTGAAATTCAATGTAAAATACAAAGATTTATCAGGTGCCGATTTAAGATTGTATGGGAATAAACTTAAAGATTTAATTAATAAATATTTAAGCCCATGGTCTTTTGGTGAAAATGAAGTTCAGTTTGCCAATTCTTTAGAAATTGCATCAATTATTCAATTGATTGATGATCAGTCTTATGTTGATTTTATTACTGATTTTGAAGTTTTACATTACTTCATTAATGAAGATGGATCGCTTGGAAGCATAGCAAACATAAAAAAAATAATCCCTCATACAGATTATACTTTATTTGTTCCACCTACTTTATTCACCTATCCTGTTAGTAAAAATAATAATATAAGCGAAATAAGAAACCTCATTCAATTAAGAAATCTAAATGAAACCTCAAGCTTACAAATAGATCAATTGAGTGATATATCAAATATGGAAAAAAAAATATACCTAACAGAAAATATAATTTATGACCATATTATAACTCCATTACTAAAAGATAATAATTGTTAATAAATGAAAACTCAAAATTTTATAGATAAAGATAGAGTTCTTTTACCTTCTCAGGATTACGATTTATTGAGAAAAATAGGAATGCAATATATCGAAAAATATGGAAATTCATTATGGACAGACTATAATGCACACGACCCTGGAATTACAATTTTGGAAGTGTTATCATATGCTATTACTGAATTGGGATATCGAACAAATTTCAACATTAAAGATTTATTAGCTAATAAAGATGGCGATATTTCTAATACTACTTTTTTCCCAGCAAATAAAATTTTGACAGGTTCTCCTTTAACTGAAATTGATTACAGAAAAATTTTACTCGATATAGAGGGTATTTCTAATGCTTGGTTTTTGGCGACCAAAAAAGAAAAATTCCCAAAAGGAGTTAATGATTATGGTTATTTTATGCCAAATGATCCAAATGATCCAAATGATTTTGCTTCTATAACTACAAACGAACGAAAATTATATTTAAATCCTTTAGATGATAAATTGAGCTTACAAAACTTGAACTCAAAAGGTGATGAAAATAGAAATTCAATTCTGATGAGAGGACTTAATAAAATTATTCTTGAACTTGAAGATGATCCTGTTTTAGGTGATTTGAATTCTACAAATATAGAGTTTGAATTTTTAAGTAATGATAAATGGATTCAAGTTTTGATAATTCCAATGTTCGAGTCTTGGAATGATGATAAGTCATTAGTTTTTGACACCATTAATGAAGAGACAATTACACAAATTCCTAACGGAGTTTTATCAGATGCTAGTAGTGTAACTATTCGCTTTAAAAACTACGGAACTCTGATTGAATTGATAGTTAATCCATATAATTTAATTGAATTGGTTGATACGGTTACTTATTTTAATGATTTTGATAATGTAAGAAGTCTAGTTAAATTATACAAGGACAAGAAACAGAAAGTAAAAAATATTAATGAAGCTGTTATTGATAAATTGAACGAAAATCGAAATTTGAGTGAAGATTACTATAGTATAGAAACGATAAAAAGTATTCCTATAGGTGTTTGTGCAAAAATAGAAATTGAGCCACAAATCAATGTTGTTGACATTATGGCACTAATTCAAATAACAATTCATAATATCATAAGCCCACCAATTCATTTTTATTCTTTGACACAACTATTAGATCAGGGTTTTGCAACAGAAGAAATTTTTGACGGTCCTAGTTTAGTTCATGGGTTTTTGAAAAACGAAGAAGTCTACAAAACTCAACTTCCAGATGCTATTCATGTCTCCGATATTATTGCAGCAGTTATGAAATTGGAAGGCGTAATTTCTATTAGTGAAGTTTTGTTAACAGAATACGATCAATATGGAAAAGCAATTGAGAGTAAAAGTAACAAACCTTGGTGTCTAGAATTATCAGGTCAACAAAATCCAATTTTTTCAACTACTAAATCAAGGCTTCAATTATACAAAAAAAATATTCCCTTTCTTTTATCTGAAGCAAATCAGATGATAGTAGATCAAAAAATTGAAATCTATAAATCATCGCAGCGAACAAAAAAAATGAAAGAATCGGAACTTGATTTTCCGTTTCCTATAGGGAATTTTTACCAATTAGATGAATTTTACAGTATACAAGATGAGTTTCCTATAAATTATGGATTGGGAAAAAACACCTTATCGGATAAAGTTGAAGAAAAAAGAAAAGCTCAAGTAAAACAATTGAAAGGATATCTGCATTTTTATGATCAAATTTTGGCTGATTTTTTCAAACAATTATATCACGCAAAAGATTTATTAAATATTAGCACTTTAGAGCAAACTTACTTTACAAGTTTTTTAGATAAAAATCCTTTATCTGGGGATCAATTTTATAATAAAGAACTTTACTCAGATGACTTAGAAGAAAAATTATTTTCTTTAGATTCTTACGACATTTCATTGTATGAGAATAAGACTCTTTTTTACGACAGGCGAAACAGAGCATTAGATCATTTGATTGCACGTTTTGGAGAAAGTTTTAATGACTATGTTTTTATGATGTATCAAGTCAAACAAGAGACAAATAGTTTAGGTGAAATGGGATTAGAATATGAAGAGATAATTTTAGATAAACAAAGATTTCTAAGCCAATATCCTGAATTAAGTAGCAAGAGAGGTTTAGGTATGAATTATTTATTATCAGAAGATTATTTTTTAAGTAAAAACAGCCTAAACATTGGAACTTTTGAAATAAGTAATTTTGGAGGTTACGAAAAAAGAGTCGCTAAATTACTGGGAATAAATGACCTAAACGTTGGAAATTTTAATATCGAGATATTAAATGAGAAGAAAATTAAAGTAAAATCAACCTTAGATTTAGCGCAGTACAAGGTAAATACATTTGATTTTCAGATGTTTGATACACGTCAATGGATCATTAATAATATTAACAATGAAAGTATTTATTCCATTTTTAAAACCGAGTCTAGATTTTTTATTTACATTACAAGAGATACAAAAAAAATAGCACGATTTTCAAAAAGTTATAAAACAAGAATAGAAGCTGATCAGGGTCTAGTTGAAATATTTAATGCGGTTGATGAAAAAACAGAAAAATTCTTTTGTTTAGAGCATATATTACTTAGGCCTTTTAAGTTTTTTGATTCTATAGATGAAGAACATTTGATGTTACCTGTCTGTTTAAATGATGATTGTGATGACCCAGCTGGTAATGATCCTTATTCATTCAAAGCTACAATTGTAATTCCTGGATATCTTCCAAGATTCCAAAATATGACATTTAGAAAATATGCTGAAAAAGTATTCCGTCAAGAATCTCCCGCTCATGTTTTACTTAAAATATGTTGGGTAAACGAATCAGATATGAAGGATTTTCATCTTGTTTATAAAAATTGGAAGTCAACTTATAGTGTTTATCGAAAAATAAAAAATCATGATGCATTATTTTTGAATAACCATGTAATTAATCATAAAGCGCTTATAAAAAAAATAAAAGAATTGCATACAACTTATCCTGAGGGCAATTTATATGATTGTCAATATAGTGAAACAAGTAACCCAATAATATTAGGAAATACCGCATTAGGAACTCTTTAAAAATACATTATGACAGTAATATCTAAATATCCCGTTTTTGAAGCTGATCAAGTTTTGAGTCAGAGCCATTTAAATAGCATTGTTAGCTATTTTGAAACACAAGATCGAGCCACCCGAAAAGGGTTAATTGGAATTGGAATAGTTTGTGGATTAGACGTTTCTTTTCCGACTACAACAAAAATAAAAATTAGTTGTGGAACAGCTTTGACCTCTTTAGGTTTTCAAATAAATTGGGAAGAAAAGATTTTTTCTAAGTATAAACTTGTTGATAAGTTATCAGATACTTTTCTTGCACCTAATTTAGTTCAAGAGCCTTTTTTAAGATCTATATTTGATTACACTTCCTTATATAATAATTCTGTTTTTACAAATTTTGAAGAGTTAATTGAAGATCCGGTTACCACTTCAAAATCTAATCTGCTTGCCAATAAGCAGGTTACATCTATTGTTGAAGCAATTGATGTAAATACAATAACAACTTCAGATAAGTATATTCCAAATGCTAGATTCCTAGATGGTAAAGTTATTGTTCTATTATTAGAAGTGTCATTAATTGATCAAAAAAAATGTTCAGAAACTAATTGTGATGACAAAGGAAAACGATTAGAATTTAATTTAAGACCTATCCTTATAAGTGCATCTAAGCTTGTTAATTCAAATTTTTTAAATACTTCTTCGATAAAAAGTAAATTTGAATCTTTGTATTTAGAACGTTTTAATGCTCCTCAAATTACATTGATTAATGGCCAACAATTATTGAACGCATTTGAATCAAAAGCAGGAAATCCACAAGTGATACTACAAATCGACAAAAAAATAAAAACCTTGTATACTAGTTTTCAAGATTCTTATTTTACATCTATTGATAGCTTTGATACTTTGTCAAATGTCAATTCAAAGGTTACTCAAGTGCTGCAAGCCAATCGTACTAAATGGCATGTACAATATGTATGGGATTGGTTAAATGATATCGTTGCAGCCTACAATGAAATTATAGATTATAATGAAAAGACTTCTTTTTCTTATTGTTGCTCTTCTACTTATGAATCGCAATTTCCATTGCACGTTTTTCTCGGAAAAATTGAAACTAAATCAGGTAGGTTTCTTAGTGAAGAGACTGCATTACAACAATTTCAGACGGTAGCTAGGTTTGCAGGTTCTGATTACAATTTGATTTCTGATAATCAGAATTACATTACACCATGGATAAAAGTTTCTAGTAAAGAAAAGAAAGATGAAAAGTTGTCTTTAAAATTATTACTTGAACGATTGGTTTTAATTTTAAATAATTTTTCTGTAGTTACATCAGAACAAACTTATATAGACAGTCCTGTGAAGGTGACCCCTTCTTTTTTAGGAGATTATCCATTGTCTAAAAAGTCTATTCCATATTATTATAGCCAGATACCATTATTGAACAGGGTATGGAATCCTAGAGCTACAATTAAAGGTACTAATGATAAAATACTAAGTTATCATTCAGCACAATACAGTGCAGTTGCAACTTCAGTTTACCCTTTAAATTATGATATTGAGGCATATGATTTTTTTAGAATTGAAGGAATTATTGGCAGGACTTATAAGCAAGTTTTAGATTCATTATTAAGTATAAGAAAGAATTCACAACTCCCATTTAATGTGATAGCAATTAATGCTATAAATCTTGATAATGTACTACTCAACATGTCAGCTCATATTGGTGAGTGGAATGATATCGAGTTAGATTATGATTTAGTTAGAAGAGATTGGGAAAATGTTATTGGAAAATCTATTGAGTGGTTTGAAGCTAATTCAAAATTAATTGTACCTTATTTTAATATAAAACAAAAAAGAACGAAGCAACTTCCAATTATACAAACTTCATATGATCAATTTGTTACTTTACTCAAAAATGGAAGAAACTCTATGGTGGAATCTTTTTCGGATTTTATTAAACTTTATGTTTCATTTATTGGAGTATATGAAAAAATTGAAGCTATAGCAAATCAACAGCGAAAATTAATATTTGATGGTATGTCAACAAACGAAGATAAAATATTTGCTGAAGATCTTATAGATCATTTTGATCAAATAATTTATGTATGTCAAAAAGGAGAATTTAGAGCATTGTATGAAGCGGCACAAACACAATGGAATAAGACATCAAAAGATTTAAGTTTAGTAAAGTTCATTGAAAAACATCCTGGTATGGAGCATAAAGCTGGAGTCACTAAAGGAGGTACATTCATACTTGTTTATCAAGATACTAGTGTCATTCCAAGAAAAACAGTAAAACAAAACCCTACAGTGGAATTAGTTGCAAAACCATCTGTGACTTCTAATAGTAAGGCTATTGCAAATGAATTGGTTGTTTCTAAATCTGAGGTTTTTAATATTTCAATTGAAGACTATAAAACGAAGGTGCAAGCCTATGCATCAAATTATTTGACAGCTAATAGCTACAATCAATTGATTCATTTTATGGATAATTTATTAACGGTTTCTTCTATAAAAGATGATTTGTATGGCATTCCAAATCAAACAGTAATTGCTGATTTTTACTTGCCCTATTTATGCTGTTCTGAAGGGACTAGTATCAATTTTGTTATTGGAGATACAAATTCTGGACCTGCCGATTTTAATAATCCTGATTTTGCCTCAAATGATTTTTATACTAATAAAATACTATAAATTAACTTTTAAAAAAAAATATTATGACACGAGCTCAAGTAATTAATGATATCAATAAAATTGAAGACAATGGTACTAATACCGCATTAGAAGTAAGAACAGTTCTAACAGACTTATTAGATTTTTCAGATGAAGGGATAAGCGCAAATTCTCAGGGAATTACAACCTTAAATTTGAATGTAAATAATTTGACTACAAGGGTAGTAACTTTAGAAAATAAGGTTGCTGTTCATGATACAGAGATTTCAACTTTAAATGGTAATGTCACTAGTATAGACAATGATATCACTCTTATAAACGAAGAATTGGCTTTGATAGGAAAACCATTTCATGTTTGGAGTCCTACACCAGTAACCGATCAATATAAAAATTTATTATGGTATTCATTTAAAGGATTCGTAAATGACAACGTCAACTTCACTTTTAAACTTAAAATTGTTGAAAATGATGGAGTCAATGGGAAAGACCATTATTTTGTTTTAGATGGTGAGATAGTTAAAATTTTAGAAGGTATTTTGTTCCATTTTCCAAATGTAACAGATAAACTTTCTTTTGTTGTTTCTTCAAGAAATGCAAATAGAGAACTAGTTCCATTTACTAAAATTTACACAGCTACAATTGATTTGTTTAATGATACTAAAACTAAAAAAAGCGGAATTCAATTAAATTTTTATAGTTCAAATGGAACTGATAAAGATTTTCTAATTGTTGGTGATGAAATTTTTACTTCAATTCAGTTTCATTGCCCAGAGTTTAATTTTGATTTTAATCCTAAATAAAATAAATACACCAAATTTAAAAACAAATACTTACTATCAGTACTTAAGCTAAACATGTGGTAAAAAATGTTTTTTTAAATTTAAAAATGATAAAATTATCCAAAATCAGAAATCTACTAAAAGGATAGTATGATTTTGGATAAAATTTAAAAAACTAATTAATTGATATCTTCCATTTTTCTAAATGGAAAGAGTACCTTTAATAAATAAACCAAAACCTACTAAAAAGCCAGTTAGTAAAAGTAATCTAACAACTTTAATAACTAGTTTATCACTTTCACCAGCCACAAAGTTGGCAGAGAATTTCAATGGGTTATGTTTCAAATTTGGCGTTAAAATATTTCTTTATTGATAATCAATATTTTAGGAATGTTGTTTTTTTAAATTATGTTTAAAAAAAGGTGTCTATAGTTTAATTAATACTTTTTAACCTTTTAAATTCAATAAAATGATGTTATTTCATACTTCATGTTTCAAATTTGGCGTTTATAAATTTTAATAATTATGTCAGTTTACAAATATAAAAACAGTTAATATTAACAGATAAAATAACTGTAAATAATTCATTAATAATATAAATGCATCAAATTCAAAAACATATTATTTCTATTGATTGTTCTTCTAAACCTGATGGTACAGAAGTTCAAAATAGTTTAGGAGATTTGATGGAGAAAGAGTTTTATCCAAAATTAGAAAAGTTATTAGATCAATACCCTCTTGCTAATGCTACTTGGATTCTTGAAAAGATAGAAATTATTTTACCAACAATTTCAAAAAAGAATTGGAAGAATGAACTGGTAACTAATGCCTTAAATGAGATTGAAAAATTTTTAAATTCTAATTTTGACAATGGTAATAACCCACAAATTAAGAAGTATTTTGATTCTAATAACAAAGTTTTGTTGAATTCTAATTATGCTGAATTTTTATTTTTCGAGTATTTACGAACAGGTTTATTAAATCAAAATTCGTTGTTTAAATCTGTATTAGATATTGAGCAACAATTATTTGAACAAACTTTTTCATCACTTCAAAGAAAAAAGGCTTTCTGTGAAGAACTGGTTAAAGTAATATCTGAAAAACAACAAAATTTAATTCGATTTATTTATACTATTTCAAGTGATATGAGAACTGTTCTTAAAAAAGAAAGAATAGGTTTTTTATTTGAAATAGCACCTTTATTAAAGAATGAAAAATTTGGATTAAAACTCTTTTCATCATCGCAAGAATATAGTAATTGGTTAAGTTTGTTCGAGTGGTCTTTGTATCTCTATGAAACTAATTCTAAAAATGCTATCTACCAATTTAAAGAATCCTCGTTACTAAATTTTCAACTCAATGCTCCTCAAATAATTCAATTTTTTGACGTTTTAATTCATTTATCAAAGGATAAAATAGTAAGTAGTCATCTTGAAATGCTACTAGTTTTTAATGAGAAGATTAAAGAATATTCTGCTAATGAAATCAATCTTCAGACTGAAACTAATTTATTTTCAAATTCGATAAACGACCAAAGAAAAGATTTTTTAACTGATTTTGAAATTAAAAATAATCATCAAGATGAAAATATAGATTTGCTCACAGATATCACAAAAGAAATAAACGGACCTATTAAGGAAATTGAATTACTTGGGGATAAAGAGAAAAATAGCCTTAAAAACTTCGACGGTGATTCAACTAGTAGTTCTAAATTACGTACTACCGAATCGCCAGAGAGTATTGATAAAATAGCTTCCCATTTAAATATAATTGATGCGGATAACCTAAAAAAAATCACTTTAATAGAAAACGAATCAAGCGCTGTTGAGGCTAAAATTAATGATAATAACACACAATTTAGTAATGAATTTTTAGATACTACTTTCAAAGACAATATCAAAGAAATTAATGCAACAATAAATAGTAGTTCCATTGACAATACGGAATCTTTTAATCAAGAAAATGAGTTCAATACTGATAAAGAAAAAACAAGCCTTTCAGAGTATAAATCAGCACCTTCATTAAAAAATATAAAAAAAAGTGAAAAAATATATCCTAAATTGACTTATAGACGATTCAATTTAGATGAAAAAGATTCGGATAGTAAATTAATTGATTCAAACCAAGCAATAAAAAACACTAAATTGATTTTAGAAAATCCAATTTACATTGAAAATTCTGGACTTATCATTTTACATCCTTTCTTAATTCATTTGTTTGAGCAACTAAAACTTTGTAATAATGAAAAATGGACTTCTAAAAGAAATCAATATAAAGCGGTTTTACTTACACAATATTTGATAACTGGTAACACTGTTTTTTTTGAAAATCAATTAGTTTTGAATAAGTTACTCTGTGGTTTAGAAGTAGATGCAGTTATTGACCTTACAGTTAAATTGTCTAGAAAAGATATCAATGAAGCAATAGGACTACTTAAAGCAGTTATTGGTTATTGGGTAATACTTAAAAACTCTTCAATTGAAGGATTAAGAGAGACTTTTTTACAAAGAAACGGCAAGCTACTTTTTAAGAATGAAGAAACTATAGAACTCTGGGTTGAAAATAAAGGAGTAGATGTTTTAATGGCTCAAATACCTTGGGGAATTGGTATGATAAAAACGCCATGGATGAAGCATTTTTTAGAATGCAATTGGAATAGATAAAAACAAAATTTACGTATTTACACGGATTGACTTGAATACATAAATAATATATTTTTACAACAATTGTTTCTAATTAACAGACAGTGATTTAATACATAATTTAATGCTTATGGAAGCAGCACCATTATTAGAAAAAAAAGCTAAAGCAAAGAATAACAGTAATGTCAATCAAAATAAGGTTGTCAACACTATTGTATTAGAGCCAAAAGCCCAGCCTGTTGAAAACAAAAATCCTCAAATAGATAAAACTACAAGTTCAGAAAGCGTAGTTGAGGCAAAAAAAATAAATTATGTTGTAACCGGTCCAATTTACAATCCAAACCATAAAGAAGAAAAAGAGTCATCTGATAAAACCGAGAACGACAAGACAGTTGTTAAGGTTACTGTGCATTCAATAAAAAATGTTAGTATTGAATCTCCAGCACAAAATTCTTCTAATGCTGTGACTGTTAATTCTTCTAAAACTAATGAAACACCAATTTCAAGTACGCTACAAGAAGTTGGAACTCCAGCCGTAACTCCCGAAAAAATTGAGAAAACTACCCCAAACAATGCACATAGCGATGCTAATTTTAACGCAGTTATAACCAGTGTTAAAATTGTCTCTAAAGATAAAAGAGTGCACACTACCAAAGATAAAGCAGAGACTAGTGCCAACCAAGCTGCACTAGTGCCATTGGGTGAACGAAAAGCCAAAGCCAAAGGCACGCAGGTTGCTAAAATGGACGAGCAAAAAACAGGAGAGTTTAAAGCCATTGATTTCAAAATAAAATTAAAAACAAAAATCGATCTGATGGAGCTTCCAAAAACGGAAGACCAAGCTGATGATTTTGAGAGTCACAATAACATTGCCCAAGTAAATAATGATGCCAAAGGCGATGTAGTGGCTGCCAAAAGAAATGTTACTGGAGCAATAGAAAGCACTGCAAAGCAAGAACCTAGCGAAGCTAATATTGCGCAGCGCACCGCCAAAGCATTGCCCGACCCAAAAATTGGAAGCAAAGCAGTCATTAACACGAACAAAGCCATGCCTCCAAAACGAGGCGATGCCGAAATTAAAGCACCTTTAGAAAAAAAATACCAGTCAGTTGAGCAAGACCTGCAACAAAATCAAATTACTGACCAACAACTTTCTAAATCTAATGAGCCAAGTTTTAACGCTGCCTTAAGTGCCAAAAACGAGGCCAAACAAAATGTACAAGCAGCACCAGACAAATTTAGAGTAGCCGAAAACAATGAACTTACTAGTGCCAAAGCAACTTCACAGGGCAAAGCCAATGCCAATCTAGAAGAAATGCACAGCAGTCGTAAAAACCTTTTAAATGGTGTTACTGACAACCAAAAACAAGTAGGAACTAAAAATACAGCTAAGAGTGAAGCGGCAGTTGCCAAACTCAATGACATCTACACCCATACTAAAACGGCAGTAGACGAACAATTAGGGTCGCTCGAAGCTACAGTAACCACACTTTTTGATGCAGGAGCTGCGGCAGCCAAAGCCGCATTTGAAAGCCATGTAGATCAAAAAATGAAAGCCTACAAAAAACAACGCTACGGCAGTTGGTACGATGTGCGTGGCTACGGAAAAAGAATAGGCGATGCCGTAACAGGATTACCCAAAGAGATAGAAGCTTTTTTTGTCTCTGGTAGACAAGTGTTTCTAAACACACTCGATGGGTACATTACCCAAATAGCCACTATAGTTGCTAGCCGTCTTAATAGTGCTAAAGTACGAATTGCCTCTGGGCGACAAGAAATATCCAACTATTTAAAAGAACTACCCAATGATATTAAAAAGTCAATCAAAGGCGATATCGATGCCATTCAAGGCAAGTTCAACGAGCTAGAAGAAACGGTACATCAAAAAGAAGCCGATTTAATAGATTCGTTGGCAACCAAATACAAAGATACCTTAGCCCAAGTTGATGCCCGCATTGAAGAAATGAAAGTGGCTAACGAAGGATTATTAGGCATGGCAAAACGCGCCCTACTTGCTGTTATAGAAGTTATTAAAAACATTAAAAAAGTACTTACTGAAATTTTGGCAGCGGCTGCCGATGTTATTGTAGCAATTATTTCAGACCCAGTTGCATTCTTATCTAACTTGTTTGGCGGAATCTCCGAAGGATTTACTAATTTTGGTTCCAACATACTTACCCACCTACAAACCGGATTATTGGGTTGGCTTACAGTTGCTATGGACGGTATGGCGTTAAAAATGCCCGAAGATGTATTTTCTATCAAAGGTATTTTTTCTATAGCCAGCCAAATATTAGGATTTACTTGGGATAAAATACGAATGGTAGGTACCAAAGTTGTTGGCGAACCCGTAATGAAAGCTTTGGAAACGGGTTCTGAATTGGTTCAGATTTTAAGAACCGATGGTATATCGGGACTTTGGGAACATATAAAAGAGCAGTTCTCAGATTTAAAAGAAACTGTGATGGATGCCGTAACGGGCATGATACAAAGCCAAGTAGTACAAGCAGGTATCAAGTGGATATTGGGATTATTAACACCCGCCGGAGCTTTTGTAAAAGCAGCTATGGCGATAATAGATGTTGTGAAGTTTTTTGTGCAGCGCGCTGCCCAGATTATGGAACTCGTTCAAGCCTTTATTACAGGCGTAAAAGCCGTTGCAAGTGGTAGTATTAAAGCAGTAGCGACTGCCATTGAAAGTGCATTAGGCAAAGCAATTCCAGTAGTAATAGGGTTCTTGGCATCTTTACTTGGTATTGGAGGATTAGCACAAAAGGTAATTGGCATTTTCAAGAAAATACACGAGCGAGTAGAAAAAGGATTAATTGCACTTTGGACGAAGATTAAGACTTTGGGAGCAAATTTGCTCAAAAAGGTTGGCATTGGGAAGAAAGAAAAGTCTGTTGAAAAAGCAGGAAAATTAGAAGATAATGAAGTAGGTAAAGTTATTCATTTTAAAGATGATGTAGAAGACCATGAGCTTTGGATTGAGAAAAAAGGAAGCACTCTAGAGGTAATGGTTGCCAGCCATGACCCTAGCCCAGTAATTAGAAAACTAGTTAGTTGGGAGAAAATCAAGGGTTCAAAAGAGGGAACAGTAGAGCAAAAAGGTGCGGGAGGGCTTATAGAAAAAGCAAAAGTTGAGTATAACAAATTGATGGAGGATGCAAAAACAGCAAAAGCCAAGATTGATGCTGTTTCAAAACCCTCGTCCGATGAAAAGGCGGTTAAAGAAGCGGGTGTCGCAGATAAAAAAGTGGAAACCGAAGAAGAAAGCTTGGCATCAATTATGAAGCAATTATTTGTAATTTTTGGTAATGATAGTACTATTAATGCTGAAACAATTGCTGAAGCTCATGGAAAGTTTCAAGATATAACAGATACTGCAAATAATGAAGTTGGAAATCAATGGAATGATGAAGTACCACCTTTTATTACAAGATCTGAAGTGGAAGCAGCAAATAAAAAGTATATAGAAAATGGTGAGTTTTGGCTATGGATGGCAAATTATGGTAAATCTGTAGAAAGATATGCAAAAGAAGAATTGTTAGGAGGAACAGAATTTGTTGCAGTTGGAGGAGCTAATAAGCCGGATTTTATTGGAAAATCCAAAAAACAAGGTGGATCGGGAAAATATGAAGGATTAAATTTTGATATTACTACTGTAAATCAAAACACTATTAATACTCATGTTTATAGAGAAAATAAAAATATTAAATATAAAAATATAATAATTACGATTTATAAAAGAAATGAAGCTAAATTTTGGGATAGAATAAAAAAAATAAAATAATATGGAATTAATCGAAAAAAAAGAATTCCCTTATATAGAGATACAGTTAAACGAAATAATTGAAAATAAGATATTTAAAAAATGTAAATTTAATACATGTAAGCTTTCCTACTTAAAAAATAATGACCCTTCAACTGCAAGTATAATTAGAGATTGTGAATTTATTAATTGTATAGCAACAGAAAATACTTCTCAAACGGGTGGTATTATTGAAAATGTATTAATACAAAATTTAAAAAACACGGGTGTTATTTTTCTCAAAAATGTTTTATTTAACAAAGTTGTATTTAAGGGTGAAATTGGCAAAGTAAGTTTAGATAGTAAAATTTCTAATAATGTATATTTATTTGACAAAGACGATGGAAAATATAAAATCACTGATAATGAAATTAAACTCTATGATGACTTTAGAATAAATTATTATAAAAATATTGATTTAGCACTAGATATTAGTGAGGCAGAATTTAGATACTGTGAAATTAGTTATTCTATTCCTGCCAATTTAATAAAAAGAAATCCTGAAACTCAGGTTTTATTAAAATATGAGAAAATAGTTAAAGGAGATTGGAAAGAAAACAAAATATTGAGTGAAAGTATTCTAAAATATTCTTTTAATGAATCTATAAGAGAAAAGTCAGATGTTATTTTTATTGCTCCAATTGCCGACAAAAAAGAGTTTCCAAGATATATGGAACTAATTAAAATTCTACGCGAAGAGGGTATTGCTGAATTAGATTAAAAAGTTGTTGGCGAACCCGTAATGAAAGCTTTAGAAACGGGTTCTGAATTGGTTCAGATTTTAAGAACCGATGGCATATCGGGACTTTGGGAACATATTAAAGAGCAGTTCTCAGATTTGAAAGAAACTGTGATGGATGCCGTAACGGACATGATACAAAGCCAAGTAGTACAAGCAGGTATCAAGTGGATATTGGGATTATTAACACCAGCCGGAGCTTTTGTAAAAGCAGCTATGGCAATAATAGATGTAGTAAAGTTTTTTGTGCAACGCGCTGCTCAGATTATGGAACTCGTTCAAGCCTTTATTACAGGCGTAAAAGCCGTTGCAAGTGGCAGTATTAAAGCGGTAGCTAGTGCCATTGAAAGTGCATTAGGCAAAGCAATTCCAGTAGTAATTGGGTTTTTGGCTTCTTTATTAGGTATTGGAGGATTAGCACAAAAGGTAATTGGCATTTTCAAGAAAATACACGAGCGAGTAGAAAAAGGATTAATTGCACTTTGGACGAAGATTAAGACTTTGGGAGCAAATTTGCTCAAAAAGGTTGGCATTGGGAAGAAAGAAAAGTCTGATGAAAAAGCAGGAAAATTAGAAGATAATGAAGTAGGTAAAGTTATTCATTTTAAAGATGATGTAGAAGACCATGAACTTTGGATTGCTGTAAATAATGGCAAGGTCGAGGTAATGGTGGCAAGCAGTAACCCACGTCCTGTTAAACAACGGATTACAGAATGGAGAAATAGGTTGGATGAACTTACCGATGATAAAAAAGAAAAAGCAGTTGTATTATTGGCAAAAGCTGAAGACCTGAATAAAGAGACATTACAGGATGCTGCCTGGTCTTATCAAACTTTAAGAGATGCCCAGAAAGAGAAAAGTGACACTGCTGTAAAAAAAGCAAAAGAGAAGGATGATAAATTAGAATCTGATGAAGATAAGCTAAAAGATATTGTACTTCAGCTATTCAGGCTTTTCAATTCCTATCCATTGGATGCTGAAAGCAAACGATTGATTGAAGTGCTAGAAAAGATGGTTAAAGTTAAAGGAGCGACAGGTTTTGCAGGAACGTTAAAAGGTTCTAAAATACCAGCTTTTAGGGAAGGGTTTAAAACCCAAGCTAAAAGAGCTGAACATTATTATAAAGATGATTTATTACTTCAAATTGAGAAAATAGAAGAAGGTACAAGAGTAGATTTGGTAATTAAGTCTTCTATAAATGCAAATGCAAAAGATAAAGATGGACAGATTTACATTGAAGTTAAACATTGGACAGGGTTTGATTCATTAGATAAAGATACTAAATTGATAAGATTACGAAGTTTAGAGAATCAATTAAATAATTATTTATTAGCGAATAAAAATGTTCAATTGGAATGGAAAGGAAGTATTCCAGATTTTGTAAAATTATTGTGTGAGGATTTATTAATAAAAGTAATTTCTATTTAGAAAATAAAAAATGAAACAGTATAAAAATATATGTGCATCAAATTATTTAGTATATAACTACACTAAAGAAGAGACTGAAAATTGTTTTAAAATTCTTATTGATGAAGGTTTTTTGGGACGTGACTATTCCTTAAATTCCTATGTAGACTTTAAAAATGTATTAGAAAAATATCCAAATCGTTTTCAATATGGGTTGAGATTTAAAAATAAAGGCTTCATTATATCTAATCCAATAGACTGGAATTGCTTAGGATATACAATTGATGGGGATAGTGAAGATTCAAAATATATAATTGACATTACAAATAAGTTTCTACTTGTTTTAGAAAATAGTTTATTTTCATACATAGATTTCGAAGCAGATCCTCCAAAAAATTTTAATAAAATAATTACAAAAAAAGAAATAAAATGGCTTTTCAAATACAACTATTTCGGTAAAGATTTTATTGAAAAATTTGGTAAAGATTTTTTTATAAATATGCCATGTGTTAGCCATGAATTTATTACTGAACATATTATAAAAATAGATTTAGTTGAAGATATTTTTTTACCTATTAACAAATTGTTAATGAATGATGTTTCAGATTATTTAAAAACTTTTTCTATTGATGTAAATTTCTACAATCATGAAGATTTTTTTATTGATTAACTTTCCATAGCCAGTCAAATATTAGGTAATGTTTCAAATTTGGTGTTGCAACATTTTTTACAAATAACCAATTGAATTACATTCTCTTTTGAATTTAATTTTTTAAGAAATAGGATATTGTTTAGTTATGTTAATATTTTTTTAACCTTTTAAATCAATAAAATGATTCTATTACCTAACTCATGTTTCAAATTTGGCGTTATTGATTGTTGTAAAAAGTGTAATTCATTCCAAATAATTAAAAGTGGAAAAACTAGTAATAATAAACAACGATTTTTGTGCAAAAGTTGTTCCTATCGTTTTTATTGAAAGTTATACTTATCAAGCCTATCATTCTACTATAAATGATAATATTATAGCATTAACCAAAGAAAGTGTAAGTATTAGAGGTATTTTCTAGATTGCTAGGAATTTCACCTACTACTTTATTGTCTAGAATTATAAGTATTGCTAAGAATATTGTTCCTCCTCCAATTCCAATTGGAAAAACTTTTCAAGTAGATGAAATAAGGACTTTTATAAAAAGAAAAGACAGACTCACTTGGATTGTTTGTGCTTTAGAAAAAGAAACAAAAAAGATAGTTAGTTTTAACATTGGTAGAAGAACCAATAAAACACTTAATAAAGTAATTTGCAGTTTAGAATTATCAAATCCTGTAAAGATTATAATCGATAAATTAAAAAACTATAGGTATTTAATAAAAAAAGAAATTCATAGTACAAAATATAGAGGAACTAACAATATTGAGAGAAAAAATTTAAGTATAAGAACTCATTTAAAGAGGCTTAATCGAAGAACAATTTCTTTTAGTAGTAGTTTTATAATCTTGAACGCCATTTTAAAAATATATTTTTGGAGTTAACTCTTTTTTAAAAATTAACTTAGAGAGTTTTGTTTCAAATTATAGTTACATGAAACAATTAAATAAAGCAAACAATAAAATAGGAATATGGATCCAATTCTTCAACAACAACCAATTGCCAAAAAGACTCCAAGTATAGTAACTACTATTCCAGTAGTTACTAAGGAAGAAATACCTAAAATTACCCAGATAGCATCAAATGTAGTGCAAATAGGTAATAAAAAATGGATTGATAAATATAAATTTGATTATGCATTAGATACCAAACCAGGAGGCGGTGGTTGGATTTATAATAAAGCAAAAGCTGATATGGGCGCTACAGAATTTGGTGCTGCTTTGGTACTGGCTTTTGCTTGTGAAGAAGGAGGTTGGGGTAAAGGAAATGACCAATCTAATACACACAATATGTTTTCGTTGCTTTCTAAAAATCCAAAAAGCAAAGTTGGAACAGCTCATGGTAATGTAATTACTTATAGTTCATGGGATGAGGGTTTTAGTGCTTTTAAAAACTTAATAGATGAAAAATACAGTGGATTTAATGATTTAATAAAAAAAGAGATAGTAACGGCAGATGATATTAATAAAGCATTATTATCTGGAAGTTTTCATAAACAAGGAGGTTATACCGATTCCGATAAAGGAAAAGCTTTATTTGGAATTCTTAAATACGTTATTGTTTTTCTTAATTATAGTTTTACTGAAAGTGTTAAAAAATTAGACGATGAAATTAAAGAAGACGAAAAGAAGTTTACTAAAGTTACGTTACCAATTTATTTACCAAATGCAACTTTAAATCAAGATCAACTTAATCTAAAAGCAAAAAAAGGTGCTTTACTCTCCTTACAAAATGAATTAAAAAAATTGGCAGTGTCTTATGGGAAATTATAAAAAAATATCAATTTTATTAGTATTTGTGCTATTATTTGTTTGTTGTGCTAACAAACTAAAAAAACACACCAATTCTTCAAATCATGAAGTTCTAACTGTTTCAAAAGATAGTGTTCCTTTGGTTTTTCATAAATTATCTAAGCTCTATGTTATTGGAAATTTTGAAGGTAAAGGTAAAAAAGACACTATTTTTCAGTATAATTTTTCTGGCAAAAATAAAACTGAAATAATGAATGCTCCCGATCCCTTTAAAAATGATTGGGATGTGGTAGAAAAATGGTTTTATGATCAGAAAGCTGATGTATTGTTACAATTTAAATCATCTAAAAAAGAAGTATTGCATTTAGGTATTGCTCATGGATTGTATTGTTTATTGAATATTGGAGATAACAATAACGATGGTAAAGATGAAATAGCATTGGTTATTGATAAGCTAGATGAAAGTAGGGTTAATACTTGTAAAATTTATTCGTATTGTGATGGTAAATGGAATGTCTTAAAGCAGTTTGATGTTTTTGAAGATGTTTTTGATTTTAAAAGTGGAAACGATACTCCACAAAATTTTACTTTTATTAAAGGTTTTTTAGAGAAGGAAGATGGGAAATGGCTGTATAAAGACTATTCTCAAAACGAATATGATAACCCTAATGATGTTGGAAAATTACTTCCATTAAATATTTCTAAATGTGATTAACATAAATACGTATTTACACGGATTGACTTCAATGCTTTTACTAATTATATTTGGAAATTATATTTTAATAGTATGAGTGAAGCCTATATTGCATTAAAAAATTTTATTATTTCTTCTTTAAAAGGTTCTGTTGAAGGCATCAGGTTCGATAATTCATTTTCTGATATTTTTAATCGAACCGTATCTCATGATGAGGCAGCAATTTTATTGCTAGCTTCTGTGTCTCATATTATTCCTAATTTTTTTGATTCTATTTTTAAAGATGTTTATCCTAATGGGATAGAATTGCCTGAATTAGGTGGTTTTAGAATGGAAAACCATAAAGGATTCTTACCTACAGGCGAAACAGTTCAATATATTTTAGCTAAAGATGATGTGAATAAACGATTAGAGGTCCAGCAATTTTTTGATACGTCTCATTGGTTTTATAAAGAACAGGTGGTTTACTTAACAGATGTTGGAGAAGGCGAACCTATAATGAGTGGCAGACTTGTTATGAATCCAGAAGTTTTGCACCTTTTATTGTATGGTGAACGATTGAAGCCAAAATTCAGTGCTAATTTTCCAGCACAAGAAGTTACTACTCAAATGAAGTGGGACGATTTAGTTGTTAGTGAGCAAACTCTTACTTACATTAATCAAATTAGACTTTGGGTCAAGCATAGTAATAGACTTTTAAATGAATTGGGTATGGGTAAGCAAATTGCACCGGGCTATCGTACTTTGTTTTATGGGCCATCTGGAACTGGTAAAACATTAACTGCAACTTTATTAGGAAAAGAATTTGAGAGAGCATTATATCGAGTAGATTTGTCTCAGGTAGTGTCAAAATACATTGGTGAAACCGAAAAAAATCTTGAAAAAATCTTCGTTCAAGCTGAAAATAAAAATTGGATTTTACTTTTTGATGAAGCTGATGCTCTTTTTGGTAAACGCACTCAAACCAAATCTTCAAATGATAAGTATGCGAATCAAGAAGTAAGTTATTTGCTTCAAAGAGTTGAAAATTTTAACGGTTTGGTAATTCTAACCTCAAATTTTAAAAATAATATAGACGATGCTTTTTTGAGACGTTTTAATTCTATTATAAGTTTTTCAAAACCTAATGCAGAAGAACGGATGCAATTATGGAAAAAAGCTTTACCAGACTCTATAAAAGTAAATGATGAAGCTATTTTTGATAAAATTTCAAAAAATTACGAACTTACAGGAGCACAAATTGTGTCGGCGATTACTTATGCTTGTTTACAAACTTTGGAAGAAGAAATACTAGAAATTAAAACAGAACATATTTTAAAAGGTATTGAGTTAGAATATGCTAAAGAAGAACGTTACTTTAATCATACCGTCAAAAATTAAAATAATTTAAAGGTTGTTTTGTGTAATTATCAACAAAAAATTGCAATTTATACAATTGAATCAAATTCTTTTGATTGTTTTCTAATTGTCCAATATCTATAAACGCTATGTTATTGGCAAATGATTTTTCACCTATTATATGTTCAATTTGAACATATACTGCCTCTCGAAGTCTTTTATTATCTTTATTCAAAAAGAAGTTTTTTAGTAATACTTTGATTCCTAAATCGTTTTTTTTATTTACTAATGCGATGAAATACATTTCACTTATTCGTAAGTTGATTCCGTAATAGTATAATGGCGAGTCTGACCCGTTTTTGTATTTGGTTAGATTTGTCTCTGGTTGCAGGAATGAGGTTATTTTCCAACGTTGTACAACAGGAGCGTGATATACTAACAGTTCTACTTCTTTAAAAAGGTAAGGATTACCGTTGGCTGTTATGATTAGTTCAGCAATATTCTTTTTATTTTTGATTATGATGTTGAGGTCTTTATTGTATTGTTGGAGTAGTTCAATTAGTTTATGGTAATGGATTTTTAGTTCGTCTTTTGGAATTTCGTTTAGGAGAAGGAAAACGAAGTTGTTTTGTTGGAAGTGGTTCCAGAAGTTGATTATTGGATTCATTTTTTAAGTTATTGAGGTAATGAGTTGTTGAGTTGCTGAGTTTGTTGGAATGTTTTTAGTTAACCGCAAAGAGTTTAAAGTAGTCAATATTTTTGCAAAGATTATCCACCCCGACCTTCGTTCACCCCTAGATTGCTTCTTTCCTTGCAATGATAGGATGGGGATGTTAGCGTTTATCGGGTGCTGATTTATCGTAAGCAATTAAGTTTACCATTTGACGCAAACGGCTTCTAACTCTGTTACCATAAGTTTTTTCTATTTCGGTGGCAGATAGGTTTGTGGTAATGTGGGTTTGTAGTTTTTTAGAAATAAATAGATCATATCGACTTAACAGAATTTCAGCCATCACATTGCATTCGTTACCGAAGTATTTTAAATTGTTTTCAGTTCCTAAATCGTCAAAGCAATAGACTCTTGGTTCAAACTGATATAATTTACCATTACTGTATTTGTGGATTATTTGGTAGCCCTCTTGAATAAATTCAAAGCTGATGTCTCGACAGGGTTTTACTGAAAATTTGTGTTCTGTTGCTGTTAGGTATTTCATCAGATTCATTAGCGATGTTTTGCCGCAACCGACTGGTCCAGAAAGTAAAATTCCTTTGTTGAGGTTAATGCCATGTAGAAAACAAGTTGCTTCGTCTTTTAGGAAATAAGCAACGAGTTTGTACACTATGGAATAATCCGTTTCGTGGATTTTGAAATGATTGCCGTATAACTCAATGCCTTTTTTCTCCAGCCATTGGATTACTTCTGGATAGCTATAATGTGATTTTATGTTTTCATTCATTTGGATGTTTTTTTTGCGTAGATTCAAGGTTTGTGAAACTTATGTGATTCTTCAGTTCGGTCAATGCCTTAGTTCACAGGTTTTACGAATTTAGAAGGATTAGCCACCCCGCCCATCGGGCACCCCTCCAAAGGATGGGAATTCTAAAGTGGCTCGGAATAGTCTTTATCTGTTCCTGTGTTGAGGTGTTTTGCTCTGTTGGATTGTTGTTCGTTTGAAATGAATTTAGGTGCGTTTAATATCCAATTTTGTGCCGCTGCTTGCCAATCGACCATTGGTGTTTTGCCACCAACTAGCCAACCGTTACTGGAGAAGTAATTGAAAAATTTGATTGCTTCTAGTTCCGGAAAGTGTTGTTCGTTGAAATATGTTTTTACATTTTCGATTGTTGGATTTAAAAATACCTGACTGCCACTGGCAGTCCTCCTCTTACTATCAAATGCTCGGGATGACAAACTTGTGGTTTCGACAAAATCTTTCTTTTTTTCGCGCAACTTTTTTTCTTTTTCATTTTTTGAGATTGCTTCGTTCCTCGCAATGACATCATCATTTTCAAAATTTTTTGCTTGCTTTTTCAAGTTTACAATCTTTAAATCGTTTGAAATGTTTGGTATGTTTGGTATGTTTGTATTGTTTATATAAGATACTAGCGCTTGTTCAGTACCTGTCTCATCAGTTGTTCCAATACCAGTATAAAGCTTGTTCACTACTTGTTCATTGACTGGTTCAAAAAGAGGTTCATTTTTTGGGTTTGCTTCGTTCCTCGCAATGACTTTTTCTGATTTTGAGATTGGTTTTAAATCGTCTGCAAAATTGAATAAAATGACATGACTTCCTTTGAATGGGTTGTATGATGGTTCATAACATATATAGCCCAAACTGTGTAAATTTTTTAAGCATTTGTGGTAGGTTGCTTTGGAACTTATTTTACTTATTCTCATGACTTCGTCTCTGTTTATGCTAATTGGATTTTTGAATCGGTTGCAGTTCCAGAATTGGAATAGTGCTATGTAGAGACTTACGTGCGTTGGGTTTAGGGTTCGGTCGATGGCTACTTTTTCGAAGAAGCCAGTTAGGTGTTTTATGTAGTTCATTTGTTGAGTTTCTAAGGTGCTGAGTTTCTAGGGTACTAAGGTTATAAGGTACTGAGGTTCTTAGGTTTTTGATTTTATGTTGTGATTGCTTTGTCTCATGTAATTAAGTTACTTAAATAGGGTAGGTAGTGCATTTACTTTGTTTCTATTTAATAGTTTGTCTATATCGGAATTGTCGTAAAACATTATGCCACCTATTTTGGTATAGGTTAGGGTTCCGTTGATCCGGAGGTTTTGTAATGTACCTGGCGAAATGTTTAAGAGTTTGCGAACTTCATTGGATTTGAGCCACTGTTTTGTTTGATTTGGTTTGGATTGAATGATTTTATTTAAATCGTTCAAAAGAAGAATTCTGAATTCGTTTAAGTCTTCGCGAGTGATTATTTCTACAGCCATAACGTGTGTTTTAAATTGTTATGGTGCAAATTTGTATGAATTGCTTTGTTTTATATCACAAGTGCATCACAAGTTGTGATGAAATAAGTGATTATTACTCGATTATATAGGAAAAGACTTCTTTAATTCTTGGATGAAATAGGTTGGAGGCATATTAATTCTATTATTGAATGCTTTGGTAAAATTTTGAGTTGAGCCAAAACCAGCTTCTTCTGCTAATGCTTTGTTGGTATAATTCCTGAATCTACTTTCCGTTTTGAGTTGGTCGATGATGTAATCTATTTTCAAGTCGCTTATGTATTCAATAGTTTTTTTGTCTCGGTATTTGAAAATTATTTTTGTTGTGTACTTTGTATTTGTTTTTAGATAAGCAGCTAATTTTATTAACGACATTTCTTTTTCTAGGTATCGTTTGTTTTTTTCAAATTTTTCTAGATTTTGGAGAATGTTCTTAACCAAGTCAGGATTGATGTCTAATTCTTCCTTTTTATCATTTGTTTTTTTATCTTTTTTTTGCTCTCTGCCTTTTTCATTCATCAATTCCTCAAATTTGATTTTGTATCTTTTTCTGCTTCTTAAATGGCGGAAGGTAATTATTGCAATTGTACTTGACAGTAAAATTATAATAGCAAGATTTGTTCTATTGCTGGATTTTAAAGATTGTTCTATGTTTTTTTTATCTTTTAGTAGTTTTTTGGTGTCGAATTCTTTTACTATTTTTCTAGATAAGTATTTGTAATTTATATTTAAAATACTGTCTACTTTAAGTAATTTGTTTATGTATTTTAATTCGGCATCAGGTTTACTTTGTTTCCTGTAAAAGTTAATTAAAAGTTCGTAATTTTCTCTTAAATCTGGTCTTGTATACTGGTGTTTTGAGAATGAATTGTCTACTAGTTTGAAATAAGTTACAGCTTTTTCTTTTTGATTCAATTTCCAATAGTTCTTACCGATGTAGAAGTTCGCTACTGTTTCATTTCTATAATCTTTGTTTTGTTGTAGTGAAGGTATCACTTCTTTTAATTTGGAAATTGACAGTTCATAGTTTTTTTTAAAGAATTGATTTATTCCTTCGGAATGATTGAAGTAGTTTTCCATGTCGGTATCCTCACACTCTTTGCCTATTACTAATCCAAGGTTATTATAATAAGAGCAAAGCTCGTAATTATTAGTTTTATTATAACATAATCCAATTGAATGGATGGTATTTAGATATGCTCTGTCGTTTTCATTTTCATAGTACTCCCGACATTCTTTGAAAAGAGCTATTGCTTCTTCATAAAAACCCAGGTAGTATTTGGTCTGAGCAATAGTGTATTTGATTTTATGAATTGCATACTCATTTTTTGTTTGGGAAATAAATTCATCTGCAATAATGTAATTGTCTAAAGCTTTTTGATGTTCATTTTTGCTATAATAAATTATTCCTTTTGTTAGGTATGCGGTTCCAATTAAATCTATATCCTTTGTTTTTCTTGCTGCAGTAATTAGACTATCGGCATATTTTAACCGTTCTTTTTTATTTTCTATAAATAGTATTGTGTGGTAGGCTTTTGTAACTTGTTTCCAGTTGTGTTCTGCTTTTGCTTTTAACAACCAAGCTTCTGCATATTGTTTTGACTTTACAGTATCCTTGTTAATGTTTAGTGTTGTTTGAATAAGTGATTCGTAGTTTTTATGAATCAGACTGTCTTTAATTTCATTTCTGTTGTTTTGCCCTAAAATGGATTGTTGTATTAGAAATAAAAATAATAATAGGTGTCTTTTACTTTTCATTAGGCATTTAGGTAGATTGATTATTATTTGCTAAAATACTTCAAAATCAACTAAAATACTGCATTTATCTTATAAAAATCGTTTAACTGCTGATAAATAGCTTGTTTTTAGGTTTTTGATTTAAGATTTTTTTTGAGTTAATAAATAGGTGTGTTGCATTCGGGAATTACATAGTTGTATTTCAGGAATTGAAAAGTAGTTGTGTTGTTTGGTTTGGTTTGGGCAAGTAGTTTTGTCTCGAATTCAAAAGGGTTTTATAAACGAAATCCGACCACTGTTCAAATTACCCCGGGCGAAATGAACTGATTAAAAAAAGTAATCAGTATTATTTTAAAACACTAACCATTATGAAATTTAAATTTTTATGTATTTTATTTTTAGCTTTATTTATCTCCTGCTCTAACAATATGGATTTCAATCGGAGTCCGAAATTTTTTCCTACTTCATGTGCTGCTAAGTCATTGGATATACTACCAGCAAATAGTGCTAATCCATTTGATTATGTTGGTCTTTTGCATAATCAGCTTTTAGAGACTTATTATTCAGGAGTTTCTTTACCTAAGACTTTGACTGGAATTTCAAATTCAGTAGTTTCAATTGCTAATGCTACAAGTGCGTTTACCTCATTGAGTGGCGGCACTTATACTTTCACTTCTTTAGAACGCGTTCAGTATATAGCATTGCACTCTCAAGATTGTTTGGATTCTGTTGTTGTATCTTCTTTAAGTTCTTCCGGTGCTAGAATTAGCATGACTAATTTTATAAACTCCTATTTGTCTTTATGCAATTCAGAGAACGACTACTCAGTTATCTATGATTTTATTGTTGCTTATGAATCTGCGGCATTATCAGATACTACACTGTCACTTTCGGACCGAAAGGTTATTTTGATTACGACTTCTGTTGCACGCTACTCCTCTTATGAACGAAAGAAACGACCTAAAAAGAATACTGATCCAGAATGGGGTCTGTTGGTCACTAATATCATTGCCACTTTAGATGGTGCAAATGAAAGTGTTGCGAAGGCTCTCACTATGGGATTGGTTTCTGGGATTTATGAGAATCAATAGTTTTAATAGAAAGCTCACTTAGGTGGGCTTTTTTGCTTTAAGGTTCTGAGGTGCTAAGAGATTTAGGATCTAAGATACTAAGGTTTTTAATATAAGACGTTAGTTGTTGGCGTCTTCTATGCGCTTGTTTAGATTTGTTCTTAGTGTGTCTAGAAATTGGGTTTTTTGAATGGTTTTACGGTCTTTTATTTCTAGATAGATTCTATTGAACTGACCCATATCGATGTTGAAGATTTCTTCTATGTTTTTTGCGATTTCGTTTAGGCTTGTATTTCCGTTATTGATTACTTTTTCATTGTATAGTGCGTACATTAATTCTACTATTGCTACTTTGGAACCTGTCCATTTCAGTTTTTCATTGGTTTTATTTTCTATTGACTTATTTTCTGTGGGATTTAATTTTTTTATTAAGTAGGTTTGGAGTAATTCTGACGCTATAACTTTAGCCATTAAATAATCGTGTGAGGTATTGAACTTTTTATCGCAGGTAAACAAATGATTGTTGCAGATTAGTTTTACATTGAGCTTGTTTCTTAGAAAGTATTTATTATCGAATGAGGTGTTTTCGGTACGGAAGTATTTATAGAATTCTTTATTCTTATTAAAGAATCTAGTTAGCTTTTTTACTTCTTTTCTATACTGTTTTTGAAGTTCTTTTTTAGTTCCAATCGGTTTTGATGTTTCAATACGGTACATTTTTTGGAAATAAATTAGTTTACTTGTGAATGAAGGCTTGACTGTTTTGAAAAATTCTATTTCTTCCGCTTTGTTTACAAAAGTATTTGTGTTTAATAATTCTTTAAGTTTTTCAATAGCTGCTAAGATCAAATTAATTACTTCTTCTATTTCTAGAATGGAGAAGTTGTCTTCTGTATTTATTGTTTGTAATTGGATTTCTAATTCTAAAAGTAGTTTTTTGGAATGGTTTAACATTTGCCCAGATTATTAGTTGTGGTTGGACAAAACTATTTGTAAGGTAGTTTGTTTGCAAATGGTTGTTTGTAGGATTCCCGAATTGTATTGTTTAATTCCCGAATTGCATAGTAGTTTTAGTGCTGTTTTTTTTGATATTCATTTCTAACTTCTTACCCTTAATTCGGTTAGCTGTATTTAACTAAAAAATACTGATCTTTTTTATCATTCCAACTCTTTATTACGTTAAGGTTTTTAGTATTGGTTTCAGAATGAATTTGTTCTAAGATTTCTTGTTTGTAGGTTCTGAAATAATCGACTTTGTCACTTTCTAAAGAAGTTATGCTGTATATAAATACTCTTGGTTTGGCTGCTTTTATCAATTGTGGTACGAACTCAAATTTGTCTTTATCATAACTAGCAACATCTTTAAGGATGCTTTTAAGAATATTATTGGTTATGTAGGTTTGGATAATTTGAATGTAGTTTGTGTTATCTGTTTCTATGATCTGCCATTCAGTCTCACCTTGGCAAAATACTGTTACTAAATTCATTATTGTATACATTTTTATGCAAATTACGTTTTTTTGGCTAAAGTTTCCAAATGTTTTACAAGCGAAGGGATTCATTTTTTTTAAATGAAGATACACTTGAGAGTTAAATATTTATTATGATTTTTGCTAACAATTGTAGCAATCTTACTTTTTATATTTTTGTTACAATTGCTACAATCTGAATAGATACATTTATTCCAAAAGTCATATCATTATTTTTTATTCCTATTCGAGGATTTTTTAATGGTAAATTTCTAATTTGTACTATTCCGGATTTAAAATTTTGCCTTGTTCCTATTGGATAATGATTAAACGTTGTTCCATTTAAAAATTGATTATAATATTCATTTTCGAATAAATACACATCACAAACATCATTTCCTGGCGGTGATGAAAACATATTAATTGAAGCGTTTAACAAACCTGATTTATCAATTAATGATGTTAATTGTTTTGCAACACTAAATTGTTGAACATTTGATTGAACCATTTCTTTACTTCTTGACGAAGTATATTCATAATACCACTCAATAGTTCCTTCAGGAAGTTCAACTGGAATTATTGATTTTGAGTTTCCACCTTTCCAATATTCATTGCTAGTACTATTTAAATATATATATTGAATTGGTAGTTTCACAACTTCATATTGTGCTTTTTTAGTAATAACTTCTCCATTATTTATTGAAGAAGTTTCACTTAATGCATTACCATTTTTATATTCAATTTCTCTTTCTAAACTTCCGTCTTTTTTGTACCAAGAACATTTACCATCATACTTAAAAGGTTGAAAACTTAAAAGCTTATATTCTGATTTCAAAGTTCCGTCTGGATAATAATCTTTACACCATCCAATTGGAATATCATTCACGAAGCTTATTTCTCTATAAAATCTAAAATCTTCTTTCAATTCTGCGAAATTACCTTCTTTGTCTAATCCCATTTTCCATTTTCCTTGTTTTTTATTATAACAAGTTAAATTGTTAGGTTCTATTTTTATTGTGTTACTTTCTAATGTATTAATTTTTGCCTCAATAAAATTATATTTTAAAATTAAAGGATTATTGTAATTTAAATTATTATCAGCATTCTCAATTGTAAAAGCATTTTGTTTATTTACATATAAACTTGTATTCCCAAAAAAACCTTTATCACATTTATCGATTGTTGCACAATAATAAAATTTTTCACTACCAAAAAGCTTTGGAGTATATAGATTTTGTTCTTCGTTTGGCTCAATCGGAAACCAACCTTTTGTTGTCCAACCAGTATTTTTTTCGTAAAATCCAATTGCAACAAATATTTTACTTGAGCCTGTATTCTTGAAGATTACTTGACTAAATGATTTAGTAAAAAGCAAAAAAGTAATAATTATTAATTGGTATTTTTTTATTTTCATATTTCTACTATTTTTTGTTTTATAAATTGTTGTACAAATTTTAAATATTATCAAATACAAATGGTTTTATCAAAAATGTAATTTACAAATTAAAATTAATGAATTCGATTATGCAATACGTATAAACACGTAAATTTTTAGTTGAATTTAATAAAGATAAGTTTTGATTGTAATTAAAGAAATCAAAGATTTATTGAAAAATACAATTATTCCAATCTAAAAGCGAACCATCATAGCTCGTTTTATACTATTATAAATCATTCACGAATAACTTATTTTTTTGTTTGAGTAGTACGGTTTAAAAGTATGATGCTTAGTCTGATTTGTCATCTTTTCCTTCTTCAGTTTATGTTTTTTGGACCTGGTTTGATTGCTTTGATTGTTTCCATACTATTAGTTTTAATTTATTTATTTCAAATTAACAAAAATTTTAGAGTCTTTACAATCCGTGTAAACACGTAAATTTTCATTGTTAGTTATTTGCAATTTTTAAACGGATAGTGATGAAGTTCTAATATCTGTGTAACTCTTTGTCTTTTCTACAATTTTTAAAAATTTTAAAATTTACGTGTTTATACGGATAGTTTTTGTTGAATATTTGAGATATTTTTACACAGTTGAGATTTTGTAACACAATTATAAGTTTTTGTTTATGAATAGATTTAAAGAATTTGTTGATTATATCGTTAGCAAATAGAAAATAGAGAAGAGTATAATTTTAGCAAATGGAAGAAAATTAGGGACTCCCAGTTATCGAGTGGTTGGAGATTTGTCTGAAAAGTATGTAATTTTTCGATTCAATAAATTAACACCTATATTACACTTTTTTGATTTCAAGATGAAGCCAAACTCCTTGTAATATTTAATCTGTTGCATTATGATATGGCTTTTGGCATGTTATGTTAATTTAGGTTAAGATTCAAGTAATAAATATAATTCCATACATTAAACAAAAAGATGTTAAAATGATGAATTTACTAGCTAAATTTGTAAAGGAAGAGATTAAAAGAAGTGGATTACTTGATTACTACAATGCACTAATTATTTCTATTTTTTGCTTAGGGTGTTTTTAAAATATGATATCATTATTCCAAGGAATTATTTGATGGATGTTGGATATTATTAAATGTAAATAACCAATAACCAATAATCGAATTTTGAATTTGATAACAATTGAGTAGGTTATTATGATTACAAATGTTTTGAAGGCATTTTTATTAAAAATAAGAGAAAACAGAGTGTTTATATTTTTTTTGTCAAGAATATTATTGAAAAACATTAATTTAGAATTTAGCATAAAATATAACTTTACTATTTATAATAAATATATTTTTAATTATGAACAATATAAATGAGCAATCATTGAAAATTTTTACAGCCAAAGCACAAGCTGATAAAGCTATTAATTCACTAAAGGGCATTTTACTTGGCATTAATTTAGATAATGAAGTAAATGAAATTGAGATTAATGAACTCAGAAAATGGGTTGTAACTCACAATCATATGATTCATCGTAATCCATTTAATGAATTTATGACTTATATTGAGGAAACCTTATCTAATAAGATTCCACCAATTGAAACTATAGCCGATTTATATTGGTTGTGTCAAAAGTATGAGGGTGATAATTATTATTATAATGCGGTTACAACTGATTTACAAACACTGCAAGGACTTTGCCATGGCATATTGGCCGACGGTATTATCACAGATAAAGAAATTTATGATTTGAATCAATGGCTTTCTGAAAATGAGCATTTGAATACTTATTACCCGTATGATGAAATAAGAAGTTTGCTACTCTCTATAGTTTCTGATAATAAGATTAATGATGAAGAAAGAACCTTATTGAAAGCCTATTTCAAGCAATTTATAAAGTTAGAAAATGAGGAAATTCAAAAGCAGATTGAATCTGAAACAGCTAATGTTACTATTTCTGGTTTATGTACAAGTGAACCTAATGTTTCCTTTGATGGGAAGACATTTTGTATTACTGGAGTATTAAAAAGAGGTAATAGAGAATCTTTGCAAAATGATATTCGAAAACTTGGCGGAGTACCAACAGAATCGATCACAAAGAAAACGGATTATTTAATTGTTGGAGATAATGGAAATCCAGCCTGGGCATTTTCATGTTATGGACGCAAGGTTGAAAAAGCTTTAAGTCTTAGAAAAAATGGTCATACTATTACATTAATACATGAGTTTGATTTTGCAGATATTGTTGACGAATTAATATAACCAAGCCATGTTAATATTTATAATTATTGTTATTATCTTCTTTTTTGTATTTTCAGGAAAGAAAAAACCACAACCTCCTAAATCAAATTATTATGGGAATGCCAAATACAATAGCCCTTTAAAAAGAACGAACCCGGTAAAAGTTATTATTACGGGTTCAACTTCAAATTCTATGCGTACGGATGATTCAATTGTTGATGTAAGTTCTCAATCTCATAAAATTAACTCTGATTATTGTATTTCTTCTAATGTGCCTTATTGGTCTCATAATTATGTTTACTCTTATTCGGAAATCAATTATGCTACAACTGCACAAAAAAACTTTTATCAATCTTTTAAAGCTAATTTTTTAAATGGAGAATATTTAGATTTAGAAGGGAATACTAATTATGCTTTTATATTATTGTTTGACCTTCTAAATGAATTTGATCAGCACAAAAATGTCTCTAAACTTGAAAACCAGTTAGAGCTTTTGGGAGTGCATTATCCGAAGACAAAGTCTTATGGAGTTACTTTTTTAATTCAAAAAATGAAATCGGTGGGTGATAGCGAAGGTGTTGAAAGGTTAAGGGAAGACCATTATGATTATCAATATAGTGAAGTTACCTATTCTACTTTTGAATGGAGGAATAAGTTCAAAAAGAAACTTAATTTAAAGAAAGAAGAAACCAAACTTTTAGATGAAATTTGGTATTCGAGTAACACATTTTTGAATATAGATTATTGTTGTATTGAAATTATTAAACTGTATCTAATTGCTCTTCCAAAATTAGAAGAACGCTACAAAGAAACTGAAACTACCCTGAAAGAAGTTTTTGATGAGGTTGCGGATATTGTTGTTAGAAAGCATTTTAGATACAGAAAAGGAAGTACGAATTATAAATATGCAATTGATTCTACAATGCATGAATTTTATACTAATATTTTTAAGCTATGCGAAAATAGAGTTAGGGAAAATTATGGTCATAAAAGAAAGATAACTGTAGACCCGTATATTAATACACCTGAAGCAAAAGAAGTATTTGAAACTAGAATTCTTAATGAAGTAGCTACTATTTTATCAGATTCTATTTCTCAGATAATCCCTCCAGATAAGGAAACAGAAATAAAACTTAATTTATTAAATACTACAAGATGGAAAATAGCATTTGAAGCTATTAACACCAATTATAACTCTAATGCTAAAGAGTTTGAAGAGAAAGTCGTTACGCTAGGAAACTTGAATAAAGAAAATCCTTCTATAGAAAATATATTTTTCGAGGCTTCCAAATTTATTGCCAAATATGATAAACCAACAGCTTTATTGCTTTACATCCACTATTTGTACCACGATTTAAAGTCTGTGACTTTTGATAACAAACAACTTACCAAATCAATACAAAAAAGTCTTTTTAAGACTGATGAACAATTTGAAAGCTTTCAAAATATTGTTAATCAATTTATAGCTGATAAAAACTTTGAAAAAGCACTCCTCGCCGTCTCACAGGTTTATGCTATAAAACGAAAAAAGATTCAATTGGATATTTCATCTATTAAAGAGGTTCAAGAGCAACATTCCGGAACTGTTGAATTGTTAAATGAATATTTAAAAGAGGAGACGGAAGAACTGGATGAAGCTATAAAATCTGTAAATGCAAATCAAGATGAAATAGCAATTAATTTAACCCAAAACAAAGAGGAAATAATAAATTCCATTTACTCTACAGAATTTACATTTACTTCAATTCATACTTCCGCTTTGGAAATTTTTACCAAAAACAACTTTTCAATTCTTCAAAGTGAGTTTGAACTTTTTGCTAAGTCAAAGGGAGTATTCAAAAATCAGTTGATAGATACTATCAATGAAATTTGCTATGACAGATTAGATGATTTATTAATTGAAGAGGATGAAAATTATTACACTATAAACCAAAATTATTACCAAAAACTTTTAGCATCATGATAGATAATATTAAGCCCAAAGAAGCTACTTCCATTGTTAATTCTTTACTAGGAGGTGTAGTGCCCAAAATAGGTGTTCAACATATTACAGTTGGACGTTCGGAAGAAATAGAAGCTTTTGTTTCTGCCTTAGATGATGTAAAGAATGGCCATAGTATGGTGAAATTTTGGATTGGTGATTTTGGCTCAGGAAAATCGTTTATGCTCCATTTATTAAATACCGTTGCGTTAAAGCAAAAATTTGTTGTTGCCAATGCTGATTTTACTCCGGACAATCGTTTGTATTCTAACGATGGAAAAGGTGTTGCCTTATATTCTGCTATTATGGATAATGTTGCCATACAGACTAAACCTGAAGGAGGAGCACTACCAACTTTA
This sequence comes from Flavobacterium sp. SUN046, assembly GCF_028867965.1. GTDB lineage: Bacteria > Bacteroidota > Bacteroidia > Flavobacteriales > Flavobacteriaceae > Flavobacterium. Next base: position 84,022 of record NZ_JAPQNT010000010.1, read on the forward strand.
CTAGAAAAATGGATTGAACAAGTTATTGTTAAAACTGCCGATGATAATTCTATTTCATTAACCGCTATACGTGATGAGCAGTATCTGAATCTGATTCAGAAAAACATCATGAAAACTATTAATGATATTACTGAAGTTGGCGGATTTGATTTTGGAACCGTTGTTATGAAATATTATGAGGGTTATATTAAGGATGATGAACAACTCAGAAGAAATGCCTTGAAATGGCTTAAAGGAGAGTATAAAACCAAGACTGAAGCAAAACAGGATTTAGGAGTTAGAGAAGTAATTAATGACTTGAATTACTATGACATGCTGAAGAATTTCTGTAAGCTATTTGTAAGTATGGGATATAGTGGTTTTATGGTAAATCTTGACGAAGCTATCAATTTATATAAAATCTCTACTTCGGTTATGAGAGATAAGAATTATGAAAAGATATTGACTATTTACAATGATTGTTTTCAAGGTAAAGTGGCTAATTTGTTTTTCAATTTTGCTGGAACAAAAGAATTTTTAGAAAATGAGCGTAGAGGTTTATTTAGCTATCATGCCTTAAAATCGAGGCTTGAAACTAATAAATTTGAAACCGTTGAGATACGAGATTTTGCTCAACCAGTCATCAAACTTTTACCATTAAACCACAATGAAATTTTTGTTCTTCTTAATAAGCTGAAAGCTATCTTTGATTATAATTATAATGTGACTTTAGCTATTACAGATAATGACATCCAGCAATTTATGGAGGAAATGTTTAATAAGCCAGGTGCTTCGGAATTTTTAACTCCCAGAGAAGTTATTCGTGACTTTTTAAACATTTTGAATATTATAAGACAAAACCCTACGGTAGATAAACATAAATTGTTTGGCGAGATTGAAATTGCTGACGAAAGACCAGATGAATTGTCTTTAATTGATAGTATTGAGGAATTATAATGTCTTCCTATGACTTACTTTCGGGCCCTATAAAGAAATATGTTCGTGATAAGCGATGGGAGGAATTACGCCCAATTCAGGATGCAGCGATTCAAAGAATAATCACAACTGAAGAGAATTATATCTTAGCATCAAGAACAGCTTCAGGTAAAACAGAAGCGGCATTTTTGCCCATACTTTCGAAAGTAAATTTTAACGAAGAAGGTGTTCAGGTGTTGTATATTTCTCCATTGATTGCTTTAATTAATGACCAATTTTACAGAATTGAAGAACTATGTAAGTATTTAGAAGTTACTGTTACTAAATGGCACGGCGAGGCTAATCGAACACTAAAAGAACATCTTATTAAACAGCCCAATGGAATAGTATTAATTACTCCAGAATCATTAGAGGCAATGTTTGTAAATAAGCCTTATAATGTCAAGCATTTATTTTCTAATCTTAAATATGTTGTAATTGACGAAATTCATTCGTTTATAGGGACAGATAGAGGAACCCAACTGAAATCCATCCTATCGCGATTGCAGGATATTAATGTGGCTTCTTTTAAAATTGTTGGGTTATCGGCTACACTCGGTGATTATGAAGGTTCCAAGAATTTTACAGGAAACCCTCTTCATACAAAAGTATTACTCGATAAGACTTCAAAGGAAATTGAAGCTGTTTTTAGGTATTTCAAAAATGAAGGAAATGATCTACCATTGGACTTACTTAAAGATTTATATATAGAAACAAAAGATAATAAAGTTTTAATTTTCCCCAACAGCAGAGGTAAGGCCGAAGAAGTGGCTGTAAAACTGAAGAAAATTTCAGAACGGGTTAAAGGTCATTCGAATTATTTTTCACATCATTCTTCTGTGGACAAAGAAGTTAGAGAATATGTAGAATATTTTGCTAAAAATAATAATCGTCAGAACTTTTGTATTGCCTGTACCTCTACTTTAGAATTAGGAATTGATATAGGGGCTGTTGATGAGGTTGTTCAAGTAGATGCTACTCATAGTATTGCATCGCTAATCCAACGTGTTGGCAGAAGTGGTCGTAAAGATGGTGCCAAAAGCAGCTTGTTTTTATATGCAACCAGCCAGTGGAGCTTGTTGCAATCATTGGCCTGCTGGTTATTGTATAAAGAAGGTTTTATTGAGCCGCCTCAATCTAACTCCGATTCTTATGATATTTTATTGCATCAGGCTTTGTCTATCGTTAAAGGTTATTCGGGAATTAAGGTGACTGAATTGATTACTCAGCTTAAAAATAATTTTGCTTTTAATGAGATTAACGTTGTTGAGATTACGGATATTATTAATCATTTAATCAGCATTGATTTTTTTGAAAAATTGCAACATGAAGTTATCATAGGTATTGAAGGAGAAAAGATAGTCAACAGTCGGGATTTCTACAGTGCTTTTACTATGGAGGATAATTTTAAGGTTATACATGCTGGTAACCGAATAGGTGAATTACCTTATTCTCCGCAGATAACAGAAGGAGAAAATATATTGCTTGCAGCTAAAATATGGAAAATTCAGTTTGTTGATTTAAAAGCTAAAAAGATTGAGGTAGTACCTGCTAAAGATGGTAAGAAACCAAAATTTTCAGGTGGAGGCGGTATCGTACATCAAAAAATTGGAGAAAAAATGCTAGCTGTACTTTATAGTACTGAAAAGTATGATTTTTTGAACTCTACTAGCTTTGATGCTTTGGAAGAAATGAGAAGGGATTTTTCTGTATTTGCCATCCGGAATTTAGCCTTGCAGCGCCCTTTTTTGATTGTAGAAAAAAAGCTCTTGTTTTATACTTTTACAGGTACTAAAGTGAATCGAACCTTATTTTTATTATTTGAAATAACAGGAATAAAATGCCTATTGGATGATTCTCATAGTATGTTTTATATTCAAATTTCAAAAGATGAGTTTGTATTGAAATGGAAATCATTACTTACTATGGCTGATACTATAGATTCGTTAATTACCACCTATTTGGACGCACATTCTGATTCTTTAAGTACTTCAAAATGGGGTCAGTATTTGCCTGAACATTATCAGATCTCTTTGATGAAGCGGAATTTTTTTGATATAGAAGCCACTTCTAAGTTTTTATCCAATACTATTGAATTAGTGGTAAATAAATAATAGTAACAAACTTTCTTAGTAAATTTAAAACTTAAATTATCATGAAAAATTTCGATGCTTTTGTAGAACATATTGTTACTAAATGGAGAGCTGAAAAGCATTTTCTTTTAGAAAAAGGAGGACAGCTTGGGATGCCAAGTAACCGTGAAGCAGGTGATTTGTCTGAACAATATGTAGTGTCCAGGATTGGGAAATTACCAACCAAGTATGCTACTTATTTTTCAAAAGGGAGCCAGACACCTTCGGATATTTATTCAGTTGGAAGAAGAAACGGGTATTGGCATATCATGTTAATACAAGTAAAAAGTTCAAGAAATAAAAATGCAATACATAAGTTGGATGAAGTTGAGATAAAAGGATTAGAAGTTTTAGCAAAGTTTATAAAATCTGAAATTGAAAGTGGTTTGATTCTCAAGGATTATAAGGATAAAGAAATAATTATTACTACAGGATATGCCGGAGTATATTCAAATCATACTTTGAATCCCTCACGACATTACTTAATGGACACTAAATATTACAAAATGTTTAGAATGAATTCAGGTAACTTAGATTTATCTTCAGTTAAAAATAGTGTAATTGTAACTCATGAATTATAATAATAAATTTGAAGTAAATTACTTCAATATTTAGCTAAATTTATATGCTATATGGAAACTGAAGAAGTACGAATAGAAAATGTTAGGAAAGAATGCCATGAGAATAAATTTCATTGCTATGGGAAATCTTATGTTTATGGTGAGCGGGTAAATAAGTACGAAAGACGATTGCGAACCATTAATTTTATTGGACTTATTGTTCCATTACTATTTGGAGGGTATCTATTAACATTTGGCACAAATTCAATTAAAGAAGGAGCCGTTTATGTTGGCGGTGCTATCTTGTTCGTACAATTATTCTTCTCAGCATTTGCTTTAGTTTTTAAATGGGACGACGAGTTGGCCTATTCATTAGAAGCAACTAGAGATCATAACCTATTATCTCAGGATTTTAAAACTTTGGGACAATTTCCTCCAATAAGTGTTAAAGAACTAACTGCGAGATATAATATCCTCAATGAGAAGCTTAAATCGCGAAATGAACAAGATGTAAAACATGACCTTAGTGATAAGGAAAGAATAAAAGGTATGCGCTGGTCATTGCGAGAATTTAAAAGACCTTGTGTTAGCTGTGGACAGATACCTTACTCGATTGAAAAAACAGATTGCCCAGTATGTGGGAAATATTAATTTAAAGAATAAATATTATGAGTGCAAAAACAGATAAATTTAAGTTAGAATATACAAAGCTAACCGACACGGAAAAATCAGAATTGATTAGATTTATCAATGAATATCAATCAGCCAATACTTTTCAGAAAGCAACTTTAGGTGAGACACTAAGCAAAAGTTTAGGGCCGACAGATTCGGCTAAGTGCGGATGTTGTGGTAAATAAAACATTATTTTTTATTTTATTCCTATTTTTTATTTTAAAATAGTTTTTAAAATAATTTAATGTTAAAAATTATATTATTGATAGTCAGTTAAATAGGTATTTAATTTATTAATAAATATTAATTTTTGACTTCATTAATTAATTAGCATCAATGATTAAAAATTGAATTTAAAGTCTTTATAATCAAATAATTAAAACATTTTAAATTTTAAGTCTATTTTTTTATATATCTTTGCAATCAAAATTATATCAGGTTATGGAGCAAATTAATTATACAAACGAAGAAATTATACCAGTTGAAATGACTGTACAAACTGAGTCAATTATTGTTGAAGCTGACCAAATGCCAAATTCTGTTTTACAGAGATTGATGGATGAAGTAAAGAACGATAGCGCCAATCATATGTTTGCTTACGACCGTGCGCATAATCGCCACAACCGTGGAAGATAATACACACACGGAAGGATTAGACACAGTTCTGGTCAAAATTGCAAGCAGGTGTAATATTAATTGTAGTTACTGCTATGTTTATAATATGGGAGATGATAACTGGAAACAACTTCAAAAGTTTATGTCACCCGAAACAATTTTAGCTCTCTGCGATTCGTTAAAAGATTTTGTCGCTAATCAAAAGAAATGTTTCAGTGTCGTATTGCATGGTGGCGAACCTTTTTTACTTGGTGCAAAAAAACTTGATTATTTATTGGATAAATTACGTGAAGTGTTACCAGAGAATTACCCAATAAGTATTCAAACTAATGGCATCCTTATCACTAATGAAATACTTGATATCTGTTCCAAGTATCACAGCAGTATTGCTGTAAGTATTGATGGACCAGAACATTTACATAATAAATACAGGGTTACACACAAAGACACAGGTACATTCAAAGAAGTAGTAGATGGATTCAATGTGTTAACCCAGCATCCTGATGCTGCATTTTTAAATGCTGGGTTATTGGCTGTTATTGATCCTCACTCTGATGCTTCGGAAGTATATCATTTTTTTAAAAGTCTGAATGCACCAAGTGTTGATTTTCTTTATAAAGATGGTAATCATAGTAAATTGCCAATAAACAAATCTTCGATTGATTCGACTGAGTATGGCGAATGGATGGTAGCTTTACTTGAAACTTACATAACTGATGACAAGCCAATTCAAATAAGGGTTTTAGATGATATGCTAAAAGTGCTTTTGGGTGGAAATGTTTCAAAAGAAGGTTTGGGAATTACGGATTTTGCCATTGTAATTATAGATACGGACGGTACAATTATGAAGAACGATACATTGAAAAGTACTTATAATGGTGCAGACAAATTTCAAAAACCTTTTAATATCAAGGATATCAAACTTGGAGATTTCTTAAAAACAGAGGAATTCAAAGTTTATCAGCAAATGCAAAGGCCTACAAGTAAAAAATGTTTAAGTTGCCCTGAACTGCATGTATGTGGTGGCGGTATGATTCTTAACCGATGGAAAGATGAAAATGGTTTTGAAAACCCATCTGTTTACTGTTCTGACCAACTTTACTTAATTAAAAATCTACGCAAAACTATTGCCAAATTTACCACAGCATATGCCTAATACAGAATACCTAGACCTTTCGTCGGCAATTAGTGAGGATATTCCTTTTCCGCATTTTAGTTCCACTTCAGTATTGAAGCACAACCTTGAAGCTAAAATATATGAATGGTTTCAAACTACTGTAGACTGGCATCTTGTTGAAACGGACTTTTATGAGCAGTACGAATTTAGTTTATTGAATGTAACACTTCCTGCAGGTGTAGCATGTTTAATCGAAACAAGTTTTCTGAAAAGTATTGAACAACAGTTTACCCAATCTTTTAAAGTAGCAGATTTTGAATTAGTAGATGTGGTAGCTCACAAACTTGTAAATTCTCAGCACATTGGAGTGCACAATGATTTTATAAATGGGGAAGAAACCCATAGAATGGTTTTGCATATTAATCCGAAATGGCTAGAAGAACATGGTGGATATCTTCTTCTTTTTAATTCAGCAGATTCAAAAGATTTAGCAAAAGTGGTAAGCCCGGTAGATAATTCTGCTTTTGGTTTTGAAATTTCCAGAAAATCACATCATGCCGTTTCAAAGATTTATGATTTCACCCGTTATACTATTGTTTATACTTTTAAACACGTTTAAAATTGACTCTCGAAAATCATATTGAAAATTACCTTAACAATCCTTTTCCGTTGTGGAATACTGGGCTAACACAGCTATTAGTTGAGCACAAGTGGAAAGAATTATCACTTACTAATACACTCGAAAATCCATATGAATATTCCATAATCGGCTGTATTAATAAAGTAGAATATCAAACTGAAGTTTCACTTTCGTTATATGAAAATGATAATGCAATTAAGCTTGTTTTACCACCTGATATTCCGGATTCGTTTTACGAATCACATGGTCTAGAATTAGCTGCAATAGATAAAAGTTTAGGCATAGTAATTTCTAAAGTAAAAAGTGCCTTAGCCGTTTTACTGCAAGTTCCCGAAGTTTACACTTTTATCAATACCATTGTGCAATCAATTCAGATTCTGAAAGCTGAAGATTCTGAAACCGATATTAGTTATAGCCATCCCGATATACCGTTTTCGATATTTTTTTCAGTTTGTGAAGAGGATTCTTTAATTTCTGATTTACGTGTAGCTGAATCTATTTTGCATGAAAGTATGCATTTATATTTGACACTTATTGAAAATGTGCTCCCATTGATTGAAACAAATACGAAAGAAGTTTTTTATTCGCCTTGGCGAGATCAAGAACGACCTTTAAGAGGGGTTTTACATGGAATGTTTGTATTTAAAGCAATAAAAGATTTTTATAAATTAATTGCTAACAAATACTGTCAAAATGATATCGGAAATCAATTTATTAAATTAAGAATTGAAGAAATAGAAAAAGAATTTAAATTATTAGAAGATTTCCAAAACACAAAATCACTTACATTTTTTGGAAAAAAACTATCTGTGAATTTACAAAATTAAGCTGTGGGCAAGTCAGGGAAGTTAGCTCGCACACAATGAGCAAATTTTGCTGTATCCTTGGCTACTGAATTATATAAATCAATTCCTTCAGTTACAAATTCTATTACCTCATCTCGAGTAAATTTAAAAGTTTGCATAGCCAATTCGATTTCCTCATCGCTACCAAGGTTTATTTTTGACCAAGTTAGTGCTAATTTAAGAGTTTTTATATAGTCTAATCTAGTACTATTCAATCTTTTTAAATTAAATGCTTCAATTGTTTTTTCTCCTTTAAGATTAGCTTTAATTGCGCTTGGTGATTCATTTAAAAAAGTTATGTAAACACTTGGATCTTCAAAATTAGGATCAATTAGCAACCTATCTTCATTTTCAAGCAAGTTCGCATGATCGTGCGAAATTTTTCTAGTCGTCTCCGTTTCAAGAGGAAACTGATTCCTTTTATATGATCTATTACATTTTTCACATGAGAACATCAAGTTATTCCAATTGTAAGTTAGCCAATAGTAACCTGGATAATTCAGTTTTTTGGAATTTAACTTTTGATAAGCCCTCTTAGGACGAAAATGCTCTACGTCGCCGTAGCTTGTCTCTAAAAATTTTGATTCACAGAAACAACATTTTTCATGTTGATCGGCAATTAGCAAATCTTTTACTGTTGAATCCCCATAGATACTGTTATCAAATTCCATAGGGGTAAGAGATTTGATTTTCACTCCCGCAGCAGAGATGTAATGATCTGGGTTGTCTGAATAGTTTTTATTTAAAGCATTTGTCTGTTTATCTCCATCAGTCGTAAGAATTAAAGGAATGGCAATTGTTTTATGAATTCTTATCATCTTCCTTTGCCTTTATAATATCTAACTTCTTTGAAAATTCCTCTAATAATTTCATTGCATCATCCTGCTCTTCAGAATTGCCAAAGGGGATATTGTCAATTTCTTTATTTAGCTCATCTAATCTAGTTTGCTCTAGAGGTTCTAATTTTTCTTTTTCAAGTAGTTTTCTTCGCTCATCTAAAATCTCGTCAACTTCTGGCCCTCTATCACTTTCAAAATCAAAAAGCTCACTTGTAAGTAATTGACCGATTCTCCATCCTTTAACTATATGAGGTAAATTTTCAATGCTAACTTCCCCATCATTAACTCTTTTAACTACAGCAAGATTTTGATTTTCCGAAGCTTGAGCCATTATTGGGCTATGAGCTGTACATATAAACTGAGCCCTTGGGAAGTGATCTGTTAGCTTTTTCATAATCATTCTCTGCCAAACAGGATGGAGGTGTAAGTCAATCTCATCAACTAAAACAATTGCAGGCTCTTTTAATGGCTCTTTACTTTCAGGAAAAGCCCAAAGCATATGTACTGCCAAATCTACAATCCAAGTCAGCATTGTGAGATAACCTAAACTAAGATTAAATAATTTTACTCTACCATCCTCAGTTTGTACTTCAACAATATTTTCATTGATTGAACCATCTTCATTTATTGGGGAGTTAATTATAATAGAGTCAATATCTTTTATGTCGGGTAAAAGATCAACTAAAATTTCTTTTATTTTGAATAAGAGATCTGCTGCTTTCCCTTTTCCTCCTAATCTTATTGATGCAGTATCTAACATGCTTAATACTTGCTCAGCATCATACAAGTCACCCGATCCGGAAAACAAATTATATATAGGATCTTTTAGTTCTGAATTGTCTATGTTTTTATACGCTACATGTCGATTTGCTCCATAAGCAAAAATTTTAGGTGATTCAAACACATCTAACTTATCATATGATGGAGTAATTACCTCTAGCTTTCCTTTAATCTTTTCAAATTCCATGGCGATTGAAATGCCACTACCTTCTGTCTGTCGCTCTTTTAATTCAACTCCATTTGTTAATGTAGCACTTATTTTAGTATTAATATCTTCAGCAATTCTAATAAGTTTCTCGAAATCAAAGTTTGCTTCGTCCAAATCATCCATATATGGTTTTACACTAACAATTACCTGTTTTTTTTTCTCAGTTTCACCATTTAACACACTTATTTCCGTTTTGAGCATAGGAGCTTCAACTGGTATCATTAATGCTAAGCAATGTAGCAAAGTAGTTTTACCCACACCATTGTCTCCTAGAATCAAAGTCCAAGGCGATATTGATCCGTCCCTATTTTTTAAATCAAGTATTTGTTTCTCTCCAAAACTTTTAACATTTTCAATCTCCAATGTGCTAAAATACACAGCAGGTCTTTCTAATATTTCTTTCTTCATTGTTTTTTTGTTATTGTTCAAATTTACGCACAAATTGGCTATTATTGAAAGAAATTTAGGCTTTAACTTATAAAAAAAAATCATACTATGTGATTTTCAAATGATCATCTTACTCTTTATAATAACTTTCATTCATATCGGGATTAGATTTTAAATCTTCGTAGACAATATGAACCATGATCAAATCTTTTTTAAACTTTTCCTCTATTAACTTTCTCGTTATATTTATTTGTTCGCATTCCTCTTCGGTTAAGTAGAAATTAATTGTTTGGAAATGGGTCATTCCATAATTAAATGATTTGTGATTCAGGTTGTCAAGATTTAGTATATTTTTAAATTCTTCAATTGACTCTACAATCGAACTTCTTTTGATTTGTGGCTTTAAATCAGGAATTAAATTAATCATACCATCCTCAGAAATTATAACAATAATCAATGATTTGTTTTGTCCGAACTGTTCATAGTACCTAATTGCAGAATTATATCTTGCTCCCCGGGAAGCATCTCCCTTTTCGGTTGCAATGCCATCAAGAATTACGCCTATAGCATGACAATTACTATCTCTGTCTAAAAGAACTGCTCCATCAATTGCTGTTATCTGCTGGATAACTTTGTCAGTTAGCTTTAATGGCTTTAGCGGAAATGATTGCTTACCTAATCTTTCAGATTCATTTAGCGCTTCATCAGAAATCACAAGCATTGTTCCATGTTTTTGTTTTGTGGCCTCCAGAGATAAATCCCATAGGTCATCAATCTGATCTTTACTTATCGATTGAAAGAGACGAGGAAAATCTAAATAAAACTTTTCCCGATTTATTTTTTCTTCCGGCAATCGTGGTTCTCTATATTCAACGACCATTAACGGGTTATTGTCATGTGTTAGTTCCCATTTAAAATGGCTTGTAAAGTTGATTACAAAAAGCGATTCTTCTTTTGGATTGTATTTTCCTCTTAATTCTCCCAATCCATATATCAAAGCTGAATCGCATATCAATGAAGAATCAAAATCGGATATCTCAAGAAATTTCCGCACTTTTCGGTAATCTCTAATTCTTATCGGATTTTTTAATTGTAAAGTGACTTTAACATTTTTATGGTCTTTTGGAGCAACTATAATTTTTCCTAAGCCAACAGCTCCTTCGTACCTCATTGAAGCGATTTCGTTGCACGCGTCGTAAAAACCATGCAAGCCAGAAAAATTTCTACCTGCACCTGAAACCGTATAAATAAATTGTCTCCCCGCATCTCTTAATAATTCCTCTGCACTTCTGTCAATCGCTCCCATAGAGTTGTTTGGGTCTTTTAACGCAATTGAACATTCTTTTAATAAGCTATGGATACTACTCTCAATCAATGATCTATAAATTGTAAATCGATCGATCTGTTTATCTTTTGTTAGACTATAATATCTATTAACAACTGACTTATTTAGCGATAATACTGTAAAAACTAAAAAGCCTTCTACATGGGTTGGTGCTGCTACAAAATATTCTTTCTCTCCATAGATATCGTCACGTTTCAAAATTTTATTTATTGCTTCTACATAAGATTTTGCAGTAATTCTACGATTATGATTTTCTTGTGCAATTTCGTGGGAATGAAAAATTCTTCTTTCTTCATCTACATTTTCTAATTCGCTTGCTAATTTTTTTACATCAGCAAAGCTATGTGTTGAAAATCCGCAATCTTCAGGTTCAATGCAGATTGGATGCCTATCTGTTCTCTCCTCAGTTAAAATACCAATAAAAAAAACTTTGGGATCAAGTTTATAATCTAATTTTCTGAATAAACTTTCAGAACTAACTTGAAATGAAATCAACATGTGCTGTTGAAATCCCCACATAAATAAATTAATTAAATTTCCCTGCATTCGTGTAATATTTATTCGTTACTGATTACTATGCTCGACAATTATACCGTTTTCCGAAAACGAAAATCTCCGATTGTCGAATATGGATTTCATTATCAACCAAACTTTATCGACTAATGTAAACGTTAAATTTCTACTCTCATTTCTTTGAGTTAATTGTCCGGTAAAGGTTACTTCGTCTAATTCAAAAGTTTTATCCGTTTGCCTTTTACATAAACGACTTTCGGGTATTTTATAGCTTTTTGTAATTTCCTTACCCATTATATCTTGATTGGCTACCTCCATTCGAAAATTGGCTACATAGTCATAAAAAGCAACCTGAGTGCCATTTTTTAGTATGATAAAATAGTTGAAAAGGTCAAATTCATTCTCGACTTCCAGAAATCGATTATTACCTATGTCTATTGTTGAAATTTTTGGACTCGTAATTGTCGCATTTATCTTAATATCTATATTTCCAAATTCTATTTCCTTTGCAGTAAATTCACCATCTTTGGTGGTAGGCTCCCTTAATTCAACAAGTCCGATGTTTTTAAATTTTGCATATTCGAGACCATCTTGTGTAAAACCGTTCTTTGTAACAATGACTCCTTTGCTAATGCCAGCATCCTCAATAATTGAAGCCACTTTCATGACAATATCCTTATTTACTTTCTCCTTCCAATATTTACACTCTATAGCAGTATAATAATTATGAATTCCGTCGGAATGAGTAGTTAAAACATCGATTTGGTGACTGACTGTGGATTTTCCGACAACCTTACAATTTTGTCCATGACCTTTTACTTTGACACCAGATTGCCTCCCTAAGTTTTCATAGATATATTTTGTGATTGATTCGTATGTTTTCCAGTCTAATTTATAGGCTTCAGACATAATTGGTTTTTTTGCTGGTATGTAAAGATAAAATAAAATGATGGCAATTAATTACTTTAGATTTGAATCCAAATACGTCAATCGTAAGTAAATAAAAAAATCACTTCATTTTATTCCATAACTTATTAACGCTTTTACACCCAAAAACTGTCACACTTGAAACATTTGTATTTTTTTCAATGCTTAATTGAATACTATTCATCTCAAGATAAAGCGCCAGCTGTGAGTGCACAATTCTGTGTGGTTGAATTGTATATTGCTTTAAAAAACTAACATATTTGGATTCAAATTTTTTTGAGAATGCTTGAATAAAATCATGTGAGTCGAACGATTCATGAGACAACTCACTAATCAGGGTTTTAACGGCTGGCAAATTAGAATTTATAAATTCATTAATTTTCATAATAGTATTATTTTAAGTGTTTGTAATTATATAATACGATAAAATTATTTAACCCAAAAAACGAATGAAAAACTGCCTGGAATATTAATTACTTTTTCCTGTTTTTCCAACTATAATTGTGATTTATGTTCCTTTTATATTCATAAATTTTACCTCGTATGCATGAACCAATAATGACTATTGGGATAATTGCTATGATTTCATACCACTCCATATTTTGAATTTTAGTTCAAAATAAACGCTTTGATTTAACTGTTTGTGTGCAATTTAGGATTTTGTATATGCAATATGGGAATAAAAAAAGATGCACTAGGCATCTTTTTTTGGTTATATTGTTAGTTTGTTTATTATTCTTTCTCTAAATCAAATTCAAAATCAAATAATTCTTTAGGAGTAACGGTCAATCCCTTCGCAAGTTGAAGAATTGTTGAAAGTTGAATATTGACTTCGCCTTTTTCAATCTTACTAATGTTGCTAAAATCGATGTCGCATCGTTGAGCTAATTGTCTATAGCTCAAGTTTTGTGATCCCCGAAGTTTTTCTATTTGCTTTCCAAATACTATCTGAAATTCCGTTTTATTTTGTTTGGTAGCCATAACAATAATTTGTTGAAGCAATTTCAATAGATTTACAAAAAATAATGTAGGCTAAGTAAACCACAATAAAAATATTTTCTTATATTTGCTTTTGATTACATAAATTTGCGATTCTTCAAATACAATATTGAAGCATTCGCTTTGAATCTCGCGTTAGAAAACTGGTACTTTTTGCAACGAGATGATAAGTAAGATGCTCACGTCCTAAGGCGTGGGCTCACTTATTGTTGCTCGGTATACCAGTGCCTCTAACGCAATAAGCTGAGTTCCATGCCTTTTTTTATTTGTGCTGCTCAGCCTGTTCAAAGTTGTTTCTTCATTTTTTTTATTGGGTCGTTTTTAGGGATTAGGGACTAAGGTTCTAAGGAGCTGAGGTTCTTAGGTTCTTAGGTCAATGGTTTTTTGGCTTGAGGTTTTTAACCACCCCGCCCTTTGGGCACCCTTAGATTGCTTCGTGCCTCGCAAAGACTGGATGGGAATATAGTACTAACTAATACATTGTTGCTTATGGATAAATAAATATTACTAAAATTATGAGATTGCTTCGTGCCTCGCAATGACTGAGTACCTCAGGAGCTTCTTCTCTCAATGACAAACTAAAATTATGAGATTGCTTTGTACCTCGCAATGACTGCGTACATCAGGAGCTTCTTCTCTCAATGACAAACTAAAATTACGAGATTGCTTCGTGCCTCGCAATGACTGCGTACCTCAGGAGCTTCTTCTCGCAAAAACAAAAAGCCCTCTATCTCGTCGGGAAAACTAGTATAGAGGACTGGACAAACAAAACTAATGTTTCATTTAACTAACCAATATTATGAATAAAAATTCAATATTCAATGGTGGTTCTGCATTTTGGTACTTTATCATTTGCTACTGCCTAACTATCAATTCGGTTGCTGCAGGATCTAAAAGCTCTTCGACTGCGCTAAAGGTGACCGATTTTAATTACAAACAACTTCAACAACAGCCTCTGAATCAAGTTCAGAGCAAGCAACAAAACAATACAATTTATGGTAGCATTACTGATTCGAACGGCGTACTGGCTGGTGTTACTGTTAGTGTAAAGGATAAAAATATTTCTACAATTTCGGATGCTGATGGAAAATACAGTATAACTGCTGAAAAAGGAGCAGTGCTTGTGTTTTCTTTTGTAGGCTATAAATCAGTTTCAGTCACTGTGGGCAGCACTAATAGTATTAATGTAGTGTTGCAAGCTGATGCGCAAACCTTAGAAGAAGTTACGGTTAATGCTGGGTATTATAAAGTTAAGGATAAAGAGCGGACTGGGAGTATTGCTAAAATTACTAGTAAGGATATAGAAAATCAACCCGTTACTAATGTGTTGGCGGCTATGCAGGGTAGGATGGCAGGTGTTAGTATTACACAGACTACTGGTACGCCTGGTGGTGGTTTTGACGTGCAGATTCGTGGGCAGAATAGTTTGCGCGCTGCTGGTAATGTGCCTTTGTATGTAATTGATGGTGTACCTTATGCTACCGACCCTGTTGGTAGTGGGATGGCATCGGGTATTTTTTCTACACAACCTAGTCCGTTGAACAGTATTAATCCTGACCAGATTGCCAGTATTGAGGTTTTGAAAGATGCCGATGCTACGGCTATATATGGTTCCCGTGGTGCGAATGGAGTAGTGCTAATTTCCACCAAAAAAGGGAAGTCGGGCAAGACGGTTTTTAGTGCTACGGTTTCTCAAGGCGCAGGACGTGTAACACGTTTTCTTGATTTGATGAATACGGAGCAGTATTTGCAAATGCGACGTGAAGCTTTTGCTAATGATGGGATTCCGATTCCTTCGTATGCTTATGATGTGAATGGTACTTGGGATCAAAATCGTTCAACTGATTGGCAGAAAGAATTGTTTGGAGGTACTGCTTCACTAAGCAACCTGCAAGCATCTTTGTCTGGAGGTTCGGCACAAACCCAGTTTTTATTGAGTGGTACTTATGGAACCCAAACTACCGTATTTCCTGGTACGTTTACCTATAAAAAAGGGAATGTCCATTTTAGTTTGAATCACAGTTCCTTGGATAAAAAATTCAAAGTTGCTTTTACGGCAGGTTATACTAGTCAGGGAAATAATCAACCCCGAGTGGATTTGGTGCAAGAGGCGATTACTATTGCGCCAAATGCCCCTGCTTTGTATCAATCGGATGGCACTTTGAATTGGGAAAATAATACGTTTAACAATCCTTTGCGTAATTTGGAAGGGAAGTATCAAGCGAAAACCAATGATTTGATTGCTAGTACTTTGTTTACTTATGAATTGTCTCCGTATTGGTCTTTAAAATCTAGTTTGGGTTATACCACGACACAACATGATGAGACAGCTGCTTCGCCGTTTACCAAATACAATCCGGCTTATGGACTGGGTAGTGCTTACTCGTCATTGATAGTGAGTGGTGCTCAACGTCATTCGTGGATTTTTGAACCTCAAATAGGGTGGAAGCATGCTTTGGGAGGCGGAATCGTTGATGCATTGTTGGGTAGTACTTTGCAGCAACAGCAGGGTAGTATGTTGGTACAGTATGCTTCGGGATTTGCGAGCAACAGTTTGATTTATAACTTGGCTTCTGCCACCAATTTGTATACTTTGGTTAGTGATGCTTCGGTGTATAAGTACCAGGCTTTTTTTGGACGTGTGAATTATAATTATAAAGAAAAATACCTTTTGAATGTAACTGGTAGGCGCGATGGTTCGAGTCGCTTTGGGCCGGGTAGGCAGTTTGCTTATTTTGGTGCGGTTGGTGCTGCTTGGTTGTTTAGTAACGAATCTTTTTTGAAAGGTCAAAAGGTATTGAGTTTTGGGAAGTTGCGCGGCAGTTATGGCAGTACAGGTAATGATCAGATTGGCGATTACCAGTATTTGGACACCTATGCTTCTTCGGGAGTGAATTATGGCGGTGTAGTTGGGTTACAACCTACTCGTTTGTTTAATCCTGTTTTTGGATGGGAAACCAGTACCAAGTTGGAATTGGCATTGGAGTTGGGCTTTATGCAAGATCGTATTTTTTTAACTTCAGGCTGGTACCGGAATTTATCGTCTAATCAGTTGACAGGTATCCCGTTACCGGGCACAACAGGTTTTTCGAATTTGCAAGCTAATTTGGATGCTACTGTGGTGAACCGAGGCTTAGAGTTTACCTTACGCACTGTTAATTTTCAAAAGCAACATTGGAGTTGGACTACTAATTTTAATATTAGTATTGCTCGCAATAAATTGTTGTCGTTTCCTGATTTGGCTAATTCCTCTTACAGCACCCAGTATGTCATTGGTCAGGCTTTGAATATTAGAAAAGTATACCACTTTACTGGAGTTGACCCTCAAACTGGCTTGTATACTTTTGCCGATGTGAATGGTGATAGTGCCTTGACTTCTCGTGATGATAAGACGGAGGTAAAAGATTTGAATCCGAAGTTTTATGGAGGATTTCAAAATACGTTTAAATACCAGCAGTGGCAGTTGGATTTTCTGTTTCAGTTTGTTAAGCAAGAGAACTATAATGCTTCGGTAATTTCTGCTTACCCGGGAAGTGGTTTTAACCAACCAGTGAGTGTACTTGATCATTGGCAACAGCCAGGAACTATCTCTTCGCATCAATTGTATACTGACGGTAGTAATAGTGCCGCTGTAGATGCCTATTATAAGTATGTAGAGAGCGATGCAGCGATTAGTGATGCTTCTTACATTCGTTTAAAAAACATTTCATTATCGTATGAATTGCCTGTAAAGACATTGAAGTGTCGTTTGTTTTTTCAAGGGCAGAATGTTTTGACTTTTACGCATTATAATGGATTGGACCCTGAGTTTAAATCGGCTGGTTATTTACCTCCTTTACGTGTCTTGTCTTTTGGAACACAACTTACTTTTTAATTTAAATTTTGCAATTATGAAAACAAAATATAGAAATCCTATGTATTTATGGACTACTAAAAATGCGCTTTATCGTTTGTTATTTTCGGCCTTTTGGTTGTTGTTATTGACCTTACTTTTTTTATTGAATTCGTGTGATGATTTTGTTAGGGTGGATTTACCTGGTTCGCAATTGACTGCAGCAGCGGTTTATGAGGATCCAATTACTGCTGATGCAGCCATGACCGATGTTTATGCTAAGTTGCGTGACGGTGGTTTATTGAATGGAGGTGCTACAGGTTTGTCTTTTTTGATGGGCACTTATGCGGATGAGTTGGATTTTTATGGCAATTCTCAGAATGGTGCCGTTGCTTTTTATCAGAACTCTTTGTTGGCGTCTAATTCTGATGTTAAGAATTTGTGGGATGCCAGTTACAATCAGATTTATGGTGCTAATGCAGTGATTGAGGGTGTTACTAATTCGACCTCGCTGTCGGCTGCTACGCGAGCTCAATTAAAAGGAGAAGCTTTGTTTGTTAGGGCTTTAGTTCATTTTTATTTGAGTACTACTTTTGGTGCTGTGCCTTATATTACCAGTACCGATTATGAGTATAATCGTCATGTAAGTCGTATGCCAGTCGCTAGCTTGCATGCTGCAGTTCAAGATGATTTGGAAGCGTCAATTTTATTGTTGCCTGAGGATTATGTTAGTTCTGACCGCACTAGACCCAATCGTTATGCCGCCCATGCTTTGTTGGCTCGTGTAGCGTTGTATGCCGGATTATGGAATGAGGCCTCTGATGAAGCTTCTGCCGTTTTGAACCATACGGCATTGTACAGCACTGTAACCGATTTGGATGCCGTTTTTTTGAAAGAAAGTCCGTCTACTGTATGGCAGTTTAGTTCGTCAGCAATAGGTGGTAATACATTAGAGGCAGGAACGTTTAATTTTGTTGTTGGACCACCCCCTTTAGCGGCTTTGACTTCTGATTTTATGACCTCTTTTGAGGCGAATGATTTACGAAAAACACACTGGACTAATTCGGTAAGTGATGGCACTACCACTTGGTACCATCCTTATAAATACAAAGCCAATGGCGATTCGGGTAGTGCCGTGGAGTTTACGGTAGTGTTGCGCATGGGTGAGTTGTATTTGATACGTGCGGAAGCTCGTGTTCGTGCTGGAGATTTAATAGGTGGAAAGGAAGATCTAAATATTGTACGTCATTTAGCAGGACTAAACGATACTACTGCTATGAGTGCGAGTGCTTTATTGGATTCGATTTTGGCGGAGCGTCGTGTGGAATTGTTTTGTGAGTTTGGGCATCGTTTTTTTGATTTGAAGCGTTTTAATCAGGTTCAACCAGTTTTGTCTGCGGTAAAAAGCGGTTGGAATGCCACTGATGTATTGTTTCCGATACCCGATTCGGAACTGAATTTGAATCCGAATTTAGCTCCTCAAAATGCTGGATACTGATGCGATATATTATGTTGATGTTTAAAAGAGTTAGCGTTAGTTTTATTTTGTTTTTGATTGCCTGTTCGAGTTACGGACAGGCTAATCAAAAACGAGTTTTGTTACCAAAAGATTATTCTTTGTGGAGTACTTTGAAAACAGAATCGGTATCTGATAATGGAGTATGGACAAGTTTTTCGCTTGGTTATGAATCGGGACTTGATAGTTTGATAGTGCAGCATATTGGTACTAATAAGCGTTATGTTTTTGCTAAAGGTAGGCAAGGCGCTTTTGTACAAGATGCTTATTTTGGTTGTTTGGAATTGGAGTCCACATTTGTTTTATGTGATTTAGCTACTGGAAAGCTTTTGAAAGAGCCTAATGTTACTGCTTTTTATGTAGTTGAACATTCCTATTTGGTTTTGATTACAACAAGTGAGTCAGGCATGAATACTATTAAGGTTATAGATTGTAAGGGTAACGAATTAATTAGTCTTTCTGATGTTGGTGCTTATAGTCTTAGTCCTGATAAAGCTGTGCTTGCTTATACTTTAGTTGGAGTGCCAGGTTCACTTGTTTCTTTATTACATTTTGGTTCAAAATTAGTGACAAAAGAAATTGTTCCGATTTCTGAACGGCGCTATACTAATTTGGTATGGGCAAATAATGGTGCGCAGTTGGTTTTTTTGAGTTCGGATGCTGCTGGTGTTGTCTTTGACACACTTTGTTATTATCGGGTTGGTTCGGATAAGTTGTATTATTATGCTACGGTTACCGCATTGAACTGGCCTAAAGAACTGGTTTTGGATTCGGAAGCCACAGCTTCGTTGGCGGTATCAAAAGATGGAACCCGTGTTTTTTTTATGATGAAAAAACGAGTTCCTATGGAAGATTTGTCAGATCTTGAAGCGGTTCAAATTTGGGATGGTTTTGATGGTGATTTGTATTTGTATCGGCAGCGTTATGGACATGATCAAGACCGTTCGCGGTTGGCTTGTTGGTGGCCTGATTCGGGACGTTTTTTGGCGATAGGTTCAGCAACTCGTACTAGTGCTTTTTTAACTGGAAATCAAGATTATGCTTTGGTTTATGATGCTACGTTGCATCAACCTACTACCAAATATAATCCTGATAGGGATTACTATTTGATGGATTTGTCGACAGGTGTTGAAGTGCCTTTTTTAATGTCACATTCAGAGTCAAGAGAACATTTGTTGTGTTCGCCTGCAGGTAAGTATATTTCGTATTTTAAGAATGGGAATTGGTGGGTTTATTCTTTATATACCAAAGAACACCGCAATCTTACTGAGGGATTGCCAGTTGTTTTTTATGATGAAACTAATGATCAAGCTGAGGAAGCTCGTCCGTATGGAAATGTAGGTTGGACTAGGAATGATTCTTCTATATTGTTGTATGATCGGTATGGTGTGTGGGGTTTGACACCTGATGGAAAACAAGCTCGTCAATTGACTCAAGGAAGGCGTGATGCAGTTACTTTTAGATTTTTGCCTGACACTGTTAGTCAAGTTCCTCCGAGCGCTTTTTATTACATTACCGATTGTTATGATTTAAGCATTAATCAGGTACTTCAAGTTGCCTCAAAAGGAACTGAAAATACAGGATATTGTTTGATTACGCCTAAAGGAAAATTACATTATTTAGCCTTTGAAAGGAGTAAGGCGTCTAATTTATTAAAAGCTGCTTGTAAACCAGTTTATGTTTTTCAGCAGGAATCTTTTGATTGTCCGCCTCAAGTTGTGGTTAGTGATGTTAGCGTTTCTAGTAAAAAGGTTCTTTTTAGAAGCAATCAACAGCATTATCATTACGGTTGGGGAAAATCGGAATTGGTGGATTATACAACTGCTGCAGGAAAAAGTTTGCAAGGTGTTTTGTTTTATCCGTTTGATTATGATGCTACACAACGTTATGGTATGGTGGTCTCGATTTATGAACGTCAAACCCATACTTTACATAATTACACAGCACCTAGCTTGTTGAATGCCTCAGGATTGAATAAGACCATATTGTGTAGTAAAGGCTATTTTGTATTCTATCCTGATATTGTTTATGAAGTGGGTCAACCAGGATTTTCGGCTGTGGATTGTGTTTTATCTGGGACAAAAGCTGTTTTGGCATTAGTTTCTGTAGATTCAAAAAGAATAGGATTGATTGGACATTCCTATGGCGGTTATGAAACTAATTTTATTATTACTCAAACTAATTTTTTTAAAGCTGCTGTTTCAGGATCCTCAGTATCTGATTTGACTAGTGGCTATTTGTCTTTGGGTTTGAGTTATGCCAAAACCGATTATTGGCGGTATGAGAATGAGCAATTGCGAATGGCTGTCTCGTTGTTTGATGATTGGGAACGCTACCATTTGAATTCTCCTATTACTTATGCGGACAAAATTAGCACTCCACTGTTGTTGTGGACTGGTGAGAACGACCGACAAGTAAATCCGTTTCAGACTATGGAATTTTATCTAGCATTGCGTAAATTGAAGAAGGTTAATTGTATGTTGGTTTATCCTAAAGAAGGACATGTTTTAATTGAAGAAAAACATCAAATTGACTTGACTAATCGTATATTGAATTGGTTTGATTATTACTTGAAATGATGTCTTTTATTGTGTTGTTTATAATTGTTTTCTATTATAAATTAAGTTAGTTATTTAATGACAATGCAGTTCTGTTATAGAACTGCATTGTTTTTTTAAACTCCCTAAGTATTAGTTAGGAATTTTGTACAATTGTACATCACAGGTTGTAGCACTAGGTGTTACTTTACCCCATAATGTGATTGTACCCGATTTACAGATGTCACCGAATTCAGTACGGCACATTAAATCGGCATGGCATGGGTCGGCATTTGATACAAATCGGTACCCTTGTTGGTTTACAACCGCTTTGGTTGAAGCCATTGAAGTAGTTGCAAAAGCACCTGCCACACCTAATACCATTACCGCTAATGGCATCATTAGGTTTTTAAAAATACGTGATTTCATAATAAAAGTATTTAATGGTTATGATCTACTCTTTTACAGGTTTTCGATCTAATCCCTGATACAGGCCGGTATATTTTTAGTCAAACTTTATTTTGTATCTTATTAGTTTGTTATCAATTAATGCGTATGCATTTTGTCCTACAACAGAAAAGCTTCGCATTTTTTTATTTTGGATGTGGTATATAGGAAAACTGTATAGATAGCTTTTGTTGGTTAGGTTGTATATGTCAATTATACTCGCATTTTTCCATAAAGCATCGGATTCGTATAGTCCGGGTAGTGTAGAATTCACATATAGATAGTTTCCATAGGTAGCGCTCATTTTGTTGACTATTAATGGCGGTTTAGCGAATGTTTTCATGTTGTGGCTTTTTACTTTGGCCAGTTCTATTTTAACTTTGCTAATAGTATCGATTGTATTTCCTGAATATTCTTTTTGTAGTTTATTGTTTGCTACACTATATTGATTACGGTAGCGGTATACGTAAATTACTTTGTGGTTTTGTTTGTTCCAATGTAAGCTTCCATCGGTATCAAATATTCCGTCTATCTGTTTTTGGAGGAGTTTGGGTGCTATTTGGGTTTTGGTTGTATCTTTTAGGTTGATGCTACCTATATTACTTTGTCCGTTTTTAGGATTAATGTAACGGATTACCATATTTACGGTGTCTATTGGTTCTAATTGCGAGAAATACCAACCACTGTGTACTTTTAGCGTTGCTGTCCAATTGGAAGTACTGCCTTTGAAAATGTATGGAATAGTACCTTCAAATACATAGAAATTATTTTGGTAAATTCTGATTTGTGGTGCATGGAATGGGAGGTTGGTTTGTTTTAATTGTATGTGGATGACTTTTTTGGATTGGAGTGCCGTATCGATTTCTGTTATTTGTAACGGAGCGGTTATGTTTCCGAGATAGATTTTGCCTTTATTTTCTCCTGCGAAATAGTAGGAGTTGTAGTTGAGGTTCATTTCGTTTGCTTGTACTGAACGATGTTGCGTAAACCGTCTGATAAAATTATTTTTGTAGTGGATTATGTTTTCGGACGCATTGAATAGAATAACTATTGCAAGAATGCCAATGCCTGTTGCAATTACGATGCTAATTATTTTGTTTGTTGTTCTCATTGTTACTTGTTATTTTTCGACTTTAGTTGGATTGTACACTAATATTGCTGTAGCTGCAGCAATTACAATAATGATATTGAAAATAAGGTGTTGGTTCCAGTTCATTTTTTCTAGTATGCCACCACAAGAACATGGGATAAATTCGCTGTAATTTAGAATAATATATATGTAAGCGGTGAACATTACCATGAGTAGATAGGCTATATATAATGCAAATAGTCTTGTGTAGGGTATACTTAAAAGTAACGCAATAATTATTTCTGTAACTGGAACTAGAATAGTTATCCATCCTGCAAAAGCGGATAAAAGTGGTGATTGACCTAATTGGATTTGGAAATTTTCAAAATCTAATAGTTTACTTGTTGCAGCATACATAAAAAGTATGATGTAAGTGTAACTTATGCCAGTAACTAGTACATTGTTAAATTTTACAATTGGATTCATAGTCGATGCGGTTATTGATTATGACTGTAAAATTCTGTTTTTTATTTTATATAAAGTTGTTGATTTGGGAGTATAAGTTGTTTGTTATTAGTATTTTAGTCTAGTCTTTTTAATTGGCTTGGTGTATAGTTGAATTTCTTTTTGAATGCTTTGGAGAACGTTACATAATCATTAAAACCGCATAGGTATGCTATTTCTTTGAGCGGTATAGCAGTTTCTAAAATCATTTTATTGGCTTGTTTTAGTCTCTCGTCGTTGTAAAATTGATAAATACTTGTATTGTATTGGTTGCGGAAAATTTCTTTAAGTTTGAATTCATTGGTTCCGAACATTATGGATAACTCTTTAGTGGTAGGTAATGGTTCTTCAAGATGCGTTATTATGTATTGGAATAGGTTTTGAATAATGGCTTTGTCAGTTATCACAAGATTACTAGATTTCTCTGTGAATAGTATATCTTCTATTATGGTTGTTATTGAGGAAATGAAAATGGCATCACTTGGATAGAGTCTGAATACAGAACAATGTAATGGAATTATTTTGTTGTTTGCTTCAAATAGAATTTGTAAGTTATTGTAGTACTTGGATTCTTTGTTGATGTCTTCTTTGATTACTTCCCATATTGGTTTGCATTGTATTGCTATTATGGCTTCAAAGTTGCAGTTTAATAATTCTTCTTTAGCAATTCCAAAGTATTCAGGCACATCACTACTGAATGAAACTATTTGAAATTTGTTGTTTAAAATAAAAGTATGTTGAGTAGTGCTTTGGTAGGTGTAGTATGGAATTATTATTTCTAGATTTTCCAATTTTGTTTGCAGGATGTTTGCCCATTGGTTTAGTTTTTCTTCTAATTCGGAAACATTATCCAAAGGTTTAGTTACTTCAATACGGAAGTTGAGATTTCCGGTAGCTAATTCGAATAGCATTTGGTATATCTTCTTGATTCGGTATTGTGGTGACTGTTCCTGCATGAAAAGATTTTTGTTGGAACAAAGCTATAGAATAGCAATTCCCGAATCAAACAGTATAGTGTTGAATTCGGGAATTGAATAGTGTATTTTGTATCTTTTTTTAATAAAAAAAACTATTTTGACTGCAATAGTTTTTAGGTTTGCCTGTCTATAATTATGAACTTTTGGCTAATTGTTGTGTTGTCATTTTTTGTTTAAGAATAGCCATATCATCACTTACTTTACTGTCAAGAATCTTTGCATATTGCTGCGTTGTTCTTAAGCTGGCATGTCCAAGCATTTTACTTACACTTTCCATTGGAACTCCGTTAGCTAGAGTAACTGTTGTTGCAAAAGTATGTCTGGAGCTGTGAAAGGTTAACTCTTTATTGATTCCACAAACATCAGCAACTTCTTTTAAATAACTATTCATTTTTTGGTTGCTTAAAATTGGTACTACACTATTAGAATTCAAACATTTTGGATGGTTTTTATATTTTTCGATTATAGCTTCTGGTATAGGAAGTAAAGGAATGTTGGAACGAATTTTGGTTTTTTGACGATGTGTAAAAATCCATTTCGATCCATCTATTCCAATTGAAATATTTTCAGAGGTTAGTTTTTCAATATCTATATAAGCTAATCCTGTAAAGCAAGCAAAAAGATAAATATCTCTGACTAATTCCAAGCGAGGTATTGAGAATTGTTTTTTGCACATTACTTCTAAGTCTTCTTGATTGAGTATTTCTTTCTCCACTGGATTTATTTTAGCTTTGTACTTTACAAAAGGGTTTCGTTCAATCCATTCATTGTTGTAACAGTCTTGAATTATTTTTCCGAAATTCCGAACATATTTGATAGTCGAATTGTTGTTACAGCTTTTTTCAGTTCTTAGATAAAAATCAAAATCATTGATAAAAGCAATATTAATTTTATTGATGTCAATGTCTTTTATTTTGTATTTCTTTAATAAAAATTCTTCAATATGTTTTAGAGTGGTTTTGAATTTTTTGAGTGTATTTATTGAATATTGTTTTGGTATCAAAGATTCCATTCGTTTATTATGTTCCATGAATATTGGAATTAACATTCGGAACTCATTTTCTTTTCCAAGGAATATTTTTTTGAAATCGTTTAAATCTATATTATTAGAATTGCGAAGTAATATGGTTTCAGTTTCGTAAACTTTAAATCTTAAAATATCTAGATGACTATTTATTAGCTTAGCTTCATTCGAATTACTTTTCATTCTGCCGGATGTTGCAGACCATTTTGTTTTATCTGCATTTTTGCCAGTTGGAAGCTCTATTCTTTTTCCGTTGAGAGTAATTCTCAAATAGATTGGAAGTAATCCATTTTTTAAAGCTCTAGAACTTTTTGCTAGGAAGAGGATTGAAATTTTGTTTGACATAATGTGGTGACTTATTTGATTACTAAATTTAAGTTTAGATTTAGAATCTCACAAGATGTTCATCTTTTGAACTTCTTGCTGTACAAGCTCTGACGTTAAATTCGGGGACAATTTTTTAATTTTATTTTTGTCCCCGAATTTGCACCCGAATGCACTACAATTTAATGGTTTATTTTGATGTTTTGTAAATTAAAAAAGCCCATAAATCCTAAGATTTATGGGCTTTTAGTTTACTTTGAAAAGTAATAAGTGGAGTCGCCGAGAATCGAACT
>NZ_JAPQNT010000011.1 GCF_028867965.1 Flavobacterium sp. SUN046
TTGGTGAACCACTAAACAGTTCAAAAGACGATTTTGCATTCTTAATCAATGATAAAACAAGATTAGGATACGTAACATCCAACAGAGAAGGCGGACAAGGTGGTGATGACATCTACAAATTCAAAGAAACCAAAAAACTAGAATGTGAACAATTCTTAAGTGGCGTTGTAACCGATAAAGAAAGTGGATTGCCACTTGCAAATACTAAAGTGACTTTATCTGATGCAAACTATAAAATGCTAAAAGAAACTACTACTGATAAAGATGGAAAGTTTGATTTCGGGCAAGTAGTATGCAGTTCAAAATACTACATTAAAAGCGAAAAAGCAGAATACACTACTGTAGAAACGCCAACAATCACAGCAGACGAATCGGGTAAAACATTTGTGCCTGTGGAATTAGAGAAATCTAAAAAACCAATTCAACCTCTAGATGATTTAGCTAAAGCGTTCGGAATCAAATTAATTTATTTCGATTTAGACAAATCATTCATTCGTGAAGATGCTGCAGTAGAACTGGCTAAAATCTTAGATGTACTAGAACAATATCCTAACATGGAAATCGATATTCGTTCACATACCGATTGCCGTCAAACAGCAAAATACAACTTAGCATTGTCTGACAGAAGAGCCAAATCAACAATGGCATGGTTAATTTCAAAAGGAATTGATAAATCAAGATTGACCGCTAAAGGTTACGGAGAATCACAATTAGTAAACAATTGTGGCTGCGAACCAACCAATAAATCCGATTGTTCAGAAGAACAACACCAAGCTAATAGAAGATCAGAATTTATTATCACGAAATTGTAATATTCTAAATATAACAATTGTTTAAACCCTGAAACGCCTAACTTATGTTGGGCGTTTTTTTATTATAATAAAACAATTAATAAGTGTTAAACAAGTTAAAAATGATTACTTATTAAGATAGTATTAAAATATAAATAAGGTTATTAAAAGAAAGTAAAAGAAGAATGTAAAAATGTTAAATTAAGTGCTTCTTTTGAATTAATAACTAATTAATATATTTGTTTTACTATCGCATGAAAAACGAGAGCTAAAGCCACAAAAAAACCATCAGCAGAACTAATGGTTTCTTTTTTCAAAATCAAACAAAACTATAAATCAATTATTTTTTCATAAACATATTAGTATAATATTTTTTTCCATTAGCTGGATTTACTGTAATTGAAATCCCAAAATGAGTATATTCTCCATCCAAGTTAGCTTTGTGACCAGCACTGTGTAACCAAGCGTACATTGCAGAATTTGGTGTTGAAAAATTATATGCTATATTCTCTCCTACTTTGACAGCTCCTAAAACTTCTATTATGTTTTCGGCACGTTGATCGAAATAATCATGGTTTACCACATTATTATCAATCATGTATTCATTGTGTTCTTCAGATTTATATGAAATATGGTTCACAATCTCTAAAGTGTTTAATCCTTGACTAACTCTGTATTCGTTAATCTTTTGAGCTAATTCTAATTCTTCTGCAGAATAATTGTAATTAGTCACTAATGTTTTATCTGAAGATGCAACATCTTCTTTTGAATTAGTTGAACATGATACTAAAGTAAATACCAATGCAATTGGCACAAACAATCTAAGTAGTTTTGCTTTCATAGTAGTAGGTTAAGTTTTGGAAGGTAGATGTGGGGCAAATATCTTCTGGGTTGAATATTAAATATAAATGTGGGGCAGTTATATTCGTTATTTATTATTTTAAGAACGTGTTTCTGTTTTCGTTATACAATACTACTACTAAATCGCTAAAGTGTCAAATAAAATCGATGAAATACATGTATTTTAATTTTTATAATGTAATAATCTTACATAATAATAAAATTAAAATACACTTTGTTAAATTATAAAAATTAGAAGGCTAATAATAGTAAACACAAAAAAACCATCAGCTGAACTGATGGTTTCTTTTTTCAAAATCAAACAAAACTATAAATCAATTATTTTTTCATAAACATATTAGTATAATATTTTTTTCCATTAGCTGGATTTACTGTAATTGAAATCCCAAAATGAGTATATTCTCCATCCAAGTTAGCTTTGTGACCAGCACTGTGTAACCAAGCGTACATTGCAGAATTTGGTGTTGAAAAATTATATGCTATATTCTCTCCTACTTTGACAGCTCCTAAAACTTCAATAATGTTTTCGGCTCGTTGATCGAAATAATCATGGTTTACCACATTATTATCAATCATGTATTCATTGTGTTCTTCAGATTTATATGAAATATGGTTCACAATCTCTAAAGTGTTTAATCCTTGACTAACTCTGTATTCGTTAATCTTTTGAGCTAATTCTAATTCTTCTGCAGAATAATTGTAATTAGTCACTAATGTTTTATCTGAAGATGCAACATCTTCTTTTGAATTAGTTGAACATGATACTAAAGTAAATACCAATGCAATTGGCACAAACAATCTAAGTAGTTTTGCTTTCATAGTAGTAGGTTAAGTTTTGGAAGGTAGATGTGGGGCAAATATCTTCTGGGTTGAATATTAAATATAAATGTGGGGCAGTTATATTCGTTATTTATTATTGTAAGAACGTGTTTCTGTTTTCGTTATACAATACTACTACTAAATCGCTAAAGTGTCAAATAAAATCGATGAAATACATGTATTTTAATTTTTATAATGTAATAATCTTACATTTTAAGAAGAAAGTCTTTCAATTTTCCAGTTAAAATCATTTTGAAGTTGGTATCGAATTCTATCGTGTAATCTATTAGGACGACCTTGCCAAAATTCAATTTCTATTGGTCGAACTAAAAATCCGCCCCAATGTTTTGGTCTTGTGATTTCTTTACCTAAATATTCTTGCTCTAATAATCTAAGATTAGTTTCAAGATATTCACGGTTAGGAATAACTTCACTTTGCGGAGAAACTATTGCGCCAAGTTTGCTTCCGTCTGGTCTTGAATTGAAATAATTATCTGAAACTATATCTGAAGTTTTTTCGGCAATTCCTTTAATAATGACTTGACGTTCCAAACTTGTCCAAAAAAAAGACAAACAAACATTAGGATTGTTTTGTATTGCTTTTCCTTTTTCGGAATTGTAATTGGTGTAAAATATAAATCCTTCTTCATTGAATTTTTTAAGTAAAACAACTCTTGATTTAGGAAAACCATCCAATCCAATAGTAGCAACGGTCATGGCATTTACCTCATCAATTCCACCAAAATCTTCGGTTTCATGAAACCATCGGTTGAATAAATTGATTGGATCTTCGGGAATATTGTTCTCTAACAATTCACTTTTTTCGTATGATTTTCGGTAATCGCTTAGGTCTTTCATTGCTAATTATAGTTACTTAATTTAAGAGTTGCTAAGTTAATAAGATTTTGTTTTTATTTGAAAACAAAAATTAAAATGAATTGCTATTTAGCCCTGATTGGAAGGAAAAACCTTTGCCTTTTGCAAAGTTTTGGGAGGAAAGCAGGAAAACGGATTACTGATAAAGCCTAAGCTATTCGCTCCTACTCCATTTCAAATTCTTTTCCATCGTCGGCTAAATGTACATTTTGAAAGATGGTTTGCGCTTCTTGTTGGAACAAATCTATAGTGCCATAACGTGTGGAATAATGTCCTAAAATAAGGTTTTTAACATTTGCTTTAAGCGCAATTGTAGCTGCTTGCTTTGCAGTAGAATGCATAGTTCGCTCGGAAAGATGCGCTTCAGATTCTAAAAAAGTGCTTTCGTGGTATAAATAATCTACATTTTCGATTATTGGAATTATACGTTCATCATACATAGTATCGCTGCAAAAAGCGTAGGATTTGGCAACTTGTGGCGGAAAGCTCAACGCTGAATTCGGAATTACAGTTCCATTATCTAAAGTGATATCGCCACCATATTTAATTTTGTTGAAATATACTTTATCGATTTCATATTGATTGATTGCATCAACATTAAGTTTTCGTTCGATATTTTTTTCTTGAAATAAGAATCCGTTAGTGTAAACTCTGTGATTTAGCGGAATTGTTTTTACAACCACTTTTTCGTCTTCAAAAATAGTTTCCGATTCTTTAGATTCTAATTCGTGAAAATACAATCCATAACCAGTAAACGAACCCGAAGCACGCAATTGAAGCAATATAATTTCTTTAATTCCTTTTGGACCATAAACGTGCAAATCATTTTCGCGATTGAGTAGCATAAATGTAGAAATCAATCCAATTAAACCATAAAAATGGTCGCCATGAAGATGCGAAATGAAAATATGACTGATTTTAGAAAACTTAACTTTGCTTTTGCGCAATTGCACTTGTGTTCCTTCAGCACAATCAATTAGGAAAACTTTATTCTTGATTTCTAATACTTGTGAAGTTGGATTGGATAATGTGCGTGGCGTTGCGGCATAACAGCCAAGAATGGTTAATTTCAAATCTTTTTTCTTTTATTATAGATAATTATAGTTACCATAGATACTATCAAACAAACATTGGAAAAGATGTTCCAAAAATTATAATTTTTATAGGTGTAACCTCTATACAAGTTAATTAGTAGCAACGCAAAACTAAGTATCAATAAAATTATTGGAAGTCTATTGTTAGTCATTTACAAATCAGTTTTATCATTTTCAATTTTACCAAATTTAATGATTTGATAAATTACATAGGCAAGAATTACACCATTGGCAGTTAATTTTAAATAATCAAATTCGTGCGTACGTATTCCTGTAAAAATTCTATTGGCTAACAAATAAGTCAAAACAAATAATAAAGCTACATATAAATATATTCTGGTTTTATTGCTCATAATTATAGTTGATTAAAATCCTAAATCTCGTTCAATTTCTTCCATTTCAATAATATCGTGTGCTTCTTGCAATGATGGCACAACAAGCAACTTTGTTGGAACTGCATTAAAATCAATTCCGTCGGCAACTATTACAAATGACTTTTTCCCTTTTTTGTGTAATTTTGATAATTCAGAAAATGCTTTAATGTCTTTTAAAGTGATCTCTTTATCTTGAGTAACATCCAAAATTAAATTTTGAGCTTTAAACGAATTGTGCTCAGTAGTAACTTTTTCTAAAAAATTTAGAATGTTTCCTTGAGTATCTTTTATTGTTGTTGTATGTTTTTTTTGTTCTACTTTCATGTCATTGCGAGTTAGCGAAGTAATCTCTTAATTTAAGTTTGTACTTTACTGCTTAATTTTAGAAGCCAATAAATAAATAACCGCCATTCTTATTGCTACTCCATTTTCAACTTGATCTAAAATTACCGATTGTTGTGAATCGGCAACATCAGATGTAATTTCAACGCCACGATTAATTGGACCTGGGTGCATGATTACAATTTCTTTATTAAGTGAATCTAATAATGCTTTGTCAACGCCGTATTGCTGCGCATATTCTCTAGTTGACGGAAAATAATTTACATCCATTCGCTCGTTTTGAACGCGTAACATATTGGCTACATCACACCATTCTAAAGCTTTTCTCAAATTGGGTTCAACCGTAACTCCAAGACTTTCAATGTACTTTGGAATTAGTGTTTTTGGTCCGCAAACTTTGACTTCTGCACCTTGCATTTGCAATGCATATATATTAGAAAGTGCTACTCGTGAATGCAAAACATCACCAACAATCACGACTTTTTTACCAGCAACTTCTCCTAATTTTTCTCTAATTGAAAAACTATCTAAAAGTGCTTGTGTTGGATGTTCATGTGCTCCATCACCAGCATTGATAATACTCGCTTTTACGTTTTGAGATAAAAAATAAGCCGCACCAGGATTGGCATGACGCATTACAACCATATCTACTTTCATAGACAAAATGTTGTTTACAGTATCAATAAGCGTTTCGCCTTTTTTAACTGAAGATTGTGCTGCTGAAAAACTAATAACATCAGCTGAAAGTCGTTTTTGAGCCAATTCAAATGATAATTTTGTTCGTGTACTGTTTTCAAAGAATATATTAGCAATTGTTATATCTCGAAGTGATGGCACTTTCTTTATCGGACGATTAATGACTTCTTTAAAATGATCAGCGGTTTCAAAGATTAAATCAATATCTTCTTTGACTAAATATTTTATTCCTAATAAATGGTTGACGGATAGTTCTGACATTTGGTTTAGGTTGTTGTGTTTGTAATTAAATAAACGGCATCTTCTCCTTCATTTTCTTGCCAGCATACTTTTACTTTTTCGTTATTGATAGCATCAACTTGTCTGCCACGATAATCGGGTTGAATTGGTAAATGACGACTAAAACGTCTATCAATAAGTGTTAAAAGCTCTACTTCTGACGGTCTTCCAAAAGATTGAATGGCAGTTAATGCGGCATTAATACTTCTTCCGGTATATAAAACATCGTCAATAAAAACTACTTTTTTGTCTTCTACAAGAAAATCGATTTGGGTTTTATTGGCTTCTAATTGTTTTTCACCTCTGCGAAAATCATCACGAAAAAAAGTAATGTCCAAAAAACCGAGTTGGACATTAGTAACTTTGTATTCGTTTTCTAAAATATGCTTGATTCTTTGGGCTAAAAATTTTCCTCTTGGTTGCAAACCGATCAAAACGGTGGTAGAAAAATCAAGATGTTTCTCTATTAACTGACAAGCCAAACGATGTAAAATAATAGTAACTTCTTTTGCAGTGAGTAGTACTTTTTGACTCATAATGAAGTGTTGTGTTTGGTGTGTAAAAGTAAATAAAATTATTTGAAATTAAATAAAAAAAATCCCTTTACGATTAGATAAAGGGATTTAGTTATTATTTTGACAATTATTATTTGTTAATCCAATCAACAATTGATGCATCTGTTGGTAAAACTTGTGGCGATATTACTTTTTCTAATTCTCCTTTTTCATTTATCAAATATTTTTGAAAATTCCACTCTACTTCACTGTCTTCCAAACCGTTTTTAGCTTTAGAAGTCAGAAATTTATATACTTCACACATATCACTTCCTTTTACAGAAACTTTGCTCATCATTGGGAACTTCACTCCATAATTCAACTGACAAAAACTTTCAATTTCTTTATCAGTTCCAGGTTCTTGTGAAGCAAAATTATTAGCCGGAAAACCAACAATTACAAAGTTTTTATCTTTATATTTTTCATAAATAGCTTCTAAATCTTTATACTGTGGTGTTAATCCGCATTTAGATGCTGTATTCACAATTAAAATTTTCTTTCCTTTTAACGAAGCAAAATCAAATTCATCGCCACTTAAATCTTTAACTTTAAATTGATAGATGTTTTCTTTGTTCATAGTTTCTGTTTGAGAGATTAAGGCAGGTTTAGTACTTGTTTGAGCTTCATTTTTACAACTAATGAGTGTAAAAACCGCTACCAATGCTATAAGCTTTGTTTTCATGTTGTGATTTTTATTTTATAAATTTACGTAATAAATGAAATGTCAGATGCTTATCAATACCTAAATATATGTTAAAAAATCAAATTGTAAAACTATATGATAGAAATTTACGTAGATAAAATTACTCTAAATAATTTTAATCAATAAAAACTTATGACACAAGAACAACTAATTCCGTTGATTTTAAAGAAAGACGATCGTGCGTTTACCACAATGTATGATATGTATTCTAAAAGTCTATTTGCAGTAATTTCCAATTTAGTTAAAGATACCGAAGAAGCAGAAGATGTGCTTCAAGAAGTATTTGTTAAAATTTGGAAAAATATTGAATCGTATAATGACACCAAAGGTAGATTGTATACCTGGATGCTTAATATTGCTAGAAATACAGCAATTGACAAACTTAGATCTAAAGGATATAATAACAGCCAAAAAAACCTATCTTCAGATAATTTCGTACATCTATTGGATGACAGTAACAAGTTGGTCAATAGGATCGATACTATTGGAATTCAAGAATTCGTGAAAAAGCTAAAACCGAAATGTATTCAAATTATTGAATTATTATTCTTTAAAGGATACACGCAACAAGAAGCTTCAGACGAATTGGAGATTCCGCTTGGCACTGTTAAAACACAAAATAGAAATTGTATCAATGATTTAAGAACCTACTTACAAGTATAATGAATACAACAGAATATATCGAATCAGGAAATTTAGAACTTTACGTTTACGGTTTATTGAACGAAAGTGAAACTATGGAAATTAGCGCATTAGCCAAAACTGATGGCGCTATACAAAATGAAATTATTTCAATTGAAAAAGCAATTGTGAATTTATCAAGTAGCTTTTCTCCGTTAATTTCAGCTGACAACTTTGAGAAAATCAAAGCTAAACTTGAATTGAAACACGGAAAAGTAATTGAGATGAAACCTAAATCTAATACATCACAGTATTTAAGTTGGGCCGCTTCAATTGCATTATTAATAGGTGTTGGATATCAATACAACAAATTGAACGACAGCAATTCTAAAATAAATTCAGTTGAACAAGAAAAATCTAGTCTTCAAAAATCGGTAGTTGATTTGGAATTAAAAAACAAACAAACCGCTACTGCTTTAAATGTTGTTAGAGATTCTAAAAACACAGTAGTAAATCTTGCTGGTCAAACAGTAGATCCAACTGCATCAGCTAAAATTTATTGGAATAAAGATACACAAACTGTTTATGTCGATGCTTCAGGATTACCTGAACCGCCAGCAGGAAAAGTATATCAAATTTGGTCTTTAAAATTGAGTCCAACTTTAACACCAACAAGCATTGGATTGTTGGATAATTTTACTGGAAATAACGAAAGATTATTTGCGGTAAGCGGAACAAAAGATGCGGAAGCATTCGGAATTACACTTGAACCAGCAGGCGGAAGTAAGTCTCCAACTATGGAACAATTATATACTTTGGGAAAAGTATAGAAGTTGCTTTAAACCCTAATTAAAGCGAAAGGTTCAACTTAATTGTTGAACCTTTTTTTATTTTATACTATTACTTTTTCTTAAATACTTTTTTATACCTCCAATATACAAAACCTGCAAAAACTAAAAATGAGATTAAGATATACATGTAAATTTCTACATTTTGTTTTTCACCAGTAGCATACGAATGCATTCCTGTTAAGTGAAAATTCACTCCAAAATACGTCATCAATATAGAAGCAAATGCCAAAACAGCCATGAAATTAAACGAGAACAATCCTCTTAAAAATGGTACAAAGCGTGCATGAATTACAAAAGCATATATCATAATACTAATTAAAGCCCAAGTCTCTTTTGGATCCCAACCCCAATATCTACCCCAACTTTCATTTGCCCATTGTCCGCCAAGGAAATTTCCAATGGTTAGCATTACCAATCCAATTGTAAGCGCCATTTCATTGATATAAGTTATTTCTTTGATATGCAAAGTCATTATTGATTTGTTTTTTTCATTAGTAAATAACATCAATAACAAAGCTACCAAACCTAAAACCATTCCGAGTGTAAATGGTCCGTAACTAGCTACAATTACAGCAACGTGAATCATTAACCAATACGAATTAAGAACTGGTTGTAAATTCGCAATTTCTGGATCCATCCAACTTAAATGCGCTACCATTAAAATCATTGAAGCTACAAAGGTTCCAGATGCAATTGTTAATTTAGATTTTTTATCAAATGCTAATGTAAAAAACATGGTTGCCCAAGCTACATAAATCATACTTTCATACGCATTACTCCAAGGCGCATGACCAGAAACATACCAACGAGCAATTAAACCTAACGTATGAAAAGCAAATAATAATCCAATAAAAACATGAAAAATAGTAACCGAAATTCTAATTATTTTAGTATTGTAAAAAATACTAATAATGGTTAAAATCAACATTATGCTTCCAGTCAACATGTACAACCAAAATAAATTCTTGAATACATCATATTTATTTAATAGTATTTCTGATGTAATTTGCTCTTCTGATGGTCGAACTGCTTTACCGAATTTCTTTTGATAATTTTCTAATCCCAAAAGCATAGTGTTTGCCATCGTGTAATCTTTGGTTTTAACAGCTTTTGCTAAAGCATCTAAATAATACGGCAACGCATTCTTGATTTGGTCTAAATCGGTTCCGGTTTTATGATTAATTTCTAGATATGAAGCCCATTTGTTATTTTTATCATTTGGTACCGGGAAAACTCTTAATATATTTCCGCTTAAAGCTGAATTTAAAAGATTAATCTTCTTATCGGCTTCAATAAAATCTTTTTGAAATTGATTCGGATTAGTAGTTTTGTAGGCTTCATCTAAGTAAGAAGTCAATTTATAATTTCCTCTTGCGTCAAAAAAAGCTTTGAAAGCAACATATTTTTGTTCAGAATCAATACCTATAATTTTTCGGATACTATCATTTCCTTTTTTGACATAAATTAACGGTAACTCATACCAAGCCGTTGGAAATTGAGTCATTGAAATAAAAGCTTGGTCCGAATTCATGCCTTCATAAGTATCACTTTTACTTATTTTTCGAAGTAATTCTGAAGAAAATGTATTAACTGGATACATTCTTCCGTTAACATCTTGCACAACCAAACGACCAAATTTTGCTGCTTGTTGCTCAGGAACTTTATATTTTAAAATAGAATCTAAGTAATTGAAATTTGCTGATTTTTCAGTATGATTTTGAGCAAAACTTGTCAATGATAAAAACAAAAATACTATTGAAAGTAACTGTTCTTTTTTGATTTTTACGTCTTCCAATTTTCTTTTTAAATCGGCAAAACGAGTATTTTTTACAAATAAAATACACATCATTGCAAAGAACAATAAAAAATAACCAATGTACGTAATCATAGTTCCCCAATAATCATGGTTTACCGAAAGCACGGTTCCTTTTTCGTCAGGATCAAATGATGATTGAAAAAATCTAAATCCACCATAATCCAAAATATGGTTCATATAAATATCGGCATCTTGTTTTTTACCTTTATCATCAACGGTAACTTTACTTTCATACGATGAGTAACTTTTTTCAGTTCCAGGATATTTCTTAGCTATAAAATCATTCAATTTAATATTGAAAGGAAGTTTGTAAACTTTACTTCCAAAATAAAACGTGTATTCTAATCCACCAATTTTTATAGTTTTAGGTTCGCCTAATTGACCTTTAGAACCAACAAGCGTTACGTCTTGACTTTTACCTTCAGATTTTACAGAAATTGTAAGTGCATCATCGCCTTTCTTGGCTTTATAATTTCCGGTTGAAACATATCCTTTTTCGCCTTTTATAGGTTGATCTGGAAAAACAAACTGTGCTTCACCAACATTGTATAACGAACGAAACATTAATGGCTGCTCAACATCTTTAATTAATTTACCTTGAAGTTTATCTGCCATTCTCATAAAATTTCCGTCAAATGGAGCATTTACAGTAGTTGTAGTTCCATTAGTAGTAATATTAATAGCACCTTGCGTTTGTTTATTCAATGCAAATAAAATATTATGTATGTTTTGTACTTCACCTTCTTTTAGAAAATGTTCATGGCGTGAACCTCCACCCGATTCTACTAATTTTAAGTAAAATTGACCATTAGATGCAGGTTTAAT
The DNA here is from genome assembly GCF_028867965.1 of Flavobacterium sp. SUN046. GTDB lineage: Bacteria > Bacteroidota > Bacteroidia > Flavobacteriales > Flavobacteriaceae > Flavobacterium. The sequence continues at coordinate 11,503 of NZ_JAPQNT010000011.1, forward strand.
AGTTTCTTTAACATCCATTTGATAATTTTTATAACTAATTTCAAATGGTGTTTTATCAAACTTATCTGAAATTGAAAAATTATTCGAGGCAAATGGCCACAAGGTAGCTTCAGACAATAACAAAGGACGTTCTATTCTTCTTCTTCGCATTTCACTTTTCTTCATTTCGCCTAAATATTCTCCATCAACAAGAATGGTTAGATAATTTCGATCAGAAAAAACTTCGTCTGAGGCTGCTCCTTCTCTTATTGGCATCATGCCTTCATAGCTTACATAACGAGTGATTCCGGCTCCTATAATGATAAAAATAAAAGACAAATGCAGTAGTAAAGTTGCCCATTTCTCTTTTTTGTACAATTGATAACGTTGAATGTTTCCAAAAAAATTAATTACAAAAAACAACATTATCAACTCAAACCATCTGGTATTGTATATCCAAATTCTAGCAGTATCGGTGTTATAATAACTCTCTATAAACGTTCCTGCAGCCATTGATGCGGCATAAAACAAGAACAAAAAAGCCATTAAACGAGTAGAATATAAAAAAGAAACTATTTTTTTTTGCATGATGCAGTGCGTGTTTTTAAAAGTACCGCAAAAGTAAATTAAAATACTTGATTTTTAATCAATTTAATGCAGCTTTTAAGGGTTTATTAAGAGATGTTGATATAAATTTTATTTTATTTATATAAAAATTAGAATTTGCGAAACCCAATAGATTTATGTTAACTTTAAGAATCAATTTAATAACAAAGAAAAAAAATGATTACCTTTGTTTAATGAAAAAACAGTTTCACATACTAATCATATTAGTAACATTTGGCTTCTTCCTTTTGCCATCAGTTACTTATGCTTGTGGAACTAAATCTCAAAATGAATGTTGCAAAACGGTAAGTTCTTCTAAAAAAGAAAACAAAGACTGTTGCAACAGTAAGCACTCTAATGATAAAAAAAATAATAGTTGTGGCGGAAAATGTGGACATTCTAACTGCACAACTTCATCTGTAAGTTTTAGTGTAATTCCGTTTTACGAAGTACAATTTAAAAACAACGCTCTTGATTTTTTTACTGAAAAATCAAAATTCTATCACTCTGAAACCTTTATTACTTCTGGTTTTACAACGGTTTGGCTTCCTCCTAAAATAAAATAACATCCAATTTTGACAGCCATAAATCTGTCTTATTGAAAGTATAAACTTTGCTTTCAAAAGTTATTTATTTAAAAAAAACATCAAATTAGAGGAATTTAAAAAATAAAAATCATGAACAAATCAATAGTGAAAATAGTGGTAGCAATTACTTTATTGTTATCAGTTACATCGTGCGATGCACAAATTAAAAATGCAAAAACAGAAACTGTGAAAATTTACGGAAACTGTGAAATGTGCGAAAATAGAATTGAAAAAGCTGGAAATATAAAAAAAATAGCTAAAGTAGATTGGAATGCAGATACCAAAATGGCGAGTATAACTTATGACTCAAAAAAAACAAATCAAGATGCAATTTTAAAACGTATTGCTTTATCAGGTCATGATAGCGACAAATTTCTTGCGCCAGATGATGCTTATTCTAAATTGCCAGGTTGTTGTCAATATACTAGAGAATCAAAAGTTGCTGTGAAAACTGAAAAAGTTGCCGAAAACAATACTAATCATGATGCTCATAATGAAGTACCTAAAGTTGAAGTTCAAGAACCTAGCGCGAGCGAACAGGCGATGCAAACAAATCAACTAAAAGCAATTTTTGACAATTATTTTGCAGTAAAAGACGCATTAGTAAAAACTGATGGAACTACAGCATCGGCTAAAGCAAAAAATCTTCTTTCAGCAATTAATGCAGTCAAAATGGAAACCTTAAAAATGGAAGAACACATGGTGTGGATGAAAGTAGTTGCCAATCTTAAAGAAGATGCCCAACACATTTCAGACACTAAAGATGCTGCACACCAAAGAGATCATTTGGCAACACTATCTAAAAGCATTTATGAATTAATAAAAGTTTCTAAACAAGATACACCAACTTATTTTCAACATTGCCCTATGGCTAACGACGGAAAAGGTGCCGATTGGTTAAGTAAAGAAAATGCTATTAAAAATCCTTATTATGGTTCTCAAATGTTGAGTTGTGGCAAGACTGTGGAAACCATAAAATAGTGAATCTTTACATTAAAAATATGGTTTGTAGCCGATGTAAAATGGTTGTAAAGTCCGAGTTAGAAAAACTCGGACTTCAACTTTCTTCGGTTAATCTAGGTGAAGTTAAAACATTAAATACGGTAACTGATTTACAAAAAGCAACAATTTCAGAACATTTAAAACCATTAGGATTTGAATTGATTGACGACAAAAAAAGTAAAACAATTGACAAAATTAAAACCCTAATTATTGATTTAGTTCACAATAAAAATAATGAAATTAATACCAATCTTTCTGATTATTTATCAAGTCACTTAGCACAAGATTACAGCAACTTGAGTAATTTATTCTCTGAAGTAGAAAATACTAGCATAGAAAAATATTTCATTAGCCAAAAAATTGAAAAAGTAAAAGAATTATTGATGTATGATGAAATGTCAATAAGTGAAATTGCTTTTTACCTTAATTATAGTAGCGTTGCATATTTAAGTAATCAGTTCAAGAAAGTTACCGGTTTTTCACCTACTTATTACAAACAACTAAAAGACAAAAAGCGAAAACAAATTGAAGATTTGTAAAAGTTACAAATCATAACCAAAATTTCATAACACTACAGTTCTATTCAATACCGAAATTTGTATCATTATTTATAGTAATTTAAAAAAAATAAAAAATGGAACACAAATATCAAGTAACCGGAATGACATGTTCAAGTTGTGAGGCAAAAGTAAAATCGGCTTTATCAACTGTTGAAAACGTAACTAATGTAGTAATTTCAAAAGAAAATAAATCAGCTACAATAACTATGGACAAACACGTTTCTTTAGCTAATTTACAAAAAGTTTTAGATTCAAAATACACTATTTCAGCTATAGAACATGAAGAAATAATAGAGCAAACAAAAAGTTGGTTTGAAACCTACAAACCCATTTTATTTATTTTTTTCTACATTAGTTTGACAACAATTTTAATTCAATTAATCAATCAACTTTTTGATGTAATGCAATGGATGCGACATTTTATGGCAGGATTCTTTTTAGTGTTTTCGTTTTTCAAATTATTGAATCTAAAAGGATTTGCAGAGAGTTATAGCATGTATGATTTAATTGCAAAGAAAATTCGAATTTGGGGTTACTTTTATGCTTTTATAGAATTAAGTTTCGGAATTGCTTTTATAGTTAATTTTAATCCTTTGATAACTAATTTAATAGTGTTCATAGTTATGACAATCAGCATTATTGGAGTATTACAAACTGTTTTAAATAAAAAGAAAATTCAATGTGCTTGTTTGGGTGCAATTTTTAATTTACCAATGAGCAGTGTTACTATTATTGAAGATGCTTTAATGATTTTAATGAGTGGATTTATGATAATCCAACTAATATAATATTATGAAAAATAAAAAAATAAAAAGCTTACAATTATTGATAACTTCAATAATAGTATTAACTATTTCTCAATCTGTTTTATCACAAAAAGTAGTTCGATATGATTTATATGTTAGAGATACAATAGTAAATTTTGGCGAGAAGCCCAAACATGCTATTGCGGTAAACGGACAAATTCCGATGCCAACATTAACTTTTACCGAAGGTGATATTGCTGAAATATATGTACATAACGAGTTAAATGAAGATACTTCACTGCACTGGCACGGATTATTTTTACCCAATCAATACGATGGCGTTCCTAATCTTACTCAAATGCCAATCAAACCTCATACAACGCATTTATATAAATTTCCAATTATTCAACACGGCACACATTGGTATCACAGCCATACTGAACTACAAGAACAAATTGGTATGTACGGTAATTTTGTAATGCTAAAAAAAGCAGATGATCCAACTTTTAGAAAAGGTATTGATGATTTGCCTTCGGTTCCAATAGTTTTAAGCGAATGGACTGATGTAAAACCAGAAAATGTGCACCGAATGTTGCACAACGCTACCGATTGGTTTGCTATTCAAAAAGGAACAACGCAAAGTTATAGTGAAGCCATTAAACAAGGTTATTTTAAAACTAAAGTTGCTAACGAGTGGAAACGCATGAATGCAATGGACGTAAGTGATGTGTATTACAACAAATTCTTAATTAATGGAAAAAATGAAAGCCAACTTTCTCAATTCAAAGCTGGAGATAAAGTTAGGTTAAGAATATCTAATGGTGGCGCTTCAACCTATTTTTGGCTAACGTATGCTGGCGGAAAAATAACCGTTGTAGCCAACGATGGTAATGATGTTGAACCCATTGAAGTAGATCGATTAATAGTTGCCGTTTCTGAAACTTATGATGTAATAGTAACCATTCCAGCCGATAAAACTGCTTATGAATTTTTAGTAACATCAGAAGATCGAACTAAATCAGCTTCATTATATTTAGGTGATGGTATCAAACAATTAACTGCTGCCTTACCAAAATTAAAATATTTTGACGGAATGAAAATGATGAATGGTATGATGAAAATGAATGGTGATTTAAATGATATGGGAATGCAAATGTCGTACAACCAAATGGACATGAACGTTGTAATGTATCCAGAAATCACCGGAAATGCAAAAAAAGAAACTTCTAAAATGGGCAATATGAAAATGTCAGAAGACGATTATAATAGTAACAAATTGTCTGATATTGTCACGCTAAACTATGCAATGTTGAAATCGCCAACTAAAACTACACTTCCAAAAGACGCACCAATAAGAGAATTAAAATTTGAGTTAACAGGAAATATGAACCGCTACGTTTGGAGTTTAGACAACAAAGTAGTTTCTGAAACTGATAAAATCTTAATCAAAAAAGGCGAAAATGTACGCATCACAATTTACAACGGCTCAATGATGCGCCACCCAATGCACTTACACGGTCATGATTTTAGATTATTAAATGGTCAAGACGATTATGCACCGTTAAAAAACATTGTTGATATTATGCCAATGGAAACCGATGTTTTTGAATTTAATGCCAATGTTGAAGGTGATTGGTTTTTTCACTGTCATATTTTATACCACATGATGAGTGGCATGGGCCGCATTTTTAGTTATGAAAATCAAGCTGCTAATCCAGAAATTACAAATCCAAAATTAGCACAAAGAAAATTATATGCCGACGATAGAAGATTTCATTTCATGGGCGAAAATGATTTTGCTACCAACGGAAACGATGGAGAAGCTATGTATCAAAGTACGCGTTGGAGTATTGGTACCGAATGGCGTTTGGGATATAATAAACACCACGGCTATGAAACCGAAACCCATATTGGACGCTATATTGGAAAAATGCAGTGGATCATGCCGTTTATAGGATTCGATTGGCGTTATAGACACATGGAAGAAGACGAAATGGAAAAAAATATTTTTAACCAAACTAGTACTAAAAATAATCGTTCTCTTTTTAGTGCCGGATTAGAATACACACTTCCAATGTTAGTAAAAGCTCAAGCAGAAGTATTTACCAACGGAACTATTAGATTTCAATTAATGCGAAATGACATTCCGGTTTCTAAACGACTACGAATGAGTTTAATGTGGAATACCGATAAAGAATATATGGCAGGTTTACGATACATAATTAAACGAAATTTAGGAATAACCACTCATTATGACAGTGATATGGGTGTAGGTTTTGGAATGAATTTGAATTATTAATTAATATAGTAAAACCGAATAAAAATTGATTAAATGAGCAGTTTAATAAATAATTAGGTTAAAAATATTTAAAAAAAGTCGGGATATTGCTATTCCGACTTTTTTTATAGTCTCAAACTCTTGAAATGAGATTATTAATCAAGAAGCTAATCTCATTAAATTTTAAATGCATTTTTTAAATCAAATAAAAAAATATTAAAAATACCAAACATTTTTTGATGCCGTATTTTTTCAATATTTTTACCAAATGATTTCAATATCCATAATTGGCTCAGGAAATGTAGCGCAACATCTTATTCAAGCTATTTCTAAATCAGAAAATTTAGAATTGGTTCAAGTATTTGCTCGTAATAAAGATGCAGTAATTCATTTGGTAGCTTCTAATAAAATTATTTCTGAATTTTCTGAATTTATTGATGCCGATTTGTACCTAATTGCTGTTTCTGATGATGCTATTAATTTGGTATCAAAATCAGTTTCTTTTAATAATAAATTAGTAGCGCATACCTCTGGAAGTGTTTCAATTAATGAGTTGGATGATTCCAATAGGAAAGCTGTTTTTTATCCGTTGCAAACTTTCTCAAAATTAAAAGAAATAAATTTTAAAGAAATTCCAATTTGCTTAGAAGCTCAAAATGAAACCGATTTAAAATTAGTAACAGATGTTGCTTCAAGTATTTCAGATGTGGTTCTCGAAATTAACTCGGAACAACGCAAATCGCTGCATGTTTCGGCAGTTTTTGTAAGTAATTTTGTAAATCATTTGTACAAAATAGGAAATGATATTTGCATTGAAAATAACATACCATTCGCTATTTTGAAACCTTTAATTACCGAAACAGCTCATAAAATTCAATTACTTTCTCCCAACGAAGCGCAAACTGGTCCAGCCAAACGAAAAGATACACAAACAATCAATTCGCATTTGGCATTTTTAAATAACGAAAACCAAAAAGAAATATACAAAATCTTAACAAAATCAATTATTGACGATGGCAAAAAGTTATAAAGAAATTCTAAACGATATTACCACATTTATTTTTGATGTAGATGGCGTTTTAACCGACAGCTCGGTGCACATCACTCCTACTGGCGAAATGCTGCGCATCATGAACATACGAGACGGATTTGCCATGAAAGCAGCTTTAGAAAGCGGTTATAATGTGTGTATAATATCGGGCGGTAACAACGAAGGCGTTAGAATAAGATTAAGAAATTTAGGAATTCACGACATTCATTTGGCTTCACCAGACAAAGTTGCTACTTTTAAAGAATATACCGAATTATACAATATCAATCCCGAAAACGTGTTATATATGGGTGATGATATTCCAGATTATCACGTGATGCAATTGGTTGGTTTGCCAACTTGTCCGCAAGATGCAAGCGCAGAAATTAAAGCAATTTCAAAATATATTTCGCACAAAAATGGTGGAAAAGGCGCTGTTCGTGAAGTAATTGAACAAGTGATGAAAGTACAAGGAAAATGGCATTTGTACTATAACGGAAAACATGATTAACTACATGAAATATTTAAAACTAATACGATACCAAAACTTATTATTGCTAGCATTAATGCAATTAATTTTCAGATTTGGCTTTTTAGAACTTATAAAAATTCCACTATCCTTATTTTATTGGCAATACACTTTGTTGATTCTTGCAACCGTTTTAATTGCGGCTGGAGGCTATGTAATCAATGATATTTTTGATCAAGAAACCGATGACGAAAACAAACCAGAAAAAGTAATTATCGGAAAAAGCATTTCTGAATCAATGGCTTATAATATTTATGCTGGACTAACAATAACTGGTGTCGCTTGCGGATTCATTTTATCTAATTCTATTGAACATCCAAATTTTGCCGTTATTTTTATTTTAATAGCAACTTTACTTTATTTTTATGCAAGTACATTGAAACAAATTCCGCTTTTAGGAAATACAGTGGTTGCTGCTTTGCTAGCTTTTAGTGTAATCATTATTGGCATATTTGATATTTTTCCGAATACATTTGATATCAATCGTCCACAAATGGCAGTGGCATTTTCGATATTATTTGATTATGCAAAATTTGCTTTTATAATAAATTTAGTTCGTGAAATAATTAAAGATATTGAAGATATTGAAGGTGATAAATCGCAATCAATGAATACTTTACCAATTGCAATTGGAGTTGAAAAAACATCAAAAATAGCCTTTGTGATTTTACTTATTCCAACTTTATATTTAATGTATTACAGCAATACTTATTTGCTTGAAAATAATTTGATTATTGCAATAATTTACATGCTCGCAGTAGTAATTGCGCCAATGATTTTTTGCCTTTTCAAAATTTGGAATGCTAAACAAAAAAGTGATTACAGTGCAATTAGTACAGTATTAAAATGGATCATTTTTTTCGGAATTCTTTCTATTGCTGTTGTAACTTTAAATATTTTACATCATGGTTAAAGATAATGTAAACGAATATAAAATCATTTTGGCGTCAGGCTCACCGCGACGTCAACAGTTTTTTAAAGATTTAGACTTGAAGTTTGAAATCCGATTAAAAGAAATTGAAGAAATTTATCCCGAAAATCTAAAAGCTGAAGAAATTACTAATTATTTGGCAGCGCTAAAAGCAAAAGCATTTGATGGCGAAATTTTAGAAAATGAAATTTTAATTACTAGTGATACTTTAGTTTGGCTAAACAATAAAGCACTAGGAAAACCAAAAAATTATGAAGATGCATTTCAAATTTTAAAATCATTATCCAATGAAACGCACGAAGTGATTACCTCAGTTTGTTTTAAAACTAGAACAACAACAGAAACTATTTTTGATGTAACCAAAGTAACTTTCAATGAATTATCTGATGATGCTATTCATTATTATTTAGAAAATTACAAACCATTTGATAAAGCTGGAGCCTACGGAATTCAAGAATGGATTGGACTCATAGGAATCACTAAAATTGAAGGTTCGTATACAAATGTTGTAGGTTTACCAACTGAAAAAGTATACAAACATTTAACATCTATATTAATTTAAAGTTTGTAAATTTACCATTCTAAAGAACGCCTTTTAAATAAAATGAAAATGGAAACCGAAGAAGAAATAAACGCTAAAATCTTAAAGATAACCATGGTAATTCAAGAAAATTATCCTGAATTATCCAAATATTTAAACGAAATGCCAATTACAATTCCAATTGACAGTCGTCCTGAAGTAAATGTTCAAAATTTACAAAAATACTACGAAACATTATTAGACCTTTTTCGCAACTATGTTGCTGAACATCAATTAAATTACATCAATCAACGAACCGGAACTGGGCATTTGTAATTAAAATCTTAAAATGACTATTTTAAATAACGTTACTGCCGAAACTATTACATCTTCAATTCTTATCTTGATTGTAATAGGTTTACGAATAGTCGTAGATAAGCTAGTTAAACGGTATGCAAGAAACCATCAACGGCTAGAACGAAGAGCCAATTTGGTAATAAAATACATTCATCTTTTAATCAATATTCTTGCAATAATTATCTTAATCGTTATTTGGGGTGTCGAAAAAAAAGATATTCTTTTAACGGTTTCTTCAATAACCACAGTCGTTGGCGTAGCAATGTTTGCCCAATGGTCAATTTTGAGCAACATTACATCCGGAGTAATTTTATTCTTTTTCTTTCCATTTAGAATTGGTGATGTAATAAAAATTCACGACAAAGATTTTCCTATTCAAGGAATAATCGAAGACATTAATGCGTTTCACATTCATTTAAAATTAGAATCTGGAGAAACAGCAACGTATCCTAACAATTTACTACTCCAAAAAGGAATTTCAATTATTAAAGATACATTCGAAGACAAAGAATTTACCGATTAATTAGTAATGTATTTACTTAATCTTACTAGTGAAAACTTACAATATTTTTTCAAAATTATATAACATTAATTAAGTTTATATTCAGTCATTTGTTTATACAAAAAAAACAAATAATTGATACTTTTATTTATTAAAATTAATAAGTAAAGTATTGAAAATCTGAATAAAAACATTCTTATGAAAAAAAATATTCCGATTGCAAAATTGAAAAATCTTACCGTTGAAATTAGCAATTCTACTATAGAAAACACTTCTAAAATAAATGTTTTTCTAATGAATACTGCATCGGTTTTTTTATTCTTACTTAAAATTATTAAAAACACCTTTTCAAAAGGATTTGAGTTTAAAGAATTCATCAAACAATGCCATCAAATTGGTACAAAATCATTTGCATTAATATCAGTTACAGGAACAATAATTGGTTTAGTTTTAACCATTCAATCCCGACCAATTTTATTGAAATTTGGAGCTATAAACATGCTACCCAACATGGTTGCAATTTCACTCATTAGAGAAATGGGACCCGTTATAACAGCCTTGATTTGTGCAGGAAAAATTGGTTCAAGCATTGGTGCCGAATTAGGTTCAATGCGCGTTACAGAACAAATTGACGCTATGGAAGTTTCGTCTGCAAATCCGATAAAATTTTTAATTATTCCGAGAGTTTTAGCAGCAACTTTAATGATACCAATTTTAAGTATTTATGCCGATGCTTTGGGACTTTTAGGCAGTTGGATTGGCACCAATATTAAAGGTGAATTAAATTTATATCTCTTTGTTTCACAGGCATTTGGTAAAGTTGATTTCATTGATTTTGTTCCTGCTGTAATTAAATCATTTTTCTTTGGAGCCGTAATTGGTTTGGTAGGATGTTACAAAGGTTTTAATGCTGGACGTGGAACAGAAAGTGTTGGTATCGCAGCAAACACATCAGTAGTAACAGCTTCATTTTTAGTGATTTTAGTTGATTTAATAGCGGTTCAAATTACAGATTTATTTTTATAATAACATTTGACAAATAAATTATCTTATATGAAAACAGAAGAAACTGTAATCGAAATTAAAAATTTAAAAAAGAGTTTTGGCAATTTAGCCGTACTCAATGATGTTTCATTACAACTTCATAAAGAAGAAAATTTAGTTGTTTTAGGAAAATCTGGTGGCGGAAAATCGGTATTAATAAAATGTATTGTTCAATTAATCAAAGCCGATAAAGGAACAATTTCAGTCTTTGGAAAAGATATAAACGAAGGAATATATGACATCCGAAAAAAAATAGGATTTCTATTCCAAAATGGTGCTTTGTATGATTCTATGACAGTAAAACAAAATCTAGAATTTCCGCTGCGACGTCTAAAAAAAGAATTGACCGAATCTGAAATAGATTCTAAAGTTCTTGAAGCATTAGAAAATGTAGGATTGCAAGATGTTTTAAATAAAATGCCTTCGCAACTTTCTGGCGGAATGCGAAAAAGAATTAGCTTGGCAAGAACAATTATTGTTGACCCAGAAATTATTTTATATGACGAACCCACAACTGGTTTAGATCCAGTAACATCGGAAGAAATTAGTGTCTTAATAAATGATATTCAAAAAAAATACAAAACAGCGTCAATAATAATCACACACGATATAGAATGTGTACGAACAGTGGCAGATAGAATAATAATGATTAAAGATGGAGAAGTTTACAAAGATGGAACATTAGCCGAATTTGAAAACGAAACCGACGAGTACATAAGTTCATTTTTTAAAACCAAAAAACTACATTACGATGGAACCAAATAAAGAAGGATTCAAAATTAGATTAGGAATTTTTATAATTGCAGGATTAGTACTTTTTATTGCAGCAATTTTTATTATCGGAAAACAAAAAAATCTGTTTGATCCAGTTTTTAAACTTTCTACAAAATTTAAAAATGTAAGCGGATTACAGGTTGGAAGTGCAATACGATTTTCAGGCATAAATATTGGAACTGTCGATAATATTGAAATCATCAACGACTCAACCGTTAGCGTTACAATGCTAATTAAGAAAAGTGTTCAAAAATTTATTCATTCAGATTCTCAAGCAGGAATTGGATCAGAAGGAATTATTGGCGATAAATTAATTGTAATCTCTCAAGGAAGCTCGAAAGCTAAATTATTAAATGATGGACAAAGTATAAGTTCAACCGAACCTATTGAAACAGATGCCATAATGAGTAGTTTAAAAACAACAGCCGATAATGCCGCAATAGCAACCTCTGAAATTAATTTAATATTGGGTAAAATAAATCGTGGCGATGGAACACTCGGACGATTAATTCAAGATAAAAGCATGGCAAATAACATTGATAAAACTTTAATCAACTTGAAAAACAGTTCTAAAGGATTAAACGAAAATATGGAAGCTGCCAAACATAACTTTCTATTGCGTGGCTATTTTAAAAAGAAAGAAAAAGCGGAAGCTAAAAAGAAGGAAGAACTGAACAAAAAAAAATAATTAATTTAGTACGTTACAAAAATTATATAACTAAATCCTAGTTTTATATAACACTAAACGCTCTGTTATTTGTGAACTTTGAACTATCAAAAACAAATAAATAAAGAGTCATGAAAACAGTAATTAATTTAGGTAGTATTGCAATACTTTTGGTAGTTTTTTCAGCAAACGCGCAAACCAATTTGAACAATTCTGTTGCCCAAATCCAAACCGAAACAACAGAATCATTCAAAGGAATTCGTTATAATTTTTATCCCAATTTAGAAGCCTATTTTGACAATAAAACATCAGAGTTCATTTTTAAAGTTAATGGCGAATGGATTAAAGATAAATCAATTCCGAATGATTACAGAGGTTATTCTGTTTATAATAATTACAACGTTCCTATTACAGATTATTTTGGAGAAAAACCATTCGAAAATTTAGCCGAAAACAAAAAAACGTTTCCTTATTACTCTAACGACCGAAAAGGAAAACTTGCCGCGATGCAAGCACAGAAAAAAGCAGAATTAAAAGAAAAAGGTTTAGTAATGAACTAAATCATATAAGATTCTGTTAGAATTTTATAATAACCAAAACAACTTATAAACTATATTTACATTATTAATTAATCTAACCTTAAAATTTAACAAAATGAAAAAATTAACTTTATTTACAATTATCGCGTTAATGACGCTAACTGTTTTACCTAATACGGTAGCAGCTAAAACAATTGAACCTGTAACCGCGTCAGCAAATCCTAAAGAAGTTCCAGCCGAAGTGAAAACGCTTTTAAACCGTCTTGATGAAATTAAAACAATGGATAAATCCAATTTGAATTCATCAGAAAAAAAAGCACTACGCAAAGAAGTTAAAGCTATTAAAGCTAACTTAAAAGCTTCTGGAAATGGTGTATATCTTTCAGTTGGAGCAATTATTATAATTGTTCTATTACTTATTTTGCTTTTATAAAAAACAATTTTAAAAGAAATAGTATAGAGTAAAGACAAATACGTTTTTACTCTTTTTTTTGTTAAAGAAATTCCAAAATTTAACAAAACAAATGTTCTTATTTATTATTATTACTACATTTGAAATCATTGCAAAAAAATAATCAATAATGCAACATTTCAAATTCAATTTACTTTTACTTTTTTTAACTGTAAGTATTACCGTTACAGCCCAACAACCTGCAAAACCTAATTCGGTAGAAATTTACCATCAATTAGAAAAATTAAATTTTCTTGGTTCAGTACTTTACATCGCGGCGCATCCTGATGATGAAAATACTCGTTTGATTTCTTATTTATCAAATGAAAAAAATGCAAGAACTGGCTATTTATCATTAACTCGCGGTGATGGTGGACAAAATTTAATCGGACCCGAATTAAGAGAATTATTGGGTGTTATTCGTACACAAGAATTAATTGAAGCTCGAAAAATTGATGGCGGTGAACAATTTTTTTCACGCGCTAACGACTTTGGTTTTTCTAAAAACCCTGATGAAACCTTGCAAATTTGGAATAAAAATCAAGTTCTAAGTGATGTTGTTTGGGTAATCAGAAATTTTCAACCCGATGTAATCATCAATAGATTCGATCATCGTTCACCTGGCACAACCCACGGACATCACACTTCATCTGCAATGTTAAGCGTAGAAGCTTTTGATAAAGTAAATGATCCAACTGCTTTTCCCGAACAATTATCATTAACAACTACTTGGCAACCCAAGCGTTTGTTTTTCAACACTTCATGGTGGTTTTATGGAAGCAAAGAAAAGTTTGATGCCGCCGATAAAACCAATTTGAGTAAATTACAAACCGGAGTTTACTATGAACAATTCGGAAAATCCAATCAAGAAATTGCCGCATTAAGCAGAAGTCGCCATCAATCACAAGGCTTTGGTAGCACTGGAACTCGTGGTGAAGAAGACGAATATTTAGAGTTTTTAAAAGGTTCAAACTTACAAGATAAAACCAATATTTTTGAAGGAATTGATACTACTTGGAATCGTGTTGCAAACGGAAAACCAATTGGTGAACTTTTAGCAAATGTTCAAAAGAATTTTGATTTTAAAAATCCTGCTGCCAGTGTTTCAGAATTAGTAAAAGCGTATGATTTAATTCAAAAATTAGACGATAAACACTGGAAAGAAATCAAATTGCAAGAAATTAAGAAAATTATAGCGGCATGTTCAGGATTGTATCTTGAAGCAGTTTCAGACAGCCAAGAAGCTACAAATAAAAGTATTTTGAAAGTAAAAATTGAGGCTATTAATAGAAGTGATCTGAAAATCAATTTGAATTCAATTACTTCCAATCCGAGTTCAATGACGACTCAAGTTGTTACAGAATTAGTGAATAATAAACTAGTTAATCAAACATTAGAACTGGATTTTTCTTCAATTTTAGACTACACACAACCTTATTATTTAATAGAAAAAGGAACAGTTGGAATGTATCGTGTTGATGACCAAAACAATATTGGCAAACCCGACATCATTAGAAATGCAAAAGTAACGTTCAATATTGAAATTGAAGGTGTTGCAATTCCATTTGAAAAAAACATAGTTTATAAATATAATGACGATGTAAAAGGTGAAGTCTATCAACCATTAGATATTGTTCCTATCGTAACTTCATCCATTAAAGAAAAAGTTTATATTTTTCCGAACAACAAAGAAAAAACAATTTCTGTAATACTAAAATCAGGAAAAGAAAATGTTTCAGGAATGGTGCAATTAAATGTTCCTTCAAATTGGAGCGTTACTCCTGCTACAATTCCGTTTACACTATCTAAAAAAGGCGAAGAACAAATTGCAGTTTTTACGGTTACGCCATCTAAAGAAGCTTCAGAAATTGTAATTAAAAGTAGTGTTATTGTTGACGGACAAACATTTGATAAAGAAAAAATTGACATCAATTATCCGCACATTTACAAACAAATGGTTTTAAAACCAGCCGAAGCCAAAGCAATAAAGCTTAACATCAAAACTAAAGATGAAAAAATTGCCTATATAATGGGCGCAGGCGATGAAGTTCCTAAGAGTTTGATGCAAATGGGTTACCAAGTTTCAATTGTAAAACCAGATGAAATTACTACTGAAAAACTTCAAAATTTTGATGTAATTATTACTGGAATTCGTGCCTATAATGTTGTAAATGCGTTAAGCTTTAAGCAAAATATACTTTTAGATTTAGTTAAAAGTGGTAAAACTATGATTGTGCAATACAACACTTTAGACGAATTTGTAACCAAAGATTTAGGACCATTTCCGTTCAAAGTTTCAAGAGATCGTGTTACTGAGGAAAATGCAGAAGTTCGGTTTTTAGCGTCAGAACATCCGATTTTAAATTATCCAAATAAAATAACTTCTAAAGATTTTGAAGGCTGGAAACAAGAACAAGGTTTGTATTATCCTAGTGAATGGGATAAAAATTACACTGCAATTATTTCGTCCAATGATAAAGGTGAAACGCCTAAAGATGGAGCAATTTTAGTAGCCAATTACGGAAAAGGACATTACATTTATACAGGAATTAGCTTTTTTAGAGAACTTCCAGAAGGTGTTGCTGGAGCTTTTAGACTACTAGCAAACATGATCGCAATTGGAAAATAATATGGAAACACAAAAACAACATAAATGGAAAAATAGTTACACTTGGTTACTGGTTATCAACGCAGTATATATTGTGATTTTTTTTATTTTAATGCAAATCTTTTCTTAACATGCAAAAACTAGATTGGATTGTACTTTCAGTAACGCTGCTTTTTATTGTAGCTTATGGCGTTTATAAAACCAAAGGAAGCAAGAATGTAGAAGATTATATTCTTGGAAACAAAGAAACTAATTGGTGGACGGTTGGTCTATCAGTAATGGCAACTCAAGCCAGTGCAATTACATTTCTTTCAACTCCAGGTCAAGCGTATCATGACGGAATGGGATTCGTGCAATTCTATTTTGGGCTTCCAATTGCAATGGTTGTCATTTGCTTAACATTTATTCCTATTTATAACAAACTCAAAGTTTTTACGGCTTATGAATATCTTGAGCAACGATTCGATTTAAAAACTAGAACTATTGCTTCACTCCTATTTATGGTGCAACGCGGTTTAGGAACCGGACTTACAATTTATGCACCTTCAATAATTCTGTCAACATTACTTGGTTGGAATTTAACAATGTTGAATATTATTATCGGAGTTTTAGTTATTATTTACACCTATTCTGGTGGAACAAAAGCGGTTAATGTTACTCAAAAACAACAAATGTTTGTGATAATGAGTGGTATGATAATCACTTTTTTCTTGATTCTACATTTGTTACCCAACGAAATGACTGTTTCAAATGCACTTCATATTGCTGGTGCAAATGAAAAAATGAATATTGTAGATTTTTCATTTGATCCTGAAACTCGATACACTTTTTGGAGCGGAATTGCAGGTGGA
Source organism: Flavobacterium sp. SUN046 (assembly GCF_028867965.1). GTDB lineage: Bacteria > Bacteroidota > Bacteroidia > Flavobacteriales > Flavobacteriaceae > Flavobacterium. Next base: position 28,064 of record NZ_JAPQNT010000011.1, read on the forward strand.
TTCTTTTTAAGTTTGGCATATTTTGGAACCGATCAATCGCAAGTTGGACGCTATTTATCTGGAAAATCAGATAAAGAAAGTCAAATGGGATTAATTATGAATGGATTTCTTAAAGTTCCGATGCAATTTTTTATTCTGCTCATTGGCGTTATGGTTTTTGTGTTTTTTCAATTCAACGATGTGCCTTTAAATTTTAATCCGGTAAATAAAGAAACAATTGAAAAATCGGTTTACGCTGATCAATACCACAAACTTGAAAATCAATTAAAGCTTTTAAATGAAGAAAAAAAAGAATACAATCTTATTTATATTGATCATTTGAATCAAAATTATGACAATCCGATTCTACGAAATCGATTGGTAGCACTTTCTGGAAAAGAACGCGAATTAAGAGATCAAGCCAAAGAATTAATCACCAAAGCAGATGCTAAAGCAGAAACTAATGATAAAGATTACGTTTTTTTATATTTCATTTTGCATTATTTGCCCAAAGGATTAATCGGATTATTACTTGCTGTAATTTTGTCGGCAGCCATGTCGTCTTCAGCATCCGGACTAACAGCGCTTGCCTCTACAACAGCAATTGATATTTACAGACGAAATTTAAAAACCCAAAAATCAGACAAACATTATGTAGATGCCACTAAATATTTCACATTACTTTGGGGAATAATTGCAATTTTATTTGCGTGTGTCGGAACATTATTTGAAAATTTAATTCAATTAGTAAATATTGTTGGTTCGATATTTTACGGAACCGTTTTAGGAATATTTTTAGTTGGTTTTTATATCAAATACATTAAAGCTACAGCTATTTTTTACAGTGCAGTTGCGAGTCAATTATTGATATTTTACATTTACTATTTAGATGTTGTTAGTTTTCTTTGGCTGAATTTTATTGGCGCAATGCTTACTATTGTTCTTTCGTTAATCTCACAATTCATTATCAACCAACGAAATTCTAATCGAATAATTGAAGTATAAAAAAAAGCTACAGGTTTTAAAACTTGTAGCTTTTTTTTTGGTTGTATATAAACAGAATTATTTTTTACTCCATTCTGAAATACTATCGTTATTCATCTTAACATAATCGTCATTTTTAGCTTTAGTCGCAGCCGCTAAAGATAATTTTGCAGTTTCGATTGCACTTTTTTTGTCTCCAAGTTTTGCTTGAATCAAAGATTTTTGACGTAAATACCAAAACGGAACGTCTTCGCCTTCTTTAGTTAATGAAATGGCTTTGTTTACATATTCTAATGCTTTATTCAAATCACCATTTGATTGAAATAAATATTGTCCAGATGAAAAGAAATCACCAGCAGATGGACCAGATAATGTTTTATTGATACTAGCCAAAGCCGTTTTTTGAGTAGGAACATTAAACTTTAACGCAACAATAGTTTTTTCCCAAGACAATTCTAAATCTGCCGAATCATTACTTAAATTATTAACTGCAATTGTAAAAGTTTCTAATTTTCTATCAGTCATAATTGGTTTTGAATTGGCTCTTAAAACAACATTAGACTCTTGCCATTCTTCCGGATTTCCCCAATTGTCTGTAGTTTTATAAAAAATAACTTCCCAATTATCAGCTTTTGGTAACGTATAAAGTGAATATTTTCCTTTCGCTAATGTTTTTCCGTCAATAGTGACATCATCACTAAATGAAATAGTTGTATTTTCATTGGCTCCAGTTCTCCAAATTTTTCCAAATGGTACTAAATCACCAAAAATTGTTCTTCCTTTAGCACACGGACGAGAATAATTAATTTCTACATTAGTCAGTCCAACTACTTGTTCTATAGTAGATTTCGGACTTGCTTGCGGTGTTTTCACTTGAGCTTGAATAGCATAACTAGCAATCATCATGGCTAGTACTACAATAACTTTTTTCATAATTTTAAAATTTAGTTTTGTCAAAATTACTAATTGTATTTTCTTCAAATGTTAATTTAAACTTAAATCAATTTATTTTTTGTTTAACAAATCAAAATAATCATTAAACATTTTGTATTTTTGTTGCAAATTAATTCTATTTCTACCAATGAAAATATACAGATTGCATACCAAACAAAACTTGCCTATATCAATTGATGAAGCGTGGAATTTACTTTCAGACCCGAAAAATCTTCAAAAAATAACACCACAATATATGGGATTTAAAATCCTTTCTGGCGCAGATAGACCAATGTTTGCAGGGCAAATAATTCAGTATATAGTGACGCCAATTTTAGGAATTCCGACCAAATGGGTTACTGAAATTACTCAAGTTGTAGATAAAAAATATTTTGTTGACGAACAACGTTTCGGACCTTATGCACTGTGGCATCACAAACATTTCATTAAAGAAATTCCGGGTGGTGTTGAAATGGAAGATATTGTAGATTACAAAGTTCCAATGGGAATATTAGGCCAGTTAGTTCATCCATTTTTAGTTAAACCTAAATTGAATGAAATATTTGAATACAGAAGAAAAAAATTAATCGAAATGTTCGGAGAATATAATTCGTAGAGACGCGATTCATCGCGTCTGAAATCGAATCAAAAATCGTTTTAAAATCAAAAAAAAATAAACATGAAAAACATATTATTAATAGGCGGTTCGTATGGAATCGGACAAGCAATAGCAGCAGAATTACAATATGACAATAAAATATTTGTAGCCTCAAGAACCAATGAAAACATTTCCGATTTACACGTAACACACATTCCGTTTGATGCAACAACCGATACTTTAGATGTATCACAATTACCTGAAGTCATTGACGGATTAGTATATTGTCCGGGAAGTATCAATCTACGACCGTTTAAAGCACTAAAAATTGATGCTTTTGAATCTGATTTACAAGTAAACTTTATCAGTTTAGTAAAAGTTATCCAAACGGTTTTACCAAATTTAACTGCTTCAAATCAGTCTAGTATCGTATTATTCAGTACGGTTGCAGTAAAAATGGGAATGCCATTTCATACCAGCGTTTCAGCATCTAAAGGAGCAATTGAAGGTTTTGCAAAAGCATTAGCAGCCGAATATGCACCGAAAATTAGAGTCAATGTAATTGCACCATCATTAACGGATACACCATTAGCAAATAAATTCTTAAATTCGGACGAGAAAAAAGAGAAATCAGCCGATCGAAATCCGATGAAAAAAGTAGGAACATCTCAAGATATTGCTCAAATGGCAAGTTTCTTATTAAGTGAAAAAAGCAATTGGATTTCGGGTCAAATTTTCCATGTAGATGGAGGGATGTCTACTTTATTAGTTAATGGTTAAATGTCTAATTTTGTTGAAGTAATTTAACTATTTTAAACAACATTAAACCATTTTAAACAAATTAAAAAACAATGAACATATTTTGGTTTCGAAGAGATTTACGATTAGAGGATAACACAGGACTTTTTCATGCTTTAAATAGTGGTGAAGAGGTTTTGCCTATATTTATTTTTGATGATTCCATACTTTCACAACTTCCAAAAGATGATGCAAGAGTTACATTCATTCATCAACAATTGGAAAAAATCCAAAGTCAGCTACAAAGTATCGGAAAATCATTGGCAATTTTTCATGGAACACCTTTTGAAGTTTATAAAAAATTAGTTTCAGAAAATGAGGTAAAATCAATTTACACTAATCATGATTATGAACCTTATGCTCGTAAACGTGATTTGGATTTATACCATTTGTTTAAAGAACATAATATCGAATTCAAAACCAGTAAAGACCAAGTTATTTTTGAAAAAAGTGAAATTGTAAAAGACGACGGAACACCGTATGTTGTTTATACGCCGTATTCTAACAAATGGAAAACAGTTTTCAAATCAATTGAGTTAATCAATTACAAATCAGAAGATTATTTAAGTAAAATTGCACTTCACTCCTATCCGTTTTTAAGTTTATCTGATATTGGTTTTGAGAAATCTGAAATACAAGTATCAAATTATGATATTTCAAATAATTTAATTGATAATTACGAAGCAACACGAAATTTTCCAGCATTAAACAAAACTTCTTATCTCGGAATTTATCTAAGATTTGGCGCAGTTTCTGTCAGAAAAATGGTTTCAAAAGCATTAGAAAGTAAAAATGAAACGTTTTTAAAAGAATTGATTTGGAGAGAATTTTTTATGCAAATATTATGGCACTTTCCTCATACTAACAAATCAAGTTTTCGACCGAAATATGATGCCATTAAATGGGAGAACAACGAAATCCTATTCAAAAAATGGTGTGAAGGAAAAACTGGTTATCCGTTTGTTGATGCCGGAATGCGCGAATTGAACAAAACAGGTCACATGCACAATCGTGTGCGCATGATTACAGCAAGTTTCTTATGCAAACATTTACTAATCGATTGGCGTTGGGGTGAAACGTATTTTGCAACCAAATTATTAGACTACGAACAAGCAAGCAACGTTGGTAATTGGCAATGGGCTGCAGGAAGTGGCGTTGATGCGGCTCCATATTTCAGAATTTTCAATCCAACAGAGCAAATTAAAAAGTTTGATAAAGAATTAAAATACATCAAAAAATGGATTCCTGAATTGGAAACTTTGCATTATCCAACTCCTATTGTTGACCATAAAGAAGCTCGCGAAAGATGTTTACGAGTGTATAAAGAAGCTGTGGGTTAAAACTGATAGTCTTAGAATGATTCTCCTCCTTTGGAGGAGTGTCCGAAGGACGAGGTGGCTTATGCAGTATATTACAAAATCCCAATAAAAAACACAAACATCCTTTTTAGATTTCTCCTCCTCTGGAGGAGTGTCCGTAGGACGAGGTGGTTCTATGAGTTATTTAAAAAAAAAAAAAACTCTCAAGAATAATACGCAATAATAAACAATTCCAATTCTTTCATAACATTATCCAAATCATGTAAAACTCTAAAATTAGTAGTTTTAAAAATCTTCAAACCTAAAGAATCAAGATATTCCTCACGTTTGTTATCATAATCTTCTTTGTCATTGTGACTTTCTCCGTCAATTTCAACAATTAATCCAAGTGTTTTTACATAAAAATCTACAATATAATTTCCAATAATTCTTTGTCTATCAAAGTCTATGTTGTGAAATCCATTTTTTTTTACTTGCAACCAAAAAACTACTTCTGGATAATTTCCAGCTTTTCGTAATGCTCTTGCTCTGGATTTTAATTTAATATTATATGGAAGGTTTTCAACAAAATTTCTTTTGATTGGTATTTCGTTTATGTGAGTTATAATTTCTTTCATAACAATTATTTAAACCACCTCGCCTTTCAGGCACTCCTCCAAAGGAGGAGAATCTTACGTAGAAATATTTTTAATCCTATCAAAATTCAATTCCTTAAAATCAAATACCACTTCATCGGCCAAAGAGTAATCTTGCAGTTTCGAATTCGGACTATCATAACCAATACAATAAATTCCAGCTGCTTTTGAAGCTTTAATTCCGTTAGTACTGTCTTCAATTACGATGCAATTCTCAATAGGAGTTTTTGATAAAAAAGCAGCGTGCTGAAAAATCGCTGGATGTGGTTTCGACTGCGGAAAATCTTCTCCCGAAACAATGTGCGTAAAGTATTGATACAAGTCAAATCGTTTGAAAATTCTATCAATAGTGACTTTTGCAGAAGACGAAGCCAATACTAACTGCATTCCGTTTTTGTGCAAATCCTTGATTAAATCTTCAACACCTTCTAACAAATATAAATCTTCTTTTTGATCGAACGCATCGTTAAAAAGTTGTCGTTTTAATGCAATTAACTTTTCTGTATCTTCTTGAACACCAAAAGTAGCTTTGATTTTTTCAAAGGTATTTTTAGTAGAAAATCCAGTAAATGAGGCATAGAATTCTGGTGAAACATCAAGATTTAATTGCTTAAAAAGTTGGTTATAAGCATAATGATGTACTGGTTCAGTATCTACAATTACACCATCCATATCGAAAATTACGGTTTGTATCATGTCATTACGAGGAACGAAGTAATCTATTCCTGAGTTTTATCGTTTTTTATCAAATATCGAATCACTGTTTCAGCCATATACAAACCAAAAAGTCCTGGCATGTAGCTATTTGTTCCATAAAATGAGCGTTTGTAATTGCTTCCATCAGTCATTTTTAAACTGCTTTCGTCTTGAATTTCTGATGAGAAAACTACTTTTAACTTGTCAATTTTGTGTTCTTTTAAACGTCTTCTAATCGTTTTTGCAAAAACACAGTTGACTGTATTTGTAATATCGGCAACTTTCACTTTAGACGCTTCCATTTTTCCACCTGCGCCCATTGAAGAAATGATTTTTACTCGTTTGCGTTTGGCTCCAATTATTAAATTTAATTTCGGAGTCACACTATCAATACAATCTAAAACGTAATCGTATTTTTCGTCCACAATTTCAAAAGCGCGTTCTGGCGATAAAAATTCTTGGACTTTCGTCAAATTCAACTCTGGATTTATATCCATTAATCGATTGCCAACCACATCAATTTTTGTCATTCCTACAGTAGAATGTAATGCTGGTAATTGTCGGTTAATGTTAGTAATATCAACAACATCGCCATCAACTATAGTTATACTTCCAACTCCTGCACGAGCTAAAAATTCAGCTGCAAATGAACCGACACCACCAACTCCAACTACTAAAACATTTGCGTTTTTAAGATTTTCTAATCCTTCTTTTTTGAACAATAATTCTGCTCTTTCTTGCCACTTTGCCATTTTGTCATTGCGAGGAACGAAGCAATCGCATCCTCTATTTTATGTTAAATTTATTTTAGTATGTTCCCTCAACTGCGCTCGGGATGACAGTTACATCTTAAATACAGATATATAATTATTTGCAATTATTTCTTGTAATTCCTTTATTGTTAATTTTTTATAATTTGCTGCCAATTCATAAACTTCTTCTAAAGTTTCTTCATTTGTATCAGTTTCTAGAAAAAATCTATCATTTGGAATGGATTTGAAAACTGATTCTACTTCAGGATTTCTCAAAAGATATTTTCCAAAAGAAAGATAAAATCCATTATCAATTAATTGTTTGGCAACTTGTTCGTTTTTAGAAAATCCATGAATGATAATTGGAACTGAAATTTTCAATCGCTTTTTAATTTCAATTAACTCATCAAACGCTGCAACTAAATGCAAAATTAATGGTTTTTTGTATAGTTCTGCTAAAGCAATTTGTTTTTCAAAAACTTCTGTTTGTAAAGCTAACGGAATTTCAATTCGCTTGTCTAATCCGCATTCTCCAAGTGCTAAACATTCTTTTAATTGCAGTTTTTCTTCAATGGTTTTTAAGTCACTTTCCAATCGATTTTGGTCGATATACCACGGATGGATTCCGATAGAATACTGTGGAATTGTTGCATCAAATTCCCACGGATATTGATTTACTAACTCCAAAATACTAGAGTTGTTTGTGAATTTGTGCGTATGAAGATTGAAAAATTGCATGTGCAAAAGTAATTTAAAGTTTATTCGCCACAAAGGCACAAAGACACAAAGTTTTTTACCTTTGTATAATAAATGAATATTTGAATGCTACAAAACGCTTTTCGCAAATACATTAATAACTTTAAAGGATTTTCTAGAGAAATTTGGATTCTAACGCTTGTTACATTCATCAATCGTGCTGGAACAATGGTTTTGCCATTTCTTTCAAAATATTTGAATGAAGATTTGCATTTCGATTACAATAAAGTAGGTTGGATTATGGTCGCGTTTGGTTCTGGATCAATGTTAGGTTCGTGGCTTGGCGGAAAACTTTCCGATAAAATTGGTTTTTATAAAATCATGATTTTTAGCCTATTTGTAAGCGGACTAATGCTTTTAGGATTGCAATATGTTACCAGTTTTAACGGACTTTGTGTTTCTATGTTTTTGTTAATGACTGTAGCCGATATGTTTCGACCAGCAATGTTTGTATCGCTTAGCGCCTATGCAACACCTGAAAACAGAACAAAATCGTTGACCTTAGTGCGATTGGCAATTAATTTAGGATTTGCTGCCGGACCAGCTTTGGGTGGATTAATCATTATGAGTATCGGTTACAAAGGACTTTTTTGGGCTGATGGCGGAACTTGTATTTTAGCCATTTTGGTATTTGCATTACTGGTGAAAGAAAAGAAAAAACCCAAAGAATCGAAAGAAGCTAAATTATTATTGGAAGCCAATCGGGAATCGGTTTTTAAAGACAAACCGTTTTGGATTTTCTTGGGATGTTGTGTAATTACTGGCGTTTTATTTTTCCAGTTGTTTACTACAATTCCATTATACCACAAAAAACAATTTGATTTAACTGAGTTTCAAACTGGTTTGTTGCTAACTTTAAACGGCGTTTTAGTGTTCTTTTTAGAAATGCCAATCGTGAGTTATATCGAACGCAATAAACTGAATAAAGTTAAAGTCGTTTCTATTGGATGCTTTTTTATGGCGATAAGCTTGTTTTTAATGCTGATTAATACTTGGGCAGGAATTTTAATAATCATGATGCTGTTCATGACATTTGCCGAAATGTTTGCGTTTCCGTTCTCGAATTCGTTTGCAATGAGTCGTGCACCAAAAGGTCATGAAGGAAGATATATGGCTATTTTTACTATGAGTTTCAGTGCTGCTCACATTTTAAGTGCTAAAGTTGGAATGGCAATAATCGACGCCTATGGATTTCAAATGAACTGGCTGTTTATGGGAATTTTAGGTTTTATTGGAACCGGATTGGGATTTTGGGTAATCCAATTAGTGGCTATCGAAAACAAATTAAATCCAGAACTTATCAAAGAAGTTCCTGCTACTTTTGAACATCCAGCCGAAGGTGGCGAACGTGAAATTTAATTTTTTAAACCATTAAGAAATTAAGAACTATAAAGTTTTTATCAATTTAATCTTCTAATTTTAAAGATAGTCTTGTCTGATTTTATTAAAAGTTTGATTTGTAGTAATCATCTTTTCAATAATTTCCTTTCTTAAAGTTGCTACATCATCATTATTCAGATATTTTGCCCAAGCAGTTTCTTCTAATAATGTTCGTATTTGTTTAATGACTTTTGTTGTTTCTACTGATGTTCTTAAAATTTGATTGGAATAATTTTCATTGTTCTTATGGAAATAATTTACTTCATTAGCTGCATTCATTTCAATAAAATACAACTTGTCAAAATCATTGTCTTGATGAAAATCAGACCATTTTGCAAAACCTAATTTGTCTTTTTTGGAATTTGGCACTTCGACTGCGCTGAGTTTGACATAATTATTTTTAACTATTCTCCAACGGCAATTGGCCACTCTACTCCAATGATTGGACAATCTGTAAACACCATTTTCTACAAAATAGTAACTACTACCCGATTTGCTTTTGTAATTAGGTTCTAAATTTTTTACACTATCAAAATCCACTTCATGATAGATACAAAAAGTGTATTTGTGAAAATTGGTTTTGTTGTAGGTTTTGATTTGCATTGATTTTTAAATAGATTTTGCAAAAGTAGAAAATATTTTTTTGTCACTGATTGAACGGATTTGACCGATTTCACTGATTGATTTTATTCATTTCATTTATTTTTTAAAATTAGTTTTCTCTGATCAAACGTTAAATTTAGTTATTTAACTATAAAAATAGTTGTATAACTAAAAATATAGTTATATGTTTGCTAAACAAAATAGGAAATCATGCAAAAGTTAACGAATAAAGAAGAAGAAATCATGCACATTTTATGGAAGCTGAAAAAAGCTTTTGTAAAAGAAGTAATGGCTGAATTTACTGATGATGTGCCACATTACAACACTTTATCTACTATGATTAGAAATCTTGATGAAAAAGGATATGTTGCTTATCAAGCTTTCGGTAAAACGCACCAATATTTTCCAATTGTTGATATTGAAGATTACAGAAAAGAGTTTATGAATACGGCAATCGAAAATTATTTTGATAATTCGTATAAAAATCTGGTTTCGTTTTTTGCCGAAGAAGACAAAATTTCAGCCGATGAATTAAGAGAAATACTTGAGATTATAGAAAATAGAAAATAGAAAAAAGATGCAAGAAGTACTAATTTACCTTTTAAAAGCAAGTGGCTTGATGATTGCGTTCTTTTTAGCGTATCATTTATTGTTGCGAAAAGAAACGTTTTTCACGAGTAATCGTTGGTTTTTATTGTCTGGGTTGTTTACTTCTGCCCTGCTTCCGTTGTATTTTATTAAGAGAATTGTTTTTGTTGAAAGACCAAAACTATCAATTGACGATTTAATGGCTTTGTCCAATAACGCTTCTGAAGTAATTCCTGACGTACCGGTTGTAGTTCCATCTATAGATTGGATGCAAATTGCGGCAATTGGCTACGGAATAGTTGTTCTATTTTTATTTTTAAAACTAGTTTTTAATTTGTTTTCCATTTTCAAATTAGTGCGAAATAAGGCAGTTCTAAAAAACGATGGTTTTTCTATAATCAATATCAATCAAGATATTACGCCATTTTCATTTTTCAATTATATCGTGTTCAATTCGACTTTGTATTCTAATCAAGAATTAGAAAGTATTTTATTACATGAAAAAGTACACAGCAAACAAAAGCATTCCTTTGATGTTGTTGTAGCACAATTATTTACAATAGTATTTTGGATCAATCCATTTGTTTGGCTTTACAAAAAAGCTATTGTTCAAAATTTAGAATTCATTGCTGATAGCAAAGCAATACAAAATATAGAAGACAAAAAGTGTTATCAAATGGCACTTTTAAAAGTGGTTTCTCATCAAAACTGCTTACCAATTACCAATCATTTTTATCAATCATTAATCAAAAAACGAATCGTTATGTTAAACAAAAACCAATCCAACAAGAGAAATTCATGGAAGTACGCAGCAGTAGTTCCAGCAGTAGTTGCCTTTGTATTTTTATTTCAAGTACAAGTTGTGGCACAAGAGAGAGAAGTTAATACTACAGAAAATAAAAAATTTGTAAAAGACTTTAAAAAAGGATATGAATCTGAATCAAAAAAAGTTAATGATTCGACAAATGCACTTTTGGTGACTACTATTACTAATAAAAATAGTACTGATGAAGAAATGGCTTCAGACTCAAAAGAATTAAAAAAAATCGGAATTGATTATAAATTCTCTGATGTCAAAAGAAATTCTAACGGAGAAATAACTGCTATCAAAATAGAATTTAATGATAATAATGGACATAAAGGTGTTTCAAAAATATCAAATGATCAACCAATAAATCCAATATATTTCAACTTTGATAAGCAAAATGGTAAGGCTGGTTTTACAAATGAACCACAAGAAATAAGTGAATTTAATAATGAAAATGAAATTTCTAAAAAATACATAAAAGAAATAACAATAAATAAAACAAATTCATTGAAAAATTTTCCTTCAGCACCAATTGCGCCAACACCGCCAATTGCACCTGTAATTAATATTGAAATTGCTTCTTTTCCTGATATGCCAAAGGCTCCAAAAGCTCCTAATGGTTCTCCGTTAAACAATAAAAAAGAATGGAATAAATTTGAAAAAAAGATGGCTGAATTTGAAATTAAAATGAAAGAAATTCAACCCGAAATTGATGCTTATGCCGAAAAAATGGCAAATGTTGATGAACAAATGAAACCTTTTGAAAAAGAAATGGAGGCATTTGAAAAAAAGATGGAACTTTTCGAAAAAGAAATGGATGAATACCAAGAAAAAATGAATGAATTTCAAAAGAAACAAGATTCAGAAAAATAAAATATTGAATTAGTTATTTTAACACGATTATGATTTTTAATTCTATTAAAAGTAATCGTGTTTTTTGTTTTCAAACGTTAAAAATTTGCAAAACCATTTTAAAAAATAAAATCTCTCACTAAATTTGTTCTATAATTTCATAAATAATTTAAAACAAACTAAAAATCTGATAATTATGTTACTAAAAAGTGTCAAATTTTCGTTAATCGTTACGTTTTTATTAGTACAATTTATTAGCAACGCACAAGATGAGAAATTGTCTCTAAAATCTAACGTTTCTCAAGACAATATTGTAATGACTTGGAATAAAACCACGCCAGAACAAGAAATGAAAGAGGACATTAAAGCATTGGCTGAAAAAGGAATTACCATTAAATATTCGGGAGTGAAACGCAATGCTAAAAATGAAATTACCGCTATTAAAGTGGAATATTCTGACCGAAAAGGAAATAAAGGCAACTTAGAGTTGAACAATCAAAACCCAATAAACACTATTAAATTCTTCAAACAAGAAGATGAAATTGGTTTTGGCGAACCTTCAAATTCTAATGCACTGTTTGGCGGAAATCCATTTATGAATGGTTTTGCAAATTCGGATGAGATTATGAAACAGTTTAATTTCGGAAACGGAAATCCAAACTCGCAATCGTTTAGTTTTAGTTTTCCAGATGAAAACGGATTGAGTAAATCGAAATCAGAAATTAGAATCCAAAAAGAAGGCAAAAAACCACTCGTAATTCAGGATGGTGAAGTGATTGAAGGTGGCGATGATTACACTAAAGAAGAACTTGATGAAATCAAAAACAACAATAAATTTGAATTGTCTGATGGAAATGGTATCCAATTGAATAAAAATGAATTTGATTTAAGAGATGCCAACGGTTTAGAAAATTACAAAAAGCAAATGGAGAAAATGCAATCGGAATTAGAAAAAATTGCACCTGATAAATCACCACGTTCAGAATCGTTCCAAAAAGACATGGAAAAAACCAAAGAAGAAATGTTGAAAGCTAAAGATGAAATGATTAAGGCGCGTGAAGAACTAGAAAAAGCCAAAAAAGACATCGAAAAAACAAAGACCAAATCAACTGTAAAAACGCAAAAAGCATAATAAAACAAGAAAGGCTACTCGAATTTGAGTAGTCTTTTTTATTTTTGCAAAAAAAAACACTGTGTTCAAAATTTTAGCAAAACTAAACAAACTCCTATTACCGAGTTTTACCAAACAACAACTCGATTTGTCCAAAGCCAAAAAATGGCAAATGGCGATTATTGGCTGGAGGTATTATGTAACTAAAAGAGCATTAGATTGTTAGTTTTAATGTTTTCGTACTGAAAATATTTTTTCATTTTTAAGTAAAAATACATTTGCAAGTTTGATTGTAATGCTTATATTTGCACCCACAAAAAAGGCCTCGTGGCGCAACTGAATAGCGCACTTGATTACGGCTCAAGAGGTTACTGGTTTGAATCCAGTCGAGGTCACGAATAAATGTATTGAAATAAGAAAAACGCTAAGCTTGCTTAAGCGTTTTTTTTGTTTTAATGCATTTTCAAAGCGGAGCTTTGCTGGATGTTGCTTGCAAAATCCAGTCGAGGTCACTTAAGAATAAAAAGCTCTGACGACAGTCAGGGCTTTTTTTGTATTGTATTTTTAATTTTGAGCGAGCTCAAGAATTAAAAATAAAACACAAAAAAAGTTTTTCAATCTTTGATTGAAAAAGACTTTTTATTTCCACTACGGAGTTTAATCTGGAACAACGAAGTTAATCCAGTCGAGGTCACGAATAAATGCATTGAAATAGAAAAACGCTAAGCTTGCTTGAGCGTTTTTTTTGTTTTATAAAGTTTCTTTTTTATCACACAAAGTTTTTTAAACTAGTACTTACTTGTCTTGTTTTTATAGGGTATTTTAGAATTAAATTGATAGTCCAAACTGGTTTGTAATTAAACTTTCATTGTTTCAATAGGATATTGTTCGATTATACTTAGCATCTTTGTCTATTATTAAAAATAGAAATTATGAAAAAAACACTATTCATCGAGAGAGGTTTTGAAAATATAACTGCACTAGCAACTAAAATACTAGGAAGTACAATTACTTTTTTAATAGCTTTAGTCTTAGTGCTGTATTGGTGGTTTACCAACTTATTTACTTCACACGATGTGCATCAAAATATAGGTGATATTATTTTTGGCACTACTTTTTTAAGTTTGTTCATAATTCAAAAATCCTTCAATCGTTACTCTGCTTTAATGCATTTGAAATTAAACGAATTGGTTGCTTCAAATAATGACGCTAATAATGCTGTATTGAATACCCATAAAAAAACAGAAAGCGAAATCACTGAAATGGTAAAAGAATATATTGAAGAGGAAATTGAAAGTTTAGAGAATATCAAAGATGATTTGGATGCAGAGAATAGCTAGTTGTTTTTTGTTTCAATACATTTTCAAAGCAATGTTTTGTTGTATGTTGCTTACTGAATAACTTTAAGTTCACAAAGTATAAAACGCTCGGCCTTATAGGGTTGAGCGTTTTTTTTTGATAAAATACCCATTTGTAGGGATTTTTATTTTCATCAAAATTTTGAATTTTGTTTTATTAACCAATACACAAATGATTATGAAAACAAAATTATTAATTTTACTAGTATTTTTACCAATTTTAACATTTGCACAAACACCTTTTACAACTATTAGCATGGAGCCAATAAATGTACAAATTGAAGATGGTAAAACAAAGACATTCAAATTTAATGAAAAAGAATTTGATTCAATAAAAAGCTCCATTAAGTCTACAGGAATAGAAACCCTCAATCTTGATGATGTCAAAAATAAAGATACTTATGTACAAAGTGAAAAGAAACCTCTAGACTTTTTTAATAATAGTTCACTTAGTAACTCTTTAATTAACACCGGAGGAAGAGTTTCAATAAATGCTGAGGTATTACACTACAAGCTATACATTGCAAATCCTTCTCCTAAATATGAAAAAGATAGAAAATATAGATTTAATATACCGCTTTTAATCATTTCTAAACTCTCAACAAAATACGATTCCATTTCATCATCTAGTGCTTGGGATGCTGTAGACTATGAAGCAGCGCCTGTAACTCTTAGAATAATGCCATCCTTTAGAAAGAGTTTTGTGAAATTTAATGATGTATTTTATTTTGGATTTTATGCAGATTTAAGAGGATTAAATATTCAAAACACTGTAACCAATAAATATGATTTAGAATTTATTGGTGCAAGTGGATTAGGATTTACATTTCAAGGTGATGGAGATGCTGGAAAATACAATGAAAAAGGTGAATATAAACAAGGTAAATATTCGATTTCTTTTATGCTTCAAGGTGCAACTGGTAAAAAAGAAATTTTGCAAAAATTATTTAAAACAAATAATGAGTATGTAACATCACTGCAAACTTACTTTATGTTTAAAGTTTCAGACGATAGCAATTTGAATATTAAAATTGGATATCAATATTTGTTTAAAGAAACATTATCAGGATCAAAATCTAATTTTTCAATTGCACTAGGCTTATAATTCTTCTATTTTAATTCAAAATAGGGGAAACCGTAAAGCAAATTGTTTTACGGTTTTTAAATTTGTTTAAAATCAAGTAAAACTACTTCTAAATAAATTGCTGATTTGGTTTATTTTTCCTACGTTTGAAAAACAATCTTACTACAAATTATGTCGCTATTTCAAAACAACGTTGTTCAAAAATATACCAACACCATCGATAAAAATGTCCTTGACCAAAAATAGCAACTTTTTACCGCTATTTTTCATAATACAACCAAGCAAGAAAACATTCGCAACAGCAAGGAAGAACAATATCAGGAAGGTTTTTTGAGAGAATTGTTTGTTTCAATTTTAGGATATACTTTAAATCCTGATGCCAATTATAATTTAATTACCGAACAAAAAAACGAAACCAACAGCAAGAAAGCCGATGGTGCTATTATTTTTGATCAAAATGTACATGCCATAATCGAACTAAAAGGAACCGAAACCACCGATTTATCTAAAATAGAAAACCAAGCATTTGGTTATAAAAACAATCAGAAGAATTGCAGTTATGTCATCATTTCCAATTTTGAAAAACTGCGCTTTTATATTGATAATGCAACCGAACACGTTGAATTTAATTTGTTTACACTTTCTAGAAAAGAATTTGATTTGCTCTACACCTGTCTATCGTTAGAAAGCATGCAAACCGATTTACCCAAGAAAATAAAAAACGAAAGCGTTTCTAACGAAGATAAAATTACCAAAGAACTATATAAAGATTATTCTACTTTTAGAAAAGAACTCTTTAACGATATCGAACAATTAAATCCGCAGTACGACCGATTGCTTTTGTTTAAGAAAACCCAAAAACTACTCGATAGATTTCTCTTTATTTTCTTTGCCGAAGACCGACAATTGCTGCCAACCAATTTAATTTTCAGCATCAATCTCGAATGGCAAAATTTGCGTCAAGCGCGAATTCCGGTGTCGTTGTACGACCGATACAAAATGTATTTTCAAGATTTGAATACTGGCGCACGCGTAAGTTTGCCTGCCTTTGGAAAACACACCAACGAAATTGTAACCGCGCAATATGATATTTATGCCTACAACGGCGGTTTGTTTCAGCCAGACGAAGTTTTAGACACGATTGCTATAAACGACGATTTACTTTTTAAACATACTAAAAAACTAAGCGACTACGACTTTGAAAGCGAAGTTGACGTAAATATTTTAGGACATATTTTTGAAAATTCGTTAAACGAAATAGACGAAATTACCAACGCCATTGAAGGTCAAGAAATTGATAAAACCAAAACCAAACGCAAAAAAGACGGCGTTTTTTATACACCCAAATACATTACCAAATACATTGTAGACAACACGATTGGCAAACTGTGTGCAGAAAAGAAACTAGAAATTGCGCTTGACGAAACCAAATATTCTACCGACAAAAAGATAACCGTAGTTACCAAAAAGAAACTCATAGAAACCTTAGACAGTTATAGAAAATGGCTGTTGCAACTAACCATAGTTGACCCAGCTTGTGGCAGTGGTGCGTTCTTGAACCAAGCCTTAGAATTTTTAATTGCCGAACACAAATATGTTGACGAATTGCAAGCCAAACTCTTTGGTGACGCGTTGGTATTGAGCGATGTAGAAGGAAGTATTTTAGAAAACAACCTGTTTGGTGTTGACCTTAACGAAGAAAGTGTAGAAATTGCCAAACTCTCGTTATGGTTACGCACCGCACAACGCAACCGAAAACTAAACAGCTTAAACAACAACATAAAATGCGGCAACTCATTAATAGATGATGCCAACATTGCAGGTGAAAAAGCATTTAATTGGCACAACGAATTTTCGCAGGTTTTTGAAAAAGGTGGTTTTGATGTGGTTATTGGAAATCCGCCTTATGTTAGTGTAAAAATGTTGAAGAATATTGATAAAGAATTTTTTATTAATAATTATGAGACATCAAAAGGACAATTTGATTTATATACTTTATTCTATGAAAAAGGTTTTAATATTTTAAAAGAAAATGGGATTCTTTCTTTCATAACATCTAACACATTTTTAAGTAACAAGGATTTTTTTGAGTTTAGAAAATTTATTCTCTTAAAATCAAATGTTGTTGAAATATTAAATCTTGGAGAAACCGTATTTATTGACGCTAACATTGACGTAGCAATATTATCTTATAGAAAAAATGATAATGAACAAGAAATCTTAATTTGTAAAAATAGAGGAGAATTTGATAAAAAAACTTTTGGATATATTAATCAACAAAACTTTATTTCAGACAATTTTGAAATGAAAATAAATATTCCTCAAGGTGAATTAAAGTTAATAAAAAAAATAAATTCTAAAAAAGAATTATTATCGGAAATACTTGAACTTCCAAGAGGAATTGAATTTGGAAGTAATTCTGAAAAAATATTTAATGAAACTATAATTAATTCTGAAAAAATATTATTTGGAAAAAACATTGATAGATATATTATTGATTTTGATAATAAGTATTGTGTATTCGAAAATAATATTTCTGTATTTAAAAATCATTATATTTATGCAAATGAAAAAATATTAATACAAAGAATAAGAAATTTATCTTTAAAAAGAAGAATAATTGCTGTAATTGATAATGAAAAACATTTATGTACAAATACGTTAAGAATTGGTTATTTAAAATCAAAAAAATATAGTTTAAAATATATTTTATCAATTTTAAATTCAAATGTTATAAATTTTCTTTTTTTGAAACAATTTTTAAATAAAGATATTTATGCATTTCAATTACAACAAATTCCTGTACCAAAAATCTCAATTTCCGTGCAACAACCCTTCATTGAAAAAGCCGATTTAATGTTAACGTTAAATAAATCGTTACAAGAAGTAAGTTTAAAATTTGGCAAGTATTTTTCGGGGCAATTCAAGATAGAAAAATTGAGTAGCAAACTAGAGAAATGGTATACTTTATCGTTTGAAGAATTCATAAAAGAAATCAACAAAGCTATCAAATTGCAAAAAGGCACCGCATTAACCAAAAAAGACGAATTTGATTGGATCGATTTATTTGAAGAAAATAAAGCTAAAGCCAATAAATTACAAAATGAAATAGCTGCTACCGATAAAACTATTGATGCTATGGTGTATGAGTTGTATGGTTTGAGTGAAGAGGAAATTAAGATTGTTGAGAATAGTTAAAAAAAAACATCCTACGCACAGTCATTGCGAGGTACGAAGCAATCTCATCAACTCACCGTAAGCATCATAAGATTGCTTAATGAGCTTTACGTGTACGACAACAGATTGCTTCGTGCCTCGCAATGACCTTAAAAAAGACGCCATGAAACCAGGATTCATCTACATCATCACCAACAAAAACAACACCACATTATACATTGGTGTTACTTCCAATTTGCCACAACGAATACTGCAACATAAAACTAAGCATTATAAAGATTCGTTTTCTGCGCGGTATAATTTAGACAAATTGGTTTATTATGAATCTTTTCAAATGATTGGTGATGCTATTGCAAGAGAAAAACAACTAAAAGCAGGAAACAGAGCCACCAAAGAAGCTTTAATAAAAAGTAGCAATCCCAATTGGAATGATTTGTTTGAAGAAATTAATGGTATAATGACGTTGTGAAATTGAATTTTAAATTTAATCTAACAAAACGTTAAATCACAAAAAAGCAGTAGCATTTTAATTAATTTTGTATTCAATTATTACATCTTATTATGAAAAAAATTAGTGTGCTTTTCGTTTTGACTATATTGCTTTTATCACCCTTAAAATCATTGGCTTGGGGTGAAAAAGGACATGATTATGTTGCTGAAGTTGCTTTCAAACAATTGGACAAAAAAACCAAGAAACTAATTTTAAGTTATTTGGACGGAATGTCTATCGATGAAGCCGCCAATTGGATGGATGCTATTAAGAAAGACCGTTCGTATGACAAATTGAAACCTTTGCATTATGTGAATTTTGAAAAAGGAGTTGCAGTGAAGGACACTTGCTGTGATAACATCATTGCGACGCTCAATGAAACCATAGCTAAATTAAAAAACTACAAATCATTATCTAAAGAAGAAGTAAAAGTACAATTGTGTTATTTATTTCATTTGATTGGCGATTTACACCAACCGCTGCATGTAGGTTACGGAAGTGATAAAGGCGGAAACTCCTACCAAGTGCAATTCAATGGAAAAGGTACGAATTTACACGGACTTTTTGATTACGGAATCATAGAATCTGAAAACATAAAATTAAAAGATTGTCTTAGAGTTAAAAAATATTCTGAAGAAGAAATAAAGGCTTTACAATCAGGAAGTGTCGTTGATTGGGCAATCGAATCGAGAAGTTATTTACAGGGTATTTATGCTACCAATGGCGCGCTTTTAACGTCAGATTATGTAACTGCAAATTCGCAATTAATTAAAAATCAGATTTTAAAAGGTGGCATTAGATTGGCTGGATTATTGAATGGAATTTTCAACCAAGCGTAGTTACGATTTTCGTTTGTACCAAGCGTAAACTGGTTTTTCAAATCCGTAATACAAGGCAATAGAAACGATCCAAAGTAGTACGAAATTCCTGTCGGATAAGAAAATCCAAGATTTAAGTTTTAAATTGGCGTAACTTATGTGAATCAGGTAAAAAGCAAACGAAGCATTACCCAACAAAACCATAATTTTTGACGATAAGAACCGTTGTAAATAGGTTTTTTGATTCATCAATCCGTGAAAAAGTAGTACTACAAAAAACGGAAGTAACGTAAAAAAAAGCAATTTGCCTTGCCAATGGTTGGTGCCGTGGTCTACTCTACTTTCTTGAAACAACCCGATTATATACACTATCAAAACAAATCCGATTGCGCCTAGTGTAGTTGCATATTTGGATAGTGGTAAACGGTTCCAAAAATTAGGATAGTGCGCCAAAAACATTCCCGAAGCAAACAAAATTGATTGTCCGAAGAACGTACTCATCAAGACAAAATTCGCTGGATGTAAATAACTGTTTGGATTTCCTAAATAACTTGTCCAAACTAAACCAACAATTACTGCTGCACCGTATAATACTACTAAAAACCCAATTAAATAAGCTAGCTTTTTTTGAAGTAAAAGCATTAAAACTGGTGCAAAAGCATAAAATGTCATTTCAACGGTTAACGACCAAGATTGCGAGATTGCATCAAGTGAATGTGTAACCGAAAAACCTTGTAAGAGTAAGTAATTTATAATTGAAAAATGAAAGTTTCCAAATGAAGCATCTAAATAATAAAGCGTTAACAACAGCCAGTACAAAGGCATTATTCGGATAATACGCTGCAAAAAATACTTTTTAAAATGGCGCGCCGATTGAAGTGGTTGACTTCCATAACTTTTTGCAATAAGGAAACCGCTTAAGATAAAAAACAATTGCACTCCTAGATTAAATTCGTTACACAAACGAAATAACTCTGGATGCAAATCGTCTTTCCAATACTTGCGGTTGTGGTACACAAAAATCATGATGGCTGCAATAGCTCTGATTCCAGTAAGTGCGTTAAAATGTAGTTTTTTAGGTTGGTCTGTTGTCATTGATTTTAGAAGATTAACATCTAATTATTCTTCTTTTTTATCAGTAAAACTGAAATTTCGCAACTTGGGAACTTTAGCATACGTAAATGCTACAACACCTAAAGTCAACATTCCGCCAGTTACTACAGCTCGAACTGTGCCCAACCAATGTGCCATTACACCGCTTTCAAAATCTCCAAATTCATTAGAGGAACTCACAAAAATGGTATTCACTGCCGATACTCTGCCGCGCATATCGTCTGGTGTTACTAATTGCAAAATAGTACTTCGTATTACGACACTTACGGCATCAAACATTCCTGAAAGCAATAACATAGCAAACGAAAGATAGAAATTAGTAGAAATTCCGAAGATAATAATTGATAACGCAAATCCGGTTACGCATAAGAATAATTTTTTTCCGGGCTGACTTTTCAAGGGTAAAAATGCTAATAATCCTAAAGTTAACAAGGCACCAATTCCCGGAGCTGAACGCAATAATCCGAAGCCCATTTCATCTACATGCAATATTTCTTTTTGATACACTGGCAACAGAGCAACTGCGCCACCAAAAAGTACTGAAAACATATCCAATAATTGTGCACCAAGTAAGGTTGGTGTTTTCATTACGAATTTCAAACCTTCTTTAACACTTTGCAAAACAGGTTCTTTAACTTTCTTTAAAATGGGTTTCACCGATATTGATAGTAATGGGAAATAAATCAGTAGTAAAACAAAAATTACGACTAAAAGACCAATATAAATTCCGAATAAAGCTATAAAAGCTCCAGCTACTAATGGTCCGAGAACGGCACCCATTTGCCAAGACATACTGCTCCAACTGGTGGCATTGGCATAATGTTCTCTCGGAACAACTAATCCGAATAACGAAAACATTGACGGACTAAAAAAGGAACGTAAAATACCGCCAACAAACACAAAAAAGTAGATTAAACCAACCATTACAGTTACCGATAAACTCTTATTTATTAGAGGAAAAGCTATAGCAAAAAGGCAAATCGAAGTTATTAAATAACCTGTCAAACAAGTGATAATCATTTTTCGTTTCTCGCTTTGGTCAACATAATGACCAGCAATTAAGGAACATCCTATGGCTGGAATTACTTCAGCTAATCCAACAAAACCTAATGAAAGTTTGTTGCTCGTAAGTTGGTACATCCAAAAATACAAAATCGTAGATTGCATGTTTAGTGCGAAAATCACTCCGAATCGAGTGGATAAAAAAGCTAAAAATTCTCTTATTTTTAAAGAAGGATTTTTATAAAAAAAACCAGAAGTTGCTACAGAAGAGGAATTTTTATTTTCCATAAGAATCATTTAGTATTGCAATAAAACTTTGGTAAATTTAAACTTTTTAAAACTAAAAATAAGTTTTGAATAATTGGTTTGTGGCAAATTTAACAAATTAAAAACCCAACTGTAAAAGCTGGGTTGTTGTTATTTTTATAATTTATTGATGTAACTGCTGTATAAATCCTTAAACTGATAGCCTTCTACTACTCTATCTTTACTGAGTTTATCATATTCTACCAAGCCCCAAAGTACAAATTCTTTCAAGAAATACTTGTCTTCTAATGGGATTTCTGGTTGGTATTTTTGGATTAAATCTTCTAATGGTTTCACTTCATCCAATTGTTTTTTATAGGCTTCATCCGACACATCGTCTAATAATTCGAAGCCTGTTTCTGCAAAAAACCATTCTAGTATTTTAGAATACGGACTGGCATCGGCATCGCGTTCTAACTTTTCGATTTTAGGAAAGTAAGCTGGGAAATAGGTTTTGATAGCATTGCTTATTAATTGTTCTGCTACAAATGCTGCACCTTCTTGTTCGCCTTCATAAACCAATTCGACTTTACCTGTAATTGCTGGAATAATTCCCATAAAATCGGATAATCGCACCGAAGTTGCATCAACTCCTGATTTTAAAGCTCTGCGTTCTGCAGTACTCAACAAGTTTTCGTAAGCTGTTATACTCATACGAGCACTCACGCCACTTTTGTTATCAATGTATTCACTTTCTCTTGCTTCAAAGCCAATTTGTTCTAATAAATCTTTGGCTAAACTTGGAACATAAACTGTATCCGATTGCAATTTATCTAATTTAGCTTCTTGTTGTGTAATGGTTCTCGCAATAGCAATACTTTCTGGGTAATGCGTTAAAATTTGTGAACCAATTCTATCTTTCAATGGCGTTACAATACTTCCGCGATTGGTGTAATCTTCGGGATTGGCGGTGAAGACAAATTGCATATCGAGGTGCAAACGTATTTTGAAACCACGAATTTGAATATCGCCTTCTTGTAAAATATTGAATAATGCTACTTGAATTCTAGCTTGTAAATCGGGTAATTCATTGATTACAAAGATACAACGGTTGGCTCTTGGAATCATTCCGAAGTGAATTACTCTGTCATCGGCATACGACAATTTTAAATTGGCAGCTTTAATCGGATCAATATCTCCAATCAAATCTGCCACGGTTACATCTGGCGTAGCTAATTTTTCAGAAAAACGTTCGTTTCTGTGAATCCATTGAATTGGAGTCGCATCACCTTTTTCGGCAATTAAATCTTTGGCAAATCTCGAAATCGGATTTAGAGGATCATCGTTAATTTCAGAACCTGCAACAATGGGCATGTATTCGTCTAATAATTCAATCATTTTACGAGCTAAACGTGTTTTGGCTTGACCACGAAGTCCGAGTAAGTTGATGTTATGACGTGATAAAATAGCACGTTCTAATTCTGGAATTACCGTGTTTTCAAATCCGTGTACGCCTTCAAAAACAGGTTTTCCTGATTTGATTTTGGTTCGTAAATTATCACGTAATTCGTCTTTGATGCTTCTAGAAATGTATCCCGATTGCTTTAATTCTGCTAGTGTTTTTATGTTTTCTATTTTCATGTTTTTTTGTTTAACCGCAAAGTTTTTTTATTTCTTTTACTTTAATGTTTTTTTTATTTAACCGCAAAGAGCGCTGGGTTTAACGCAAAGTTCGCAAAGTTTTTTTATTTTTTTTTAATTTTAAATTATTTTGGGCGGTTTTTCTTTTAAAGGTTCCACCTCGTCCTTCGGACACTCCTCCAAAGGAGGAGAATTTTAACCGGATTATTTAGTTTAAATTTAACTTTATTCGCTGTTATCTTAAATCTGTTAACTGAATTCTGCTACCTGAAATCTGCTATCTGCTACCTGAAATCTGCTATCTGCTATCTGAAACCTGCTATCTGCTATCTGAAACCTGCTATTTAATCTTCTTCTTCCTATTCGTCTCGTAATCTTCAAAAATCATTTCGCCCAAACCTTTTAGTCCTGTATAAAATGCCTTTCCTTGATTGGCTTCGGTAAATCGGTTTACGAATTTTTGCAAATACGGATCGTTTGCAATCATAAAAGTCGTAATCGGAATGTGTAATTTTCGAGCTTGTGCGGCTTGATTGTAGCATTGTTCTACAATATATTCGTCCAAACCATTACTGTTCATGTAATAGGTTCCGTCTTTTTCACGAACGCAACTTGGTTTTCCGTCGGTTATCATGAAAATTTGTTTGTTGGTATTTCGTTTTCTACGCAGCATGTCCATTGCCAATTGCAATCCTGCAACAGTATTGGTGTGGTACGGTCCGACTTTTAAATACGGTAAATCTTTAATTGCGATTGGCCAAGCGTCGTTTCCGAAAACCAAAATATCAATGGTGTCTTTTGGATAACGTGTAGTAATTAATTCAGCTAATGCCATCGCTACTTTTTTGGCTGGTGTAATTCGGTCTTCACCGTACAAAATCATACTGTGACTGATGTCAATCATCAAAACCGTACTCATTTGGGCTTTGAATTTGGAATCTTCTACTACCAAATCATTTTCCGTTAAACGAAATTCATCAACACCATTATTTACTTGTGCGTTGCGTAAACTTTCGGTTAGTGAAATACTTTCCAAACCATCACCAAATTGATACTCTCGAAATTCACCGGTTTGTTCGTCACCATTTCCAGAATATTTGGTTTTGTGATTTCCAGAACCTGATTTTTTAAGATTACCAAAAATCTGGTCTAAAGCCGATTGACGGATAGCTCTTTCGGTTTTGGCTGTAATGCCAGTTCCAGAAGTTCCATCGTCTTTAAGTTCTTCTCTGATGTAGCCTTTTTTCTTTAAGTCTTCAATGAAATCATCAATGGTATAGTTCTTATCGGTTAGTTTGTATTCAACATCTAACTGACGTAACCAATCGATTGCTTCGTCAAAATCGCCTGAAGTATGCGTGATTAATTCTTTAAATATCTCGAAAAGTTTATCAAAAGGCGATTGAAATGGAGCTTCATAATTCTTGAAGAAAAATCCTTTTTTTATGTTGTTTTCCATAGAAAATAAAATTACTACATATTCTGAAATTGCAACAGAAAACGAATACTAATTTTAAGTTAAAGTAATTCGTTGATTTTTATTATAACTATAAGCTTGTAGAGTTAATTAAAAAAAGTCTTCGACAAGCTCAGACTGACAGCGAAATTCTAATTGTTAACTGTAATTATTCCAAAATAGTATTTAGTTGGTGTTTAATTGATTAAACATAAAAGCAAGTTTATGAATGTAAATAATATGAACTTATAACATTTCGAATAGAAACAAATCCGATTTTATCCAAATCAATTTCACTTCGTTTTATCCAAATTAAGTCTTTGATTTCGTCTTTGGCATTGATTGAAATGGCATCCGTTTTCAATTCACATTCGTAAAAAATATCCATAGTTCGATAAGGAACGGTTTTGTACAAATAATTATTGGGCGCAGTGGTGCTGTATTTCAAATTGGAAGAAGTGATTTCCAATCCTAATTCTTCTTGAATTTCACGACAAGCAGCTTCTTCGGCAGTTTCATTTGGATCGATAAATCCGCCAGGCAAATCTAGTTTTCCTTTATCGGGATCAACATTTCTTACTGTGAAAAGGATTTTATCTTCAAAGGTGAAAATTACAGCAACCGCCGAAGCGATATTATGGTACAACACAAAATCACAATCTGAACAATGCAATTTAAAATTATTGGTATAAGTCAGATTTTGCATGCCACAATTGGGACAAAATTTAAAGAATGAAGCTTCGTTTTCTTGCATATTATTTGGTAAAAATCCTGTTTTCTTGTTCTAAAACTCTAATGAAAGTAGTTCGTTTGGTCAGTTCTTTCAATTTGGAAGCGCCTACATAAGTGCATGTACTTCTTATTCCGCCTAGAATATCCAATAATGTATCGATTACATCACCTTTAAACGGAACTTGAACCGTTTTCCCTTCACTGGCTCTGTATTCAGCAACGCCACCAACGTGTTTGTTCATTGCGGTTTCCGAGCTCATTCCGTAGAATTGTTTGTATTGTTCGCCTTTAATTTCGATTAATTCGCCACCACTTTCAGTATGACCTGCTAACATGCCGCCAAGCATTACAAAATCAGCTCCAGCTCCAAATGCTTTAGAAACATCGCCTGGTGTAGCGCATCCGCCATCGCTAATGATGTGTCCACCTAATCCATGAGCAGCATCGGCGCACTCAATAATTGCAGAAAGTTGCGGATATCCAACTCCGGTTTTGACTCTTGTTGTACAAACCGAACCAGGTCCGATTCCGACTTTTACAATATCGGCACCTTCCAAAAGAAGCTCTTCAACCATTTCGCCAGTAACTACATTACCTGCAATGATTACTTTATCTGGATACTGCTTACGTGCTTGTTTTAAGAAACTTACAAAATGTTCTGAATAACCGTTTGCTACATCAATGCACAGGAATTTTAGTTGCGGATTGTGTTCAAATATTTCGGCTATTTTCTTGAAATCGGCTTTTCCAGTTCCAGTACTTACAGCAATATAATCACAGATATTGGATGGAGCGTACTTTATAAAATTATTCCATTCTTGAATTGTGTAGTGCTTGTGAATGCAGGAAAACAATTTTTCTTTTGCTAACGCTAAAGCCATTTCAAAAGTGCCAACTGTATCCATATTTGCAGCCATAATGGGTACGCCTGTCCAAGTTGCAGTACTGTGTTTGAACTTAAAATCTCGTTCCAATGATACCTGTGCTCTACTGTTTAGCGTAGAACGTTTTGGTCGAATCATTACATCTTTAAATCCTAATTTTAGTTCGGTTTCTATTCTCATTTCTTGTCCGTTTACATTGAATTCAAATGTATGACATTAGAAAAAATATGCACATAAAAATTGAAATTTAAACAGTACTATTTATCAACAATTGTTAGTAAAAATGTGATTTATTTAATTTGAATTCAAAATAGATTTTTACACGAATTTCACAAATTTGCACGAAATAGATTGTTTGAAATTAAATTACATGAATTATAATTTGATTTATTTGAATTTAATATAACATAAAAAAATAAAGTTTTTTACACGAATTTCACAAATTTGCACGAAATAGATTGTTTGAAATTAAATTACACGAATTAAAATCTGATTTATTTGAATTTAATATAACATAAAAAATAAAGTTTTTTACACGAATTTCACAAATTTGCACGAAATAGATTCTTTGAAATTAAATTACACGAATTAAAATTTGATTTATTTGAATTTAATATAACATAAAAAAATAAAGTTTTTTACACGAATTTCACAAATTTGCACGAAATAGATTCTTTGAAATTAAATTACACGAATTAAAATTTGATTTATCAGATTCTATTCGTGTAATTGTCTAGATGAAATTCGTGTCAATTGGTGAAATTCGTGTGTAAATATAAAAATTATGTTGAACTCACGTTAATTTAGTAATTTTACCGAATCAAAATACACTTATGCGACCAGATTACATCTTAGATCAAGAATTTAAAGACCAAACTTTTGACGATACAAATACTAAATTTAAAGATTTTGAGAATTGTACGTTTCACAACTGCGATTTTAGAAATTGTACGTTTCAAACGGTAACTTATATCGATTGCAATTTTTTTGATTGTAATTTTCAAGAAACTAAAGTCAATTATGTTTCTTTACGTGGTGTGTTTTTTAACAAATGTAATTTTACGAGCGTCAATTTTGCAATGACTGATCAAGTGATTTATGAATTTCACTTTAAAGATTGTTTGTTGGATTATTCCAAATTTTATGCTTTGAAGTTAAAGAAAATGCAGTTTATTAATTGTAGCATGATTTCGGTTGATTTTATGGGAAGTGATTTAACCGAAGTTTTATTTGACAATTGCAATTTACGAAGAGCTGTTTTTATTGATACTATTGCCAATAAAGCTGATTTTTCTACTAGTTATGATTATGCTTTTGATCCTGATAAGAATAAAATTAAGAAAGCGATTTTTTCACAAGATGGTTTGAAAGGTCTTTTGGAGAAATATGATATTATTGTGAAATAATACATTTTTATTCGTTAATTTATATATTAATATTTTTTTTATGAAAAAAACATATCTATTTTTTTTGATTATAATAATTAATAAAAACTATTCTCAAACAATTAATTTTCAGGATGTTAATTTTAAAAATGCTTTATTAAACACAATATGCATTGATTCTAATGGCAACGGAATAATTGATGCAGATGCCGACACTAATAATGATGGAGAAATTGATCATTCTGAAATTGCTTCCGTAACTTTTTTAAATGTTTCAAATAACAACATAACTTCGTTACAAGGTATTGAAAATTTCATCAATTTAAGAAATTTAGAATGTAGTAGTAATCTTTTAACCAATCTTGATGCTTCATCATTATCTAATTTAACATTCTTATCATGTAACAATAACTTTATCAACTCATTAAATATAAACAACTTAAATTATTTAGAGAGACTAACCTGCGGTTTTAATCAACTGACAACTTTAAACTTTCAAAATCATCCAAGTTTAAATTATGTTATTTGTGGTAATAATTTATTTTCCGAACTCAATATGTGTGGAAGTGGTGTTAGCTTTCTTTGGTGTAATGATAACCCAAATCTTACAACTTTAATTTTAAAAAATGGCGTAATTAGTAATTTGAATACCTATTCTAATAAAGCTACACCTCCATCGTATCCATTACCACAATTGAGACTAGATGGTTTACCTTCATTAAACTATCTTTGTTATGACGTAGGAGAATTAGCGGAAATTAATTTCTTTGCTGGAGGCTTTGTTAGTACTGGAGTAACACTAGTTTCTGATTGTGACAGTTATTGTTTACAGCCAATTTTACCTAACATGGCTTTTGAAAATAATTCAATTAAAATATTTCCTAATCCAACAAACCACTGGCTTTATTTTGAAAGCACCTCAAACAATGTTATTGAAGAAATTAAAATTTATAATACTTTGGGACAGTTAATGGGTTCAAAAAAGGCAAATAATGTAAGCTATATTGATGTAAGCGAATTGAATTTTGGAACCTACATTATAGAAATTCAAACTATAAATGGAAAAGTAAAAAAGAAATTTATCAAACTATAATTTAAGTTTTTCAATATCCCAAACCAAAGCTGAATCATACCAAATCTGTCCATTTTTAACTTCCAACGGACAATCAAAATTATTAGTATATAAACCTCCTGTTCCTAATCCTTGAGGCATTTTATTATTTTGCAAAAATGTCCATTGTGCGATTGCGTTCAATCCGATGTTGCTTTCTAAAGCCGAAGTGATCCACCAACCAATATTTAATTTTTCAGCTAAGTCAATCCATTCTTTTGTTCCTCGAAATCCACCCACAAAACTTGGCTTCAAAATAATGTATTGTGGTTTGATTTTTTGTAGTAGTTGTTCTTTTTCTGCTAATGCAAACACACCTATTAGTTCTTCATCTAAAGCAATTGGAATTGGAGTGATTTTACACAGTTCTGCCATAGTGTCAGTATGGTTTTTTGCAATAGGTTGCTCTATACTATGTAATTCAAATCCAGCTAATTGATTTAATTTATCTAAAGCTAATTCTTCACTAAAAGCTCCGTTTGCATCTACTCTAATTTCTATAGTTTTGGAGTCGTAATTTTGACGAATAAAGTGCAATAAGTCGAGTTCTTTTTGGAAATCTATGGCTCCGATTTTTAGTTTAATGCACTGGAAACCTTGTGCTAATTTTTCATCAATTTGTTGCTTCATAAAGACCTCATCGCCCATCCAAACTAAGCCATTTATCAGAATTGATTTAGTAGAATTTGTAAAATCTGATGGAAATAATAGATACGGATTTTCACTTTCTAATGATTTAAAAGCCATTTCAACACCAAATTGAATGGATGGAAATTCGATTAATTCTTGCCACAAAACAGCTTCACCCAGATGAATATTTTGGCAAGTCCATTTTAGTTTTTCTTCATAATCGGGTCTGTCGTCTGCGCTTAATCCGCGAAGGATTCCGCACTCGCCTATTCCTTTTTTGCCCTGTTTTTCAAGAATGATGAACCAGGTTTCTTTTTCGTTTAGAACGCCTCTTGAAGTTCCAGATGGTCGTTTGAAGTTTAGAATGTATTTTTGATAAGTGGCTTTCATTATTTTTAGGTTCTGAGATTCTAAGATAGTAAGGTTCTGAGATTTTTAGGTCTTAGTAACTCAGAACCTTAGTACCTTAGTAACTCACATTAAAATGGCTACTCCAAAACACGTAAAATTTTCTTAAGGTTTTCAGATGGTAAACCAAATTTTTCAAATTCCTTGAAGTCAATTTTTACTTGTTCTAACCATGTTTTTCCGTTTTCTAAATTCTGATTGGAATATTTTTTATGGATATCTTTGGCTTGTGAGAGTCTGTCTGTAAACATGTACACGTGTGCTAATTTCAATTGTAAATTGATATCCGATGGATTTAACTGCAAGCCTTTGTTGTACTTTTCTTCTGCTTTAGAATATTGTTTTGTAAGCAAATAATAATTTCCTAACAAAGCATAATCGGTTGAAGTTGCTTTGTTTTTATTAATGATTTCAGTTGTAATTAGCTCTATTGCTTCGGTAATTTTGCCTTTTTTAAATAAGGCTAACGATTTATCTCGAATGGCATCGAAGTATTTGTTGATTTCGCCGGTTTGTTTCAAGCTTTCTTCGGTAGCGACTTCAATAGCTCTGTTTTTTTCTATTGGTAGCAATTGATTGAATTCGCTTGACTTGTATTTTTTAGAAATGGTTTCAATGAATAAGGCGTAAAACTGTTCTTTTTTGCTTAAAGTTTTCGTTATATCTAAGTTTTGAGCAATTTTTAATAGTTCTTTTTTAGCATCGACTTCCCAACCTCGACTGGCTTTATTGTCAATCCACGGCACCACTTCTAAAATTATTTTTTCTTTTAAAACCCAATTGTCACTTTGAAAAGCAAAATACAAATTTTGAGTTTTGGAACTCATGCACGTGGTACTTTTAGAATTTATAATTCGGGCTTCTTTATTGATTGGTGTATCTTGAACGATACAAGCTTTGTCGGTTTTTTCGGTTGTTAGGTAATTATCGGCGTCTTTGGGTTGCGAGAAAATGGCGTATTTGCATTTGTCATCGCCTGAAATTGTTGATAACAAAAATACGGCACCGGCTGTTCCTTGACTGATTCCGGTTGGATCTGGAATGGCTTTAAGAACCGAAACCAAACTTGAAGATAACTTTTGATTGTCATCAAGAATGGTTATTCTGTACACTATTTCGGTTGTTCCTTCAGGAAAATCGGCTGTTTTTATTACTTTCTTTTCGCCTGCACGTAATGTGATGGTTTCGTTGGTTGTTCTGATGTTGTCCCAATAACCGTCTTTGGATTGTGCAAAAGTTAGCGTTGAAATTAATAACAATGCTACAATTTTTATTTTATGAACCATTAAGGAATTAAGTTTAATTAAGATTGTGTTTATTTATGTACAGAATTCGTATTAAATTCTGATTTCTATTCCATACAATTGCTAATTAGCCCTGATTGGAGCAGTTACCGTGTAACGCGGAAAGCAGGAACATGGTTTGTAACAATTCTCGTGCCAGTCGCTCCTAAGTATTTTAAAGATTTATGCTTTCGCCGATTTGTAATAGCATTAAGTCTTTTCCGGCATCGAAGAATTTCTTTTTGGCTTCGTCGTGGTTGATTTCGATGTAACCGAACGTATCAAAATGCACGCCAAGCACTTTATCACAATCTACAAAATCGGATGCCAAAATAGCATCTTCAACATCCATTGTGAAATTGTTTCCTATGGATAGAATTGCCAAATCGAGTTTGGTGCGCATTGGAATGAGTTTCATGTCCATTGTTAGTGCCGTATCGCCTGAGATGTAGATGTTTTTGTGTTCGCCTTCGATTACAAATCCAGCAGGATTTCCGCCATAACTTCCGTCTGGAAAGGAACTAGAATGTACTGCGTTTACCACTTTTACTTTTCCGAAATCGAATTGCCAGCTTCCGCCGTGGTTCATTGGATGGTGTTTGTAACCTTTGGTTCCGTAATGAACTGCAACTTCATAAGTTGAAATGATGGTTGCTTCGGTGCGTTTTGCAATAACCTCAACGTCAAGAATGTGGTCGTTATGAGCATGCGTAAGTAGAATATAATCCGCTTGAAGTGTATTGACATCAATATGAGCCGCTTTGGGATTAGCAGTGATAAATGGATCTACCAGTATGTGTTTTCCGCTTACTTCTATTCCGATGCAGGCGTGTCCGTAGAATGTTATTTTCATATTAATTTGTATAATAAATTATAATATCTGAAAGGAAATAAATTAATGATAATGATAGTAAAATTGACAATAAGAACGTACTTAAAGCTAATTTTTTAAGTTCTGGATCTAATAATTTTGGTTCTTTATTTTTGGCAACTCTAACCAAATGGGCAATTATTGGAATATAGGCAATTAGGAAAAAATACAAATCAAAATTAAATTGTCCCGGATTGGTATCTCGGTAACTGAAATCGAAAATTATTGTAAATACTAAAACCAAAACCATTGCTGAAACAATTAAGAAGTAATGATATTTCTTAGCCCAAGCACCACCATTCTTAACTACAATGGTGTTTTTACCTGATTTTCTATCGGATTCTTCGTCGCGCATGTTGTTTAGATTTAGAACACCAACACTAAGAAAACCAATTGCTGATGCTGGTAAAAGCAACAACCAATCGATTTGTTTGGCAAACATAAAGTAGATTCCGAATGTGCTTACAATTCCGAAAAAAGTAAATACAAATACGTCGCCCAAACCACGATATCCATAAGGATTTTTACCAACGGTGTATCTAATTGCTGATGCGATTGCTAAAATTCCTAACACGAAGAAAATTATAGAATATAAAAAATATTTGCCTTTAAAGGAAACATAAATTAGCAGCATAGCCGAAACCAAAGTCAAAAAAGCTGTGATGAAAATTGCATAACGCATTTCTCCTGGCGTAATCAATCCGCTTTGAATGGCTCGCTTTGGTCCTATTCTATCTTCGTTGTCGGTTCCTTTTACGCCATCGCCATAATCGTTGGCAAAATTGGAAAGAATTTGTAATCCTAAAGTTGTAGAAAGTGCCAAAATCACAATCTTCCAATTGAAAATTCCTTGTGACATAGCGTAAAAACAACCTACTAAAATTCCGGATACCGAAAGTGGTAAGGTTCTAACTCGTGCGGCTTCAATCCAATGTTTCATTTTTAAAAATGTTTAAAAGTTTATGAGTTTATGAGTTTAAAAGTTTATTGATTCCTTTCAAACAAAACTTATTTACATCCAATTACTATCGGAAGTTTCAATTTCGTACAACCAAAGGTTTACATATTCTCTGATTTTATCGTATTTGCCTAAATAAAATGAAATGCTTCCGCCTGCGGTATGCAAGGTTAACGAGCCAATATTTAGGTTTTTGTGCCAAAACAATTGTGAAGTTGTAATGGCTTGTATTTTCTTTATTTCAATGATGTCGTTCTGAATATCCCATGCGCCACTTTGCTTGATAATGTGATTGTCATTAATGAATATTCTGTAATTTCTAAATGCGAAAACGTGAATAATCAAAATAAAAATTGCAAATGCAATGGCTAAATGTGTAAATTTTAAAATATTTGAATCAACATTATTTCCAAAGATAAAAAATCCAGTTAAAGGTAACACAATTGTTAGAAAAATAGAAAAAACTAATTTACGAAAATTCGGTTGCATCATTACTCCCTTTTCGGGAAGTTGACTGAATAGCAGTTTCAAAATTTCATCGCGTTCTGTAGTATTACAACCTGGAATTTCGATTAAAGATTTTCGTTGTTTTTTTTCGTCACTTATGGCTTGCTTGATTTTGATTTCAAGAACATTGAGTTTCTTCTGAAAATAATTTCTGGTAATGGTTACAATTTGAACTTTTTCGGGTTTTAGAATGGTGCTTTCGGTATTGATTAATCCGTAAGACAACAGCAACGAACCTTTTTGTTTGGTTATTGAATAATCAAAATACTTAATAATTGTTCTTCCAATATTGATTAGAAAAATAATAGTAAACATCACAATAATAATAAACAAAATAGAATAAATAACTGGATAATTAGCCACCATTTTTTCAATTTTGTCGCCATCAATTACATCTTCTTTACCAATATTTCTAAGATTGTCTATTAGTGTAAAAAAAAACGTTAGAATCAATCCGATGCTTCTAACATAATTGGAAGTAATTCCAACTTTAAACAAACTTGACAAGCTGATTTTCAAGAATGGATGCACTTCTTTTTGAACTTCTACTTTAAGTTGATTTGGTTCAGAATCATCCAATTGAATTTGTGGTTTTACCGTCTCATTTTCTAATAATTTAGCTTTTAATGCCAATGCTAATGAATGCGAAATGGCTTTTATGTTGCCTTCTTTTTTATCACTTCCAGCAGTATCAACACTTAGCGCATAAATACCAATTAAACGTTGAATTATATTTTGATGAATATTTACTTGTTGGATTTTGTTTAGTTGAATTGTAGTTTTGGTTTTATTGATAATTCCATCGCTTACTATGAATTCATCTTCTTTATCATCAATGTAAAAAGTAAAATTCAAATACCTTAAATAAGCAACAACTCCAACTAAAAGCAATACGACTAGTATTCCAAGAATTACGTAGATTTTATTTGCTGTGCTAGCTTTAAAAAGAAAAATGAAAATCAACGGCAAAAGCGCTCGTGCAAATTTCTGCAAAGAATCTACAAAAATCACTAAAATCCCAATTGGAGATTGTCTTTGTGGTTGATTGAAATTGGTTTCCATTACAATTGTTTTTGAATTTTACCCATCAAAAGTTGCTTGATGTTTTCGGCTTCTTCTTTGGCAATTCCGGGAATTTCTAAATCACTTGAATTTCCGCCAGCGGTGAAGATTTCGACTTTGGCCAGACCAAATATTCGAGCAATAAAACCTTCATGTAACGCTACGTGTTGCACTCTATTGTAAGGAATTACCATTGTATTGGTAGCAATAACACCACTTCTATAAATAACATCATGGTTTCTGAATGCAAATGCTTTTTTCTTGTAACCAATTCGAGTTAAAAAAAGTGAAAACAATAAAACAATTCCGTATGCAATGGCAAAATAAGAACCATAATTGGCTACTTCTTCAGTATTGAACCAGAACAATCCTAATGCAATTGCGATAATTAAAAACACAATCGAAAAATTAATTAAGGTTACCAACCAATATTTAGAATGTAAAGGTGTTAACTGAACTTCTTCATATCTTGGAAGTTGTTTGGTGTCTATTGTTTCGTTGGTGAAATTTTCCATGTGAGAATATAAAATTTTAGATATTAGATTTTAAATATAGTTACGACTTCAGAACTATCTAAACTTTAAAATTTAATGTTTGAAATAAAACTAAGGCAACCATTTCTTTTCAAAATTAGGTTTTCTTTTTTCTAAAAACGCATCTCTTCCTTCTTTAGCTTCATCGGTCATGTAGGCCAAACGAGTAGCTTCACCAGCAAAAACTTGTTGTCCAACCATTCCGTCATCAGTTAAATTCATTGCGAATTTTAGCATTTTGATAGATGTTGGAGATTTTGCTAGTATTTCTTGCGCCCATTCGTAGGCAGTATCTTCCAATTCATCGTGCGGAATTACAGCATTTACCATTCCCATTTCGAATGCTTCTTGTGCGGAATAATTTCTTCCTAAAAAGAAAATTTCTCTAGCTTTCTTTTGTCCGACCATTTTTGCCAAATAAGCCGAACCATATCCGCCATCAAAACTGGTTACATCGGCATCGGTTTGCTTGAAAATTGCATGTTCTTTACTTGCTAGAGTTAAATCACAAACAACATGTAAACTGTGTCCGCCACCAACTGCCCAACCAGGAACAACACAAATCACCGCTTTTGGCATAAAACGAATCAATCGCTGCACGTCTAAAATGTTTAATCTGTGGTATCCATCTTCGCCAACATAACCTTGTTGACCTCTAGCTCTTTGATCGCCACCAGAACAAAATGAATACACTCCGTCTTTAGAACTTGGACCTTCAGCAGAAAGCAACACTACTCCTATTGAAGTATCTTCTTGTGCATCGTGAAACGCCTGTAATAATTCGGCTGTAGTTTTTGGACGAAACGCATTGCGAACATCTGGACGATTGAATGCAATTCTCGCTACGCCATTGCATTTTTTATAGGTTATATCTTCAAATTCTTTAGCGACTACCCAATTAATTTCTGACATATTCTTTTTTTTAAGCGTAAAAATACTATTTTTATGACTTATTTAAAAAGAAAGTTACTTATGAAAAAATCATTTGCCTTACTATTTGTTTTAATCTTCTCATTTTCAGCATTATCACAAACGAAAGCCACTGCTTTTCCTGACGCTGGATTTATGGCTGCTTTTCCGAGTAAACCTCAAGTTGAGAAAAATCAAGTCGATACTAAAGCTGGAAAAATTGAAACTACATCCTACAATTGTGAAGGTGAAGATTTTTTGATAGTTCTTTCTGAAAGTGTTTATCCTTCTGATTTAGTTAAAAAATTAGACGGTGTCGGAATTCAAGGTATACTTGACGGTGCTAAAAATGGTGCTGTTAAAAATATTGAAGCTCAAATGGGCGGAAAAATTACGTTAACAACAGATGAAAACTTCTTGTATGATGGAAAATATGCCGCAACAAAGTTTGGCGGTAAAGTTGAAGAAGTCGACATGGAAACCGTTTGTATCATGAAAGAAAATCATTTTTTTATTGTGATGCTTGTTGGAAATACAAAATCGGAAATTGCTACTCAATTTATAAAATCATTCCAATTAATTGAAAAAAAATAATGAAACAACTACTTTTCTCCATCGGATTACTTTCTGTTACTATTGGGAGTTATGCTCAAGCCTACGAATTTCAAACCGTTAAAGACATTGAAGCCAATCCTGTAATTTCGCAAGACGTGACTGGAACTTGCTGGAGTTTTTCGACAACTTCGTTCTTAGAAGCTGAAATTATTCGATTAACTGGTAAACATATCGATTTATCTGAAATGTATAATGTTCGAAATACCTATCCAAAAAAAGCATGGAATTATGTAATGCGTCAAGGCAAAGCACAATTTGGCGAAGGCGGTTTGGCTCACGATGTCATCAATAATGCCAGAGATTTTGGTGTTGTTCCACAAAGTGTTTACAGCGGAAAATTAGCAACCGATGAAAAATACAATCATGCCGAAATGACTGCCGTTTTAGAAGCTATGCTAAAAACCTATGTTGAAAATCCAGGAAGAAAATTATCACCACAATGGAAAGAGGCCATTAATGCCGTTTTGGATGTGTATATGGGTAAAAACGTAACCGAATTTACGTATGAAGGCAAAAAATACACACCAAAATCATTTATGGAAACAACAAAATTGAATCCGAGTGATTATGTGACTATTTCTTCTTTTACAAACGAACCTTTGTACAAACCATTTTTATTAGACATTCCAGATAATTTTTCAAATGGTACGTTTTATAATTTACCTTTGGATGAATACGTTCAAAATATTGATAATGCTATTGATAACGGATATACGGTTGCTCTAGATTGTGATGTTTCTGAACAAACATTTTCTGGAAAAAATGGTGTTGCTGTGGTTGCCGAAAATGATACGGATGCTAAAGTCATTACAACCGAAATTAAACCTGAGAAAAATATTACTCCAGAATACCGTCAAGCGGAATTTGAAAACTTTGATACACAAGACGATCATTTAATGCACATTGTTGGAAAAGTAAAAGATCAAACAGGAAAAATGTATTATAAAGTCAAAAATTCTTGGGGTTCAAAATCAGGAAAAGATGGTTTTGTTTACATGAGTATTTCGTACTTGAAATTGAAAAGTATTTCTGTACTTTTGCACAAAGATGGTTTGACAAAAACTACAAAATCTAAATTGGGATTATAAAATAACGTTTACTATTTTTTTATGAACACATTGAAAGTCCAAAACGACATTATTCGAAAAGTATTAGATTTAAAAGATGAAAAACTTTTAGATTACATTGACAATTTATTGAATACTAACGATGAAAAAAATTATATACTTTCTAACGAAGAACAATCTTTATTAGCAGAAAGTAAAGCTGATTACGAGAAAGGAAATATTGTTTCTAATGATGAAGTTTTTTCAAAAATAGATAAATGGTTAGAAAAATAATTTGGACAAAAAAAGCTGAATTAATTTTTCAGGAAATCCTTGAGTTTTATTTTAAAAGAAATGGAAATAAAATTTACAGTGCTACTATTAAATCAGATATAGATAAAGCACTTTCATTAATTTCTAAGCATCCTTATATTGGAATGAAAGTAGAAAATAAAACTACTCGAATACTTATAAATGGAAATTATAAGATTTTTTATGAAATAGAATCCGATAAAATAATCATAATGTTAATTTGGGACTCCAGACAAAATAGTAACAATTTAAAGATATAAAAAAACTAAAATGAAACGATTTCTATCCACCAAAAACACGTTTACCATTGTTATACTTTGGAGTCTTGTATTGTTTTTTATTGTGATGTTGGTAGTAAACCTCACTATAGGAAATATTCCATTGGTTCCTACGATTATCATATCGTTGGTAACAGGTTTTGTGCTTTGGGTTTTGCTTGATACTAGATATGTTATCAAAAATAATTTTTTATTGTACCGTTCTGGACCAATTCGTGGTAGAGTTGATATAACTAAAATCAAATCTATCAAACGTTTTTCAGGATTGAATGTTCCAGTAATGTTGAAACCAGCACTTGATACTAAAGGTTTTATTGTGACTTACAATCAATTTGATGATTTATTTATTTCTCCAAAAATGAGTGATGTTTTTATTGAGGAAATTAAAAAGATTAATCCGCAGATTGAAGTGATTTAGTGGTCAGTAGCCAGTTTTAAGTTAGCAGTTTTCTAAAAAATTACTATTTTCTTGAAAAAACAAACTACTATTTATTTAATATCTTTCATAAAACATAAATCTCATAACCTAAAATCTTAGAGCCTTAATTCTTAGAGCCTCAAAAAAAATTATCCCCATTTCACAGAAGTCATATTCAATGAACCTCCAACCAATTTATCATTAAAGAAACTAACTTCATCTTTGGTGTCTTGCAAAGCCATTGCATATAGTAACGGATAATAATGATCTGGTGTTGGAATAGCTAGTTTTGCAGCTTTGTTTAGTTTTTCATAATCTATCAACGATTTGAAATCATTATTTCCTATTTTTTCTTTGAAAATCGAATTCATTTCAATTGCCCAATCAAAACCATATTCGGGTTCATTTAGTTTATCCCAAGCTACCATTCTAAGATTGTGAACCATGTTTCCGCTTCCAATTATCAAAACTCCTTTTTTACGAAGTGAAGCCAATTGTTTTGCCAAATCATAATGGTATTGTGGCGGTTTGTTGTAATCAATACTCAATTGCAACACTGGAATATCTGCGTTTGGATACATATGCCGCACAACTGTCCAAGTGCCGTGATCCAAACCCCAATCATGATCTAAACCAACATTTGTTGAGGTAATTAAATCGGATGTAAACTTTGCCAATTCTGGATTTCCTTTGGCTGGGTATTCAACATCAAACAAAGCTTGTGGAAAACCTCCAAAATCGTGAATCGTTTTCGGATTATCCATTGCCGTTATGTGCGTTCCATTTGTCAACCAATGCGCTGAAATCACTAGAACAGCTTTTGGTTTTGGAATTTCTTTTCCGAATTTTGCCCAAGTTCTCGAAAACTCATTGTCTTCAATTCCGTTCATTGGCGAACCGTGTCCAATAAAAAGTACTGGAAGTTTTTCATCTTGTTCCGTTAATTCTTTAGTCCAATTGTAAAATGGTTGTAGTGATGCCATTGCGGTTGCTCCTATTATTGTTTTTATGAATTCAATTCGTTTCAATTTACTAACATTTGTATATACAAATATATAAATTTAATGGAACAAAAGTTAAGTTAAAGGAAAACATTAACATTAAAAAACCGCAAATTCGCAAATTAAAAAATCAATTTGCGAATTTGCGGTTGATAATATAAATTTATAAAACTTATTGTACTAAATAAATCCCATCGTCTTTAATTTCAATCAACTTCTCTTTATACAAAAGTCCGATTGCTTTTTTGAAGGTTTTCTTACTCATTTTTAAAACCGTTTTTATGTCTTCTGGATTTGAATTGTCGTTCAATCTTAAAAAACCACGGCTTGCACGAAGTTCGTTTAATATAATTTCTGAATTAGGTTCGATGCTTTCAAAACCTTGTTTGTTTAAAGCAACATCTATTTTTCCGTCAGGACGAACCAATTTTATATAACCGCGCATTTTGTCTCCAGTTCTGATAGAATCATCATAAACTTCATCTTTATAAACCAAACCTTTATGCTTTTGGTTGATGATAACATTGATTCCGATTTCGGTAATGTGTGAAATAATCAAGTCTACTTCTTCTCCTTTTTCAACTGTAATGTTTTCGTTATCCAAAAACTGATTGGTTTTACTAGAAGCCACTAACCTATTCGTTTTTTCATCCATATAAAGGTAAACCAAATAGCGTTTTCCTTTTTCCATCGGACGCGCTTGCTCTTTGAACGGAACTAGAATATCTTTTTCCATTCCCCAATCCATAAAAGCACCAATATTATTAATGTAATTAACACGCAAAAGTGCAAATTCATTCAAGAAAATATACGGAACTAATGTTGTGGCAACTGGACGCTCTTCATGATCTAAATAAACGAAAACCGTAATTTCCTCACCTATTTCAAATACTTTTGGAACATATTTGTTGGGTAACAAAACATCGTCTGCTTCGTTTCCGTTTCCTAAAAATAATCCCACTTTGGTGTCTCGTAAAATGGTAAGTGTATTGTGTTGACCTATGTTAAGCATTTTCTTGAATTTGTGCAAAGGTACGAAATCAATTATGAATGCACTTTGTCATTTCGACCTTTTGGGAGAAATCTCATAACACAAATTAGATAATGTGATTTCTCCGTTGTCGAAATGACAAACTCTAGTAAATAAAAATTCCTAAAAAAGAGTATATTTGAATAAAAAAAGATGGATAGCAATACCATTGATACAGAAGAATCGGATTATTTGTACATCCAAACATCGCAACTTCTAAATTCGGGAAATGGCTTATTCACTGCAATAGAAATTTACAAAGAGGAAATAATTTCGATTTTTAAAGGTGAAGTTTTATCAGACGAAGAAACAGAAATTAGAGCTAAATCAGGAAATGATGCCTATTTTATGAACTTATTAAATGGTGAGATTTTGGATTGCAAAAACACCGATTGCTTTGCAAAATATGCCAATGATGCTAGTGGTTTTTCAAAATCTGATTTTAAAAATAATGCCAAAATAACTTTAGATGATGATAATAATGTTTGCCTAATTGCGCTTAGAAAAATAAAAACTGGTGAGGAGATTTTTTGTGATTATGGTAAAAGGTATTGGAAGAAGCACAAACTTAAATAATCTTAATTGCCTTATATGGTTATAATTTGCAACCATATAAGGCAATTAAGGTCATGGAAGAATTAAACCAATTCCTTAAAATACTGCAACAAAACTTTATCGTTCTCTAAAGTCGGAGTAAAAACTTCTAATAAAACTGGCTTTTCATTTTGTGGGAACATTGCTTCTAAACCTTTTTCTAAAGAGGCTTCATTACTTGCAATATGGTATTCAAATCCGTACATTTTTGCCAAATGC
The DNA here is from genome assembly GCF_028867965.1 of Flavobacterium sp. SUN046. Classification (GTDB taxonomy): domain Bacteria; phylum Bacteroidota; class Bacteroidia; order Flavobacteriales; family Flavobacteriaceae; genus Flavobacterium. The sequence continues at coordinate 70,027 of NZ_JAPQNT010000011.1, forward strand.
TCGGCTGTTAAGCAATGCGATGTTTCGAAAAACGTATTGAAAACTGGCGTTTCATCATGTCCAGGAAGGATTCTGAAAATTCCGCCACCGCCATTATTTATCAAAATAATTTTGAAATTTTTCGGAATGTAATTGTTCCAAAGTGCATTGCTGTCGTATAGAAATCCGATGTCGCCTGCAATGAAAACGTTTGGTTTTTTACTTCCAACTGCGGCTCCAATTGCGGTTGATGTGCTTCCGTCAATGCCACTTGTGCCGCGATTGCTGAATACTTCAATGGTCGGATCAATATCAAATAATTGGGCGTAGCGAATTGGCGAACTGTTACTAATTTGCAATTGCGAATGCTTTGGCAGAGCTGGAATTACTTTTTCAAACACTTTAAAATCGGTAAACGGAATTTTGGCTAAATAGTCTAAACTTCGTTTTTGTCTCAATGTTTTGATGTTTTGAGCGTGTTGATTGTAATTACTTTCAACGTTTTCTGTTAATGCAAAAAAAGATTGAAAAAACAAATTTGGTTTAACCTCAAAATGCTTCGTCAAACAACCAAAAGTATCGTAAGCTCTCAATTCGTCAATGTGCCAATGTTGCTTTGGTTGGTATTTTCTTAAAAATGCTTTTATGCGTTTAGAGACAATCATTCCGCCAAAAGTCACTAAAATTTCAGGTTGAAAATCTAGAAAATCATCGTGCGTGAACGGAGTAATTATTGAATCAATTGTATTTATAAACTTTGGATGGTGCAAATTAGAAGTCGTTTCAATCATCACCACAACCGAAGAATCGTTGGCTAATTTATCGAGAAACTTTTGTTCGACTGCATTGGGTTCGTTTACGCCTACTAAAACTAATTTCTTTTTGGATGAATTCCAAACAGTTGCAAATTCGGTTAATGGTTCGTCAACAATAAATTCTTTAAAAGTTGCCGAAATTATTTTGGGTTCTACAATTAAATCCGATACGGTTTCATACAAAGGTTCTTCAAATGGTGCGTTGATATGCACTGGACCTTTTTGGGCGGAAGCCGTATTTATAGCTTCGTTTATTAAAAAATCATTTTCATCAGAAGCGTCTTCTAGCAAATTAGCATTAAAAAGTGAATGATTGGCAAATACATTTTCTTGACGAATGGTTTGTCCGTCACCAATATCGATTTTGCTTTGTGGTCTATCGGCAGAAATCACGATAAACGGAATTTCACTGTAAAACGCTTCGGCAAATGCTGGATAATAATTCAATAATGCCGAACCAGAAGTACAAACCACTGCTACTGGTTTCTTGATTTGTTGTGCAATTCCGAGTGCGAAAAATGCTGCAGAACGCTCATCGGCAACACTGTAACAGGTAAAATCAGGATGACTTGCAAAACCAATTGTTAATGGTGCGTTACGTGAACCTGGAGAAATTACTATATTTTGGATTCCTTTAAGACGACAAATTTCAATAATTGATTGTGCTAAAGGTATTTTTGGGTATGTCATTTTATTGTTTTTTGCCACAAAGGCGCTAAGACACAAAGGCATTTAATTTATACAAAAGTACAAAGTTATTTTTTGATTTGTGATTTTAAACACATAGAAACATAGTTTTTTGAATACTAATTTAAGTCACTTTGTTTTTCACAGAAAACATAGGTATGAAATCTATATAAATGCAAAGCATCTTTATCAGTTTGTTGAATCTATGTTACTATGTGTTTCAAAAATCTTTATTACATTTGAAACATGGAAATCAAAATCAGACCTTATCAAATTGAAGATACACAAGCCATTTTGGAAATTATCAATTATAATATTCTAAATTCGACTGCTTTGTATGATTATGAACCACGAACTTTAGAAAATCAGATTGCGATATTTGATGATAAATTGAAAAAAGGATTTCCAATACTAGTGGCTACCGAAAATGAAAACGTAGTTGGATTTGGTTATTACAGCGAATTCCGATTTCGTGAAGCGTATAAATTTACTGTGGAACATTCAGTTTATGCGCATCCAAATCACATTGGAAAAGGCATTGGCAAATTAGTATTAGAAGAATTAATTCGTTTAGCGAAAGTTCAACAATTGCATACTATGATTGGCGTTATCGATGCAGAAAACCAAAGCAGTATTGAATTTCACAAAAAATTTGGGTTTGAAATTGTTGGTACAATTAAAGATTCAGGATTCAAATTTGACCGATGGTTGCACAGTGTTTTTGTACAAAAGATGTTATGATTTTTAAACTAAGATTTTATAAATATCAATCAATGTTATCATTAAAACAATCAAAATAATTGACCAATTTTTCCAATTTTTCCAATTTGGTTTATATTTTTTTCTAAATACTTTAGATATCAATATTGTTGTATTTAAAAAACACAAAATCATTAACATACATATATTAATATCCCAAACAATTTGAACTTTTTGATGTAACATTAATAAATTTAGAAGTGAAATAAGTCCAAAATTAAACCATATTAACAAACCAATTATCCAACCTATAGTTTGATTTTTAATTAGTAATATTCCGGACATAAAAAAAAATAAAGCTTTAGTAAAAGCTAAAAAGTTATTTTGAATAATTTTATAAAATGACAAATCTCTCCAACCTAAATTGGTTTCACCTAAATAATGATTTATTAAAAAAATATTATTGTAGAAAATTAAGTAAATAATTAACAATCCAAATATAATTTGTAATGATGAAATAATTTTTTCAGTGATTAACCAAGCCTTTGACATTTATTTTTTTAATTTTAATTTATAATATTTTACCTCAATATTTCCTCAAAATTAGGTTTAAAATAATTCGGCCCTTTCATTACTTTTCCGTCTTCTCTATAAATAGGTTGTCCGTCTTCGCCCAATTTACTCATATTACTTCTTTGAATTTCGTTAAATACTTCTTCAATTTTATCTTGCAATCCGTGTTCGATGATGGTTCCACACAAAATATAAAGCATATCACCAAGAGCATCGGCAATTTCTACAATATCGTTGTTTTGAGCCGCTTCAAGATATTCTTCGTTTTCTTCTTTCATCAAATTATAACGAAGAAGATTCTTGTTTTCGCCTAGGCTAGCTATCCTATTTTCACTAAATCCAATTTTGAAAGCGGTGTGAAATTCTTTTACTGCGTTGAGTTTATCTTGCATATTATTTGTATTTAATTTATGAAGCCAAAATACAAATTATGAATACAAATGTCTAAATTTGTTGAAAAAATCAAGAATATGTTTACAACTGGTCAATTAATTTTTGCAGGAATATTTTTTGTAGCTTTCATAATTGCAATGATTTATGCTTACGGAAAAGACAAAGAACTTCACAACAAATTTTACAAAGGAAATTATAAAATTTTGATAGGTTTTTTCGCTTTCATTATTATATTATTTTTAATCAAAATTTTCTTTAAACATTAAAAATTTAGTGCAAAATGGTGCTTTTTTTAGTACTATATTTGTAAAAATAGTTCTACGTTAAGAATTGTTCAAAAGAAAAGATATTTTATTACTTTTACATCGGATTTTTCAAACCTTCCATGAGAATACTTAAATACATATTTTTACTCTTTTTTCTTATACTTATAGGATTAACAGTTTTTGTTGCTACTCAAAAACCCAATTATGATGTTACACGAGCTAAAGTAATTAAAAATCCTAAATCAGTTGTATATGCTTACATCAACGATTATCGAAATTGGGAAACATTCGCGTCATGGATTAAAAATGACGAATCTATAAAGTTCAATTACCCTGAATTAACAATCGGAAAAGGCGCTTCATGTTCGTGGAAAAGCGATAGTAATGAAGGCACAATGAAAACAACTTTTGCAAAAGAAAATGATAGTATTGCACAAATAATGATTCAAAATGACGAACAATCAACTATTTATTGGAAATTTAAAGATACTGTTGGCGGTACTAAAGTAACATGGCGAAGTAAAGGAAAATTAGATTTTAAGTCTAAAGTACTTGCTTTTTTTCAAGGCGGAGTAAATTCGGTAGTTGGTGATGTTTATGAACGAAGTTTAGAGAATTTGAATAAAACACTAGACTACGAAATCAATACATTTAAAATAAAAATTAACGGAATCGTTTACCGTCCGGGCGGATTCTATTTGAAACAATTCATACACTGCAACCAAAAAGAGGTAGATAAAAATATTAAATCTTTGGTGCCAAGAATGCAACATTTTTTTGAAAAAAATAATATAATTGCCAACGGAAAACCATTTATTTTATACCATAAATATGATAGAGCCAACGATTATGTAGCTTTTTCAGTTGGTATGCCAATTAGAGATTCAATCAATATCATGCCCGGTAGCGATATAGAATCTAAAGAATTAACGCCCTATACTTGTTTGAAAATTACACTAATTGGAGATTACTCGCATACACAAGCCGCCTGGAAAAAAGGACTTGATTATATTGCTAAAAATAAATTGGAACGCAATACAACCGGACAAATTATTGAAGTTTATGTAAAAGGTCGTGGCGATGTTAAAAATCCGTCGCAATGGATTACCGAAATTTATATTCCGGTTTATCCTAAAGCAGTTCCAAAACGCACTTACAAAAAACCTACCGATTCAACTACTGTTGTAATTCCGGAAACTGTTCCAGAAACTCCAAATCCGTAATTAATTAAAAAAAGTATTTAAAAATAGGTTTCAATTAAACCTTTTCGATTATCTTTATTCTTATAGTTAAATTTTAGATTTGCAAGAAGAAAAGGATTTTATAAAAGAATTATTAAACCCTAGAACGCAGAATGTTGCGTTTCAAAAACTCTTGCGTGATTTTCAAAAACCATTGTACAACCATATTAGAAGCATTGTTTTAAATCATGATGATGCTGATGATGTTTTGCAAAACACATTCATTAAAGTATTTCAATATCTTAAAGATTTTAAAGGCGATAGTAAATTGTTTTCGTGGATGTATCGAATTGCAACCAATGAAGCAATTACATTTATCAATAACAAAGCCAAGCGAAACGGAACTACAAGTGAAGCTATGCAAACTAAAATTGTAGAAAATTTACAATCTGATGTTTATTTTGACGGAAATGAAATTCAAATCAAACTTCAAAAAGCGATTGCTCAATTGCCAGAAAAACAACAATTGGTTTTCAAAATGAAGTATTATGAAGAAATTAAATACGAAAATATGTCGGAAATTTTAGGAACTTCAGTTGGAGCTTTGAAAGCTTCTTACCATCATGCGGTAAAAAAGATTGAAGATTTTATGAAAACAAATTAAACCTTTTTAACATTTATATGTCTTATTTATATGAAAGATTTTAAATTAGATACCCACGAAAAAATAAATTCAGGATTTACAATTCCTGATGATTATTTTGATGGCTTTTCTGAAAAAGTAATGCAACAATTGCCCAAAGAAGAAGTGAAAGTTATTTCGTTTTATTCAAAAAATAAACGATGGATATACTCGGCTGCAGCCGTTTTAGTACTAGCATTATCAGTACCATTAGTTTATCAAATGCAAAATAAAGAGCAAGAAATTTCATCTAATGATGTTGAAAGTTATTTGGTAAATCACAGCACATTATCTGACGATGATATTGTAAATTTACTTGAACAAGACGATATTGATAAAATAAAAACAGATGTTTCAGTTGAAAATGAAGCTATTGAAGATGTCTTAACAAGTAATTCTGAATTAGAACAATACATAACAAGCGAAAACTAAACCGTATGAAAAATTATAAATTACTAACTATTGCATTATTCTTTATTTCGATTACCTCTTTTGCACAAGATGGATTAGTTAAAGAGCGATTTAAAGAAAAAAAAGAGCAAATAAAGGCTTTAAAAGTTGCTTTTATTACTAGCGAATTGGATTTAACTCCAGATGAAGCAGCAAAATTTTGGCCCTTATTTAATGCCTTTGAAGACAAACAGCAAGAAATTAGAAAGCAAAAAATGAAAGCATTCATGGACAGATCTGATAATGGAGTTGATAAATTAACCGAGAAAGAGGCTACTGCATTATTAACCCAAATGGAAAACACCGAAGAAGAGTTATATCAATTAAAAAAGAAATTTGTTTCAAGTCTAAAAGGTGTGCTTCCTGCCAAAAAAATCCTGAAACTTAAAAAAGCTGAAGAAGAATTTAGTAAAAAATTACTACAACAATACCGAGATAAAAAAATTGGTCGTTAATTAGAAAGGAATTTTATTTTTACAATCTTTTTTTTTCCGGCAGCAATTGCAGTTTGACGGTCTATAAATCGAATAGTATAAAAGGAATTATCTGAACTTAATTGGCTCCAGGTAGTTCCTTTATCTTTAGAATAATATAATCCACTTGCTCCTATACAAACCAATTCATTTCCGTTACTCTCTGGAACAAATTGTATGCAAGACGCATAACCAAAACCAGTATTTTCACCAACTAATTTCCAAGTTTTTCCGCCATCGGTTGTGAGTGCTTTATTTTGAAAATTTTGATTTGGTTTTTCATAGTTTCCACCAGCAATAAATCCGATTTTATCGTTGTAAAAATCCGCTGTAAAAATTCCAGTCATAGCTTCACCTTGAACAATTGGAGTTTCATATACTTTCCATGAAATTCCTTTATCTGGAGAATAAAAAACTCTTGATTTTTTTCCGCCTGAAACCAACCACGTATCGTTTCCTTTTATTATGATATTAGTATTACTTGCTGCAAATGCGGCTTCACCATCATTCATTTTTGGCAATTTATCACATGAAACTTTTGTCCAATTATCGCCACCATCACGTGTAATAAGCATAGCAAAACAATCATCTATTGGATCACCTATTGCTATTCCTTCCTTATCATCCCAAAATTGCATGCTGTCATAAAACACTTTTTCATTATGCTCTTCATAAACCAATTTTTTACTGGTTAAGTCTTTAGAAAATTTATACAATAATGCAGGATTTCCAACATTTAAAATAAAAATTGCATTCGTGGTTTGTGCAATACTTCTAAACTCCATTTTGATTGAATCTTTATTTAAAATTCGTTCCATTTTAGAAGCATTAAGTAAACTTTGATAACCTACTCTATTTTTATCTGCTGCATACCAAACTTTGTCTGCTGAAACTGTAATTGGTCGGATACTAATTTTATCTTTTAAAATAGTATCCATTTTTACCGATGTAAAATAACCGGTTTTACGTTCTTGTGTAGGTTTACAAGAAATAAAGAATGTTAGCGTTAGTAGTAAAAATGTTGCTTTTTTCATAAAAAGTGTTAAAATTCGTTGCTAAATTACAACTATTTCTTAAGAATTACTTAATTGAAATTATTGGCACAAAAATTGGATAGTAGTAATAAAATATAATTATAAATTATTAATTCACAATACTATGAAAACTAGAATATTACTTTCGTCAATAATGAGTTTGCTGTTTGCAAGTTCATTTGCTCAAGACCGAACTACTGTAAATGCTACAAGTTCAGAAATTAGCGATAATTTAGATCTTAGAGCCGTTGCATCAATTTTTGGAGATTCTAAAGATTTAGCAGACTTTGAAAATCGGTTAAACGATCCGAAGCAACAAATTTCAAACTTAGATTTAAACAACGATAATCAAGTAGATTATTTACGTGTTATAGAGTCTGTTGAAGGAAGAACCCATTTAATTGTAATTCAATCGGTTTTAGGACAAGATAAATTTCAAGATGTTGCTACTGTTGAGGTTGAAAAAGACCAAAACAACAAAGTGCAAGTGCAAGTTGTTGGTGACGTATATATGTATGGTAGAAATTACATTTACGAACCAGTTTATGTTCATGCTCCAGTAATTTATAATTATTTTTGGGTATCGAATTATCGTCCGTACTATTCCTCTTGGTATTGGGATTATTATCCAAGTTATTATTATGCTTGGAATCCTTGTCCGATATTTACTTACAGACACCACATTGGTTTGTGCATCAACTTTAATTACCAATACAATTATGTAAATTATAGACGATGTGAAGTAGCTTATAATAATTATTACGGACACCGAAGCAATTATTGCGAAAGAGAATATCCACGACGTTCTTTTGAAAATAGAAATTCTGGATATACTAATCGCTATGAATTAGACCGTTCACGACCAAGACATGATGTTGCCTTTAATGATGGCGGAACTAGAAATACAAGAAACTTTGATAACCCTAGAGATAATTCTAACGGTGGTACAAGAGGGAATTCAGATGCTAATCCGAGAAATTCTAGCAATCCAAGAACAAATTCTGATATAAGTTCTAATAATCCTAGAGGAAACTCAGATGCTATTCCGAGAAATTCTAGCAATCCAAGAACAAATTCTGATGTTAGTTCTAATAATTCTAGAGGAAATTCAGATGCTAATCCGAGAAACACAACTTACAGTACACCACGTTCTTCAGAACCAAGAGCTTACGACACACCAAGAAGTAGTTCTAATAATTCACCAAGAAATACAACGTACAGTTCGCCTCGCTCTTCTGAGCCAAGAGCTTATGAAGCACCGAGAAGTAGTTCTAACGATTCGCCTAGAAATTCAGGATATTCAAGTACGAGAGCATCAGAGCCTAGAAGTTCAGGAAATTCAGGTGGTGGATTTAGCGGCGAAAATGGCGGTGGCAGGAGCTCCGGAAACAATTCTGGCGGTGGTAGAAGTTCTGGTGGCGGCGGAAGAAGATAATTTATAATTAAAATAAACTAAAGAGCATCGAAAATATTCGGTGCTTTTTTTATTTAAAATCTTTAAAAGTGATACATTTGCATTCTTTTTTAACAATTAATTATGAGTTCGCATAGTCATCAACATCTTCATAGCAAGTTAACTGCTGCTGGTTTATTAATAACATTAGGTATTATTTATGGAGATATAGGAACTTCACCGTTATATGTAATGAGTTCTATAATTGGAAAAAGTACAATTAGTGAGCAATTAATTCTTGGCGGATTATCTTGTATTTTTTGGACACTTACATTACAAACCACACTTAAATACGTAATTATTACTTTAAGTGCTGATAATCATGGTGAAGGTGGAATATTTGCATTATATGCATTAGTTAAACGTACCAAAATTCAATGGCTTATTGTCCCAGCAATTATTGGCGGTAGCGCATTATTAGCTGACGGAATTATAACGCCGCCAATTTCGGTATCATCGGCAGTTGAAGGACTCAGAATCTTTAAACCCGATTTAGAAGTTTATCAAATTAATATCATCGTAATTACTATTTTATTTGTTTTATTTACCATACAACAATTTGGAACTAAACTAGTTGGAAAATTCTTTGCACCAATGATGCTTATCTGGTTTACAATGTTAGGCGTTTTAGGAGTAATTCAAATGACTCAAAATCTTCATGTTTTTAATGCCTTAAATCCATATTATGCCTATAATTTATTAACATCGGATGCAAAAGGTGAAGGATTTTTTATTTTAGGAGCCGTATTTTTATGTACTACAGGAGCTGAAGCACTATATTCTGATATGGGACATTGCGGACGAAAAAATATCCGAATCAGTTGGATATTTGTCAAAACAACTTTAGTACTAAATTATTTTGGTCAAGGTGCGTACTTACTAGCACATCAAGGAAAAACATTGGCGCAATTAGGAAGTTCAAACCCAAATCCGTTTTACCTAATTATGGAAAAATGGTTTCAACCTATTGGAATTGTCGTAGCAACATTAGCAGCAATTATAGCATCACAAGCATTAATTAGTGGTTCATTTACTTTAATTAATGAAGCAATGCGTTTGAATTTTTGGCCAAAAGTTAAAATCAAATTCCCAACAGACGTTAAAGGACAATTGTATATTCCATCGTTAAACTGGTTGTTGTTTTTTGGTTGTGTTGGAATTGTAATAGGATTTAGAGAATCAAGTAGAATGGAACATGCTTATGGATTAGCCATTATTTTATGCATGATTATGACAACTATTTTACTGAATTTTTATTTGATAATGAAACGAGTAAAATGGTATTTTATCGCACCATTAATAACCTTATATCTAGTAATAGAATTAAGTTTTTTGAGAGCAAATATTGAAAAATTCATGGACGGTGGATTTGTAACTTTAGGAATCACGTTGGTATTAATTTCAGTAATGACGACTTGGTTTTTAGCTAAAAAAATTAGTAAAAACTACACCCGAATTGTAAAAATTGATGCGTACAAAAAAGTATTAGCTGAATTGAGTGTCGATTTATCTATTCCAAAATATGCTACTCATTTGGTTTACATGACCAATTCAACAAGATCAGACGAAATTGAAGAAAAAGTGATGTATTCTATTCTTCAAAAACGACCTAAAAGAGCCGATTTGTATTGGTTTATTCATGTAAATATTTTAAGTGAACCTTACAAGAAAGAATTTAAAGTTACCGAAGTTATCAAAGATGATTTATACCGTGTAGACTTTTATTTAGGATTTAGAGAACCTACCAAAATCAATTTGATGTTCAAAGAAGTATTGAAAGATATGGTAAAAAAAGGAGAAGTAGACGTTACTAGCCGTTATGAATCATTAAATAAAAATAATATTATTGGTGATTTCAAATTTGTACTTTCAGAAAAATTTCTTTCTAACGATAGCGATTTAACTTTCTTTGAAAATATAGTTATGAATGCTTATTTCTTCATGAAAAAATTCAGTTTATCAGAAGAAAAAGGATTTGGATTAGACAGTAGTTCTGTAAAAGTAGAACAATTTCCAATGGTTCTTCACGCTCCAGAAATTATCGATATGAAACGTATTGATAATTGTTCTGTTAACTAAACAAGCTATTCAAGTTATCTTTTTAATAAATATCCATAAAAATCTCATTATTTTTATGGATATTTCATTTGTTTGCATTAAAAAGCAATACCTTTGCACGCTGATTTTTTAAAACAATGAGATTACACCGAAATTTAGTTTATACTACTATAGATTCACTTAATGCTATCTTCAACGAAGGCGAATATGCCGATAAAGTTGTAGCAAGAGCATTAAAAAAAGACAAACGTTGGGGCAGTTCCGACAGAAAGTTTGTTGCAGAAACAATCTACGAAATTGTACGTTGGAAACGATTATACACAGAAATTGCCGAAGTAAAAGAACCTTACAATCGTGAAGATTTATGGAGAATGTTTGCTGTATGGGCAGTTTTACGTGGTTATCCAATTCCAGATTGGAGACAATTAGAAGGAACACCAGAGCGTAAAATAAAAGGACGTTTTGATGAATTATCAAAAATCAGAAAAATGCGCGAATCGATTCCTGATTGGATGGATGAAATGGGCGTGAAAGAATTAGGTGAAGTACTTTGGACTAAAGAAATTGCAGCTCAAAACCAACAAGCAAAAGTAATTCTAAGAGTCAATACATTAAAAACTACTAAAGAAAAACTTAGAGCTATTTTAATGGATTTGAATATTGAAACTGAATTCTTGAAAGACCAACCAGACGCATTAGTACTTACTGAAAGAGCAAATGTATTTTTAACAGATGCTTTTAAAGAAGGTTTCTTTGAGGTTCAAGATGCTTCTTCTCAATTAGTTGCCGCTTTTCTTGATGTACAACCCGGAATGAGAGTTGTAGATACCTGTGCTGGTGCTGGCGGAAAAACATTACACATGGCTTCTTTGATGGAAAATAAAGGTCAATTAATTGCAATGGATTTATATGAAAGTAAATTAAAGCAATTAAAGCTGAGAGCTAAAAGAAATGGCGCTTTTAATATTGAATACCGAATTATTGATACTACCAAAGTCATCAAAAAACTTCATGAAAAAGCTGATAGAGTTCTAATTGACGCGCCTTGCAGCGGATTAGGAGTTTTGAAAAGAAACCCAGATGCTAAATGGAAATTACAACCTGAATTTATTGATAATATAAGAAAAGTCCAAGCTGAAGTTTTAGAAAATTACTCTAAAATTGTAAAACCAGGAGGTAAATTAGTGTATGCAACGTGCTCTATTTTACCATCTGAAAATCAAGAACAAATTGAGAAGTTTTTAAATACCGAAATAGGAAAAAGCTTTACCTTTGTTAAAGATTCTAAACTACTTGCTTCACAATCAGGATTTGACGGATTTTATATGGCTCTTTTAGAACGCAAAATATAAAAAAAATGAAAAAATTTAGTACTCTATTTGGATTTTTATTTGCTATTTCTTGCTTTTCTCAAGAACTGCAAAAAGTTACTAACATTAGTTTGCTTCCACCGCCATTAGGATATTATTCTAGTGCAACTGGAACTGGCTACACTTTAAAAACTCAGTTGTACAACATTATTAAAGGTCATACCGATAGAGGTTATGGTGGTTTATATACTACATATCTTACATCTGATAAAGATTTTTATTATGAAAATGATGGAACTTTATTAGACAATTATTCTGAAAATCCAACTGGTCCAGAATGTGAATTTACTTATGGAACCGGTCAAGATGATGGAACATTAGGAAATAATGAATGTGAACGATACAATAGAGAACACATTATTCCGCAATCAGTATTTGCTGCAGCAACACCAATGTATTCTGATGCACATTTTGTTTTACCGTCAGATAAACATGTTAACGCACAAAGAGGCGATTTACCTTTCGGAAAAGTTAGCGTTGCCAATTGGACTTCTACTAATGGTTCTAAAAGAGGTTCTAATTTGAATTCAGGATATTCAGCTGGATATTCAGGAAATGTTTTTGAACCCATCGATGAATTTAAAGGTGATATTGCTCGATGCATTCTTTATTTTTCGACACGTTATGAAGATGTCGTTGCAGGCTACACATTTCCGATGTTTAATAACACTAGCGATCAAGTATTTAATCCAACTTTCTTAAATATATTACTAACTTGGCACCAACAAGATCCTGTGAGCCAAAGAGAAATTGATCGTAATAATGCCGTTTACGCAAGACAAAATAATAGAAATCCTTACATAGATCATCCAGAATATGTATGCCAAATATGGAGTGTTGCGTGTGCTGCGTTAAGTAATCCAAGCATAGAATTTAGTACAACTTCTGTTTATCCTAATCCAACTAACAATAGTGAAATAACTATTAATAGCGATGCTAAAATTGATACTATTCAATTAATCAATATTAATGGTCAATTGATGATGGAAGTTAAAAACCCTGCTTTTAACAACAATTCATATACTTTAGAAAATTTACCAAAAGGATTTTATTTCTTAAAAATGAATTCTGAAAATAAATCCTTAACTAAAAAAGTTATTGTGAATTAATTTCAACCTTAAATTAATATACAAGCCTTTCAAAACTGAAAGGCTTTTTCTATTTCAAAATATTCAATACTATAATTTAACAACTGTTAATCAAATAAGAACAACTAAGTACACTAATTTTACATAAATAAAATTTAAAACAAAAAAAATATGGAAAAATACGCACTATTAGCAAGACTAGAAGCCAAACCAGGAAAAGAATTAGAAGTTTCTAATTTTTTAAAAAGCGCTTTACCTTTAGCTATTGAAGAGCTTGAAACTATTAAATGGTATGCATGGCAAATTAATGAATCTACTTTCGGAATATTTGATTCTTTTGAAACTGAAGAAGGAAGAAAAGCTCATTTAGCTGGTAAAATTGCTGCTGCTTTAATGGAACATGCTGGAGAATTATTATCAAAAGATCCAATCATTGAATTCCTTGATATTCTTGCTGTTAAATAAATTACTTTCAATAAAAAAGTCCAAATAATTAGTTTTATTTGGACTTTTTCTATTTGAATTTATTCTTCTTCTTCACTAGCATTTGATTTAGAATAATTTCTCCATTTCTCTACACAATCTGCCATATCTTTTGGAATTTCAGTATCAAATCGCATCATTTCGCCAGTTTTTGGATGAACAAAACCCAGAGTTTTAGCATGAAGTGCCTGACGCGGTAACGTTTTGAAACAATTATCTATAAACTGTTTGTATTTAGTAAAAGTAGTTCCTTTCAAAATCAAATTTCCGCCGTAACGTTCGTCATTAAATATGGGATGCCCGATATGCTTCATGTGAACGCGAATTTGATGTGTTCGACCTGTTTCTAATTTACAAGAAACCAATGTAACATAGCCAAAACGTTCTAAAACTTTATAATGAGTAACCGCATGCTTGCCAATTTCTGGATCGGCAAAAACCGCCATTTGCATTCTATCTTTTACATGTCGTGCTATATTTCCGGTAATTGTGCCTTCCTCTTCTTTCACATTTCCCCAAACCAAAGCAATATATTCTCTTTCAGAGGTTTTATCTTCAAATTGTTTTGCCAAATGTGTCATAGCAGCTTCAGTTTTGGCAACAACTAAAAGTCCCGACGTATCTTTATCAATTCGATGCACTAAACCCGGACGCTCTGAACTGTTTAATGGTAAATTTTCAAAATGAAACGCCAAAGCATTAACCAAAGTTCCAGTATAATTTCCGTGTCCTGGATGTACTACAAAATTTGGCGGTTTATTAATTAATAAAACCGAATCATCTTCATAAACTATATCTAACGGAATATCCTCAGGATCTACCCTATTTTCAAACGGTGGATGCGATAATAAAATTCGAATAACATCCAATGGCTTGACCTTATAATTAGATTTTACCTGAACTTCATTTACATAAATATCACCATTATTGGCAGCATTTTGAAGTTTGTTTCTAGTAGCGTTAGGCACCATCAGCATTAGATATTTATCAATTCTTAAAAATGCTTGACCTTTAGGAACTTCAAATCTGTAGTGTTCAAAAAGTTCATCATCTGGCTCTTGAAGCTCAATATTATTGCTCATTTGGAATTGTATCTTTTATAACTTCTGTTTTTGGTATTGTATCTAATTCGGTGTCGTCAAAAACTACTTTTCCGTCACCTAAAACTAAATCTATTTTGGTTGCTTTAAACACTTTAAATCCGGGTTTCACTTTTTTACCAGCAATCCACATTTCTAAAACCATGTCTTTACCAATGTACGGAACATATTTAGTTGTACCAACTTCTAATCCCAAAGCTTTTAATGTTGGAATCGCTTGACGATAGGTTTTTTCAATTAAATCAGGAACGGCAACCATTTTAAAAGTTGATGCATTTAATTTTACATAAATAGTTCGTCCGCCTTTTACTTTAGAGCCAGCTGATGGTTCTTGTTGAACAACGGTTAACTTTGGGAAATTTGGGTTATAATCAACGGTATCAATAATTTGATAATCTAAATCAAGTGCGTCTAATTTACTTTCAACATCTTCAGGTTTTAATTTTGCTAAATTTGGAACCGTAATTTCATCACCATGATTAGTAATAAAAGTTATCCAATGAAAGAACAAAAAAGCAAGTACAGCAACTATAGCCAAAGAAGCTAATAGTTGAGCAACAAAAACTTTACTTGACAGATATTTTCTTAAACTCATAAAATTAGTATTTATCGCAAAGATATAATTTTTAGTCTCAACAATTGTGCTAAATTTGTATTGTAATTAAAATAAAATCGAATGAACGTAGCTGTTGTTATGGGTGGATATTCAGGTGAATCTGTAATATCTTTACGAAGTGGTCAATTAATTTTGAATAATTTGGATAAAAATAAATACCAAACATTTGAAATTCATATTCTTTTAAATGAATGGTATTGTTTAATTGATGCAGTGAAATACCCAATTAACAAAGCTGATTTTACGTTTACAAAAGACAATCAAGTCATAAAATTTGACGTTATTTCAAATACAATTCACGGAACGCCAGGCGAAGACGGACACATGCAAGCGTATTGGGAATTATTGGATATTCCTTATACTGGTTGCAATTTTTATCAATCGGCATTGACTTTTAACAAACGTGATACACTCTCAGTTTTATCCAAATTTGATATTCCGAAAGCACAATCCATTTATTTATCTAAAGGCGATGCTATTGATGGCAAGCAAGTCGCAGATCAATTGGGAATACCATTTTTTGTAAAACCAAATCAATCAGGAAGTTCACTAGGAGTTTCAATGGTTTCTACTTTGGATGATTTTCAAAAAGCATTGGATTTTGCTTTCGCAGAAGACAACGATATACTGATAGAATCGTATCTTAATGGTCGTGAAGTTTCTGTTGGCGTAATGAATTACAAAGGTGAAACCAAAGTTATGGGAATCACTGAAATTCTTTCACAGAACTCATTCTTCGATTATGAAGCCAAATATTTAGGAAAATCAGAAGAAGTTACACCTGCCAATTTATCGGAACAACTAAAAAATAGTGTTGAAGAAACTGCCAAAAAAGTATATGAAGCATTAGGAATGAGTGGTTTTTCTAGAACCGATTTTATAATTATGAATGATGTTCCACATTTTATAGAAATCAATACCAATCCGGGATTATCACCACAAAGTATTTTTCCGCAACAAGCCGCTCATGCCAAAATGGAAATGAGTGATTTGCTAGATAACGAAATTGAATTAGCTTTGAAGAGAAAATTAATCTGGAAGAAGTAATTCATATATATTAAAATCAGAACCAACCAAAAACCAAAATATGATATTTTACGGAACAAAAGCTACCAACTTAAAAAATGGTCAAATTATCAATGTAGATTGTCCGAATTGTGAAACCAATGTAACAATGAAATATAGTGTGTTCGGAAAATATGCACATATTTATTGGATTCCGCTATTTCCGACAAGCAAAATAACTGTTGCAGAATGTAATTCCTGTAAAAAAACTTTTGAATACAAAGAATTACCAGAATCCATTAAAACTAAATTTGAAAGAGAAAAAGAAAAAAATCCTGTAAACTTTCCAGTTTGGATGTTTTCTGGCTGTTTTGTTATTGCAGCATTAGTTGGATTTGGTGTGTATAAATCGAATGAAACTGAAAAAAATGAAGCCGAATACATTAAAAATCCTAAAGTTGGAGACGTTTATTGTATCAAAGTTTCTGATGCACATTTTACTTGTTCGCGAGTTGATAAAATAGTTAAAGACAGTTTGTTTTTAACTGATAATGATTATGAAACTGATCAAACAACCGGAATAGATGAAATTGATATTGCAAAAAATTATACCAATCAAAAAGAAACATTAAGCAAAAAGGAAGTTCAGGATGCTTATAAATCTGAAAAGATTTTTGCTATAAATAGAAAATAATGAAAAAAGCAATTTTCCCAGGTTCGTTTGACCCAATTACCAACGGACATTATGATATTATTAAAAGAGGAATTTCTCTATTTGATGAAGTAATTGTTGCTATCGGAATCAATGCCGAGAAAAAATACATGTTCTCATTAGAAGATAGAAAACGCTTTATTGAAGAAGCTTTCAAAGGCGAACCAAAAGTAAGAGTTATAACTTATGAAGGTTTGACAATTGATTTATGCCGGAAAGAAAAAGCCGAATTCATTCTGCGTGGTTTGAGAAATCCTGCTGATTTTGAATTTGAAAAAGCCATTGCACATACCAACAGACGATTGTCCAAAATTGAAACGGTATTTTTATTGACTGCTTCTAAAACTTCTTATATTTCATCAAGTATCGTGCGTGATGTCTTGCGAAATGGTGGCGATTATACGGTTTTGGTACCGGATTCAGTTAGGATTTAATTATAAAACGGATTTCACAAATTTGCACAGATTATTTGTGAAAATCTGTGAAATCTGTTTTTTACTCCTCTTTCTTAACCACTTTCCGAGCAACCTCAATCTTAAACTTCTTTCCTTTCATTTTTTCGTCACGAATAGCGTGCAACAACTCTTTTACTTTTTTGGATTTTACTGCTGCAAACGAGATAAAATCTTTTACTTCAATCAGTCCTAAATCACCTTTTTCGAGCTTTCCTTTTTGAGAAAAGAACCCAACAATGTCAATTTTGTTTAGTTTATTTTTCTTTCCACCACTAATATAAATAGTCTGAAATTCTGGCAGCTTTGGTAAGGTAGTTGCATTTTCTACATTCAAAACTTTCATTCCGTAATCTAAATAATCTAACTTTTTTTCACTTTCATGCGCAACAATATAAGCCGTTCCTGAAGCTAACATTCGAGCAGTTCGACCGTTTCGATGCGTGAATTCGTCTTCTTTTAAAGGTAAATGATAATGAATTACGTGTTTCATTTCGGGAATATCCAGTCCGCGTGCAGCTAAATCGGTAGTGATTAAATAACTCACACTTCCATTTCTGAACTGAATTAAAGCACGTTCGCGCTCGTCTTGATCCATTCCGCCGTGATAATAGGTTGCGTAAATTCCTTTTTCGTTTAAAGTGTCGCTAATGCGTTCGGCAGCGTCACGATGGTTGCAAAAGATAATCGCCGCTTCCGATTTTAACGAACAAATCAAATTAAAAAGTGAATTGATTTTGTCTTTTTCTTTAGAAACAACTAATTTCATATCCAAATTGGAAGTAGTTTCCTCTGTCGGAATAAAATCCAAAACAGTCGGATTTACAACTCGCGTATATTTTGGAATTTCAATATCGGAAGTCGCAGAAACCAAAACACGTTTGTTCAACTTATTCAATCTCGAAATGATAAACGACATTTGTTCGTGAAAACCAAGTTGCAACGATTTATCAAATTCGTCTAGAACCAAAGTCAAAATGGTATCTGTTGTAAATGTTCCTCTGTCAATATGATCGGCAATTCTGCCTGGAGTTCCAATTAAAACTGCTGGTGGATTGGATAAATTCTTGATTTCAGTATCAATTGAATGTCCGCCATAACAAACATTTACTTTGTAGCTGGTTCCCATTTTTTTCCAAACTTGCTCAATTTGCAAACCTAATTCACGCGATGGAACTAAAATCAAACATTGAACGGTATTTATTTCTTCTTGTAAAAGTTCAAAAATTGGTAGTAAAAAAGCTAAAGTTTTTCCGGAACCTGTTGGTGAAAGTAATAAAACATTAGCGTCATTTAAAACAGCATCGTGTGCCATTTCTTGCATTTCGTTTAAACTTTCAATACCTAAATTTAAAAGTAAATTGTTGGAATGTGGATTTTTATTCATGCGGCAAAGGTAATGGAAAAGTTGGCAGTTTTCAGATTTCAGTTCTCAGATTGCAGTTTTCAGATTGCAGTTGTTATATGATATATTGATAAAAGTAAATTACTTGATTTTTCTATTTACATAAATTATGACCCGATTTTTAGCATCCAAATCTCTTTTAGATCGACCTAACAAACCAATTTCAATATCGGTAGGTTCTTTATATTCTATTTCATCAGGACTAACATAAGTATAAATACCATATCCATGACCAGAAACTATCCAACCTTTAGTTTTATTTAGATGAATTACATCAAAATCTCCAGCAGAACTTCCAGCGAAAACCGGACCAAATTCTTTTAATAATTTTACCGATTGATTTTTAATATCTGAAATTGTATCTGCATTATCAAAAATTATGTAAGTTCCATTTTCAAATAAAACCCAATCTTGATACTTCGGATTTATTGCAAGTCTAACATAATTTATAAGATTATCATTCTTAATTATCGCTTTATTTTTTTCAGCTTTTCCGCAATTCAAAAAAATAAAAAATAAAAAAAACAAACCAATTTTAAATGAATTCATCTTGAAATAAATATTTATTTATAAAACATTGAATATTTAAATAGTATCAAACAACTTTTTCTTCTTCAAACAAAAGTTTAATATTTTCATACGAATTATTCAATGCTTGCTTAATTTCTTCTCGATTTAGCCAAGCGACTTTTTCAATTCCTTCTTCGGCTTGCGGTATTGGTATTCCCTCAAAATCGGTTGTCATTTCATACCAATTTGTGATTTTCAATCTGTAAAGACCATTTCGCTTGAAGACATGGTAGGTTTTTTGAAGTTTTTTGGTGATTTTTAAATTAGTAACTCCTGTTTCTTCTTCAACTTCTCTAATTGCAGCGGCATCATTTTCTTCACCTTTATCAACGCCACCTTTGGGTAAATCCCATTTTCCGTTTCTAAAAATAAACAAAACTTCTTGTTTATTGTTGTACACCAATCCGCCTCCAGCTTTTTTAACTGGAATTTTTTCTTTTACTTTTTTAAGAATTTCCTTCTCATCTGGATAATAAAGATAAGCTTTCTTAATCTTATTGTTGAACATTTTAATAATAAGTTGCTCTATGTCAATACTTTCAAGTAAGAACAATTGAAAGTCGGTTTCCTTAGCGACTTCATTTGTCAAAAAAAGTGGTTTGTCGTTCACAAAAACTTTATACATTTGTACTATGATTTTTAATAAAGAAACAGCCGAAAAAACAGCCGAATTGCTTTTACAAATAAATGCAATTAAATTGAATCCGTCAAATCCTTTTAAGTGGGCATCGGGTTGGAATTCGCCAATTTATTGCGACAACCGACTAACGCTTTCATTTCCAGCGATTAGAAATTATATTCGAGACGAATTTTCTAAACAAATTGAAGAAATTTATGGTAAACCCGATGTAATTGCTGGTGTTGCTACTGGTGCAATTGGTATTGGTATACTTGTTGCAGAAGAACTCGGACTACCATTTGTGTACGTTAGACCCGAACCGAAAAAACACGGAAGACAAAATCAAGTGGAAGGTTTTTTGCAAAAAGGACAAAATGTTGTTGTTGTTGAAGACTTAATTTCGACTGGAAATAGTAGTTTGTTGGCAGTTGAAGCATTGAAAGAAGCTGGAGCAAATGTAAAAGGAATGATAGCTATTTTCTCTTACGGATTTGATGTCGCTTCAGAAAATTTCAAAAATGCTACTGTTGAATTACATACATTAAGCAATTACGAACACCTTTTAGAATTAGCCGTAGAAAAACAATACATTACTGAAAAAGAACAAATTACATTGCAAGAATGGCGTAAAAGTCCAGCTACTTGGAGTATATAAAATGAGATTACAGATTTTAGAATTCAGATTTCAGACCAAAAAAAATAATTTAAAATTCACTTTGTGCCTTTGTGCCTTTGTGGCAAAAAAATAAACATGAACTTAGAAAGCCCAAAAGTTACAGTAGAAAAATCAGCTGAATATTTATTCACTCAATTATCAGACGTTAAAAATTTTGAAAAACTAATGCCTGAAAATATTGCTAAGTTTGAAGTACTTGGCGATGATATTTTTAATTTTGGATTAAAAGGAATGCCTGAAATTAAATTACGAATGAAAGAAGGAATTCCACATTCTAAGGTAGTCTTGAATGCTGCTAGTGATAAACTTCCGTTTTCACTAATTGCCAATATTGCAACTTTATCTGAAAATTCTAGTGAAGTAAAATTAGATTTTGAAGGCGATTTCAATCCAATGATGGCCATGATGATTAAAGGTCCAATTACTAAATTTTTGGAAACTTTGGCAACGAATATGGTAAAACTATAACTATAAAAGAATAATAAATTGAAAATGACAATCAGTACTTTGATTGTCATTTTTATTTAATATAACATCATAATTTCTTTAATTCCATAAGTTTTAATCGAATCATCTTCCAACATTAATTCAAGCATTCCTTCATTAGAAACTCCTCGTATAATTCCCATAAAACGATTGTTATTAGCATCTTCAAAAGGCATTGGAACATTAATTTTATATAAATACTTATGAAAATCATTCCAAAGTTGCTCCGATTGATTCGAAAGTATTAAACTGCAATTTTTCTTTATCTGAAAAACTAATTTTTCTAAAATCAAATCCAAATCAAATTCAGTATTCATAACTACTGCTATTGACGAAGCTTTTGGTAAATTATCAAATGTTTTTTGGTTAACATTCAACCCAATTCCGACTATAGATTCAATTTTATTGTCAGATTTAAAGCTGTTTTCTATTAAAATGCCACACAACTTCTTATTATCTGACATTATGTCGTTCGGCCATTTGATGCTTAACTTCGGTAAATTGAATTGTTCTAAAACTTGAATAACTGATAAAGCTACTGCCACATTCAAATGAAATATCTCCTCAATAGTATCAAGAATATCCTTAACCAAAATACTCATTATTAGATTTTTACCAGCTTCTGAATTCCAAGTTGAACCCATTTGACCTTTTCCTTTTGTTTGACTTTTAGCAACAACCACCGTAAAGTTTTCTACTATTTGATTTCTTGACATTTCCTTCAAAAAATCGTTAGTAGAATCTATGGCATCGAGTTTGATTAAGTTCATTGAAATTATTTTTGTAAAACAGTATTTAAACTTATGTTAAGCATCAAAAATAATGACAAATTTTGATACCTTTGCAAACTATATAAAAATTAAATGGCGAAAAATACAATAAGTACAGATGTTTTGTTAACAAACATCATTAAAGGAATAGAAGAAGTAAAAGGAAATGATATTGACATTCTTGACTTAAGAGCAATAGATACA
Organism: Flavobacterium sp. SUN046; assembly: GCF_028867965.1. GTDB lineage: Bacteria > Bacteroidota > Bacteroidia > Flavobacteriales > Flavobacteriaceae > Flavobacterium. The sequence continues at coordinate 92,326 of NZ_JAPQNT010000011.1, forward strand.
GCAGTTTGTGATTATTTTGTAATCTGTAACGGAACTTCAAATACACAAGTAAACGCAATCGTAAATTCGGTTCAAAAAATAGTTTCCAAAGAACTTAAAGACAAACCTTGGCATGTTGAAGGTTCTGACAATGCTGAATGGGTATTGATGGATTATGTAAGTATTGTTGTGCATGTTTTTCAAAAAGAAATTCGTGAGTACTACAATATCGAAGGACTTTGGGGCGATGCTAAAATTACTTCTTTAGAAAATAAAAATTAAACGCACAATAAAATAATGTCAGAGAACAAAAAACCAGTTGGTTTCAAATTTAGTCCTTGGTGGATTTCAGGAGCTTTAATTTTAATGTTTATTCTTTTAAACATTTTTAACAGTTCTGGTATTGAAGATCCTACTAAAATTTCATCATCAAAATTTGATGCACTTTTAAATAGTGGTCAAATAGAGAAAGTTATAATTTTCAATAAAATTCAAGCAGAAGCTTACCTTACTCCTGCTGCTTTGAAGGATAAGGCTAATAAAAAAGTAGCTAAAGACCTTTTCGGTGCTGCAAACAAAGGACCACATTATACTTTTGAAATTGCAGACGCTCAAAACTTTGAAAATAAACTTATTAAAGCGCAATCAGAAAAAAAATTAAAAGACTACGATTTTAAATTAAAAGATGATTGGACTGGTTATATAGGTCAATTTCTTCCTATATTATTATTGGTTGGAGTTTGGTTGTATTTCATGAGAAGAATGTCTGGTGGAGCTGGTGGCGGTGGCGGACAAATTTTCAATATTGGAAAATCTAGAGCTAAACTATTTGACGAAAAAACAGATGTAAAAACTACATTTAAAGATGTTGCCGGTCTAGAGGGTGCAAAAGAAGAAGTTCAAGAAATTGTAGAATTCTTAAAAAATCCTGAAAAATATACCATTTTGGGAGGTAAAATTCCTAAAGGTGCATTATTAGTTGGACCTCCAGGAACTGGAAAAACATTACTAGCAAAAGCTGTTGCTGGTGAAGCTCAAGTACCATTTTTCTCACTTTCAGGTTCAGATTTTGTTGAAATGTTTGTAGGAGTTGGAGCTTCACGAGTTAGAGATTTATTCAAACAAGCCAAAGAAAAATCACCAGCAATAATATTTATTGATGAGATTGATGCCGTTGGTCGCGCTAGAGGAAAAAACAGTATGTCTGGTGGAAATGACGAACGTGAAAACACACTAAATCAATTACTTACAGAAATGGATGGTTTTGGAACCAATACTCACGTAATTGTGATTGCTGCTACCAATAGAGCTGATGTTTTAGACAAAGCGTTAATGCGTGCAGGACGTTTCGACAGACAAATTTATGTTGATTTACCAGACATTCGTGAAAGAAAAGAAATATTTGAAGTGCATTTAACACCTCTTAAAAAAGTTGAAGGTTTAGATACTGATTTTCTAGCTAAGCAAACGCCAGGTTTTTCTGGAGCAGATATTGCCAATGTTTGTAACGAAGCGGCTTTAATTGCTGCACGTAACAATAAAACGGCGGTTGATAAGCAAGATTTTCTTGATGCGGTAGATAGAATAGTTGGTGGTTTAGAAAAGAAAAATAAAATTGTAACACCAGCAGAAAAGCGTGCTATTGCAGTTCATGAAGCTGGACATGCTACGGTAAGTTGGATGTTAGAACATGCAGCTCCACTAATCAAGGTCACAATTGTGCCACGAGGTCAAAGTTTAGGTGCAGCTTGGTATTTGCCGGAAGAGCGTTTAATTGTTCGTCCAAATCAAATGCTTGATGAAATGTGCGCTACTATGGGTGGTCGTGCAGCTGAAAAAGTAATATTTGACACAATTTCAACTGGAGCTTTATCCGATTTGGAAAAAGTTACCAAACAAGCTCGTGCCATGGTTACAATTTATGGTTTAAATGAAAAGTTAGGAAATGTAACTTACTATGATTCGTCAGGTCAAAATGAGTATAATTTTAACAAGCCCTATTCTGAAGATACGGCTATTGTAATTGACAAAGAAATACACGATTTAATTGAAGGTCAATACCAACGAGCAATTCAAATATTGACCGACAATAAGGATAAATTGATTCAGCTTGCAGATATATTAATTGAAAAAGAAGTGATTTTTAAAGATGATTTAGAAACTATTTTCGGAAAAAGATTATTTGATAAAGATCAAGAAGAAAACACAGAATTTCCTGCATAATTTGTAGTATTTAATAAAAAAATAAAAATCTTAATTCAAAAAATGCTTTTGAATTAAGATTTTTTTATCTTTGAAAGTTTTCAAATGATAAATAAAGAATTTTATACAATTATATGAGTCTTTTTAGAAAAATATTTGGTTCTGGCAATGATGCTTCCGATGAGGAAAACCAAAGTGAATACAATGCCCCAAAACCTTCCAACCTTCCGGTTGATGACTTGTTTACGTTCAATTTTAAAAAAAATGGCGGTAAATTTATATATTGCGAAAACTTAAGCGAAGTTAAAGAACAATTTGAAAACATATTAGAAGAGAACGACTGGTTTGAAAGTGAAGTTTTATGTAACGAACCAAAATTGTTTAATTTATTGGATGAAAACAAATTGATTTATACAAACCCAGTTGAACCAAAATTTCTTTTTGCGAGTTGTGAGAATCTTATTGCTGACGAAGGTTCGGTATTATTTTCATCCAATCAAATAAAACATAAAAAACCTAACGAACTTCCAGATAATATTGTAATTCTTGCTACAACAAGCCAAATATTAGAATCTAAAAGTGATGGTTTACGTGTAATTAAGAAAAAATACGTCAAAGATTACCCAACCAATATCACAACAATTAAGTATTTTGAAAAAGTTCAAGATGAAGATTTTTTGACATACGGAAGTTGTGCTAAAAATTTATATTTACTTCTTTTAGAAGATTTGTAAAATGAATGAAACTTTAAAGCGAGCTATTTCTGGTGTGGTTTACATCACACTATTACTAGCTTCAATTCTTTACTCAACAGAAAGTTTTTTCATCTTGTTTGGATTATTTCTATTAATTTCTATATATGAATTTTGTAGTTTAGTTCAAGTAAGAAAGTCGTTCCCAATAGTTTTAGGAATACTTATTTATACTATTGTACTCCTAGTTAGTTTTTATAGAATTGAAACTGAAACATTTCTAAAAAATAATTTACAAACCACTATTTCTTTAGGTATTAATATCAATCAACTGAATTTAGTTTTGTTGGTTATTAATTTAGTAGTTTCTATAAAATGTATTTTATTTTTGTTTTACGATAAAATTCAATCAATTAGTAGTTCCTCTAAATACCTTTATTTACTGGGATATATTATTTTACCTTTTCTATTTATAACTAAAATTTCATTCGGAATAAAAGGTTATAATCCTAAAATCATAATTGGATTATTTATATTAATTTGGACCAACGATACATTTGCTTATATTGTAGGTAAATCAATTGGAAAACATAAATTATTTGAACGAATTTCTCCTAAAAAAACTATTGAAGGATTTATTGGCGGAATTGTATTTGCCGTTTTTGCAGGTTTTTTAATATCAAAATTTTATATTAAAGCTAATGCAGATATTAGCAATAAATCAATATTAATTTGGACAATTATTGCCGTTTTAGTTGGTGTTATTGGAACTATTGGCGACTTAATTGAATCTAAATTTAAACGAATTGCTGGTGTAAAAGACAGCGGAAAAATAATGCCAGGACACGGAGGCATTTTAGATCGACTAGATAGTGTTATATTTGTAGCACCATTTGTATTTTTGTTTTATCAAATTTTAAATTATGTTTCATAAAGAAGGCGCAAAGATTATTTTAATATCAACTTCATTGTTTGTTATTTTATTGTTGTTAACTCCATTAGTTTTTACAAATTTTTGGATTCTAAAATCAGTTCAAATATTTTTATTATTATTTTTATTGATAATTTTACAGTTTTTTAGAAATCCTAATAGAGCACTAGAAGTAAACGATTACAATATTGTTGCGCCTGTAGATGGAAAAGTTGTTGTAATAGAAGAGGTTTTCGAACCAGAATATTTCAAAGACAAGCGTTTGCAAGTTTCCATTTTCATGTCGCCTATAAATGTTCATGTAACGCGTTATGCAGCAAGCGGAAAGATAAAATACAGTAAATACCATCCAGGAAAATACTTAGTTGCCTGGCATCCAAAAGCGAGTACTGAAAACGAACGTACAACTGTTGTTATTGAAAATAGAATTTTTGGAGAAATCTTGTACCGTCAAATTGCTGGTGCTTTGGCTAAGCGAATTGTAAATTATGCCGAAGAAGGAATGCAAGTTAGACAAGGTGATGATGCTGGATTTATAAAATTTGGATCACGAGTAGATTTATATTTTCCAATTGGAACCACTATTAATGTAAAAATCGGACAAAAAGCAATCGGAAATAGAACAATAGTTGCAACCAAATAAATGCAAGAAAAAGAGTTAGATAGTCGTTTTGAAGAAGCTGTTGAACTAGCAAACACTATGACGCAAGCCGAATTGCCTCAGGATGTTCAACTGCGTTTGTATGCTTTATACAAACAATCAACTCATGGCACTATTACAAGTCGGATTTATCCTAATTATGATTTGAGAAACGCATTTAAAATGAATGCTTGGATGCAAATAAGCCATCTTACTCAAGAAGAATGCAAAGAATTATACATAGAAGCAATAAATTCAATAGCTAAAAAGAAATAAAACATGAAGAAAATAGTTTTACTTTTATTTTGCGTAATTTTTACATTTTCAAATACTTCTTGCAAAAGAAAAAAATATACCGAAGTAGTTGAAGTTCCGCTTCCATCATCACAAGAGAAGATGACCATTGGAGTTCCAGAAGATGTTAAAGCCGAAGCTGGAGCATTTGAAATAGTAAAACTTCCTTACAATTACGATGCACTGGCTCCGAATATTGATGCGTTAACAATGGAAATGCATTATTCTAAACATTATTTAACGTATACCAATAACTTAAACAAGGCATTAGCTGGAACTGAGCAAGAGAGTATTCCAATTGAGGAAATTTTCAAAAAATTAGATATGTCAAATGCCGATTTAAGAAATAATCTTGGTGGTTATTACAATCATACTTTGTTTTTTGACATTATGAGCCCAAAAGCTGGTGGAAAACCAACCGATACTTTGGCAAGTGCTATTGATAAAGATTTTGTTTCGTTTGATAATTTCAAAATACAATTTGAAGATGTAGCCAACAAACAATTTGGTTCAGGTTGGGTTTGGCTAGTAGTTGATAAATCTGGAAAGTTACAAATTACGAGCACACCAAATCAAGACAATCCATTAATGCCTCGCGCAGAAGTTGCAGGCGTACCAATTTTAGCACTAGACTTATGGGAACACGCCTATTATTTGAATTATCAATACAAAAGAAAAAAATATATTGATGCCTTTTTTAATGTCATCAACTGGAAGAAAGTTGGCGAAAAATATGAAGAAGCGATTAATAAGTAAAAAAAAATCCCGAACTCACATTCGGGATTTTTTTTATTTCAAACCAGCTAAACTCTGTTCGAGAGTGGTAATCTTGGCCAAAGCATCTGCTTCTTTTTTGCGTTCGTTGGCAATAACTTGTTCAGGAGCACCAGCAACAAATTTTTCATTAGATAATTTTCCTTGTACCGATTTCAAAAAACCTTTAGTATAAATTAACTCTTCGGTTAGTTTAGCAATTTCGGCATCAACATCTATTGTTCCTGTTATTGGAATAAAATATTCATTAGATTTTACTCTGTAAGATAAAGCGCCATCTACTTTTTCGGCAACATATTCTAAAGAAATAATATTACCTAATTTAAGAATTACTGAATCAAAATAAGTGGTTGCTTTTTCATTATTAACAACTTTCAAATCAATTGCATCCTTAAACGGAATATTTTTATCTTTTCTAATGGCTCTAATTCCAGAAATTACTTCGATTGCAAAATCAAAATCAGTAATTAAATTAGCTTTAAACGGTTTTAATTCTGGATAAGTTGCAACAATTAGTGCTTGCTGCGGCGTTCTATTTTCAATTAATTGCCAAATTTCTTCTGTTAAAAAAGGCATGAATGGATGCAATAATTTTAAATTAGCTTCCAACATTTCAATGGCTTTATCGAAAGTAGTTTTATCAATTGGTTGTTGGTAACCTGGTTTTATCATTTCTAAAAACCACGAACAAAAATCGTCCCAAACCAATTTGTATATAGTCATTAAGGCTTCTGACAATCTGTATTTTTCAAAATCATTTTCGATACTTAGCAAAGTTTCTTGTAATTTAGCTTCATACCATTCGATAGCAACTTTAGACGATTCTGGTTGTGGAATTGTATCAGAAACTTCCCAACCTTTTATTAATTTGAAAGCATTCCATATTTTATTAGAAAATGCTTTTCCTTGATTGCATAATTCTTCGTCAAACATAATATCGTTTCCTGCAGAAGCACTTAAAAGCAATCCCACACGAACACCATCAGCACCAAATTTTTCAATTAATTCTAATGGTTCTGGCGAATTTCCTAATGATTTAGACATTTTACGACGTTGTTTATCGCGAACCAATCCAGTTAAATACACATTAGTAAATGGTTTTTCTCCAGCATATTCATAACCTGCAATAATCATACGCGCTACCCAAAAGAATAAAATATCTGGACCGGTAACCAAATCATTGGTTGGATAATAGTATTTAAAATCTTCATTTTCAGGATTAGTTACACCGCCAAAAACTGCCATTGGCCACAACCATGACGAAAACCAAGTATCTAGAGCATCAACATCTTGGGTTAAGTTGTTGGTTGTTAGTTGTTGGTTGTTGGTTTTTTGCTGTGCTAAAACTAATGCTTCTTCAATATTTTTTGCTACTACAAAATCTTCTTTTCCGTCTCCATAATAATATGCTGGAATTTGTTGACCCCACCAAAGTTGACGAGAAATATTCCAATCACGAATGTTTTCCAACCAATGTTTGTAAGTATTATTAAAACGTGAGGGATATAATTTAATTTCGTCTGATTCTAAAACTGCTTTGATGGCTGGTTTTACCAATTCTTCCATGCTTAAAAACCATTGATCTGATAATCTTGGTTCGATTACAGCTTTAGTACGTTCAGAAGTTCCAACTTTGTTTAAGTGCGTTTCTGTTTTTGCTAATGCACCATTTTGTTCTAATTCTAAAGCGATTTCTTCACGAACAATAAATCGGTCTTTTCCTTGATAATGCAATCCGAAACTATTTAGAGTTGCATCGTCGTTGAAAATATCAATAATTTCAAGATTATGCTTCTCGCCTAGTGCTTTATCGTTCATATCATGCGCTGGGGTTACTTTCAAGCAACCAGTTCCGAATTCAATATCTACATATTCATCTTCAATAATTGGAATTACTCTACCACAAATTGGTACGATTGCTTTTTTACCTTTTAAATGTGTAAAACGTTCATCATTTGGATTGATACAAATTGCAGTATCACCAAAGATTGTTTCTGGACGCGTTGTTGCAACTGTTAAAACCACTCCGTCCTGCGGACACCTCTCCAAAGGAGAGGAATCATCAACAATTTTATAGTTTATGAAATATAATTTTCCTTGGCGTTCTTCAAAAATTACTTCTTCGTCAGACAATGTTGTTTTTGCTTCGGGATCCCAATTTACCATTCTATAACCACGATAAATCAATCCTTTATTGTATAAATCAACAAACGAATGAATTACAGATGCCGACATATCTTCATCCATAGTAAATTTAGTTCTATTCCAGTCGCAAGAACAACCCAATTGTTTTAGTTGTTCAAGAATTGTTCCGCCATATTTATTGGTCCAATCCCAAGCGTGTTTTAAAAATTCGTCACGAGTTAAATCGTTTTTATTAATTCCTTCGCTTTTTAGTTTGGCAACCACTTTAGCTTCGGTAGCAATAGATGCATGATCGGTTCCTGGAACCCAACAAGCATTGAAACCTTTCAATCGAGCTCTACGAATTAATACATCTTGGATGGTGTTGTTCAACATGTGTCCCATGTGCAAGACTCCAGTCACGTTTGGTGGCGGAATTACAATTGTATAAGGAGTTCTATGATCGGGTTTAGAAGAAAAATAGTCGTTTTTCATCCAATACGCGTACCATTTATTTTCTATTTCTTTGGCGTTGAATTGTGCAGGAATCATATAATTTTAGATTTCAGATATTAGGTTTCAGATATATTCTGAAGTTGTTTTATAAATTGAACAAAAAATCAATACCTTTTCTAGTTAGCCCCGATTGAAATGTTACCGTGTTTAATGGAAAGCGGGAATATGGATTACTGATAAAACCCAAGCCATTCGCTTATTATAAAAATTGGTATGTTTTTTGTACTATCAACTGCAAAAGTAAGTAATATGTGCTTTTATAAAAAATTAAGAATTAAAATTTTGCTTATAAATTTAAAGTAGTATTTTTACTAAACCAAAGAATTTAAAATTTAACCGAATGAAAAAGATATTATTTGTTGCATTTGTTATGATTAACTGTGCGGCTTTTGCTCAAAGTGGTGCAAAAATTGTTTTTAAAGATAAAGACAATACTATAGATTATGGAACCGTAAGTAAAGATACTGATAGTGGTTTAAGAAAATTTGAGTTTACCAATACTGGTGATGCTCCGCTTGTTATTAGTAATGCAAAGTCAACTTGTGGTTGTACTGTTGCAGATTATCCTAAAACACCTATTATGCCTGGTAAAACAGGCGTAATTGAAGTGAAATACAACATGAATCCTGGTCCGATAAGAAAAACAATAACTATTGAGTCTAATGCTGTAAATGTTGATGGCGGTATGGTTGCTTTGAAAATAAAAGGCGAAGTTATTGTGAAAAAAGAAGTAAATCCGTTAGAAAAGAAACAAAGTCTTTTAGAAAAATCTTAATATGAAAATCCGCAATTGCGGATTTTTTTTTACAATAAATTTTTGAGTTGAAAAACAAGGTTGATTATTTTTCCTTTTCTGTCGATTATTAATTTGATGGTTTTTCCTTCTTCCGATTTTAATAAGTCGTTTATTTGTTGTAATGTAAAATTATAACCGTTTCTTCCATCAATTTTTACAATTATGTCGTTCTTTAATATTCCTGCTTTTTCAGCTGGTGAATCTTTTCGAACGTTTGCAATTATGTAAATTGGTTTTAATTCAAATTTATATTTTAGGTTATTGATAACTTTATTTCCGTTTCCGTCAAACAAATTATTACTTATTGCCGGATTTTCTTCAAATCCTTCTGAAATCCATTGCAAACCTTGATGCTGAATATCTAAACCCGACATATTGAAATTAAATGAATCATTGTAATCAGGATTTTGCTTGAGATAAATTTCATTAGCTTGATAATTATAAACCGTTGTAAATCGTCTCATAATTTCAGAACCAATAGATCCAATTCTGCCAACAATTTTATCAGCTTCAACAGTTGCAGTATCATTTGGAAAAGCTACTAACGGATTTTTAAAATTGAAATTTCCTATTTTAAAATTTTTAATTCGACCTCGTTTTCCATAAACATCACCACTAAATCCGCGTCCTAAAAAATCTTCAATGGTAGAATTCGGAATAACAATTTCTTTGTTTTTTTCGCTAAAAAGCCACAACGCATCATTATTTCCAATATCAATTAACAATTTAGATTCCATTAATGCATCACTATTTTCAAAAAAAGTTTTAGTACTTATATAAGGTTTACCGTAAATCATTTCGAGCGGAAACATTTGAAATGATTTATTTATTTTTTTAATTTCCTTTTCGGTGTTTTTAAAAACAGTAATTCGTTTGGTAGTATAATTTATTTTAACCAAATCATTTTTAAAAAAATTATGACCAATTATTCCGTTTACAGGAACCCCAATTTGAGACGAAATATTAATATTTTGATCTAAAACTAAAAAAATAGTATGATCTAAATCGGTGTAATTTTTAATAGACAATTTGTTATGTAGCGATTTATAAGCATCAAATGCATCATTACTTCCAAATCCACGAATTCGTATTTTCTCAATATTTGAAAAAATTACACCATCAGTATCATCAACACTAAATAGAATAGAATCTTCAACACCGGTATCTAAAAGGAAATTCAATTTTACACCGTTTACTTCAATTGGTATAATTATTAAGTTATTTACAAATTCAAATGCAATGGTAGTTTTGGTTTTATTTGTATCAAAATGAAAACCATCTTGTGCCAATATAAATTGAAAACTAAATAAAAAACAAAAGAATACAATTTTAAACTTCATCAAATTATAATTTTCATAAATTTAATAAAAAAAAATGCTTGAAAAATCATTTTTGATAATTAATACAATAAAAAATTGCAAATTTGCATAACTAAATTTTCAATCATGCCAAACGTTTCAAACAAAGGAAAACAAATGCCCGAGTCACCAATAAGAAAATTGGTTCCTTATGCTGATATTGCTAAGAAAAAAGGGAATAAAGTATATCATTTAAATATTGGTCAACCCGATATTAAAACTCCAGAAGTAGCTTTAAACGCAGTAAAAAATGCTGATATTAAAGTTTTAGAATACAGTCATTCTGCTGGTTTTGAAAGCTATAGAATTAAGTTATCCAATTACTACAAGTCACACGGTTTACAAATTGACGTTCAAGACATTATCATTACAACTGGTGGTTCTGAAGCATTACTTTTTGCAATGGGAAGCACAATGGATGTTGATGATGAAATCATTATTCCAGAACCATTTTATGCTAATTATAACGGATTTTCTGTTGCATCTGGCGTGAAAGTAGTTCCTGTAATTTCAACAATTGATGAAGGATTTGCATTGCCACCAATTGCAGCATTTGAACAACTTATTACTCCTAAAACTAAAGCAATATTAATTTGTAATCCAGGAAATCCAACTGGATATTTATATTCTAAGGATGAAATTCAACAATTGGCAGCAATTGTAAAAAAACATGATTTATTTTTGATTGCCGACGAAGTTTATCGTGAATTTATTTATGATGAAAATGAAAAACATCATTCTGTAATGAACGTTACTGGAATTGAAGAAAATGCTATAATGATTGACTCTGTTTCTAAAAGATACAGCATGTGTGGTGCAAGAATTGGTTGCATCGTTTCTAAAAACAAAGAAGTTATGGCAACGGCAATGAAATTTGCACAAGCGCGCTTGAGTCCGCCAACGATTGAACAAATTGCTGGTGAAGCGGCTTTAGACACGCCACAAAGTTATTTTACCGAAGTAATTGAAGAATACAAAGAACGAAGAGACACACTAATTGCAGAATTAAACAAAATTGAAGGCGTAAAAGTTGGTACTCCCAAAGGCGCATTTTATTGCATCGCTCAATTACCGGTTGAAAACGCTGATGATTTTGCACAATGGTTACTTGAATCATTCGATTTTAATGGCGAAACCGTTATGGTTGCTCCGGCTGCTGGCTTCTACTCTACTCCAAATGTTGGACTGAATGAAGTGAGAATTGCTTATGTTCTTAAAAAAGAAGATTTAATTAAATCAGTAGCAATTTTAAAAGAAGCACTAAAAGTTTACAATTCAAAATAGTTTTAGAAGCTAAAGTTTGGTGAGGTTACAATAACCATTTTCCTGCTGTCCTTCCATAAATCCCGAAAAAAATCGGGATGTTATTCCTTCCCATCAGGGCTAGATTGTTGTCGTCTTTTGTGAAAATTAAAATTTGATAGGTATTTTAATTTAAAAAAGATGTTCACGAGTATTAAAGTTAACGATTTCATAAATACAATGCAAATGTACCTTAACTGACATTTGCATTTTTTTTTAGCTAGTAAGTTTGTAATATAAAAAACATACAAATGAAAAAAGCAATCAGTAGTATCCTAATCTTATTTGCAGTAGCAATGATGATTTTCTCAGTTTACAGCATTGGTCAATCCACTGCTAAAACTAATCCTATTCACAAAACAGTTTCTACCGGAATTGTTGTTCTAGAACTCTTCACATCACAAGGTTGTAGCAGTTGTCCGCCAGCAGATGCAGTTTTGGCTAAATATGCTAAAGTCAATGATCCGAACATAATTACATTGGCTTTTCATGTAGATTATTGGAATTATATTGGTTGGAAAGACCCATTTAGCAAAGCACAATATTCTCAAAGACAACGAGAATATGCAGAAAATTTCGATTCTGATGGCGTTTACACTCCGCAACTCATCATCAACGGAAAACATGAATTAGTAGGAAGTAAAGAAAGTGAAATTGCTAATTTAGTAACTAAAGAAACTTCATTATTCAACACATCATCTATCAAAATTATTTCAAGTAAGTTGCTCGAAAACCAATTAATAGTAAAATTCAGCGCTTTAGAAAATAATTCTAATTCGCTTGTTAATCTAGCTCTGATAAAAAAGAAAGAATTTACGAAAATAAAACGAGGTGAAAACAATGGTTTAGAGCAAACCAGTTATTCTATCGTTTATGATTTTAAAACTGTGCCATTAAACAATTCTAAAGAAAGTGAGGTATCATTCAATTTTCAAAATGACTGGAAATCATCTGATTTTATGATTGTTGCTTACATTCAAAATAAAACTAACGCAACAATAAGCACCGGAATAAAATCTGAAATAAATTTATAAATTTTCAGTTTTTGACAATTAGCTGACAAAAAGCTATTTCTAAGCAATATACTTTTGAACAATAAAATAATACTAATTTAAAAACAGAAAAAATGAAAAAACAAATTTTAATACTAATCGTTGCTTTTATATCGGCAACAACATTTGCGCAAAGCGAAAAAAAAATAGATGCCAAATTAGCCATCAAAGGTTATGATGTTGTAGCTTACTTTCAAGAAAACAAAGCTGTTAAAGGAGAAAAATCTATAACAACAATTTATAATGACAAAATCTATTACTTTGCGTCAGAGAACAATAAGTCACTATTTTTGAAAAATCCAAGTTACTACGAACCTCAATTTGGTGGTTATTGCGCTTACGGAATGTCTGAAGGTCATGAAGCACCAATACAACCTGAAGCATTTACAATTGTTGATGATAAATTATACTTAAACTACAATTTAGAAACTAGAACAGAATGGCAAAAAGAGCAAAAAGAACGCATTGTAAAAGCGGATGCAAATTGGGCGAAAACTAAAAAATAAAAGTAATTAAATTCAATAAATCCAACCAAAACTATGAAAAATTCACTTTTAAATACCAAAATTTTAATTACTGCTGGACCAACAAGAGAATATCTTGATCCTGTTCGTTACATAACTAATGAATCAAGTGGTAAAATGGGTTATGCAATTGCAGAAACACTACACAATTTAGGTGCAGATGTTTACTTAGTAAGCGGTCCAGTAAATTTAGAAACAAGTTTTCCGAGAGATAAAATTATAAATGTCAAAACTGCTACAGAAATGTATGAAGCGTGTAAAAAACATTTTTCAACGATAAACATTGCTGTTTTTTGTGCTGCTGTTGCAGATTACACTCCAAAAGTAACTTCTGAAATCAAAATAAAAAAAATAGAAGATGAATGTGTTTTAGAACTTCAAAAAAATGTAGATATCGCTTTTGAATTTGGAAAAATCAAAACAAAATTTCAAAAATCAATTGGTTTTGCTCTAGAAACCAATGACTTGCTTGTCAATTCAAAATTAAAATTAGAAAAGAAAAACTTTGATTTGATTGTTATGAATTCTCCAACTGAAAATCAAGGTTTTGGCCATGATACTAATAAAATTTCCATTTTGAGTAAAGATATGTACATTGACAATTTTGAATTAAAATCTAAAAAAGAAGTTGCTGTTGACATTGCAAATGCAATTATTAAGCAATCTAATCAATTATTTAATTTGGTTGATTTAAGTTTTTAATTGCTAAAACTGGTAATTAAATTATTATAGAGAAAATTGTCCATCTACTTGCGGAAATTATCCATTTTGTAGTTTTTAAATCTGTTGCAAATTTGCAAAGTCAATAATGACAAACCACTATTAAATAAAAAAAATGACAACATTTACAGTTCCAACACGAGAACAAGTTTCAGAAAACAATCAAGCAATTTTTGATAATTTAAAAAATGCATTAGGATTTGTACCCAATTTATATGCAACAATTGCACACTCAAAAAATGGATTAGAACGATTTTTAGCTTATCAAAATGCTAAAACATCTTTGAATAATAAAGAAAAAGAAGCTGTTAATTTGGTAGTTAGTCAAGTTAATGGATGTGTTTATTGCCAAAGTGCTCATTTAGTAATAGGAAAAATGAATGGTTTTTCAGACGAACAATTGTTAGAAATACGACATGAAAAATCTAGTGATGCAAAATTAAATGCTTTAGTCAAACTGGCATCTGATATTACTAAAAATAAAGGAAATGCAAGTACTGAAGCTGTAGATGCATTTTTTGCAAATGGTTATACAAATGAAAATTTAGTTGATTTAATTCTTCAAATTAGCGATAAAACAGCAATGAATTACTTGCATAATTTGACTCAAGTTCCAGTTGATTTTCCTGTAGCAGCTGCACTATAATTTGTAAATTAGCAAACCAATTCGACTGGAATTGGTTTGCTTTTTAATTTTTTAAAATTATGAACGAAGAAAAAAAATATCCATTGCCACCATTCAATATGGAAACAGCTATGAAAAAAGTGCAACTAGCCGAAGATGCTTGGAATAGTAAAGATGCTGAACGCATTTCAAAGGCATACACAATTGATACCGAATGGCGCAATAGAACTGAATTTATACATGGTCGTGAAGAAGTTATTGCATTTTTGAATAGAAAATGGGAAAACGAAAAAAATTACAAACTCAAAAAAGAATTATGGGGTTTTCGTGAAAATAGAATGGCCGTGAGATTTGAATACGAATATCAAAACCAAGCCGGACAATGGTTTCGAGCCTATGGAAATGAACTTTGGGAATTTGATGAAAACGGATTGATGCGTAAGCGTTTTGCTAATATTAATGATATGGAAATAAAAGACGAAGAACGCTATTTGTAATATGACAAACTCAACTACTCCTACATTAATTGATCCAAAAACAGGTAATTTAGCTTTCAAATTATTTCAATTCAGTGATATTAGTAATTTTGACCACATTCAACGGCTAAATTATTACTCATTGATTTTAATTCAAAATGGAAACGGAAAAGTAAAAGTTGATTTTTCTCAATATGATTTTACCCAAAATCAGTTATTGGCATTTTCTCCTTATCAACCTTTTATGCTAACTTCTAATGAGGAAATCTCTGGAATTGTTATTCATTTTCATCCTGATTTTTTCTGTATTCACAAACACCATCAGGAAGTAGCTTGTAATGGAATTTTATTCAATAACATTTATGAGCCACCTTATGTCACTCTTGATTTAGTTGCTAAAAAAACTTTAGAAATGGTGTTGGAACAAATGAAAATTGAACTGCAAAATCAAGCTTTAGCTCAATATGAATTATTGATTTCCTACCTAAAAATATTTTTGATAACTGTTTCTCGATTAAAAAAAGAACAGCAACCAAATCTAGAAAGTGAAAATTATTCAAAAGAACCATTTGTTTTACAAAATCTAAAAAACTACATAGAACTTCATTTTAAAACCAAACATGCTCCAAGTGATTATGCAAATTTATTGCACATTACACCCAAAGCCTTAGCAAAAATTACCAAAAATTATTTTAATAAAACACTTTCTAACATTATTGCTGAAAGAATCATTATTGAAGCTAAAAGAGAATTGTACCTTACTAATAAATCGGTAAAAGAAATCGCATTCGAATTAGGCTATGAAGACGAACATTACTTTAGCCGTTTTTTTAAAACCAATGCCGATGTATCTCCACAATTGTATCGCGAAACTGTTGGTTTTGCTCGAGCAATGAACTGATTAAAATTAAAGTCAAAAATAGGTAAACCCTGTTTATTCTGTATAAAACGTACATATAAGTTTATTGAATAAAAATTCAATAAACTTTTTTTGTTAATTGATTGTTCATGTAGTAGTTATTGCAGCATAATATTTGTTAATTTTTCATCAGATTAGTATAAAATATAATTTTAAAAAAAGTAATCATAGAAATTACTAATTTAGTTATGGATTGTCTATTCGCAGAACAAATTTAATTAATTCATAAAAAAATATATTTTTTATTCAATTTGACAGCCATCTGACAAAACCATTTTTATACCCAATCTATATTTGCATTATAATAATAACAATTAAAAATAGAAATCATGAAAAAACAAATTTTAATACTTTTCGTTGCTTTTATATCGGTAACAACTTTTGCACAAACAGCTGCAAAAAGAGCATCAGAATTCAATTTAGAAAAAAAAGTAGCTATTCAAGGTTACGACCCAGTTGCCTACTTTACACAAAAAAAAGCTGTAAAAGGAAAATCAACAATCGCATCAACTTATGAAGGTGTAACCTATTACTTCTCAACACAAGGTGACAAAGATTTATTTTTAAAAAATCCAGAGCAATACGAACCTCAATATGGCGGATGGTGTTCTTATGCAATGGGTGCAACCGGCGAAAAAGTTGAAGTTGATCCTGAAACATTCAAAATTGTAGACGGAAAATTAAATCTTTTTTACAATGCATTTTTCAATAATACATTAAAATCTTGGAACAAAGATGAAAAAAATCTTAAAGCCAAAGCCGATGCCAACTGGAAAAAATTTATTAAATAAAACTTATAACTAACAAATCAAAACTAATCAATTATGAAAAATATTCTAATATGGATAATCAAACTTATTGCAGTTGTTATCTTACTACAAACATTATTTTTTAAATTCTCAGGTGCCGAAGAAAGCGTTTACATTTTCACAAAAATAGGAATTGAACCTTTTGGAAGAATAAGCTCAGGAGTAGTCGAATTAATTGCCTCAATACTTATTCTAATCCCAAGAACAACTTTATTAGGCGCAATTTTAGCTCTTGGAACTATGGCTGGTGCAATAGCCTCGCATTTATTCATACTAGGCATCGAAGTTAAAAACGATGGCGGTGAACTTTTCATATTAGCAATTATAACATTTCTTTGTAGCGTGATTTTAATTTGGCAAAACCGAAATAAAATCCCAAACTTATTGAAATTTAAAATATAACTAAACATTTTAAAATCTATAAATTACCCTTCGCTTTTAATGAAAATTAATCTATTTAGAATAGTTTTTAGCGAATGGCTAGGTCATTTTAACAAACCTTATTCCTGCTGTCCTTCCATAAAAACGCCAAAAAGCGTTTGTTATTCCTTCCCATCAGGGCTAGCTAGTAAACCATAGTATTAAAAAAGGGTTCCAATCGGAACCCTTTTTTATATTTTGAATATTATCGTTTCAATGAAAAGTGTGATTTAAATTCTTTCACAGTATTGAGTTCATTGTAAAAAACCTTGAACCAATAATCAGTAGATATCATTAAATTACCATTATAAGTTCCGTCCCAACCTTGACTTTGCGGACTAATTTCTTTAATTAATTTACCATATCGGTCGTAGATATAAATCTTAGCCATAGGCTGGTTTTGTAATCCCACAATATTCCAATAATCATTAATTCCATCACCATTTGGTGTAAAGTAATGCGGATAATCGATACTTAGTACTCCAGTCAACACAAGCGGATCACAACTGCTTCCCAAGCCACCTTCG
>NZ_JAPQNT010000012.1 GCF_028867965.1 Flavobacterium sp. SUN046
TTCCCATTCCGAACAGAGAAGTTAAGCCCGATTGCGCAGATGGTACTGCATTACTGTGGGAGAGTATGTCGCCGCCTTTTTTATAAAACCCTCATCATTTATTTGGTGAGGGTTTTTTCGTTTGGAAAGTAAAAAAATAACGACTCTATGCTAAAATGTGTGAATGATAAAACGTTTTTTTTAAATAGATAAAACCAATAGCCTAACCAGAGAAAAAAGTAATAATTACTATTAAGCTATGAATTGGCCTCCAAATCTTTAATATACCCTTCATATTCATAAAAGAATATTTCAAATTGTGACATGGTATCATTAAAGAAGTCAAAGATTGATTTCCAAGTGCTTTTATTATTTAAGCTTACATTTATTTTTTCTACCCAAATTCTACTAATGACTTTACCACTTTCTAAATAGAAATTACGTTCTAAAATAGCTTCTGGAAGATATTCTTCAATTAAAATTGTTTTTAAAGATTCAATTTTTTCAAAATAAATTTTTCTTTTTTCTTCTTCTTTTGGTTCAATATCTAATAAGACTTGAGCTTTTTTATTGTCAACATAAAATTTGAAGGTAACATCTTTAATTTTGGTATCATATAAAATCCATTTTCTTGGATAAACTTCTGCAAATTGTACCCAAAATTCTTTTTTTATCTTTAAACTTTCCTCTTTACTATACATTAAACGAATATTTTTGGGTTTGTTATGTTTTTTTGGTAAATTTATAAATAATTGTAACTATTAACTATGAATTTTTTAACCTTTTTAAAATCTATTGATAGTATTGAGCATATAGAATTACCTTCTATAGATGCTCATGTTAAGATGGCTCCTTTTGAAAGAATTGAGTTAATAAAGAAAGGTTTCGAATCTATAAAAAATGCCAGAAAAGCAGCAGTAATGATGCTTTTTTATCCTAAAAATGAATTAACTCATTTACTTCTTATTGTTAGAAATTCTTACCCTGGTGTTCATTCTTCTCAAATTGCTTTTCCGGGTGGTAAAGTCGAAGATTTTGACTTTGATTTAAAAGCAACTGCTTTGCGTGAAACTTATGAAGAAATCGGAATACAACCAGATAAAATAAACGTTATTAGAGATTTTACTTCTGTGTATATTCCACCGAGTAATTTTTTAGTATATCCTTTTCTCGGAGTTTCTTATTCGGAATTAGACTTTACACTTCAAGAAGAAGAAGTCGCTGGAATAATTGAAATGCCATTATCTCTATTGTTGGATGATTCTATTATTTCAATTCAAATGCTAGATACTTCATATGCAAAGTCTATTGAAGTTCCTGTCTTTCAAATAGAAAATCACTCTGTTTGGGGTGCAACGGCAATGATGTTAAGTGAGTTAAAAGATGTGCTGAAAATGATTCTATAAATTTTAAATTTTGTATGTTTGTGTTTCAAATTTCTAAAGATAATTATGGGATTATTTAAAAGAAATCCTTTTGGGCATATACTTTTTATTAAAAAATGGCTTATTCGAATTTTCGGTGCGATTACTCATAGACGTTATCGTGGATTCAATGATTTACAGATTGACGGTTCGGCGATCATAAGATCATTACCAGACAAAAACGTACTATTTATATCTAATCATCAAACTTATTTTGCCGATGTAGTTGCTATGTTTCATGTATTCAATGCTAGCCTGTCTGGAAGATCCGATAACATTAAAAATGTAGGATATTTATGGCAACCAAAAATGAATGTGTATTATGTAGCCGCTAGTGAAACTATGAAAGCTGGATTGCTTCCCAGAATTCTTGCTTACGTTGGTGCCATTAGTGTTGAAAGAACTTGGCGAGCTGGAGGAAAAGACGTAACTGAAAAACGTGAAATAAATCCAAACGATACAGAAAATATTAAAATTGCACTTGAAGACGGTTGGGTAATTACTTTTCCGCAAGGAACAACTAAATCTTTTAAACCAGTTCGTAAAGGAACTGCTCATATCATAAAACAACACAAACCAATTGTAGTTCCAATAGTAATTGATGGATTTCGTCGTTCGTTTGATAAAAAAGGGTTGCGAATGAAAAAGAAAGGAATACTACAGTCTTTTATAATTAAAGAACCTTTAGATATTGATTATGAAAATGATACCATTGAAGAAATAGTTGAAAAAGTCGAATATGCAATAGAACAACATCCTTCCTTCTTAAAAGTTATTCCAGCCGAAGAAATTGAAGAACAAGAAAAACTTAATAGCCTACGTCGTTGGGAATATTAATAAAAAAAGTCTCGTTTTAAGCGAGACTTTTTTGTTTTTTATAAATCTATTTTCTTTAATTCGTTATAGTTTCTGTGTAATCTTCGTAGCAAAATTCCATAAATTAATCTGTAAAATAGCCAAAATAATCCGACAAAAAAAGCAATACAAACAACACAAAATAGAATCATAAGTAAAAGTGCATTACTTTTTGACATAAGCTGATGCATTTTTGGATCAACTGAAAAAACAAGTACAAATCCAATAACCATACTTATTGCCATCATTCCTAAATTGTACCAAACATAATATTTTACAGTTTTTCTAGTTTTTAAAATATCTTTCATCAATTGTTTAGTCGATGTAATTGTAGAAATAGCTTTATAATTCTTATAAAAATTATATATAAATACAGCAATGACTGCATAATTAAAATAAGTCAAATATTTGAAATATTCAATCAAGTATTCATTATGTGTTTTTATTAAATAATCATCTGAATTGTAAAACACACTTATTCCTGTCCAAAGCAACACCTCTAAAATACTAATAATCAAAATCCACTTCACTATAGAAGACGACTTCTTATGAATCATTTTATAAATGTCAACTTCCGATATTTGATCAAAAGAATTTTCGTTCTTTTTCCAATCTTTTTTTAATAAATCCAACTCTTCCATCATAATCTTACGGATTTAATATCTTTTTTAATTTACCCTTAATTCTATTCATTTTCACCCTTGCATTTACCTCACTTATTCCTAATGTTTCCGCAATTTCTGTATAATCTTTATCTTCCAAATACATGAAAATCAATGCTTTTTCAATGTCATTCAATTGATGCACCGCTTGATACATCAACTTCAATTGTTCCTCTTCCTCATTATTATATTCTTCCTGACTTATAAAAAAACTATGCTTTTCATACTCAACCGTCGAAACACTTCGAGTACTTTTTCGATACAAAGTAATGGCAGTATTTAGAGCGACTCGATAAGCCCAAGTAGAAAATTTGGCATCGCCACGAAACTTCGGAAATGCTTTCCAAAGCTGAATCGTGATTTCCTGAAACAAATCTTTATGTGCATCACCATCAGACGTATACAGCCTACAAATCTTGTGGATGATGTTCTGATTTTCACGCAATTGCTGCACAAAAGATTGTTCTAAATTGTCACTCATATATACGTTAGTAAGCTTTTATTAGATTTTGTTACAAGATACTAAAATTATAATTCAACTCTATCATCCTGAGCTCGTCGAAGGATTATGAGCGAATGGTTTGCGCTTTCTTGGTTTCCATTTTCCTGCTTTCCGCGTTACACGGTAACTGCTCTAATCAGGGCTAGTTTGTAATCCATTTGTACTAAATCAGTAGTTAAAAACGAGTAAAATCTTAGTATATTTGTTCTTTCAATCTAAGCAACTTTCTATGAACATTCCACAATCATCAAATCCACGAATAGTAATAATTGGTGCAGGATTTGCAGGTATTAGTTTAGCCAAAAAACTCAAAAACAAAAATGTTCAAGTTGTTTTAATCGACAAACACAATTACCATACTTTTCAACCACTTTTGTACCAAGTTGCAACTGGCGGATTAGAAGCTGGTTCCATAGCTTATCCAATACGAAAAGTAATTCAAGAATATAAAGATTTCTATTTCCGCTTAACATCTGTAAAAGAAATTGACACTGAAAATCAAAAAATCATTTCTGAAATAGGCGAGTTGAATTATGATTATTTAGTAATTGCAACCGGTTCTAAAACCAATTATTTTGGGAATAAAGAAATCGAACGCAACTCAATGTCAATGAAAACTATTCCGCAATCATTGAATATTCGAAGCCTGATTTTAGAGAATTTCGAGCAAGCCGTTTTAACTAAAGATGAAACCGATAGAAATGCTTTAATAAATTTTGTTTTAGTTGGAGCTGGTCCAACAGGTGTTGAACTTGCAGGCGCATTAGCCGAAATGAAAAAAGCCATTCTCCAAAAAGATTATCCCGATTTAGATATTTCTAAAATGCAAATCAATTTAATTCAAAGCGGTGATAGAATTTTGAATACAATGTCTGAAAAAGCATCTGTTGCAGCAGAACAATTTCTAACAAAATTGGGTGTTAAAATCTGGAAAAATGTTCGTGTCACTAATTATGATGGCAGAATTATAACAACCAATTCCGAATTAACATTTGATTCTGCAACTGTAATTTGGACTGCTGGAGTTCAAGGCGCAGCAATTTCAGGTTTGGATGCCAAATCTCTAGTTGAAAAAGTAGAGCGAATTCGAGTGAATCAATTCAATCAAGTTGTTGGCTATAAAAATATATTTGCTGTAGGCGATATTGCTTCAATGGAAACTGAAAAATATCCGCAAGGGCATCCAATGATGGCACAACCTGCGTTACAACAAGGCGATTTATTAGGCGAAAATTTTTTAAGATTACTCGAAAATAAATCCATGAAACCATTTGAATATCACGACAAAGGTTCGATGGCAACAATTGGGAGAAATCTTGCAGTAGTCGATTTACCACATTATCATTTTAATGGCGTTTTTGCTTGGTTTGTATGGATGTTTGTTCATCTTTTTTCGCTAATCGGATTTAAAAATAAAGCCGTTGTTTTCTTGAATTGGGTTTATAATTACATTCGATTTGATCGTGAAGGACGATTAATTGTAAGACCATATAAGAAGCGAAGTTTTGTCACTTTCACAAGTGATGAAGTTTAGTTTTTAATAATTTTATAAAATGATACTTTACCTTCATTTAACACTTTAATCAAGTAAACACCATTTGTTAATTCAGAAAAATTTTGATTCATAATAGCATTTCCTTCATAAATTATTTTTCCGTCAAGGCTAATTAATTTATAGGAATCATTACTATTAGGATTTGAAAAAGTTATAAAATCTTTAAATGGATTCGGATAAACAGAATTGTTTTTGACTAAATCATTTTGATTATTAGAAAGCACATTACTCACAACAACAGGAATTGTTATAGTTGCAGTGTAATTTGGATTTGATACCGTAAGTGTCACTTGATAAGTTCCATTAGCATTAAATATATGATTCGGATTTTCTAATGTACTTGTATTTGATGTTCCGCTCGTTGAATCGTCAAAATTCCAACTATAAGTAGTTCCGTTTGTGCTTAAATTTTGAAAATAAACTGTAGAACCAGCCGTTGGAGCAATAGGATTGTAGGCAAATAAAGCATTAATTTGAAAATAGGTAAGATTGTCAAAGTATTGAACTTTTGTAGTTACCCAATTTCCAGCAGTATTATTTTGAGTTACAATCAAAACTGGATATTTTTTAGAAGCGTCAAACCATTTTAATTCTCGTGAAGTTCGAATAACTCTCGGAAGCCCAATTCCTGCAACTGCAATTGTATCATTTTCAACAATATCGGTTGTCATTCGCAAAGCATTTGAAAATGTACCAAATGGAGTTGAAACTGTACCCCAACCATCTATAAGATTTGTTCTTGCAATGGTTTTATTTTGGTAATACAAACTCGGAATTGAAGTTGTGTAACCACCATTACTCGAATTTGTAGTTCCGAAATTTAGTGGAAAAGTAGCAATTACATCAGGACTTGAATATTGATTTGTAACAGGAATTACGACGCCATTATATCCTATTTTAAAAGAAGAAGCCACTTCTCGCAATTCAGAACTAGTCTTTTTGTAATAATCATTAGTATCAGAAACACCTATTGAAGTTCCTGTAGTTGACAAGCTATTAGAAGTGCCATCAGTAGAAGATAAATTGGTATTACTACTACTAAAAATAAACGGAAAAGTAAACAAATTGAAACCAGTTGCCGTTGGATTTCTAAATTGCAATGTGTTTTGTGAAGTGCCGGTTAAAGTTGTAAAATCCCATGTGTAATTGGTTCCAGTTGTAGTAAAATCAAGTGCCAAATTACTGGCACTTGTTAAATAAAAAGTATCGCCAACAACGGCATAATTTGAAGAAGTATAAGTTCCTTGTGCGATAATTTTGGTACTTAAAAAGAATAAAAATAATAGTAGTTTTTTCATAATAATTTATTTTAATTGGTTGTGTTGGTGAATCTGTTTTCTTGAATTATATCATATTCTTTAACGTAATTTGGGTTTTCGGTATTCATAATTCTATCCCAAAATCTGAAATATAATCCATAATTTCCATGAAATTTTTTATGATGCAAATTGTGATATACCGAACTGTTTATAATTTGAAACCAAAAAGAATATCTGAACGATTTACCCATTATTTCATATCCCAAATGACCATAAATATTAATTAAAAATCCTAACAAGCCAAAAATAATCAATGTAATTGGATGCATCGGAATTGTAAAAACAATTACAAACAAAACCAATCCTTCTGTAATTGCTTCCAAAAAGTGAAAAGAATACGAAGTAAACGGCGATGGATTTGTAGATTGATGATGAACCAAATGCGCAAAACGAAATATATTTTTGTGATGCAATAATCGGTGCATCCAATAAAAATAAGTGTCGTGAACAATTAAGCTTAAAACTAAACTCAACGGAATCCAATAAATAGAATAATCGGATAACGGTTTATAAAGTAAAGTATGACTTCGCAATGGCGTAAATAAAACTAAAACCGCAAAAAAAGTTATTACTAAATTAGATTGTAATGAATGAAAAATTTCTCTGTAAAAATCAGTTCTGTTTGCTTCTCGCAATTGTATTTTAGATTTTTTAAATTTCTTATTGAAAATAATATAAAAAATGACGAAAAATAAACCTGTAAACAACAAGTATCTCAACGACGATATACAATAAAACTGAAAATATTTTGCAATTGCTTCCATCACTAAATAATTTAATTTATGATGTAAAGTTATTGATTATTTGATAGTTAAAAATTAACAAAAGATAATTAAAGTATTTTTTTATGAAAAATACGTTTTTTAATTCTGCTTAACGAAACTGGTGTAATTCCTAAAAGTGTTGCAATATATTTGTCTGGAATTCTATTTATAATATCAGGTTTGTCTTTGATGAATTGCAAATAACGCTCTTCTGGAGAAAGCAATAAAAAAGATTCAACTCTAGTAATTGATTCAGCCAACATTTTGAGCATGAAATGTTTACGACCTTCTTCTAGTTTTGGGTTTTTCGCCATAAATGTTTGAGCAACATCATAATCGACTTCAATTAAAGTAGTGTTTTCAAGTGCTTGATAAAAAAGGCGTGAAGGTTTATTAAATAAAACACCATCATGAGAAGTTATAAATTGATCTTCCCAACGAATTATTGTGGTAATTTCGTCACCATTTTCTTTTATAAAATAGCCTCGAATTAAACCTTTTTTGATGTAGCCAATTTTGTTGTAAAAATCACCTTCATTAATATAAATTTCCGAAACTTTTATTTTTCTGATTTTAGCAAGTTTAAAAATGGCTGTAAAATCTTTGAGTTCTAAATTTTTGAACAATCCGAAATAATAATTCAATTTTTGAATGTCTAACATAGTATCAATTTAAAAATTAAAGTTTTCTATTCTTATAATAATTCACCAGTAAATTTACATATTTACTATAGCTATCAATGCCATCTTTTTGTTGATTTATTTTTAAAAATTGATCGTAAAAAGCATGAAAACCTTTGTCAATAAAGCTATCATATTGTTTCCAGAAGACTTCACTTTCTTTGTAGTTTTCTAAAATTCCCGGATTTACTTTTGCTTTAAAATAGTTGAATTTAGCTTCGTTTTTCATTGCAATATTGGATAAACAATAATGCAATGCCACAACATAAGCCGAATATTGAAAATGTAAATCTTGATTATTTGTACAAGCTAAAAATCCTATAAAATTGCATTCGCTTTCGCTTCCATAACCAATTTGATGCGCCATTTCGTGACAAATGACATACGGAAAATCATATTTCGGAATCTTAGAATTCACCTGCGCTTCATTTGTAAACGGATTCAAATAACCCGAAAAACCCATATAAGTTAGCGGTAAACTAAACAGTGATTTCTTTCTGCTTGGAATTTCATACTTAAAAAATGGATAAACTTTTGTCAAATTATCATATCCATTTTGAGTAGTTTCAAAAATACGTTGTTGCGAAACTGAATTGGATACTTTTAGGTTTTTATTATGTGTAATTTTAAACTGAATTTCATTCGATTTAGTAATTAATTTCTCCGTAAATAAATACAAATCTTCATCAGAATATTCTCGTTGAATGTTCATTTTTTCAAATAACGGCATTCGGTAATAATTCAATGCCCAAAGAAAATGAAACATGAAATAAAATATAGAAATACAATTTGTAATTTTTAGTAATTTATTTTTCCAATCAATTTTGAGAGTTTTTCTAGCCTTCCAAATAGAAATTAAAATATAAATAATTGCAATAGAATAAATCAAATCACCAACTGAAAATGGAATTTTACCAAATAAAGTTCTAGCTATTTTTGATATAATAACATACAAACCATTACTGTAAAAACGTTCTACAACTTCTGGAAAAAAGGCAATTACTTTCAGAAAAATAATCTGAAATACTAGAAATATGGGAAGAATATATTTTCTTTTCAAAGTTTTTTATTTGGTCATAAAATTAGTTTAAATAGATTTAAGCTATTTCTTTTTTTTGTAAATTTGTAATAAATATATGAAATAATGACACAAGTAACTTTGAATATTCCTGATAATGAATTTAATTTTTTCATGAAATTGATTGAAAAATTCAATTATACAACAGAAATTAATCAATTCGAGTTATCGCAAGATATGAAAGATGTTTTGGATGAAAGACGTGCTACTTCTTCTGCTGTTGATTTTATTCCATGGGAAAACGTTAAAAATCAAATTCATTTTAAGAAAGAATAATGATTTATAAAGTTGTTTTCGATCCAAGAGCAATAATTGATATTCAGGAAACCGTTACTTATTATGATTCCAAAAAAGAAGGATTAGGTTTGCGTTTTTACGAAACTTTAGAAGAACATATTGCTATTATTAGTAAAACTCCATTTTTTCAATTACGTTATAAAGATTATCATGCTTTGCCAATCAAAAAATTTCCTTTTATAATATTGTATTACATAGACGAAAATTTAAAAATAGTCTACATAATGTCTGTATTTAATACTTTTTTGAATCCAATAAAATACCCAAAATAACGAATCATATCAACTAATATTGAACAAACTAAAATACAATGAGCCAAGAAATTAGAAACCTTGAACCAAAAGACCTTTGGAATAAATTTGCCGATTTAAATGCAGTTCCACGACCGTCTAAAAAAGAAGAACGTGTAATTGAATTTATGAAAAACTTCGGAAACAGTTTAGGATTAGAAACTTTTGAAGATGAAATCCGAAATGTAATTATCCGCAAACCAGCTACTGCTGGAATGGAAAACCGTAAGCCAATTGTGCTTCAAGGGCATTTAGATATGGTTCATCAAAAAAATAACGATACCAATTTTGATTTTGATACACAAGGAATTGATATGTATGTTGATGGCGATTGGGTTCGTGCTCGTGGAACAACATTAGGCGCCGATAACGGACTTGGAGTAGCAATGATAATGGCAATTTTAGAAAGTAAAACCATTGTTCATCCAGCTATTGAAGCACTTTTTACAATAGATGAAGAAACCGGAATGACTGGTGCGTTGAACCTAAAAGGCGGCATCTTGAAAGGAGAAATTCTCTTGAATATGGATACCGAAGAAGACGATGAAATTGATATTGGTTGTGCTGGTGGAATTGATGTTACCGCTAACAGAAGCTATAATCTTGAAGAAACTCCAGAACATTCGGTTGGATATACAATTACAGTAAAAGGCTTGAATGGTGGACATTCAGGAATAGAAATTCATAAAGGTTTGGGTAATGCCAACAAAATCATGAACCGGTTATTATTTGACGGATTTGAGAATTTTGGACTTCAAATTGCAGAAATTTCTGGTGGAAGTTTGCGCAATGCAATTCCGAGAGAAAGTGTTGCTAATGTGATTGTTGCATCGATGTATGACGAAGCATTTGTATTTGACATGCAAGAAATTATACAAGATATTAAAACTGAATTTAAAACAGTTGACCCGAATTTAACTATAGAAATCACAAAATCAGATTTACCAACTCACGTAATGGATTTAGGCGTTCAAGAAGGATTATTACGTTCAATATATGCTGCACACAACGGCGTTTACAGAATGAGTCCAGATATGGAAGATTTAGTTGAAACTTCAAATAATATTGCACGAGTTATTGTTAAAGATGGTGAAATTTCTATTCAGAATTTAACTCGTTCGTCAGTTGAAAGTTCAAAAATGGATTTGGCAAACAGCTTGCGTTCGGCTTATGAATTATTTGGTTGCGAAGTTACTTTTGGTGGAAGTTATCCGGGTTGGACACCAAATGTAAAGTCTGAAATTTTAGATTTACTAGTAAAAATTTATGAAAAACAAAACGGAGAAAAACCGAAAGTTGTTGCTTGTCATGCAGGATTAGAATGTGGAATTTTAGGTACAAATTATCCTGATATGGACATGATTTCATTCGGACCAACAATTCTTGGTGCACATTCACCAGATGAAAGAGCTTCAATAAAATCGTCTCAAAAGTTTTATAAATTTGTATTGGAAATTTTGGAAAATATTCCATTGAAATAAATTGTTATTGTCACACTGAGCGCAGTCGAAGTGCTTTTCATAAAAAACCTCGTTTAGAAATAATCGAGGTTTTTTATTTTCTGCTTTTTATAAATTCAACAATTTCATCAAACCGGTTACTCCAAGGAAAAAAGTATTGCGTCATCATTGCAACGTGTTTTTTATTCAAAACGATTGGTTCTACAGCTGGTTGAAATTTTTGTAGTTTTTTAATAAAGCGTTCGTTAGAAACTTGAATGCTTTGGTACGTTTTCGAGCCACCAGTATAAATCATAAATGGCGGTGTGTCTTTATCTAAAAAATAAATTGGAGAAGCATCTTCCCAAGTTTGAGGATTATTTGACCAAGTTGTATTGTAATTGTCTTCTTGAGTTGGTGGAAATTCTTCTAAATAATTTTTCATATCTAAACCAGCAGCATCATTTAAAATGACACCCTTAATTATAGATTTATCTTTTAAGTATTTTGGATTAGTTGCGACCAAAGCTACTAAATGTCCGCCAGCAGAATGACCAGTTAAGAAAATTTGATTTGGATTTCCGTTGTATTTTGATATATTTTCTTTAGTCCATTCTACCGCTTTTGCAACTTGTTTTGCCATTTCATCATAAGTAGCATTCGGACTCAAAGTATAGCCAACAATTACAGTTGTAATTCCTTTTTTAGCAAAATTTCTTCCAAAAAAGCCATACAATTTTTTGTCACCAGAATTCCAATTTCCGCCATGAACAAACACTAAAACTGGATTGCTTTTAAATTTAGAATTTCGAGGTTTAAAAATATTTAAAGTCGGATTTTTTTCAGCTATTTTATTTTCTAAATAATCTACATTTTTAAATTTTTTAGAAGCACAACCTGTCATAAAAAGCATTGTAATTATTGAAATTATAATCGAAATGGAACGCATATTTTTTTTACAAATTACGATTAAATTTTAATTAAATATTTATAATGTAAATAATAGTTGTTATATAATTTAATTATTTTTAGTTTTTAAATGAATGCTGGTTAAGTTTTATAAAACATACTAACAGAAAAAATTTAGTTTAAGAATAATTATTTCTATGGATTTAAACCAGTACGAAACTCTTTAGCAGAAATTCCATTTTCTTTTTTAAATATTTTTGCAAAATATGCGTAATTATCAAAACCCAATTCGTCTGCAACTTGACTAATTGATTTATTTTTATCAACCAAAAGTCTTTTAGCTTCTAGTACTACTCTTTTTGTGATTATGTTGGTAACTGTTTGATTTAAAATAGTTTTGCAAATTCTATTTAAGTGTTTTAAAGTAATATTCATTTTTGAAGCATAAAATGATGGGGATTTTTCAATTTTATAATTCTTTTCTATTAGTTTTTCAAATTGATCTATTTTGTGATTGTAAATTGAAGTTTTATGATTGTTTTC
Source organism: Flavobacterium sp. SUN046 (assembly GCF_028867965.1). Taxonomy (GTDB): domain Bacteria; phylum Bacteroidota; class Bacteroidia; order Flavobacteriales; family Flavobacteriaceae; genus Flavobacterium. The sequence continues at coordinate 12,297 of NZ_JAPQNT010000012.1, forward strand.
TAAATTGTATTTTCTTGAAATTTCAATATTAATAGTGTCTAATAAATTTAAAATTTTATCATTTCGTTTGAATTTTGAAAAACTATTTTCCTTTAACATTAACTCGAAGTAAACCTTAATTTCTTCAAATTCTTCTTTGTCAAATAAAATTTCAGGATTGGATTTAGTAGATTTAAAAAATAGATATTCTTCAATCGTTTTATTCCCGAAATACAAATTATAAATGTCTTGCGAGTAAAAAACAATGTAACCATCAATGTCTTTAGACAACCGCCAATTGTGAATTTGTCCGGGTTGTATCATGAACAAACTTCCTTTTTGTATTGAGTAACTATCAAAATCTATTTCATGAATTCCAGAACCTTCAGTAAATAAAACCAATAAATAAAAATCATGTCGGTGTGGTTTTTCAATAAAATCATGATTTTTCAAATGATTTTTAAATGTATTCACATACAAATCATCGTGAGTAGTTTCACAATTAAAATTTTGAATGTTATAAATTGGTATTTTGCTCATTTTGTAAAAAATGTCCTTTTTGTTATAGTAATTGCGAATATAAAAATTATATTTTCATGAAACTAAAATTACCTTTGTAAAAAAATATCATGATTAGTTTAGTACACATTTTAAAAAATGAATGCCCAAATTGTAATAAAGGAAAAGTATTTTCGGATAATTTTTTCTTTAGCTTGGGATTTCCTAAAATGAATAAACATTGCAGTAATTGTAATTTTAAATTTGAGAAAGAACCAGGTTATTTCTTTGGAGCAATGTTTGTAAATTACGCCATAACAGTTGGTGAAGCATTGATTACTTTTTTTATATCGAGTTTGTTTTTTGAGAAAACATTCGATTTTAGAGTACTTTATATTATTGGTTTTGTAATCTTATTATTGGCAAGTTTTAATATTAGATTGTCGCGAATGATTTGGATTTATGCTTTTAAAAATTATTCTAGATAAAAAAAACTCCAATTCAATTAAGAATCGGAGCTTTTCAATTTTAAACAAACAAAAGTATCAAAAGCGGTACTATCAACCCAGCTAAAGCCAGTTTCCAGCCACGTTTACTAAAAGTTTTATTTCCTACTTTAATCATTATTGCACCAGTTATTGCAATTGTGATTAATGATAAACCGAAAATATCACTGTAATAAATCCACCAATTAGAAGTTGTTTTGTGCAGCTTCATAGCTTGACTGATAATTGGAGTTTTCGAAAAAGTTACTATTTCTCCTTTTCCTGATTTTAAATCTATTTCTACATCATTTTTTTCAAATGAGATTTGTAACTTATTATCTTTTACTTTGTGTCTTCTGATTTTATCATCAATACCTATTTTCTTTCCTATTTCTTCTGCATATTTTTCAGTAATATCAGCATCTTTAGGAATATTTATAGTAATTTCTTTAGTTTCTACAGTATATTTTTCTGGATGCCAACTTTCACGATGGTTCATTAAAATTCCTGAAAATGCAAATGAAATAATTAACCCAATGTAGAAATAACCTAAATCGCGGTGTAAGTTTCTGATTTTTTGTTGGTTCATAATTTAAAATGTATAATTAAGTGATATAGAATAATTTCTTGGTGCAATTGGGTTTAAACTATTGTCATCGTGAATGTTATAATTTAATTCATTAAAAACATTACTCAATTTAGTTCTAACAGCCCATTTTTTGCAAACATAAGATAAAGTTGCGTCAACTTGTATAAAATCATTTAAAGGAATTAACTGGTAAGCATCATTGGCTACCGTAATTCTTGTTGAACGACCAGCATATCGTTTGCCAAAATAAGTATTTATTAAACCAAAATTTAGTCCTTTTAGTTTACCGGTTTCTACTTTGTAATTGAAGCTTAAATTGGCCGTATTTTTAGGATTATATTTCAATTCACTTCCTTCAATATAGGTATTGCTTTCGATGTATTTAGTTTCTGAAAAACTATATCCTGCAATTATAGATAATCCTTTTAATGGATTTGCTACAATATCTAATTCAACACCTTGACTTCTTGTTTTTCCGGCTAATTCTTTAATATTTGTGTTTGTGTTTCCGTTTTCTAATGATGTTTGTGCAAGGTTACTGTTTGAAATTTGATAAACAGTTAAATTTGCAAACAATCGGTCTTCAAATAATTTATTTTTAATTCCGATTTCATATTGATCTATAATTGAAGGTTTTAATGCCGCACCAGAAATGTCTGTTCCAGTATTTACCTGAAATGAATTAGAATAACTTGCAAATAATGAATGATTATTTGATGGTTGTACAATCAAACCAATTCTTGGAGAAAATGCTTGATCATAATTATTTGTAGTTACAGTTGTATTTGTTGAATAAGTTAAAACATCGCTTTTTGTATCTTGATAGCTGTAACGAACTCCAGCTAAAAGTTTTATATATTTATTAAAATTTATTAAATCTTGGGTGTAAATTCCAAATCTATTTACTGGCGCAGTAGTTAATGTATTTGTCAATAATGTTGGAATTACTGGCTCATTTGCACTATTGTAATCTTGAAAAATATTGATAGTATCATAGTTCGATTTTACAATATATGCAGTGGTTTTAGTTTTATAAATTTCGCTATCGGCACCAAATAAAAATTGATGTTCGATTTTACCGGTATTAAATTTTCCTTTTAAATCTAATTGTTGAATGAAGTAATTGTCTTTAACCTCACTTCTTTGTATACTTCTTGTCCAATTTCCGTTGGCTTGAATGGTTCCACCAGAAGCATTTGGGCGCGAATTAGTAAATAAATCAGTTTCATAGAATCGTAAACCGTTTATAAAACTTAAATCCCAAGTATCATTAATTTTGTGTGTTAAAGTTGCTGTTGCCGATGATTGTTTGGCATCAAAATAACCCCAACTTACACCAAGGAATCTATCTCTTGGAATATCAACTATTTTGTAATTTATAATTCCGGCTCCAAAATCGGGTGTTGCAGTACTTTTTAGTAAATCACCTTCGATTAGTAATTGTGTTTTTTTAGTAAATTTCACTAAAAATGATGGATTGAAATAATAACTTTCAGAATTTACTTCTTTACGAAAGCTGTTTGCTTTGCTATAACTTCCATTGATTCTAAAAGCCATTGTCTTTGATTTATTCAAACTTCCATATAAATCTAAAGTTGGTTTTATAGCATCAAAACTTCCATAAGTCAATCCGATTTCTCCACCAAAATCAAATTTGGGTTTTTTAGTAACCAAATTTAAAATTCCGCCAGGAGCAACATTTCCATATAAAATTGCAGTACTTCCTTTTAAGAATTCGGCTTTTTCAATTCCAGAAAATTCGGTTTTCATACCACTAAAATAGCGAACTCCGTTTTTAAATGTATTTGAACTTGAAAGTGCGCTTCCTCTTGACGCAATTTCTTCTTGATAACCACCAGTTGTTCCAATAATGTAAACACCATTTACATTTTTTAATAAATCAGTTACCGAATTGATTTGCTGGTTTTGAATAGTTGCTTGATTTATTACAGCCGTTGCTTGTGGCAAATCCATTGGTTTTATTCCTGCTTTACCAACATTTACAGGATTTTTTTGCTGATTAGAAGTAATAATAACTTCTTGTAATATTTCACCTTTTTTATTTTTAACGGTATCGTTAATTGCATAAAGGTCGTCGTAGTTTTTAACTTCTTGAGAAAAACTAATAGCACTTATTAATAGTGCAAGTGTCGAAAGAATTTTATATTTGTACATTTATTTAGAATAATTAAAAATAATAATGCAAATATAAATAGGAGAAATTAATTTACAAAGTTTATTTAGACTAAATATAAATAATTAACATTTGTTCAAATCTACTTACTTGATTGTCTTGAAAATAAGTTAGAAAAAATATTCTTAAGAAAGAACTATTTTAAGTTTTAGCTATTAAAGTTGTCTTATTTTAAATAGTTTTTAACTTTACTTTTTAAAAAGTTGTGGTAAAAAAATACTCCTATTCTGCAATTAGAATAGGAGTATTTTATTTTTGTTAAAGTTTAATTTAAAATTTAGCTGTAAATCCTAAATACAAACTGCGTCCAACTGCAGGAATTATTCCTGGTCCGGGATATTCGTCGGTTCTACGTGTAAAATACTGTTTGTTGGCAATATTATTTACTCCAAATTTTAATGCAAAATTATTTATTTTGTATGTACTACTAAAATCTAAAACGGTGTAGGAAGGAATATAACCTGCAACTGGATCTTCACTTGTGAACGCATTAGAAGCATCACCAAAGGCATCACCGACATAATTTACTTGAAAAGTAGTTGATAATTTATTGGTGCTAAAAATTAATCCAACACGATTGATATTTCTTGCTGCGGCTTCAACGCGCTTGCCTTTGAAATTTCCAGTTGTGTACTTAGCATCTATAAACGCATAGGAATTAAAAATACTTAATCCATACTGAGATTCTGGATTTAAGTATTTTATTATATTAAATTCAACATAGCTTTCAATTCCTTTATGAACGCTGTTGGCTATATTTTTTCGTATTGAAAAATAATCTCCAGTGATAGGATCGGCTTCCAGAGTTACACCAATTCTTTTATTGTAACCTAGGTAAAACCCACCAATATCAAAGTTCAAATAATTTTTTATTGTACCTCTATATCCTAAATCACTATTGTAACCTTTACTGTCTTGAAGATTTTTATCAATTCTTGAAGTAACACCAAATGGTTCTAGTTGACTATAATCTATTGGACGAAAAGCTTGGCTAAAATTAGCATAAATACTTGTATTTCGGGTTGGTTTAAGTTCCAATCCAATGCCGCCTAAAGCAAAAGTTCGGTTTCGAATTTCATTAGAAATTAAAATATCGCCATCAACTTCTTTATGACCTTTGGCAGTGCTTCTCAAATATTCGAATCGAATTCCTGGCGTAATGGTGAAGTTTTTAGAGATTTTGAAAATATTCTCCATAAATGGCGCAAAATTAAAAGTAGTAAAATCTAAATCATAACCCCAATTTCCAGTGATTGACAAATCGAAATCACTACCAGTTGTGCCTTCACCGCCACCTAAGCGCTTGAACCATGCATAACTTTGGCGAATTCCACCAGCAAAAGTTGATTTTTGTTTTCCTAGATTGTAGCTTTGAGAATATCTAATTTCTGTGGTACTGTTGTTCATTTTTTCAATGCCAACTTCTCTTGGCACGTACTCATTTGTTGCTGGGTCAATGCCATCAACTGCTTCTGCACCGCCATCTTCATTGCGCCAAACTAAAGCTCGAGAACTGAATAAAAAACTACTTTTAATGGCTAGAGTACTGTTTAAAGTCGGAGTAAAATTTGCGTAAGCGGTTAAAATATTCCACGGACTTTTAAGCCAATTTCGTGCTCGTGTTGATTGTTGCGAATTAGAATTAAACTGATCATCGGTCAATCCGCCAGGCATTTTGATTTTGTTTCTCAATAAAGAATATTCCAATCCAAAATTGGACTTTTTAGACTGATTGTATTGTATTTTTCCAAAAGCAGAAAATTGAGTTTGCTCGCTATTAGGTCTGTAACCGTTGATACTTCGGGATTGTATAAAACTATAATAGCTCCATTTTTTGTAATTTCCGCCTATAGAATTGAACGAATTGTACAATCCGTAGCTGCCAATAGTTTGTGAAGTTACAAACTCAAACGGTTTGTTAATTGGAGCGTCTTTGGTAACGTAATTTACCAATCCGCCAAATTGTGAGCCAAATTGTAATGAAGCAGCACCACGAACCATTTCTATTCTCGAGACGGCTTCCATTGGTGGCAGATAATAAGATTCGTTATAGCCATAAATATCGGCACTTACATTGTATCCGTTTTGTCGGGTATTCATTTCTACACTTTGCGTTGGATTTAATCCTCGTGTTGCAATTCCGTTAGCTGTAAATCCGCTACTTTCGGTTTCAACAATATTCAAACCCGGAATTCTGCCTAATATTTGACGTGTATTATTAACTGCTTTATTGGCATCAAGACTATCAACTAGAATGACTTCATTTTTTTTACCAGCATAAATGATTCCGTTTTTAATATCAAGAAGGTGTCCAACTCCATTTACTGTTTTGTAACCTTTTATTAAAACTTCATCTAGTTTGGTGGTGTCTTTTATTTGTGAATTTGAAATTTGAAAACAAAAAAACAGTAAGAAAACAAATAGTATTTTTGAAAATGACATATAATTAATTTTTAAGCGCTATGGTTTATTCGCGGTAATGATCAGTTAATGTTAACAGAAATTTTTCAAGTTGAAGTTCTTCGGTTTCTGTTAGTTTTAAATCTCCTAACTCAGTTGTATTTACATTTTGGTTGTATTCTGGTGGTCCAAATTCTCCAGTGTTTAAGTCTCTAACATTATAAAAATGAATAACTTGTTTAAGTGTAGTAAACGAACCGTTGTGAAAATAAGGTGCAGTAATTGCAATATTTCTTAATGTTGGAACTTTAAATTTTCCGTTGTGTTGTGGCTCATTTACTATGGCACCAATTCCTAAGTCAACATAATTAGCTCCAAGCGGATTTACAGCAGACGGTTGATTATAAAACGGATTATTAGTGTTTCTAGGAACGCCAATATTATCATAACTAAAATCGGTAAATAAAACTTTACCTGTATTTTCGTCACCATCAAGAATATGACATTGAGCACATTTACCTTTATCTTTAAAAATATTTAATCCTTTTTTTTCATCTTCGGTATAAGCAACTAAACCTTTACTGGCATAGTCAAATTTAGAGGTAAAGGAATTTACTTCTCTAGATTTTTGATATCTAGCTAAAGCATCGGCAACAAAACTTAGCAATTCAGTGTCAGAATTGGTAGCGCCATAAACAGATACTATTTGATTAAAATAAGCAGCGTTTTTTATTTTTAATGCAACTTCTGTAATACTAGAATTATTCATCTCTATAGGATTTAGCATCGGATGAATGAATTGCTCTTGTAAAGTGTTGCTTCGTCCGTCAAGAAATAATCCTCCAATATAGGTTTCATCAGTAGCATTGTAATATCTTGTAGGAGCAAAGACGTTGTAAGAAAGACTTGGTACATTTCTGTTTCCAAATGCGTTTGTCATTGCGCCTTGAGTTATTGCATTGTTATTAGGATCACTAAAAGCTTTTTCTGGTGAATGACAACTTGCACATGCTTGCCCAATAGGATTAGACAAATTAGTATCTGTAAATATTGCTTTACCAATTTCAATTTTATCGGTAGGAATTGTTGTGTATTCACTTCTATCATCATTACAGCTTGCGCTAAATGCGGCTATAAAAAGTAGTATAAAGTAATTTGCTTTCATTTATTTAGAATAATTAAGAATAACGTTGCAAATATATATACGAGAAATGAAACTACAAAGTTTATTTAGATTAAATATGAATTATTAACAATTGTTCAAATTAGTTTTGCAAATCACTTCAAACTAGAAACAAAAAAACTTGCCTTTTGAGCAAGTTTTTTTACTATTTAATCATATTGTTTATTTGTTTTTAGTCATAATGTAAGTTTCTGAGCTATTTTTTCCTTTTTGTTTGCCAGAAATTGTTACCGATAAACTATTGTTTTTATTCAATTGATATTGAATTTTTTCAGGATATGTGTTTTTCGGATTTTCGAATAACAATACGCTATCTTTATCTTTAGTCATTTGAAAAGATACCGGTGCATTATTATTTTCGCCTTTTACAGTAGTACTATAAATTAAATGTTCTTTATCTTGTGTTAATTGAATTTGTTCATTGTGGAGGGTGTCTTTTTCATTTTGAATATAATACGATTGACCAACAAAAGTGCTATCATCTTGTGAAGTCCATATTTCTTGTAATGTTCCTAAACTATCTGTTTTTTTCCAATCGCCAACTAGCCATTTGGCTTTTTGCAATTCGTCATAACTTTTTATCAAATTGCCTTTTGCATCATATTTGTTGCAGGAAATTAGACTCATTAAAATTATTGAAGCTGCTACAATTAAAGATTTATTTTTCATAAAATATTCAAATTAAAGTGTAAAAATAACGAATTAATTTACAACAGTAAAAAACTTAGAAAAGTAACCTTTAAACTTGAAACAAAAATTGTAAATTTGCAAACCAAAAATAAAGAATACAAAAAATGTTAGAAAGACTTCAATATGTAAAACAGCGTTTCGATGAAATATCAGATTTGATTATTCAACCTGATGTTATTTCGGATCAAAAACGTTATGTGCAATTAAATCAAGAGTACAAAGGACTTAAAGATTTAATGGAAAAGCGTGAAGAGCTTATAAATGTTACTGGAAATATCGAAGAAGCAACTGAAATTATCAATGATGGATCAGATGCTGAAATGGTTGAAATGGCTAAAATGCAATTGGATGAAGCCAAAGAACGTTTGCCTCAATTGGAAGACGAAATTAAGTTTTTACTAATTCCGAAAGATGCTGAAGATGCTAAAAACGTAATGGTTGAGATCCGTGCAGGAACTGGTGGTGACGAAGCGTCAATTTTTGCTGGCGATTTGTTTAGAATGTACACTAAATATTGTGAAACTCGTGGCTGGAGAACTTCGGTTGTAGATATGAACGAAGGAACTTCTGGAGGATTTAAAGAGGTGATTTTTGAAGTTACTGGTGAAGATGTTTATGGAACTTTAAAATTTGAAGCTGGCGTACATCGTGTGCAACGTGTTCCGCAAACAGAAACGCAAGGTCGTGTTCACACATCGGCTGCAACGGTTATGGTTTTACCAGAAGCTGAAGAGTTTGATGTTCAAATTGACATGAATGAAGTGCGTGTAGATTTCTTTTGTTCTTCTGGACCAGGCGGACAATCGGTTAATACTACTAAATCGGCAGTTCGTTTAACACATATTCCGTCAGGATTGGTGGCGCAATGTCAAGATCAAAAATCACAACATAAAAATAAAGATAAAGCGCTAGAAGTATTGCGTTCTCGTTTATACGAACAAGAATTAGCTAAAAAACAAGCTGAAGATGCTGTAAAACGTACTTCTCAAGTTAGTTCAGGCGATCGATCTGCTAAAATTAGAACGTACAATTATTCTCAAGGTCGTGTAACCGATCATAGAATTGGTTTAGACGTTTTTGATATGGATGGCGTGATGAATGGAAAAATTCAAAAATTTGTTGATGAACTTCAGTTGGTTAACAATATGGAAAAACTTAAAGAAAGTGAAGTTTTTTAAATCAAAAAGCGACGATAATTATCGTCGCTTTTTTTTACCATTATCAAATCAAAATTAACTAGTAATTTTATTTTTAAGCATGAAAATGCTTTTGGGTTACTATTTTTATAGTTTGAAACCGTATGCTAATCGGAGTGAAATTTGACCTAAACCGTTAGAAACTTCATTGTTTTTAATTACAGGAAAATCATTTTCATATTCGTATCTCAAACTTATATCTATTTTATCGGTAGCATATCCAATTGCTGGACTTACTAAAAAAGAGGTTTTATCGTAGCCATTTGTAACTGCAAATGCAGCACCAGCTTCACCCATTAAATACAACTTATCTTTTAAAATGAATGCTTTAAATCCGGCTTTCAGCGGAATATAACCTAAATCATTATTATCTCCAGACACAAAATAATTGTTAAATCCGGTTGTTAATGTTAGTGAATATCTTTTAGATAAATCATATTGTATACGTGCATCGGCTCCTAAATTAAAATTGTATGGATCGCTAAATGGATATCCAGCGTTGATACCGAAGCCCAATCTAAAACCTTGATCATAATTTTTAGTCGCTTCTTTTTCTTGTGCAAATGACTTAGTAAATCCTGCAAGCAATAGCATCAATGTTATTTTATATATTCTTTTCATCTGTTTTGGTGTTTAAATTATTTATTAAGTTCGGTATGGCAAATTGAATAATTGATCCTGCTATTTTTTTTATAAAACTATCGCTGTTACCTAAAATTGCTTTTCTGGTAAAATATCCACCAAGAATTGCAACTGCATTTGCCATTAAATTATTTTTGTTGGTTACAGAGTGATAAACTTCGGTAAAACCTTCTTTAATTAAATTTGATGGTTTGATACTTTCTTTGGTGTATATAATCTGTTGTTTTAAATCTAATAATTCTAAATTTTGTTGTTTTTTTAACTCTAAAATTTTTAAATCCAATAATTCAGTTTGACTAATCCTTTTCATAGCAATTGTTTTTGAATTATATATCTGAATCTTTTTTTGGATATTCTTTATCTTTTAAAAGTTTTGAAACAATTAAATTATCTATCGGAATTTTAATGAATGTAGTTCTAAAACAATAAATTACTATGCCAAAAAAAACATAGAATCCTGATACAATGAAGAATCCTAAATAATAATCATTAAGCATTTTTCCTATTAGTAAACTTATACCAATGTTTACAAAAAGGGTAAACATAGCAACAATTAAAGAAATTGTAATAACAACAGCTAGCGAAGAAATGATATCAGATGTTTTATCGATAGCATTTAATTTTATTAACTCAATACTCGTTTTAGAGTATTTTTCAGCTTTGGTGTACAATTTTTCAATGTTGTCTACTACGTTTTCCATTGTGTTTATGCTTTTAACTCTTTGTTGATTAACTCAACGGTAGATTTTCCTTTTTCAATTTCTTTATCAGCTTTAGTAGCTAATTTTTCATATTGATTTTCGATTGAGTTAACCAATTTGTCAAAACTCTCTTTGGCATTTTCTTTTAAATCACTTGATTTTTTAGCGATTTTTTTTCTTGTATTGCTACCTTTATCTGGCGCAAATAAAACGCCTAATACAGCTCCGGCGGCTAAGCCTCCAACAACTCCTAATAATACATTGTTTGTTTTCATAGTTCTTTTTTTAATTTATTAAAAATCCTTGCCTTTTATAATTCTCAACAGTATTGCCACCACGGCAATTACTAAAAGTATGTGTATTAAGGATCCTAAGTTGTAAACAAAAAATCCCAGTGCCCATAATATCACTAATATTATGGCTAAAGTGTAAAGTAAATTTTGCATTTGTTTAAATTTTTTAATGTTTAATTTTTCTACAAATTTCTATATTCATCACAAATATTGTGTTACATGATGTTTTAAAAAAGTTATATAATTTCTATAATTACTTGTTTTTAAAATTAACTTTTAAATATTTAACCAATTTTCATTAAATAAATTTCAAAGAAATAATCAAAAATTAAATTACATTTAATTAAAAATTAAAAAGGCATTTCAAAAATATAATTCTAAAATTTCACCTTTTTTATTCATTACAAATTTCATTAATTTGAGTACAAATTGCTTTACAAGATTTTTATTTAATTTTATATAATTCGATTTTAAGCAAAAAAAAATTCCACTTTTAAATGGAATTTATGAAGATAATGATGATTTTGATTAATTTACGCCAGGTGTTTTTTTAATTTCCGTTAACTCTTTTTCAGAATTTTGTAGTGTTTTTTCATCGCTTGTAATCTCGATTTGGTGGATAATTTCAGCAAATTTTGAGGGTTTTATATCAGAGGCATATTTTATGGCATACGCTTTAGCAAATTCTGCTCCGAGATATAAAATTACAGACGAATAATAAACCCAAACCATCAATACAACTAATGAACCAGCTGAGCCGTAAACAGAGTTAATATTGGAAGAAGCAATGTAATAGGATATTAAAAATTTACCCAACATGAATAAAAGTGCTGTTGTAATTGCTGAAACTCGAATTTGTTTCCAGCTAATATCAGCATCTGGCAAAATTGTAAAAATAGAACCAAATAAAAAGGTGATTATTAAAAACGTAATAATTAAGTTTAAAATATACACTAGATACACTAATGAAAAACTAAATTTTGTTAAAAATTGAGTACTCAATGAATCCATTATTGTTGAAAGTCCTAACGAAACCAGTAATATAAATCCAAGGCTGCCAATAACTCCAAATGATAACAATCTCGATTTTAAATAGAGCCAAAATCCCGATTTCTTTTTTGGTCGAATACCCCAAATAGTATTTATTGAATCTTGAATTTCTGCAAATACAGAAGTTGCTCCAATTAATAAAGTAATAATTCCAACAGTTCCAGCCATAGTTCCTTTGTTAGAAAAACTTAAACTTTTAATCATCGACTGAATTAAAAAAGCGCCATTTGGTCCAATAAAATTTTTAAGTTGGCCATAAATAGCACCTTCAATAGCAGCTCGACTCCAAAAAATATCACAAACATATAATATTACTAACAACAGTGGCGCCATAGAAAAAACTGTTGTATAAGCTAACGCAGCACTCATTTTAAATACTTTGTGCTCTAAAAAACCATTTTTTGTATTTTTAAGTACTTCCCACATTGATGATTTTTTTAGATTTAATATTATATTACTGGAAGATATATTATAAATGTTGCACCATTGTTGGGTTCGCCTTTAGCGTAAATATATCCTTTATGGTTTTCTACAATTTTTTTACAAATGGCAAGTCCAATTCCTGTTCCAGAATATTCATTTTTGTTGTGAAGTCTTCCAAAGAGTTCAAATATTTTTTCAGAATATTCTTGTTCAAACCCAATTCCATTATCTTTAAAGGTTATTTTGTGGTATTTGGTTTTGTTTTTTATAGGAATAAATTCTTCATTTTCGCCTGAAATCTTTTCATAGTTAATATTTATAACCGGCGAGACATTGGCTTTGCTGTATTTAAGAGAATTATTTATGAGATTAGTAAATAATTGCTGGATTTGAAAAGGAATTACCTTAGATACTGGCAGCGCATCATTAGTAATTATTGCTTTTTTATCTTCAATACTTTGTGATAGTTCTTGTTTAGAGTTTTCTAAAAGAATACTTAAATCGACAGTTTCAAATACTTTTTCGGTTTTATTGGTTCTCGAAAATTGCAATAAATCATCAATTAAAAGACGCATTCTATTTATGGCATTCTGAATTCTATCCATATAATCTTTTCCCGAATCACTAAAATTATCAGCTTCTTTTTCGGCAATTCTTGAAATAAACGTTTGAATTTTTCTTAAAGGTTCTTGCAAATCATGACTTGCAACATAGTTAAATGCAGACAATTCTTTATTATTGGCTTCTAATTCGGTATTTCTATCTTCTATTAATTGAGTTGCTAAATATTCCTGAGTAACATCGATAGTTACTCCAATTAATATTTTACTTCCCATTCTGTCCTTTAAAAGTCTTGCAATTCCGCTAAGGTATTTTTGTTCTCCGTTTTTAGTAATTACTCTATAGGTAAATGATGGAAGGTTTTCATTTTCTATCATTTTATTAACGTTCTCCTGAACATAGTTTACATCTTCGGGATGCACATATTTTAAAAAATTGTCTAAAGTTGGTTCAAAAGAATTGGGTTCACAGCCTAACAGTCTATATTCGTTGTCAGAAAAGAAATATTTGTCATTTCCCATATCGTATTGCCAACTTCCAAAACTTCCAACAATTTCTGACATTCTAGTAGATTCATTGGCGATGAGTAATTTAGCATTAGAAGTTTTTAATCGTTTTAAATCTTTATTTATTTTAACAAATGAAATGAATATCAAAAACAAAGTAACTAATAATGTAATGTAAATTATTATTGGTGTAAATTTCATCGTTGATTCATAGTCGGCAGTTCTAGTTTTAAAGAGATGATCTTCAATTTTATCCATATCATTAATATGGTCTCGAATGCTGTCCATGGTTATTTTACCAATTTTTAAATTGTGAAGAAATTCTTCTCTTCTAAGATTACTATTTAAGACAAGGTAAATATTTTTAGATAAATAATTTTTACGTTTATTGATGAGCAGTTTAAGTTTATCAATATTTTGTTGTTGTTTAGGATTGTCGCTTGTTAATTGAGTTAGATTATTGAATGCTCTATCAATTTTTATTCTTGATTCATAATAAGGTTTTAAATAAGTTGAATCTTTGGTTAATAAAAATCCTCTTTGCCCAGTTTCTGCATCTTTAATATATGAAATTACACGTTCTAATTCTAGAGAGACTTTGTAACTGCGCTCAACATAAGCAGAAGTATTTCTTATAGATGTTAAATGTTTAAATGTAATTGCTGAAATAAAAAAAATTATAAAAACAGATAGCACAAAAACTACTTTTAAAAAAATAGGAGAATTATATAATGAATTTATTTTCATGTTATATCAATTTACATTCGCAATAAAAAATTATCTTTATTTAAGCCCGAAGTGTGGTATTGCCAATTTATTGTAACAACATCTGAAAGGATTTTTTTTAGTAAATTAAAATCATTTGGTTTTTTAATGTAAATATTGGCGCCTTGAACGAAGGTGTTTTCTATATCTTCTTCTGATGATGATGTTGAATATATTGCGATGGCTACATTTTGAAATTTATCATTATTTCTAATTTCCTCTAAACATTCTTTACCCGATTTTCTTGGCATATTTAAGTCAAGAAACAACACATCGGGTAAAATGCAATTGTCATTGTTTAAATAATCCATTAATTCTACACCATCGTTGTAAGTTGCGACCTTAGTGTTGATTTTTATTTCTTCAAATGCGTCTGTAAAGAACAATCTGTCGTCTTCATCATCGTCTGCCAATATAATATTAATGTGTTCCTTTGCCATATTTATTTTTTGTTTGCTAGTTCTTTACGTTTGATTATTATTCTTTGAAATGCTGATGGAGTTATTCCGGTTGTATTTTTAAATTGAGTGCTTAAATGTGCTACGCTAGAATAGTTCAAGTTAAATGCAATTTCGGTTAAAGTCAATTCATTAGCAATAATTAATTGTTTAGCCAATTCTATTTTTTGAAGAATTATAAAATTTTCAATTGATGTATAGGTAACTTCCGAGAATAAATTGGATATATAACTATAATTATAATTCATTTTTTCAGATAAGTAAATAGAACTTTTAACATTGACATTTTCAGGATTTTGAACCATTTCAATAATTAAATCTTTCACTTTTTGAACAAAAATGCTTTTTTGGTTTTCAATAATCTCTATTCCGTTAGAATTCAACTTTAAATTTAAGTTAGTAAATGCTTCGTCAGAGACTGCTTCCAATAATTCTATCTCGCCAAATCCTATATTTTTGTATTTTAAATTGCTCTCATTTAAAAGAGTATCTAAATGTATTTTGGCAATAGTATTAAAGTCAAATTTTAAATATAGTTTCATATTTTAATAAAATTTTTATTTGTAAAGTTAGCTAAACAAATCTTAAAAAATAAGCCTTCCAAATAAAACTTATCTGAAAGGCTTAAGATTTTAAATTTACTAATTTTAAAAATTAGTCTCGGTGCTTATTTTTTCCTTTTCCTTTTCCTCTGTGTTCACCATTATCATGATGTTCATCTCTATCATCATCGTCATCATTAACATAAACTACTCTTTCTTGAGGATGATAATATTTAACTTTATGATTTTTGTGATATGCATACGGTGAGTTACCACGATAATCAGTTAAGTAAACAATATTTCCGCCTCTAAGATTGTAATTTCTACAACGTTGCGGTAAATAGCCAGTACGAACCCATCTTGAGTTAGATAAGTATATATATTGTCTTTGTGGTACATCATAATATACATCTATATCTGGTAAATAATAATATTGAACTTCAACTCTATCAGCTGGAGCCCAAACTGGCGGAGTTCCAAAATTTACATTAATTGAAACTTGTGCACTCGAATAATTTGCTGCAAAAAAGAGTGCGAACGTGCTTAAAAAAAATATCTTTTTCATGATTTCATATTTTAATATTATTTAGTAAATTTAAATTAAATCCAATGATTAGGTATTACATAATTTTGCGATAAAGTTTTATTATTTTCACAAAAAAAAGCTTCAATAGTTAATTGAAGCTTTTAGAGAATTATCTTTTTATTGAATTAGAAAGTGTATCCTAAAGTCAATTGAATTACTTGATTTTTATATCTTGGTGAAGTCGTATTTCCATCAGCATCAGATTGATTGATATCCCAACCAGCTCTTCCTGATAATACTAGATTATCAAAATTCAAATCGGCACCAACAACAAAACCATAAATATTTTTCTTGTAATTTTGACTATTTATTCCAGCTTCTTGAGTACTAGTGGTTGAACCATTAAAGTTGTTTTTAGTTTCTAATAAATAAGAAAACTGTGGTCCAGCAACTAACGTTAACATTGGCGCAGGTTTAATTTGTAATAATAACGGAATATCAAGAAATGAAGTAGTTCTGGTGTAATCATAATTAGAACCTAAAAATGATCCAGTTGCTTTAAAACCTTTTTGAGAATACATTACCTCAGGTTGAAAACCAATTATTTTTCCGAATGGAATTGATAAAAATCCACCACCAACAAAACCTACTTTTCCTTGTGCTACAAAATCCTGACCTTGCTCATCATAAACATTTGAGAAATTCACACCAGCTTTTAAACCTAATTTCAGTTTGTCTCTAGTGTCATCACTTGATTTTGTTTCTTGTGCAAATCCAATTGATGTTGTTACAAATGCCAATACTAACGCTAATCTTTTTACTTGCTTTTTCATAATTTGTGTTTTAAAAGTTATAGTACAAAGATGCGATGATGCTTGAAAGTACATGTTACATCAATTTTGTTTTTTCTTTCAAAATTTACACTTTTAAGGATTAATCAACTTCAGTTTGGTCGGTATTTTTAGTAATAGTAATATTTAATGTATTGTTTACAGGTGAAGAATCAGAAAAATTCTCGTAGTCATAACTCGGAATTTTTAAATATTTCCATTGATGTGTTTTAGGTAAATCGTCACCAAGTAAATATCCCCAAGCTTCTAGATGTTCAATTCTATCAAAGACAACTTTTAATATTGCAATTATTGGTATTGCCAAAAACATTCCTGAAATTCCAGCCAAAGCACCACCAATTAATATTCCAATAATAGTTGCAATTGCATTAATTTGCACTTTAGAACTAACAACCAATGGAACTAAAATATTGTTATCTATAAGTTGAACAACTACATTAACTACAATAACACCTACCACGATTGACAAATCTGACGAACCTGTTAATGAAGCAATGATAGTTAATACTCCAGCAAAAAGTATTCCTATGTAAGGAATTAAATTTAAAATTCCAGTGATAATTCCAAGTACAATTGCATATTTTATTCCAATAATCATCAATCCAATTGAGGTTAAAACCGATACAAATACCATTTCGAGTATCAAACCAAAAATGTAACTTTTTACAGTAGATTTTATTTGAATCAAAATATCATTTAATATGTGATGATTTGATTTATCTATTAGTTTGGTCAAAAACATTTTAAAATGATTGGTATAAATCAAAATTAAAAAAGTATAAATCGGAATTAATATCAAATTTAAAACTGTATTTGAAAACGAAGTAAGTGTTACGCCAATAAGTTCTTTTCCTTTTTCTATAGAATCTTTGGCGGCTTCGTTTATAAAAGTTTTTTGTTCTCTTGAACTCAAATTAAAATTTTCTTTTATAAAACGTTGTGCATGATTAATATGAATGTTTAAATTATTTTGAATTTTATCAAAATCTGCAACAATGTCTCCAACTTGAAATGAAATATAGGTAAAAACTCCAATAATGATTGCTAAAAATAAAGTCACCGCAATTATAGCTCCAATAATCCTTGGAATTTTGATGTAATTTTTTAAAAAATGAACTATTGGTTGTAAAATTATTGCAAAAAACACTGACAATAATAAGGGTATAATTATATCTTGTCCTACATAAAATAAAAATGCAGTTGCTATAATTGCAATCAAAATAAAACTAAGTTGTGCAGAAAATGGAAGAGAAGTTTTAGTCATGTTACCGATATTTTATTAGTTATTTGCAAATATAATTTTGTAAAAGCAATAATCTATTACACAATTCAAGTTATATTTTATAAGATTTAGTCTCACTTTGTTAGTGATGTTTGTATATTTGTACTACAACAATTTACTATGACAACTCAACGATTAATTGAACAAATTCAAACAAAAAAATCATTTCTTTGCATTGGATTGGATGTCGATTTGACAAAAATTCCAACACATTTATTACAACTTGAAGATCCAATTTTTGAATTCAATAAAGCTATAATTGATGCTACTTACGACTTATGTGTTTCCTACAAACCCAATACAGCTTTTTATGAAGCCTACGGAATTAAAGGTTGGAATTCTCTGTTAAAAACTATCAATTACATTAACGAAAATTATCCTGAAATTTTCACAATTGCCGACGCAAAACGTGGTGATATCGGAAATACTTCAACAATGTATGCCAAGGCGTTTTTTGAAGATTTGAATTTCGATTCGGTTACCGTTGCGCCTTACATGGGTAAAGATTCTGTAGAACCTTTTTTAGCTTTTGAAAACAAACATACAATTATGTTGGCATTGACCTCTAACGAAGGTGCTTTTGATTTTCAAACTAAGAATGTTGACGGAAAAGAACTGTATAAATTAGTTATTGAGACTTCCAAAACATGGAAAAATGCTCAAAATTTGATGTATGTTGTAGGTGCAACCAAAGCGGAGTATTTTGCTGAAATAAGAAAAATTATACCCAATAGTTTTCTTTTAGTTCCTGGAGTTGGCGCTCAAGGCGGAAGCCTACAAGAAGTTTGTAAATTCGGAATGAATGAAAATGTTGGTTTATTAATTAATTCTTCTCGCGGTATTATTTATGCTTCTAATGATGAAAATTTTGCAAATAATGCAAGAGAAGAAGCTTTAAAAATTCAAAAAGAAATGGAACTAATTTTGAATAAATAAATGAAAATTTATAAAGATCAAATTAATATTGAGCATTCTTTTGAAACACAACCCAAACGAATAATATCCATTGTTCCGTCACTAACAGAGTTGCTTTGCGATTTAGGTTTAGAAGAATCTCTAGTTGGTTTAACTAAATTTTGTGTTCATCCATTTCATTTAAAATCTACTAAAACTATTGTTGGCGGAACCAAAAAAGTAAAATTTGATAAAATAAAAGCTTTACATCCCGATATTATTATCGCCAATAAAGAAGAAAATACTAAAGAAATTGTTGAAGAATTATCTAAAATATGTCCGGTTTGGGTAACCAATATTGTTACTATTGAAGATAATTTAAAAGTTATTTCTGATTTCGGAAAAGTATTTAACCGACGAGTTGAAGCACAAAAATGGACCGACAAAATTAATTTTGCTTACTTAGATTTTCAAGACTTTATTAAAGAAAAATCTATAAAAAAAGTTGCTTACTTTATATGGGCAAATCCATACATGGTTGCAGGTTCTGATACTTTTATTAATGAGCTTTTGAAACTAAATAAGTTTGAGAATATTTATGATAATAATCCAAAATACGATGGTAGATATCCCGAAATTATAATTCAAAAAATGCGTATTCAAGGTGATCCCGATTATGTTTTGTTGTCTTCAGAACCATTTCCGTTTACAGATGAACATGCTTTTGAAATTGGACGATTCACACACCATGCAACAACAATATTTGTAGATGGAGAAATGTTCTCTTGGTACGGAAGTCGATTATTAAAAGCATTTGATTATTTCAAAAAAATGCACCAACGAATTCAATAAAAAAAGCCAATGCTTCTCACACATTGGCGTTTTTTTTAACTAACCTAAACCAAACAAAATAATAAATCCTCATTTATTACGGTGCAAATATCAATAATATTTTTGCAAAATAAGTTAAATCAATGTTATGCTTATGTTATTGATAATTAAATTTTTATAAACTATTTTTTATCCTGAAGTGCAAAAACTTTTTTTAATAAATCAGAAGTTCTTGAGTTCAAATTAGTTCTGATATTTTTTTCTTCAACAGCTATCATTTTGAAAACGCCATTCATTGCTTGATTTGTAACATAATCAGTTAAATCGGGATTTACTTTTTTAACTAAAGGAATTGCGTTGTATTTGGTAATTATATTTGTCCAAATTTTGTCAGCGCCAACTTTAGAAAATGAATTTTTAATCACTGGATTAAATTTTGAATACAAAGCAGTAGAAGTTGAACCTTGCAAATACGAGGTTGCAGCACTTTCATTTCCCATCAAAATATTTTTAGCATCGTTAAATGACATTCCTTTAATGGCATCAACAAAAATTGGAGTTGCTTCTTTTACAGCATCTTCTGCAGTATGATTTATCGCTTTTAATCCATCATCGGCTAATTTTCCTAAACCTATTTTTCTCAAAGCGGCATCCACTTTTTGTAATTCTTCGGGCAATAAAATCTTAACCATTTCATTTTTGTAAAAACCATCAACAGCAGTAAGTTTGGTAACTTGTTTGCTAATTCCGTTGTTTAAAGCTTCTTTTAAACCAGCAGAAACATCGATAGTTCCATTGGTTTGTTCCAAAATTCCAGGTAATTGATTGGCTACTTGTTGCATTTCTGAACAACCCGACATTGTTCCAGCTAACAAAGTGATTAAAATTATTTTTTTCATTAGATTTTACTTTTCATTATTTTAACAAAGATAGTGCCTCAAATTGCAATTCTGCTTTAAAATTAAGTTAATACTCTTTTTTAAATTTTTAATTGTATTGATTTTCAATATTTTGTATTTTACTAGAAGGTAAAAATTGATTAAATCAAATAGCGATAATTTCAATGAATTAAATCAAATAAAAATTATTAAATTCGTAAATTGCACCTCTAAAATCGATTAAAAATTACAAATGGAACCACAAACTCCTTATATTCCTAAAAATAAAGTAAGAATTGTAACTGCCGCAGCATTATTTGACGGACACGATGCCGCAATAAATATCATGCGTAGAATTATTCAATCAACAGGCGTTGAAGTTATCCATTTGGGTCATGATAGAAGCGTTGATGAGGTTGTAAATACCGCTATTCAAGAAGATGCCAATGCCATTGCGTTAACTTCATATCAAGGCGGACACAATGAATATTTTAAGTACATGCACGATTTATTGAAAGAAAAAGGTGCTGGTCATATTAAAATATTTGGCGGTGGTGGCGGTGTAATTTTACCTTCAGAAATTGCTGAATTGCAAGCTTACGGAATAGAACGAATTTATGCTCCAGATGATGGAAGAGCCATGGGTTTGCAAGGAATGATTAATGATTTAGTGCAACGTTCAGATTATCCTTTGGGTGATGTTTTAAATGGAGAAATCAATCATTTAGAAGAAAAAAATCCAACTGCAATTGCAAGAATAATTTCTGCTGCAGAAAATTTTCCTGATGTTGCTAAAGAAACGCTCGATAAAATTCATACTAAAAACCATGAATCTACTATACCAGTTTTGGGAATAACAGGAACTGGTGGTTCTGGAAAATCGTCGTTAGTAGATGAATTGGTTAGAAGATTTCTGATTGATTTTCCTGAAAAAACGATTGGTTTAATTTCTGTAGATCCATCCAAACGAAAAACTGGCGGTGCACTTTTAGGCGATAGAATTAGGATGAATGCAATTAATAATCCAAGAGTTTATATGCGCTCATTGGCAACGCGACAGTCTAATTTGGCTTTATCAAAATATGTAAACGAAGCAATTCAGGTTTTAAAAGCAGCCAAATATGATATTATAATTTTAGAAACTTCTGGAATTGGTCAAAGTGATACTGAAATTATCGAGCATTCCGATGTTTCATTATATGTAATGACACCCGAATTTGGCGCTGCAACGCAATTGGAAAAAATTGATATGTTGGACTTTGCCGATATTGTAGCGGTCAATAAATTTGACAAACGTGGTGCTTTGGATGCACTTCGAGATGTAAAAAAGCAATTTCAGCGCAATCATAATTTATGGGATGCCGATTTAGATACAATGCCAGTTATTGGTACAATTGCATCTCAATTTAATGATCCAGGAATGAACACTTTGTACAAAAAGCTAATGGACAAAGTCGTTGAGAAAACCAATTCCGATTTAAAATCGACATTTCAAATTACTCGTGAAATGAGCGAGAAGATTTTTGTGATTCCACCTCATAGAACACGATATTTATCTGAAATTGCTGAAAACAACCGCAAATATGATGAAGTTGTTTTAACCCAAGTTGAAGTAGCACAAAAGTTATACGGAATTTATAAAACTATTGAATCTGTAACAGGAAACGTTCCAAATTTAACTAAAACTGGAATTGACCACAATTTTGTCATTCCTACAAAGGAAGATTCGCATCAATTTATAACACTTTTAATTGACCAATTCGATAAGGTAAAAATGAATCTTGATCCTTACAATTGGGAAGTAATTCTTACTTGGAATGAAAAAGTAAACAAATATAAAAATCCGTTTTACAGCTTTAAAGTTCGAGATAAAGAAATAAAAGTTGCAACACATACCCAAAGTTTATCTCATTCTCAAATTCCAAAAATAGCCTTGCCAAAATACCAAGCTTGGGGCGATATTTTAAAATGGAATTTACAAGAAAATGTGCCTGGTGAATTTCCTTTTGCTTCAGGATTGTATCCGTTCAAGCGTGAAGGTGAAGATCCAAGCCGAATGTTTGCTGGTGAAGGTGGACCTGAGCGTACCAATAAACGTTTTCATTATGTAAGTGCTGGATTGCCAGCAAAACGACTTTCAACGGCGTTTGATAGTGTAACTTTGTATGGAAATGATCCTGATTTAAGACCTGATATTTACGGAAAAATTGGAAATGCAGGAGTTTCTATTTGTTGTTTAGATGATGCTAAAAAATTATATTCAGGTTTCGATTTGAGTCATCCATTGACCTCTGTTTCAATGACTATAAATGGTCCAGCACCAATGTTGTTGGGTTATTTTATGAATGCTGCGATTGATCAAAATTGTGAAAAATACATTATCGAAAACAATCTTCAAATAGAAGTTGAAGAAAAAATTAACGAAATTTATAAGAAGAAAGGCTTGTCAAGACCAACTTATAATGGTGATTTGCCTGAAGGAAATAATGCATTAGGATTATTATTACTAGGTGTAACTGGTGATCAAGTCTTGCCTTTGGAAGTTTATAATGATATAAAAGTCAAAACCTTATCTCAAGTTCGTGGAACGGTTCAAGCCGATATTTTGAAAGAAGATCAAGCACAAAATACTTGTATCTTTTCAACAGAATTTGCACTGCGATTAATGGGCGATGTTCAAGAATATTTCATTACTAAAAATGTTCGAAATTTTTATTCGGTTTCTATTTCGGGTTATCATATTGCTGAGGCAGGAGCAAATCCAATAACGCAATTAGCATTTACACTTTCAAATGGTTTCACTTACGTGGAATATTATTTAAGCCGTGGCATGAATATCAATGATTTTGGACCTAATTTATCATTCTTTTTCTCTAACGGAATTGATCCTGAATACGCAGTAATTGGTCGTGTTGCTCGTAAAATTTGGGCGAAAGCGATGAAAAATAAATACGGTGCTAACGAAAGAGCTCAAATGTTGAAATACCATATTCAAACATCGGGTCGTTCCTTACACGCACAAGAAATTGATTTCAATGATATTCGTACCACCTTACAAGCGTTGTATGCTATATATGATAATTGTAATTCATTGCATACCAATGCTTATGATGAAGCAATTACAACGCCAACTGAAGAATCTGTTCGTAGAGCAATGGCGATTCAGTTGATTATTAATAAAGAATTAGGTTTAGCAAAAAACGAAAATCCAATTCAAGGTTCGTTCATAATAGAAGAATTAACCGATTTAGTGGAAGATGCCGTTTTACAAGAATTTGACCGAATTACAGAGCGTGGCGGAGTTCTTGGTGCAATGGAAACTATGTACCAACGTAACAAAATTCAGGAAGAAAGTATGTATTATGAAACCTTGAAGCATACCGGTGAATTTCCAATTATTGGTGTAAATACATTCTTAAGTTCTAAAGGTTCGCCTACGGTTTTACCTGCGGAAGTCATTCGTGCTACCGAAGAAGAAAAGCAATTTCAAATTCAAACATTAGAAAAATTACACACAATTCATGCTGATAAAGTAAATGAGCAAATAGAATTGTTGCAAAATGCCGCTATCAAAAACGAGAATTTATTTGATGTGTTAATGACAGCAACCAAATATTGTTCGTTAGGGCAAATCACCAATGGATTATTTGAAGTTGGTGGGCAATATAGACGTAACATGTAATTTTTAAAATAGTATATTCTGTAGAGACGCGATTTATCGCGTCTCTTTTTTTACAATAAATTTTAATTTATGAAAATTTATTTATTATTTAGCACAACGATATAATATTAAACGCCATGCAAAACAAATTTCAAAACAAATTTAGAATCCCATCAACACGTCTACAAACATGGGATTATTCTAATAATGGAGCCTATTTTATAACCATTTGCACCCAAAATCGCGAACATTTTTTTGGGAATATTCAAAATGGAATTATGGAATTATCAGAAATTGGAAAATTAGCAGAACAATATTGGATGGAAATTCCAAATCAATTTCAATTCGTTGAATTAGGAAATTTTGTTGTGATGCCCAATCATGTGCACGGAATAGTAATCATCAATAATTTCAAAAATCACGTAGAGACGCGATTTATCGCGTCTGAACAAAATAATCAGATGCCAACCGCGTCTGAACAAAATAATCAGATGCCAACCGCGTCTGAACAAAATAATCAGACGGCAACCGCGTCTGAACAAAATAATCAGACGCCAACCGCGTCTGAACAAATCAATCAGACGCCAACCGCGTCTGAACAAATCAATCAGACGCCAACCGCGTCTGAACAAATCAATCAGACGCCAACCGCGTCTGAACAAAATAATCACATGCCAATCGCGTCTGAACAAAACAACGAGACGCGATTAATCGCGTCTCTACAGGGAAATGGTAACGGTGGTGGATTTTCGGGAAATAAAAATCCAATGATAAATGATAATATTTCCAAAATTATCCGGTGGTACAAAGGGCGATGCTCATTTGAATGTAGAAAAAATAATGATAATTTTGGTTGGCAATCAAGATTTCATGATCATATAATTCGTAATTCAAAATCATTTGAAACCATTCAAAATTATATCTTTGAAAATCCTTCTAAATGGAAAGAAGATAAATTTTATAATCAATGAACCCAGCCATAAAAATAGTTCCAAACAAAAAACTAATAGGTCAAAAACTTTCATTTTCTTATTCAGATTATAGAGCCTTTGAATTATGGAGTAATTTTATGCCGCGAAGAAAAGAAATTCAAAATACAATTTCATCTGACTTATTTAACATTCAAATCAATCCAGAGAATTTTGATTTTAATCCAAATACACTTTTCGTAAAATGGGCTGCGGTTGCCGTTTCTAATTTTGAAGTAATTCCAGATGAAATGGAAAAAATTGAAATTCCAGAAGGATTGTATGCCGTTTTTCATTACAAAGGCGACCAAAATAATGCAGCAAATTTTTTTAGAAAAATTTATACTGAATGGCTTCCCAATTCTAATTATGAATTAGACAATCGTCCGCAATTTGAAATTCTTGGAGAAAAATATAAAACCAATCATCCTGATTCTGAAGAAGAAATTTATATTCCTATAAAGTTTAAAAGTTAGTATTCACCATCTACATAAAACCAAGTTCCATTTTCAAAAACAAAAGTCGATTTTTCGTTATGAACTTGCTCTTGACGGTGATTATCTGTATAAAAAGCTTTGAAAGTTACTGTGTTTTCGGTAGTTTCAATAATTTCTAATCGTGTCCAATGATTATTTTGGCACCAATTTAGGATGTCTTTTTTTTTGAAAAGATTTCGTGTAGAAACATGCGTTGTTGCAATTAAATAATCGGCTTTACTGGTTGCATAAGCACTAAATCTTGAGCGCATTAGTGCTTCTGCTGTTGTAGCTTTTTTTTCTCCTTTTATATAAGGTTGGCAACATTCTTCAAAAGTTAAATGATTACCGCAATAACAAATTGTCATGATTTCTATTTTTAAGGATTACTAAATCAATTCAAATTCTACTCTTTATTCTCATTAAATTTTTTTGTAATTTCTTTCAATTTTTCGGCACGCGCTACTTTTTTAGCTTTGGCTTTATCTTGTTCTTTGTGCAATTTATCGTTGTGTGCTTTAATATTTCGTTCGTTATTTCTTCCCATTTCTAAGTTATTTTGTCAATTTTCAAATATCCAATGTGCATTTTATCTTCAATTAAATTTTCACTTGGCGTGATTTGTATTTCAAATTGTTCTGTAAAGACAGGTGCTAATATTTCTTTCACGTTAAAAGCATCATCAATATCAATTCCATATTTATCATCAATGTGTGAAGTCGCTCCTTTAAATCCACAATGTTTAAAAAACGAAGTTGCTTTTGCCTTTTTGGATGCTTCTGCTAATGTTGCACCAACTGCTAAAATTTTATAATGGTATTCTTCAAATTCATTTTCTTTATATCCACCTAAGTTAATAAAAAATAAATTAGAATCTAAATTTTTAGCATTTTCTTTAGACACAATTTCAATTTTAAAATCATCAACCACAGTAACTTCGCGCCAAGCATCAATATGAATTTTGCCTTTAGCTTCGGGCCAAAATTGCTTCATGCTAGGAATCAATTCTTTTAAAGACGTTCCAATTCCAAAAAAAATATCATGTTGCTCTGTAAATCTTCCTTCAGGTCTACAACCCAGCATAATCATGTAGAGTTTGTTTTCATTTTTCATGTATCAAAGGTACAAACTTTTGTTAAAATATAACTTTGGCACAGCTATTGAATAGTGTTAAATATCATTAATTATTAAAACCAAAATACCATGAGAAAGATTACATTATTGTTTGCGTTCATCGGGATGATGACAATTCAAAGTTGTACAGTAAATGATCAACAACCAATTAATACAGTTGATAACGATACCATAAGTGAAGTTTGGGAATTTACAAGATCATTTTCGACTTCTAATAATTTTAGTACATTAATTGCATTTCCTCACACAATTTATTCGTCAGATATGGTGTTAGTTTACAGATTATCTGGAGTTTCTAACGGAACTGATATATGGAAATTATTGCCAGAAACGTATTATTTTAACGATGGAACTCTAGATTTTAGATATGATTTTGATTTCACTAAATATGATGCCAGTATTTTTATGGATGGTTTTGATTTAGCAAATGTTTCGGCTAATTACAGAACAAATCAAGTGTTACGAATAGTAGTAATTCCTGGATATTTCGGAAATAAAACTTCTAATACAATTGATTTTAATGATTATAATGCAACAATGAATGCACTTAAAATCAACGAATCAAATGTTGTTAAAATAAAATAGATTTTTGGTTAGTCTATAGTTTGTTTGTTTGGTAAAGAGGTTGTTGAAAAGCGACCTCTTTTTTTATTCTTCATCTCTAGATGATGTATTATTTTCTTCAGCATCAGCTTTAACTAATGAAACTGCAATTCCGGTTGTTAAAGCAACAGCAATAAATGTTAGTGAAATCCATTCTGGAAATTTATAATATTGAATTACTAGCATTTTAATTCCGACAAAAGTCAAAATTGCAATCAAACTGTATTCTAAATAACTGAATTTTTCCAACATATTTGCCAAGAAAAAATACATCGAACGCAAACCAAGAATCGCAAAAATATTAGAACTAAACACTAAAAACGGATCAGAGGTTATGGCTAAAATGGCCGGAACGCTATCTAATGCAAATACCATATCCATCACTTCAATTACAATTAAAGCTATGAAAAGCGGTGTCGCAAAATTTTGATTATTTTGTTTAACAAAAAAATGTTCTTTGTTAGTTTCATGAGTAATCGGAATTACTTTACCAATCATTTTATAAACAAACGATTTTTTTGGGTCAAATTCGTCTTCTTCTTTTTTAAACAACATTTTCATTGCTGTAAAAACTAAAAATGCTCCAAAAACATAGGTTACCCAATCAATTTGACGAATTAAAATTACGCCAAAGAAAATCATCAAACCACGAAAAATTACAGCGCCAATAATTCCCCAAAACAAAACACGGTGTTGGTATTTTTGAGCAATTTTAAACGACGCAAAAATTACAGCTATCACAAAAATATTATCGGCACTTAAGGAAAGTTCAATTAAATAACCGGTAATAAATTTTATAGAAGCTGCAGCAGGTTTGAGTTTGTCAGGATTGGCAACAAAATTATTTTGATACAACCAATAAATTACACCCGAAAACGCAAATGATACAGTCACCCAAATTCCGGTCCACATTCCTGCTTCTTTTGAACTGATAATGTGTGGGGTTTTATTAAAAATGCCTAAGTCTAAAGCTAGAAATAGTAAGATGCAAGCAATGAAGATAATCCAAACAATCATTTTATTTTGTATTTGTTACAAAGATAGATTTTTGTTTGTAATAGAAAATTGGTTTACAACAAGATTGTGATTTTAATTCAAAAAAGATATATATTTGAAAATCAAACTTTGTTTATGAAAAAGTCAATTTTTTTATTGTTTTTTATATTGTTCCAAACAGGTATAAGTTTTTGCCAATCTATTGTTTTTCAGGATTTAAATTTTCAAAATAAGTTGATGCAATCTAGTGTTACTTCGCAAATTGCACTTGACTTGAATTATCAAAATATAAAAATAGACACTAATAATAATGGATTTATTGAGCAAAGTGAAGCCTTACAAGTGGGTTTGTTAAATGTCTCATTTGGGTCTATTACAGATTTAGGAGGAATTGAATATTTTACAAACTTAAAAACACTAATATGTCATTTTAATTCAATTAGTTACTTAAATATAGCAACCTTAACACATTTAATTGGTTTGCGTTGTGATGTTAATAATTTAACTACCATTAATCTTAATGGTAATATTGTTTTTGAAAGTTTACAATGCAATAATAATAATATAACTTCCATAGATTTCAATGGCGTTCCTAATTTGAAGAGCGTTAATTGTAAGAACAATCAAATATCATCATTGGATTTTAGTAATAATTCGTTATTAAATCAATTGTATTGTAGTAACAATAATCTAATCTCTTTAAATATAAAAAACGGTATCAACCAAGATTTTTCAGTTGCAGGATACAACGACTGCTGGAAAACAGGCAATCCCAACTTAACCACAATATGTGCCGATGCTAGTGAAGTTGCAAGTGTACAAAGTTTTCTTGACGGTTGTGGTACAGCTCAAACAATTAATGTAACCAGCAATTGTGGTCTAAGTAATCAAGAGTTTAGTAATCAAGACTTTTCAATTTACCCTAATCCTAATAATGGTAACTTTATTGTTGACATGAGTGAAGAAAAAGAGTCTTGTCAATTAAAGTTGTACAATGCTTTAGGAAAAGAAGTTTTTGTTACAACGCTTTTTCCACAACAACTAAATAAAATTGATGTAACTTTTTTAGCAAAAGGTTGTTACGTTATTAAAATGAGTAATTCAACGAAAATTATGCACAAAAAAATAATTATAAACTAAACCAAAAGGCCATGAAAAGATATTTTACTTTAATTTTATTAGTTAGCTATTTTTTTGCTAACTCTCAATGCCCACAACCATCCAATTTAATGCTTACATATCCTTTTCTGGCAAGCGCACAATTGAATTGGATAGAAACAGGAACTGCTTCTGCTTGGGAAGTCGCTATAATACCTGATTATGTTGTTGGCACAGCTCTACCAGTTTCAGGAGGTTATTTAGTTTCAAACTCAACATTTACATTTACAAATTTACCACCAGGATGTTATGTTTTTTGTGTGCGTTCATCTTGTGGTCCAAATGTTTTCAGTCCATGGTCAATTATTGCATCTTTGAATTGCTCAACAAATGTTTATACTTACATTGCGTCGCTATCAAATGATAACTTTTTGTTAGACTCTGAAAATGATAACTTTAAAATCTATCCAAATCCTTCTCAAAATGTTCTTAAATTACAATGCAATTCAATTATTGATGAAGTTATAATTTCAGATTCATTAGGTAAAGTTATACTAACGCAAACTCAAAATAATACGGAAATAAATATTGAAAGCCTTTCAAAAGGATTCTATTTTATTGAAGCAATTTCAGGAAACGAAAAATTTTCTACTAAGTTTATTAAAGAATAAAATTTTTAAAAATCTTTAAAAGCCGATAAGTTTAATTAGTTATCGGTTTTTTTATTCCAAAACACAACATTTCACAAAATAACCCCTAAAAAAATAGGGTATAATTATTTTTCAATAAAAATAATATTATATTTGCATCAAATTATAAGGGTATAACTTTTTAAAACTAATTTTTATGTCAACTTTACGTTTTCAAGCATTAAAAGATGCATCAGGTAGAAAACCTGTAAAATTTGAAGAAGCTGGAAGAAAATCTGATCTTTTTGGCTCAAATGTGTTCAACGACAAAGCAATGAAGCAATTTTTGACTTCGGATGCGCACAAAGGTGTAAAAGATGCCGTACAGCACGGAACAAAAATTGACAGAAAATTAGCCGATTATATCGCAATGGGTATGAAAGAATGGGCGTTGTCGAAAGGTGTAACTCATTACACACACTGGTTTCAACCATTAACAGGAACAACAGCCGAAAAACATGATGCTTTTTTCGAAACTTCGTATGATGGTTCTGATCCTGTTGAAAAATTTGGTGGCGGACAGTTAGTACAACAAGAGCCAGATGCTTCTTCCTTCCCAAATGGTGGAATTAGAAATACATTCGAAGCACGTGGATATACTGCTTGGGATCCAACTTCGCCAGCATTTATCTTCGGAACAACTTTGTGTATTCCAACAGTTTTCATTTCTTACACAGGTGAAGCTTTAGATTATAAAACACCACTTTTACGTGCATTAAATGCGGTTGATGAAGCTGCAACTGACGTATGTAAATATTTTGATAAGAACGTTAAAAAAGTAACTGCAACTTTAGGTTGGGAACAAGAATATTTCTTAGTCGATTCGGCTCTAGCAAATTCACGTCCCGATTTAGTAATGACTGGTAGAACTTTATTAGGTCATACTTCTGCAAAAGGACAACAACTTGACGACCATTACTTTGGTTCAATTCCGTCTCGTGCTCTTAATTATATGAGAGAATTGGAAGAAGAATGTATGTTGTTGGGAATTCCGGTTAAAACACGTCACAATGAAGTAGCTCCAAATCAATTTGAGTTGGCTCCAATTTTTGAAGAAACAAATTTAGCAGTTGACCATAACTCTTTATTAATGGATGTTATGTCAAAAGTGGGTGAGCGTCATGATTTTAAAGTATTATTCCATGAAAAACCTTTTAAAGGTGTAAATGGTTCTGGGAAACACAATAACTGGTCATTGGCTACAGATACTGGAGTAAACTTACTTTCTCCGAGTAAAACGCCAATGAGTAATTTACAGTTTTTATCATTTTTTGTGAATACAATTAAAGCGGTAAATGATTATGAAGAATTACTACGTGCAGCTATTGCAACTGCAAGTAACGATCATAGATTAGGTGCAAATGAAGCGCCACCAGCAATTATTTCGGTGTTTATTGGTGCACAATTGACCAAAGTTTTAGCTGAATTAGAAGGTGTTACTAAAGGTAAACTTTCTCCAGAAGAAAAAACCGATTTAAAATTAAATGTAGTTGGTAAAATTCCAGATGTAATGTTGGATAATACCGATAGAAATAGAACGTCACCATTTGCATTTACTGGAAATAAATTTGAATTTAGAGCCGTTGGTTCTTCTGCCAATTGTGCTAATGCAATGACAACTTTAAATTCTATCGTTGCTAAACAATTGAAAGATTTCAAAAAAGAAGTAGATGCTTTAATTGAAACTAAAGATTTAAAGAAAGACGAAGCGATTTTTAATGTATTGAGAGAATATATTAAAGGAACTAAAAACATCCTTTTTGAAGGCGATGGTTATAGCGAAGCTTGGGAAAAAGAAGCTAAAAAACGCGGATTGAGTAATCACAAAACTACACCAACTGCATTAAAAGCTAAAGTTTCTCAAAAAGCATTGGATTTATTCAAAGATTTAAATGTAATGAACCACGTTGAGGTTGAAGCACGTTACGAAATTGAATTGGAAGAATACACCAAGAAAATTCAAATTGAAGGTAGAGTTTTAGGCGATATTGCACGTAATCATGTGATTCCGACAGCAATTCGTTACCAAAATACATTAATTGAAAATGTTCGAGGTTTAAAAGAAATCTTTGGTAAAGATTTTGAAAAAATTGCTAAAGAACAAATTTCAATTATAAAAGAAATTTCAGCTCACATTGAAGGAATTAATACTAATGTTGAGGCAATGACCGAGGCACGTAAAAAAGCTAATGCCTTAACCGATGCTCAAAAAATGGCTGAAATGTATTGTGATAAAGTAAAACCATACTTTGATGTGATTAGAGAGCATTGCGATAAACTTGAACTTTTAGTTGACAATGAAATCTGGACTTTGACTAAATATAGAGAGTTGTTGTTTACTAGATAGTCTTTTAGAGCAAAGAAAATAGAGAATAGAATATAAAGAAACCTGTTAGAATTTATTTTTTAGCAGGTTTTTTATTGGTGTCATTTTGATTATTAAAATATATTTTTCGTAAATTCGTTCTATGATTATGAAGAAAATATTAATAATTGGCTTTTTTTTTATTATTTCTCAATTTGTTACAGCTCAAGAACATTTTGAAGTATTTTTCAATACCAATAAATATGATGTAACTAAAGCAGAGAATAAAAAACTTCAAGATTGGATTTTAGCCAATAAAGAAGTCAAGATAATAGCAATTCATGGTTTTACTGATGAAGATGGAAGTAATGGCTCTAACGATACCTTGGCTAAAAATAGAGTCCGTTTTATTTTCAATCAAGTGAAAGGAAAAATTAAGATTCGCGAAGATTTTAAAACAATTAGTTTTGGTGAAAACTTTAATCAATCTAAAAATAAGGCTGAAAACCGTAAAGCAACCATTTTTTACCTTTTACCGAAAGATATAGCTCGTGAAAATGAAATTTTAGGAATCAAACCTAAAGTTATTGAACCTGAAGTTATTATTCCTATTGAAGAAGAAGCAATGAATTTTCCTGAAAATGCTACTTTGGAGGAAAAAATTAAGTTATCTAAAAAAGGAACTTTAATTCGATTGAACGACATTAACTTTTATGTCAATACGTTTGCAATAATGCCAACGTCTAAGCGTGCAATTGATGAATTGATTTTGATGATGGATATTTATCCTAATTTAAAAATTGAAATTCAGGGTCATATTTGTTGTGTTCCCAAAGATGTTAGAAATTTATCGCTTGATCGTGCAAGACAAGTAAAACGAATATTAGTTTCTGAAGGAGTTCGTGAGAAAAGAATTCAAGTAATAGGTTTTGGAACAACTAAACCTAAATTTCCAATTCCAGAAAAAAGTGAATTCGAAGCTGCTAGAAATCGAAGAGTTGAGATTATGATTTTAGATAAATAAAATATGAAAAAAAACTTTTTATTTTTTATTTTATTTTCAGTTACAGCTTTTTCTCAGAAGAAGTTAGACATTTATTTCGATTTTGATAAATCTGATTTGAATGAAATTGCAATCAAAAAAATCAATTCTTGGATAGCCGAAGGTAAAGACTATGAAGTTGTAAAATTATATGGTTTTTGTGACTGGAAAGGTACCAACAGTTACAACGATACATTAGCATTAAAACGAGTTAATGAAGTTTACAAAACGCTTTTAGCAAGTAAAATTACAGTTAAAAAAGATATTGAGATTCGTGGTTTTGGTGAAGATTTTGAACAATCTAAAATTCAAGGCGAAAACAGACGTGTTACAATTATTTATCAAGAAAAAAAAGAAATAATAGTAACAGAAAAAAAGGTAGAAGACATTTTTAAAGATAAAGTTAAAACCTCACAAAAAGGCGATATTATTACATTACCAAACTTTTATTTTTATAATAATTCGGCTAAAATAGTTCCAAAATCAGAGCCAATATTATATGAATTGTTGTGCGTTATGAATGACAATCCTAAATTAAAAATTGAAATTCAAGGTCACATTTGCTGTAAACTTTCCGGTCAAGAAGATCCAATATCTGAAGCAAGAGCTAAAACAGTTTACAATTATTTAATTCGCAATAAAATTGATAGAAAACGAATGACTTATAAAGGTTATGGCGTGTCAAGACCAATTCATCCAATTCCTGAAAAAAATGCATTAGAAGAAGATGAAAACCGTAGAGTTGAAATCATGATTGTTGAAAATTAGTCGTAAAATCAGTTTTCTATTTTCTATTTTCTTTAGTCTATTTTTCTATCTTTGCCAAACAACACCAACTGAAATTTATTCAGTTCAACCAACTACACAATGAGTTCTGACAACAGCCAACGCTACGCAATGCGCGGAGTTTCTGCATCGAAAGAAGATGTTCATAATGCCATTAAGAATATTGATAAAGGTTTATTCCCAAAAGCTTTTTGTAAAATTGTTCCCGATTATTTAACCAATGATGAAAACTATTGTTTGATAATGCACGCTGATGGTGCAGGAACAAAATCATCATTAGCTTACATGTATTGGAAAGAAACTGGTGATATTTCTGTTTGGAAAGGAATCGCTCAAGATGCCTTAATTATGAATATTGACGATTTATTATGTGTTGGAGCAACCGATAACATTTTACTTTCATCAACTATTGGAAGGAATAAAAACCTAATTCCAGCCGAAGTAATTTCTGCAATTATCAATGGAACAGAAGAATTAATTGCCGAATTAAAATCATTTGGCGTGACCATTCATTCTACTGGTGGTGAAACTGCCGATGTTGGAGATTTAGTGCGCACAATCATTGTAGATTCAACAGTTATAGCAAGAATGAAACGTTCTAAAGTAGTTGATAATGCCAATATAAAAGCTGGCGATTTTATTGTAGGTTTATCATCTTCTGGTCAAGCCAAATATGAAAAAGGTTATAATGGTGGCATGGGAAGCAACGGATTAACGTCGGCACGTCATGATGTTTTTGCTAAGTATTTAGCCGATAAATTTCCAGAAAGTTTTGATAGTTCGGTTCCAAAAGATTTGGTGTATTCTGGAAATGTAAAATTGACAGATGCTGTTGAAAATTCTCCAATTGATGCTGGCAAATTAGTGCTCTCGCCAACACGAACGTATGCTCCAATTATTAAAACAATTTTAGATAAATATTCGTCTAATGAAATTCATGGAATGGTACATTGTAGTGGTGGTGCACAAACTAAAATTTTACATTTCATAGATAATCTTCACATTATTAAAGATAATTTGTTTGCAATTCCGCCATTATTTAAACTGATACAAGAGCAATCTAAAACCGATTGGAAAGAAATGTATCAAGTCTTTAATTGTGGTCACCGAATGGAATTGTATGTTCCAAAGGGAATAGCAAATGATATTATTGAAATCTCAGAATCATTTGGAGTAGATGCCCAAATTGTTGGTAGAGTAGAAGCAAGTGATGTAAAAAAACTTACAATTAATAGTGAGTTTGGAACATTTGAATATTAAATGAAAAAACCTTTTCAAATCAATGAAAAGGTTTTTAATAATTAGAGTAGTAGGTAAATTATCTAATTATAAGTTTATGATTTTCTACAAACGTTTCTGAATCTAAACGAACTATGTAAACACCAGACGCCAAATTGTCAAGTTTAATTTGACTTTCTGTTTCATTTATTTTAAATTGGTTTACTATTTTTCCTGAACCAATTTCAATAATACTTCCGTTTACATTTGAAAAATTATCATTCAATCGAATCATTAAATATCCATTAGTTGCTGGATTTGGGTAAATAGCAGAAATATTTTTTGCAAAAGCTACCGTACCAAGTACAGATTGCGCTTCAAAAGCTCCAATATCTCTTCTTCCGTCAAATACAGATTGACCAATTTGATCATTGAAAGAATCTGCAACATCACCAGAATTATAAGCTGGACTTCCAGATAATAAAGCATGTGTTAAAGTAGTTCCTCCATTATTAGCCAAAGCACCAAATAGTGGATTAATTGGCGAACCAATTGGTCCAACTAAATCACCAGACGAAGCTACAAATGTAGTTGCAGTTGCTTGTCCTATTAAATTATATCCATTTGAAGTAAATGCTCCAGTTGTTGAGGAAACATCAGAGTCAGTTGCTCCTGTATTTGCAGCAACAATAGTATTTTTAATTGTTGGTAAAGTTGCACTTTCATTTGCAATTCCGCCACCATCAGTTGAGGCGGTATTGTTTGCAATTGTTGAAGCATTTACTGATAAAGTTGAATTGCTATATATTCCTCCACCTTTTGTAGCTGATGTATTTCCAGAAATTGTTGAAGTCAAAATTGTAGCCGTTCCTGTTTTAACGTGAATTCCACCACCATTACCTGCAGCACCATCAGAAATATTATTTGAAATTGTAGAAGAAGTTACATTTACAGTTCCACCATTTACAAAAATTCCACCACCGCCAAAAGTTGCACCAGCACCACTTGCTGAATTATTATCAATAGTTACTCCATTAACGTTCATTGTACTTCCAGTTTGATTCCATAAACCACCACCTTCACGACGAGCATCATTTCCTGCAACTGTACCACCAGTAATTGTTGTATTTACTACAGCAGAAACATGTAATGCTCCGCCATTTCCAGGATTAGGAGTACCAGCAGTTCCGTCAACATCATTATTAGTAAGATTTGTATTGGTAATATTTAAAGTTCCATTTACAGCCTCAATTGCACCACCAGCACGATTTGCTGAGTTAGAATTTAAATTTGAGTCAGTAATAGTTACTGTTCCAGCAATTGAAAATATTCCACCACCAGATCCTGAAGTTCCAGTTGCATTATTATTGCTAATAATTGCAGTAGTAACATTTAAAGTTCCACCATTATTGAAAACTCCTGCACCACCATCGTCTGCAGCAGAACCTGTTGAAGTATTTCCGTTAATAGTAGTTCCAGTTATCGTCATTGTTCCTAATCCATTCCATAATCCACCACCTTCAAGGGTAGCCGAATTTCCATTTACAGTTCCATCAGTAATTACAACATTTCCTGCACCAGTTATGTGTAAACCACCACCATTTCCTGGAGGTCCAGAAACTGAATTATTATTTAAATTTACACTATTTAGTAAAATTGTACTAGAACCTGAGTTATCTTCGATTCCACCACCAGCTCTAACAGCAGTATTTCCAGTTATTGATGAGTTGACAATTGATAATTGTGAACCAACATCATTTAAAATTCCACCACCAGAACCTGCTGTGCCGTTAGCAATGTTATTAGTTATTTGTGCATTGCTTATATATAACACACCAGCATTTAAATTATAAATTCCACCACCACCATTATCAGCAGCAGGACCAGAAGCAGTATTTGCATTTATAGTTGTACCATCAATTGTCATTGTTCCAGTTCCATTCCATAAACCACCACCTTCTGCGGCAGCAACATTTGAATTTACCGTTCCGCCATTTACATTTATTGTGGCATTTCCAGAAACGTGTAAACCACCACCATTTCCTGGAGCAGCAACAGCAGGAGAAACACCTGTATTGTTGCTTGATACATTTGTATTATTTAGATTAACAGTTGCACCAGTTTGAACTTCAATTCCACCACCAGCACGATTCGATCTGTTATTAGTAATTCCAGAATTTGTAACAGTTACCAAAGAACCAGCATCTGCAAGAATTCCACCACCAGAACCAGCAGTACCATTTGCAATATTATTAGAAATTGTAGTATTGCTAATAACCATTAAAGTTCCTGTATTATTTTGGTAAATTCCACCACCACCGTTATCTAGTGCAGCACCAGAAGCAGTATTTCCATCGATGGTTGTTCCAGATACAGTCATTGTTCCAGTTCCATTCCATAAACCTCCACCTTCTGCGGCAGCAATATTTGAGTTTACGGTTCCACCAGTAATTGTTGTAGTTGCATTTCCTGTGATGTGCATTCCGCCACCATTTCCAGGTGAAGCAGATGCAGCACCAGAAGATACAACACCAGCATTATTACTATTTAACATTACCATTGATAAAGTATTTGTTGAACTTGCAGCAGCTTCAATTCCGCCACCTGCTCTATTTGCTATATTTTGCGAAATTGTTGTACTAGTAGCATTAAGTGTTCCAGCAAAATTGAAAATTGCTCCACCAGAACCACCACCAGTTATCGCTTTATTATTAGTTAAAGAACTATTTGTTAAAGTAACTGTTCCTGCACTTATGTAAATTCCACCACCACCATTAGTAGGAGCGGTTGCACCTAAAGCAGAGTTATTATTTAAGGATGCATTGTTGTAAATATTTATAGTTCCATTGTTTGTAAAAATTCCTCCACCGTTTAAATTAGTAGTGTTATATTCAACAGAACCACTATTAATATTTACAGCAGCACCATTATTCAAAATACCACCACCAATTCCTAACATTCCTGTAGCAGAATTGTCAGAAACTACAGCACTATTTAGATTTAAAGTTCCAACTTGATTGTATAAACCACCACCACCACTTGTAGCAGCATTTCCAGAAACAACATTGTTATTAATTGTTGTTCCAGTAATTGTTGTAGTTCCTGAACCATTCCAAAAACCGCCACCTTGATTAGCAGCCATATTTCCACTTGCTGATCCACCATTTATAGTTGCAGTTCCATTTCCTGTAATATGTAATCCACCACCATTTCCTGGCGCAGCAACAGCAGGCGAAACACCGGTGTTATTATTTGTAAACGTTACATTATTTAATGTAGTTGTTGATCCTGCTTGAGTTTCAATACCACCACCAGCTCTGTTTGATACATTACCAGAAATTGTAGAATTAGATACAACTAAAAAAGTTCCAACATCAGAAAGAATTCCTCCGCCAGAACCAGCTGTTCCGTTTGCAATATTATTTGAAATTGTAGCATCTGTAATATTTAATGTACCATTATTCAAATTGTAAATTCCGCCACCACCATTATCAGCAGCAACTCCTGAAGCTGTATTTGCTGTAATTGTTGTTCCGTTAATTGTCATAGTTCCAGCACCATTCCATAAACCTCCACCTTCAGCAGCAGCTACATTATTCCCAACGGTTCCGCCAGTAATATTTACAGTTGCCGCTCCAGTAACGTGTAAAGCTCCACCATTTCCCGGGTTAGCCACAGCTGGTGAAATACCTGTATTATTATTCAATAAATTAACACCAGTTAATGTTGTTGTTGTTCCGGCAGTTACTTCAATTGCGCCACCAGCTCTATTCGACACGTTTCCTGAAAGTGTAGATAAACTTGCAGTTAATGTTGAATTTGGTCCAACTAAAATTGCACCACCACTTCCACTTGTTCCAGTAGCTTTAGAATTAGAAATAAAAACAAGATTTAAAGTTAAATTTGCTCCATTAAGTTGAATTGCTCCTCCATTGTCTGCTAATCCATTTGTTAAACCTATATCATTTAAATTAAAATTACCGGTTGTAACATCAAATATTCTACCGTTAGAATTTCCGTTAATTGTAGTTGTTGATTGTCCGTTACCAGTAATAATTAATGATTTGTCAATTGTAATTTGTCCAGCAGTAAGGGTTACATTTGTAACGCTTGAATCAAATGTAATTGTTGACCCAGCAGTTGCAGTAGCAATTTGTGTTCTTAAAGTACCTGCCGATCCATCGTCAGCACTACTAGTTACGACTTGTCCAAAAGAGGAAATGCTTCCAAAAAAGAAAATCAATCCAAAGACAATTTTTTTGTAAGTAATTTTTCGTTTCATATTTATAAGTTTTTGATTATAAAATATGTACGAAGAAACGAAAGTGTTGGTTTTTAATTATTATAAATAATTTTAAAATTTTGATTTTATATAGTTTTAGAACTAAATTAAGAATGTTTTTTTTCTAATATCTTTTTGTGATTATTTTTTATTTTATAGATGATTAGGTTAAGTTTTTGATTTATAATTATTTGCAATAAATTTAAAGATAATTTAAAAAAATAGATTTGCTTTACAAATATAATCAACATTACTTGAGATGAATTTTATGTGAGGTTATATTTTAAATTCTATTGAAATTGGAGTGGCTTCATACGTGGCTGTTTTCAATTTTGAAACTAATGTTTTATATCCAAATTATGTCTCCATTTTATAACTTTAAATAATTTACTCTAGTTTCTTCATTTCAAGTTAATTCAACGGAAAAGGTTTTATAAATTATACTATTATTTTTCTTAATCACATGTTCATATCTTCCAGTAAAAGAAATATCAGTACATATCAAGTATTGAAGAGCTTACACAATTTTTTTCAGATTACTTATTGATTCTTCAAAACCCAATTAGAAAAGCATAAAATAGTATTTCACGAATTTTAATTTTTTTTGATTTGTTATTTAACCTTTTTTATTTTTACCGTTTTTGTATTGTACTTTTTCAACAATTTCAATTTTCTTAGTCGGTTTTTTGTCTTTAAAATTTGGTTTTGAAGTAGGTTTTTTCTTAAAATCAGGTTTCAGAGAAAATTCTTTTTTTGGTGTGTTTTCCGATTTTGTATATTCTTTAGGCTTGGCTTCTTGTTTATGAACTGCAATTACATCCATAGGATTTTTCGGATTTTCTTTCGTTCCACGTAAGTGAATTACTAATCCGTTTAAGAAATTACGTAAAATTTGATCACCACATTCAACAAAATTTTCATGTTTTTCATCACGAAAAAAGGCTCCAAGTTCTGATTTAGAAATTCTAAAATCTACTAATTCTAAAATTGAAACTATTTGATCATCACGAAGCATTAAAGCCACACGTAGTTTTTTGAAAATATCGTTATTGTTCATTTTTATTACTGTTTAAAGTATTATTGTAAAATGTATTATTGTATAATGTATTATTGTATAATGTATTGCTCTATATATTAAAACCTGAAACCTGAAACCACTTTTTTAAAAAAGCCAAAGATACGCCTTTTTGAAACCTTCACGCCATAATTTTTCGTTGTGTTGTCCGCCTTTTACAATAATTTTTTTATTTAATTTTTTGCATTCGCATCGTTTTGTATTCACTTGGTATTCCATATTATTTAAATCGCGCACCATATCGTCATCACCTTCATTGTCTCCGCAAAGGAAATATACTTTAGTTTTAAAATTTTTTGTTGTCTCCATCAAATCAAACATTTCTTTTCGGTTGAACCAAAATGAAGGCGAAAAGCAGCCTATTTTACCAAACACTTCTGGATATTTTAAAGCACCGTAAAAAGAAACTAACCCACCTAAAGAACTACCAAATAAAGCGGTATTACTAGCATTTATTTTAGTTCGATAGGTTTTGTCGACATAAGGTTTTAATGTTTTTACAATGAAATCAAGATAATTATCGGCATTTCCGCCGCCATATTTTGCATTTTTGAAAGGCGTTAATTCTTCCATTCGTTTGTCTCCACCATGTTCAATTCCGATTACAATTACTTGTGCATTAATGCTGTCTAAAGTTTCGTCAATATTCCATTCGCCAACATACGAAGTTTTGGCATCAAACAGGTTTTGTGCATCGTGCATATAAATCACAGGATATTTTTTCTTAGTATTTCTTGAATAATCTTTAGGAAGATACACCCAAATTTTCTTAGAAGTTTTAAGTTGAGGTGCTTCAATAGTAAAAGTCGTAACTTGCTTACTAGCAGTGCTCTCTTGAGCATTAGAATAGCAAAAAAGAAACGTAAATAAAAAAGATAAAATGAATTTCAAGGCAATTTATTTTTAGAGTTTAACAAAAAATTATATTTTAGCTAAAAATAAGCATTTTGATGAATACTAAAGAACAAAAAATAAGTTTATTATCGGATATGATTGCATTTGCAGTTGTAGATGGTCAATTACATGATAGAGAATATATGTTTCTTTCAATAGTTGCGGTTGAATTAGGAGTAAATAAAGATGAATTAAATCAATTATTTCATGAAGAAAATAGAAGTGAAATTATCAAAAGTGAATTTGAACGTATTCAACAATTCTACAGACTTGCTTTGTTAATGCACTGCGATGGTGTTTTACACGATAGAGAAGTTATAAAGATTCACGAAATTGGCATTAATATGGGCTTAAACCCATTTGCAATTAAAAGAGTTTTGAAAGCTATGGAACAATCGCCAACCCGAATGATTTCTCCCGATTATTTACTAGAAGTTTTTCAGGAGCAGTTGAATTAATCGAGTTTAATTAGAAAGATCTTATCCCACGTACCGAGCTTATGTCTGTTTTATCAGAAAAGCCTATTTGTCCGGTAAAAAACAAAAAATCATACGAATTATTAATAATGTATTCGGTACTACTCCAATAGATAGCAGTTTTTGATATAAGTGTAAAACCGCCAAGTCTTAGAGCTTTATTAGCATAAAAACGATTATTAAATAATATATTTAATTCATCAATGCTGGGTAAATACCAGCCAGCACCCAAAGTTGCAATGTAAGTTGCTGCTGGGCTACCTGTCATCAAAGCTGTATTGAAAGCACCATCTTCAGATCTATTTGCATTTACCAATGTAGCTGTTGTTTGCCATCTGGCTGTTGTTTCTGTTAAAGCAACAACAAGTCCATGTTCAAGTCCATCGCTGCCTTTGTAAAGCTCAAAAATAATTCCTCCAAGATATAATTCGCCTAAATAATGTGTAAATCCAGAAGGTGTTGGACTCTGCCAAGTGCCAACTCCAGTAGCATTAGATGTAAATATTTTGCCATTTGCTTCGGTTCCATCAACAATTCTAACAGCACCATTTGTAGCACTACTAATATGAAGCAGAGTCGAAGGATTTGTTGTTAATGGAAGTCCAATTCCAATATTTCCACCAAGAAACATAGCAGCACGACCAAGTCCATTTCCGTTTGCTACAAATGCTTGATTTATGCTCGAAGCGCCGCTAAATGTCGGGCTTGCAGTTCCTAGTTGGGCATACACACCAGTTGAATTCCATGTGTTATTAATATCACTCATTCCTAGAACTCCTACTCCAAATCCATAACTTCCATTTCCATTTCCACTTCCTTTAACACCAATGTTTAAGTAATCGGTTGTTGTTGAAAGTTGATTTGCAATACCAAAAATGGGACTTTTATTTTGGTCTACATTATCAAAAACATGCAATTTTTCTGTTGGATTTAAAGTTCCTATTCCTACATTGCCATTACCTACAATAATTGCATAATTATTTGCCGCTTGACTTGCGCTAAAATATGCGGCAACATTTGTAGCGCCATTTATGCCGTTGGAGAGGAACTCAGAATTATGATAAATTTCTGAAGTGCCACCATTGGTTGAAGTTGTGTTTA
Organism: Flavobacterium sp. SUN046; assembly: GCF_028867965.1. Taxonomy (GTDB): domain Bacteria; phylum Bacteroidota; class Bacteroidia; order Flavobacteriales; family Flavobacteriaceae; genus Flavobacterium. The sequence goes on from NZ_JAPQNT010000012.1 coordinate 55,518, forward strand.
CAACAAATGTAGGAGAGGTGTAACCACTTATTCCACCTGATAAGTTTCTTTTATCAACATAAGTTGTTATATATGAACTGGTATCATAAACATGTAATTTTGCAAAAGGGTTGTTAACACCTATACCAATATTTCCAAAGGCATCTAATTTCATCCTTGGATAATTATTTGTTCCTAAATACAAATCTTTATAATCTGATGTGCCTAAAAAATTATCATTTGTAGAAAAATTAGTATTAAATGGTGCAGTTGCATTGGTTCCGCCATTCCCATTTAATGACCAACCTGTTGTATTTCCAGCAATCGAGACCCAAAATGTTCCATTCCAATAGTAAAATCCTGCCAAAACATTGTTTGGTGCTATTCCAGCAGGAGCAAGATTATAAACTAATGTTGATGTCGTTAAAGCGCCACCTTGCGGATTTACAACTGTAATTACATCTGTTATAGAAGTCAATTGCACTCTAGGAATTAAAATTCCATTATTAGTTGAGTTTACATCCAACATTGCATTTGGGTTGGTTGTGTTAACGCCAATTTGTGAAAATGAAAATATTGGAATTGCTAGAAATAAAATTATCATTTTTTGCATGATTATTTTTTTTTAAACGTAGTTTTTTTAATTAATTTGTTCTGATTGATGATGTTGATTTCATAATCGCCTTTCTCCATTTTATTTACATTTATATAAATTTTGTTGGCTGGCAATTGCTCGATTTTAGTTTCATATTTCATTTTCTTTTGAGAGCTCATAGATTGGATTCATAATTACTTACAACGAACTGACATTTTTATGAAAATATACTTTATTTTCACTTTTAAGTGGGATTATATATCTTTAAGATTTAATCATTTCAATTTTTTAACGACTATTTCTTTTTTAGCTTTTCCATCATTGCTTCGATAGTTTCTTTGGAAACTCCTGATTCTTCTTTTTTAAATTCGCCACTGTTTAATGAAACATTTACTGATTCAATTTTGTCTATTGTTATTTTCATACCATTTTTTTCGATAGACATATTCAAAACAGTTTTGCCATTTATTTCATAAAATCCTAAGCCTGCATGACAGAGTTTGCTTTTTGAATTAAATGTTCCAGTAATATTTGAATCTGATAAATACATAACAATTTTTTCATTGGAAGCAGTTTTAGAATTGTTATATCCAAAACTATCAATATTCAAATTTGTAGATTTTTTAGCTATGCTATTTTCTTGTTTTACGGTTACATCGTCCATTTTTATTTCGGTTTTAGGAGCAATTGGCATTGACATAACCGTTTTTTTTCCTTTTTTAGAAGTACTGAACATAAAATTTTGCATCGAATTGGAATAAACCATTAGTTTGAAATCTTTAGCATCTGAATTAAAAGTATAATCGTCATTTTTTGATGGTAGAATTCCGATATATCCATATTTTGTATTCATGTAAGCACAAACTTTTTGCTCTTTTCCACTTTTATCTTTAAGAGTATAAATTAATCTTAAATTGAAAGATAATTTTTGACCATAACTTATTTCTTTTGGACTGAAGCGTTTTAGAATTCCGTTTTTTCCAATAAGAGTATCCAATTTTATTGTTTGGCTGTAGCTAAAATTTGAGCCAATAAATAATAGTATTAGAATGATTTTTTTCATGGTTTATTTTTTTAGTTGTTAATTCATTTCATCGTTCAAGCATTTTATTCCTTTTATTGGAATTTTTACAAACCGAATGTCTTGAAGTGCAAAGGCTTGTTTGGTAATTGTATTTTTATTTTTGTTGTTTGAAACTACAATTGCAATTATTGTTTCCTCTGGATAACCATCATTTCTACTACAATTTGAGGTTCTTATTTCAGTGTTTTTAGGAATGTTGTTTATCTTTAAAACATCAATAATCGCGAACTCATTGGTGTCTTTATTTATTTTTTTACTTAATAAAATAATGGCTACATTTCCTTTTCGATAAACATCAATTTTTGAAAAATAAATGCCTTCATTCGGGTTTCCAATAATTATTCCTTGCTCATATTTGAATAATTTTAGCGAACTAATTTGCCGTTCATTGGTGTATTTTTTCCCAATTAAATTTTTGAAATCGGAGGCCAATTTGCCTTGAGCAAAAACAGTAGTACACGTTAGAAAGAGAATTATAATTTTTTTCATAAATTTATTCTACAATGAAACTTTTAATTCTTGCATCTCCAGTAAACATGTGAATTGGTGCACCAACACGATCCACTAAAACTTTGGTTTGACCATTTTTAGTGATACTGATTTTTATTTTATCAACGTGCCAATTATCTGCAAACATTCCGCCGCCTCCAGTATGACGAATTTCTACTTCTTTAATGTCGTTAATGTCTATTTCTGTTGAGTTTGGAATGCTTTTTACAACTGTATTTTCGGTAAAATTGTTCCATTTTGCAGAATCATTGATGTTGTTTAAAGTGAGTACTTTATTGGAACTTTTAAACTTAATTTTAAGGTTTACATTATTATCTTTTCCGCCTTCAAGATTGTCGCCACCAGTTCCAAAAATACAGGTAAGTGACGCGTTAGTAGTAGCCGAATTTGATGTGTTGGAAGTAGTATTTTGTGTTGGACAAATGTTATTTGTGTTAATAGTTAAACTCGTTCCAGTATTTATATCGTTGTCTCTATTTTCATAAATAAATCGGTATAATGGCGAGTTCGAACCACTAGGACTGATCCAATTCATGGTTCCATTTTTCATTTTTCCATCAACTTTTATTCTTGTGGTCACGGTTACTTTATCTAAATTCCAATTGTCGCCAACGATTGCGGTCATGTTATTTGTCGATCCATTTTTAGGTCTTCGTGTAAATACAATTTCATAAATATCACTACAAAGTACATCAGCTGGAAGGTTGATTGTAACTCTACGAATAGAATTATTTGGCCATTCTTTTCCTTCATTCGCATTTTCTTTAACTAAATCGGGTTTGTTTTTTATTTTTAAGGTAATTTTTAAACCTTCCATAAAATCTTTTGGATCTAAATTATCACCGCCAGTTTTAAAATCAATGTCTAATTTGTTATCAGATTTTGGTGCAACAATAACGGTTGGACTTTTTATTGGTTGCGTAACTTGATTTACAACAACAGATGATTCTCCTTGTTGCGCCGTATAAAATTTGAAATATATATTCGATGTGTTTGTGTAAGTAGTTGGATTTGACGCTTGATTTTTATATTCAAATTCTAAAATGCCACCATCAACATTCATAGTGCCCATTTTAGCTGCCAAATAGCCATCATTGTCTTTGCCGTTATTTGGTTGAATGGTATAATTTCCGTTTCCAACTGAAACAATTTGAAACGATTGTGTTGCTATATTGGTTAAAGGTTTTTGGGCTTCCATCCATGTAGATTCAAAAACTTGGTTTCTTGAAGTGTCTAATTTGAAAGTTATGCATTTTAAATTACTCACTTTTTGAATAAGAAATAAACCTGGTTGATTTCTAACAGCTTTTACATCCCAAAGAAAATTTTGACCATTTAAAGAACCATTACTAGTTTCTTGAAGCGTTAATCCATTACCATTTTCGGCATAAAGAGCTTTATTATTTTCGGATAAACGAATTAAATATCTTCCTGGTTTTAGTTGTGAAAAACACAGGTTAACAATTAGAATTAGTAAATATGTAAAGATTATTTTTTTCATATTTATTTTATTTAAATTCAACTAGTACCGGAAAAAATTCAATTTTTTCAATTCTAGTATCGTCATTACAATTGTCGTCATCGCTAATATCATTTCCACCAGTGTCACCAACAATATGAAAGAAGTTTACTAATGTTCCTTCAAGAGCTGGAACTGTATAAACTGTATTTCCGTCAACATAACTGCCAACCAAATTTTTAATTATATCTTGTGATAAATGCAATGGTGCACCAACAACATCTGTGAATTCCTTAGGAACTCCATGAGCATTTAAGACATTTCTGGCTATAGTTTGACCGTCTAAAAAATTATTTAATCCAGCTTGAACGTCTGCACCAGGAATGATAAACTGAAATCCTGCAGGCTGACTAACAAATTGTGTTCTCGAAGCAGTTTCAGATAGTATTTTATTAATTGTCTTTCCATAAGGAACATCATAAACTTTTTTACTCCATGATCCTTCTGTTGTACTCCAATCTTGAACGGTTTCTTGAGCCCATAATGATATGTCTGCCCAAATTTCTTTTCCGTTTTCAGATAATCTAATTTTTACTTCACATTTTACTCTTGGACCATGACCATCAAACTCTCTATCACCTCGCAATAATGTTTTAGGACAAAGCCATTCATTAATATCTTCTAAATTTATTTTTTCTTGTTTAGAAGCACTGATTGTCTGTGCTACATTAGTATTGGATTTTTTAGGAACTTTATATATAGGTTTAACTACTTGAGCACTCAATGATAAACCGAAAATTGCTGTAAATACTGTTATTGTTAATTTCATAATTTTGTTTTTTTATTGGTTTTATAATTCAACTTTTATATCATTATTTTTTACTCTCAAATAGAAATAACCATCTAAGCCAATAAAATATAACTGACTTCCAAAAACGGCAATCGATTTGGCTTTGGCATTCATTGGAGTAGGAGTTGGTTCTTCTGTTGATAGTTGATAAACCATATCGTCTGTACCAACATACCAAAGTGGTGTGCTCAAACCTATATCTGTAGTTAGTTGTTTTGCTTTAATTGTTCCCATTTTTCTCCATTCTGCAAATCCTGGTTTCCACATCAATAAATTATCTTCCATGTCAATCATAAAAAACCTTCTGTTATATGCTGTAAACATTTTGGCTGCTTTTTCTGGTGGAATATTGCTAGGAAGTGTTCCGATTGTTGCTGATCTTATATAATTTTTTTCATTTAAGTACCAATATCCGTCTGTACTCTCAGTATCAAAATAGACATAAGTAGTTGTTGGCATAGGAAAACTCGGAATTCCAACTTGAATTTTTCTAACGTGTTCTGGATCTGCATGTCCGCCAGACATCATTCCTAATCCGTCTTTGCTATGAACCAAAACAACACCATAGGCAACCGTTAAATTTTCCACTTTACTATTGTTTGTTATTGTTGCAGTTCCTAAATTTTGGTAATGAAAACCAACTCCGCGAAGGACATCGTTTTCATCAATCAACCAAACGCCGCCATTTCTTGTGTTCAATGCTATAGATTTAAAACGTTTTGCACTTGCATTTGGAGATTGAGGATTGTAATTTACGTTGGTAGATTTAATAACTTTAGGCATAAATACATTTGGACTCGATTGTGATGGTGTTATTGGTCTTGGACCATCTACTTGGTTGCTTTGATTAATTGGAACTTGACCGTAAATCATCATTTGTGTAAATGATATTACTAAAAGGAGGAATAATTTTTTCATACTACTTGATTTTTAAATTGTTGATGAATTTATTTTAATTTTGAAATTGAACTTTTATAGGAAAGAAGGAAATATTTTCAATACGAGTATCATCTGTACAGTCATTGTCTGTACTAATGTCATCTCCTCCAGTATCGCCAACAATGGCCATTCTTTTTATGAAATTCATTGGTTCAGTATTTGTAACGGTATTATTACTAGTTCCAGTTGCTCCAATAAATTGGGTTCCAGCACTTGGCGAAATAAAATTGATATTGGTTGTTATAGGCGAAAGAATTTGTGCAATTCGTCGGTTATTTGGCGTTGTAAAAACTCGTTTTTCAAACCTTTGTGAAACGGTACTAAAATCAGAAACAGTTTCGGTTGCAGTAAAGTTGATGATTGCCCAAATTTCGGTAGTGTTTCTTATTTCTAAAGTGATAGCAGTTTGAATTCTTGGTCCATTACCATTAAATTCTCTATCGCCTCTTGTTAGTGTTTGCGGACAAAGTGTTTCATTAATATCATTTAAAAAAACATGAACTTCATTATCTGTATTTCTAAATGGTGGATTTCCTTTTGATAAAACCATGTATTTTGCATTAACTGGCATTGCAATACTTGCATTTTGATTGAAAATTTTCCATCTGTTTGCGTTGAACCAAACTCCTGTTGCATTTGCATTAGCAACACCTTGAAAAAGAGGAGTTGTGAATACTAAATTATTTGTGCCGTCGTTTGTTGTTGAATTGTTTATAGTAAAATTATTGCTAGAAACTGTAGTTGCACTTGCTATAAAAATGGTGTTATCTATGACAATATTATAACTGTTTACAGCGAATAATGATAAATCAAGGTTTAAAATGGTCCATTTATTGATTGTTGGTGCGTAGGCAATTCCAACTTCTTTTGTATTTCTAAACGAAGCTTTTGTTATTAAAAATTTGGCGTTTGGATTTCCATTTAATAATGGATTATCAATAGTAGTATTGTTTGAACTGGTTGGTCTTGAAGTGTGAACAAAAGCATTTGTGCCTCTTGGAACTGCCAAAATATTAAATTTGGTGTTTTCTGGAATTCCAGCTGGATTTGGTGTATTTATAATCCATTTGTTATCAAAGAAAAAAACACTGTAAGCATCATTAAATCGTGGACCAATAACTCCAAAATCTACGGTTACAATTAAAATTAAATCGGGATTGTTATTCGTTAGTGGATTATCGATTATACAATTTACAGGAAATTCTCCTCGACGCACATTTTGAAATTCATTATCGTTGTAAGTCGCAATGTGTTTAAACGAAATTTGAGCCTGTAAAAAAGAGCAGGTAAATAAAAATAAAAGAGTTATTTGTTTCATTATGATTAAGTTTTAATTGTTCAACAAGGCAAATGTCCAACAAACGGTTTCTAATCATTATGAATAATGTAACAACAGTTATGACTTATGTAACAACATGTTACAAGTCAATTAAATCAAGGCTTTACAAGTGTAAATTAATTTTTATTTATATATTCTGTAGGAGTACAATGATACATTTCTTTAAAACATTTTGAAAAATAAGACACATCACTAAAGCCAACAGAGTAAGCAATTTCAGATATATTTCCGTTTCCTTTTTTAAGTAATTCGGCTGAAATTTTTAATCGTTCGTTTCTTAAAAACTCCGATGTTGAAACTCCAAATAATGTTTTAAGTTTTCTATGCAATTGCATTCTGCTCATTCCTGTATCTTTAGAAAAATCGTCTGCACTGTATTCAGAATTTGACATATTTTCATCTAATACTTTTTGTAAGCGTTCCACAAATTTTTCGTCAACTGAATTAATTACAATATCTGTTGGACGCAAAATTAATTCTTGACTGTAACGAATTTGTAATTTTTTGCGTTCCGCTATTAATTGTTTTACGGTTTCTTTTACAATTTCGTTATTGAATGGTTTGGTTAAATAGGCATCGGCTGTACTTTTTAAGCCTTCTAAATGCGCTTCATCTGATGTTTTTGCAGTTAACAAAATTACAGGAATAAAAGAAGTTAACTCATTGTTTTTAATTTGTTTGGTAAATTCAAAACCATCCATTTTTGGCATCATTACATCAGAAATAATGCAATCTGGAATTTCTTTTTGAGCAATTTTTAAAGCTTCTTCACCATCTTGTGCTTCAAGAATTTGGTAGTTTTCTTTGAAAATATCTTTTAAAACGGTTCTAATTTCTGAATTATCATCTACAAGTAATAAAACCGGTAATTCATTAGTTGAACTGATACTGTTTTCTGTTGTAATTTGCTGATTTTCAGTAGTTATAATTACTGCGTTTGTGTTTGACTTTTCTAATGGTAAATCAATATGAATAGTTAATTTATTATCTACGAAATCTGTAGTTAATGTTCCTCGATACAGATCAACTAATTCTTTAACCAAAGCTAATCCAATTCCGAAGCCATTTTGATATTCGTTTTTTTGATAAAAACGTTCGAATAGTTTAGGAATATCTTCTGATTTTAATTCTGAAGTTTCGTTCGAAAAAGTTAAAATTAAATTTGAATATTCCATAATGCTATCAAAATGAATTTCAGTTTTTGGCTTTGCATATTTCAGAGCATTTGAAATTAAGTTTGAAACTATTTTTTGAATTACATCTTTGTCAAAATAATCATTCTGATTTTGCTTTTCAATATTAGAAATCAAAGTTAAATTATTTTCAACAGCTTGAAATTGAAAAGGTTCGATTATAGAAAATAGAAAATTACTTATATTTCCTTCTTTTAGAATTAATTTTAAATTGCCGCTATCAATTTTAGAAAGTTCTAAAAGTTGATCAACTAATTCCAACATTCTTGTAGAATTGGTATCAATTAAATTTAATTTTTTTATTTGATTTTCATCTTTAATTTCGCTTTGCAAACTTTGAACAGGACTTTTAATCAAAGTTAATGGTGTTCTAAATTCATGCGAAATGTTGGCGAAAAAACGCGATTTTAGTTCGTTTAATTCGTTTAGTTTTTGTGCAGTTTTAATTTTGTTTCGATAACCATAGAATAATAATCCTCCAATTAATGCCAGTAAACCTAATAAACCGATGTAGATGTATTTTTGTTTTTTTGAAAGTTCATTTTGAGTAGAGAGAAGTTTTATTTGTGTTTCTTTTTTCTCGTTTTGGTATTTGGCTTCTAATTCGTTGAGGTTTATTAAATCGGTTCTATCTTTAATAATTAGTCCAAGTGAATCTTTAGTTTTTATTGCTTTAATAGCTTTTTCAAATTGTTTTGTTTTATACAGATATTCAATTTCTGCTTCTATTATTTCATTGAAATAGCCAGGTAATTTATTGTTTTTAATCAATGATTTTGCAAGATAAATATCTTCTTTTGCTTTATCAAATTCATTAAAATGCAGTCTAACCAAAGCTCTTGTCTTTAGTGCTCTACCATAATTTTCACCAATTTTTTTAGATTTATAAATGTCAATTACAATATTAGAATAGTATAATGATTTTTCATAATCTTTAGTCTCTAAATAGCTTTCTCCCAATGAATTTGCTAATTGTTCGGTATAAATTACGGCATTGTTTTTAGCAAAATAGTCATAAGCTTTTTTTAAATACGGAATTGCTTCTTTAAAATTATGAGCAACTGATTCTGTAAATCCTTTTTGCTGATAAGAAAGCATTTCATATTGAATATCATTTGTTTTTTTTGCTAAGTTTATTGAAATGTTATTATATTGTCTCGCTTTTTCATGATTTTTAAGGTTTGAATACACAGTAGCAATCATATTATTTACATTAATTTTAAAAGGAATATCTGCCGACTTGTTTTTGGTCATAATCTCATCACACATTAAATAGTATTTTAGTGCAGTTTGATTGAATTGTCTAGTAGTATTAAATTCAGCAGTTAAAAAATAGACATATTCATAATTTTCGTTCAAATTATATTTCTTTTTTATAGCTAATAGTTCAGCAACATCATTTTCAATATTGTATTTTTTATCAAAGTTTAAAATCGTTTGAATTTTTTGCATTTTAGCAACTTCATAAACTTCATAATCTTTTCTTTCAAGAGATTTTTTAGCACACAAATCATAATAATAAATAGACTTTTTATAATCCATTAATAGATTATAATAATCACCTTTTTCTAAATTAGCAAAGTCTTCACATTTAGAACATGATCCATCTTTATTTAAGTCATAAAGTGTATTCATGTATTTTAATGCAATTTTTGTGTCAGAATATAGGTATGTTTCAACAATAGTATGATATGCTTCCGCCTTATCATTGTTTGGTATTTTGGATGAAATAACTTTTTTTAGAGAATCAATTTGTTGTTCATATTGTGCAAACGACAAAAAAGGAAGTACTAAAATGAAAATGAATATTTTTTTCATAAACTAAAATGTTAAATTATAAACATGTACAATTATACTTAAAAATAAATATCTTAACTATAAAATTTGTAACAAATTAATGTTACGGTTGTATTTTTAAAATCTGAATATCAGTATTTTATATTGAATACTAAGTAAAGTATCTAAAATTTTATTTTTTTCTGTTGTATACAAGTACTATAGAATTTGAAAAACTAATTAAATTTAATTTAAAAATTAACCATGCAAGGTATAAGATAAAAGTTATTGTTCTCCCTATTATTTACTTGAAGTTTTTCTAGAGCAACAAAACTGAAAATTAGTCAGTCAATAAATTCTTAAAATCAGTCAAATTTTCATTTTTTGAATTTAAAATAATGTCAAAATGTCTTTTATAAAGCATTGGTATGTATTTTGTTTTAAGCTGTTTATAAAATAAATGTTTAACTTAAATTTTATTATTATGAACTTAATTAAAAGAAACCCAAGCTTAATTTTACCATCAGTTTTTGATGAATTATTTAGTCCTGATTTTTTTGGTGGAGTACAAAATTTTTCAAATAATGTTCCATCTGTAAACATTAAAGAAAATGAAACTAATTTTGAAATAGAATTGGCTTCTCCTGGATTAAGTAAAGAAGATTTTAATATTGAAGTTGATAACAATGTACTTTCTATTTCAACAGAAACAAAGTCTGAAAATGAAGAACACAATGCTAAATACACTCGAAAAGAATTTAGCTTTTCAGCTTTCAAAAGATCATTTACTTTGCCAGAAAGTGTAAATTCTGAAAGCATTAATGCAATTTATGAAAATGGAATTTTGAACATAAAACTTCCAAAAAAAGAAGAAGCATTACCAAAACCAAAACGATTGATTGAAATTTGTTAATTAAATTAGGTTGATTTTAAAACGCATTTACAAATTGTAAGTGCGTTTTTTTATATTTTCTCTTGTAATGATTTAATCTCATCACGAAATTTTGCAGCTTGCATAAAATCTAAATCTTTGGCCGCTTTTTCCATTGATTTTCGCAAATCACGAATTTTCTTTTCAATTTCAGGTTTGGATAAATACAAACTTTCTGGTTCAGCGGCTTTTAAAGTCTGATTTTCATAATATTGCGTCGAAATAGAATTGTTTCCTAAAGCGCTTCCTAAACTTTTATTCAATGCTTTTGGTTCTAATCCGTGTTTTGTATTATAATCCATTTGTTTACCTCGACGGTAATTGGTTTCGTCAATGGTTTTTTGCATCGATACAGTAATTTTGTCGCCATACATAATTGCTTTTCCATTCACATTTCTTGCAGCACGACCAACTGTTTGCGTAAGCGAACGATGACTTCTCAAAAAACCTTCTTTATCAGCATCTAAAATGGCAACTAATGAAACTTCAGGTAAATCCAATCCTTCACGCAATAAGTTGACGCCAATTAAAACATCAAACAAGCCTTTTCGCAAATCTTGCATAATTTCAACTCGCTCCAAAGTATCAACATCGGAATGAATATAACGGCAACGAATGGAAACTTTGGTCAAATATTTAGTCAATTCTTCTGCCATTCTTTTGGTTAAAGTCGTGACTAAAACACGTTCATCCAATTCACAACGCACTTGAATTTCTTCAATTAAATCATCGATTTGATTTAAACTCGGTCTAACTTCTATAATTGGATCGAGTAATCCTGTCGGACGAATGACTTGCTCTACATAAATCCCTTCCGACTTTTGCAATTCATAATCGGCTGGTGTTGCCGAAACATAAATTACCTGATTTTGCATTGCTTCGAATTCCTCAAATTTCAACGGACGATTGTCCATCGCAGCCGGAAGTCTAAAGCCATATTCAACTAAATTCTCTTTACGACTTCTATCGCCGCCATACATGGCATGAACTTGCGAAATGGTTACGTGACTTTCATCAACAACCATCAAAAAATCATCAGGAAAATAATCCAATAAACAGAAAGGTCGTGTTCCAGGTTCTCTTCGGTCAAGATAACGAGAATAGTTCTCAATTCCAGAACAATAACCCAATTCTTTAATCATTTCCAAGTCGAAATTGGTGCGTTCTTCTAGTCGTTTTGCTTCTAAATGTTTGCCAATTTCTTTAAAATAATCTACTTGTTTTACCAAATCTTGCTGAATATCCCAAATGGCTGCTTGCAATACATCTGGCGAAGTCACAAACATATTTGCTGGATAAACAGTAAGTTTTTCATATTTTTCTAAAACCTGAGAACTTCTAGCGTCAAAGGCTTCGATTTCTTCAATTTCATCCCCAAAAAAGTGAATTCTGAACGGTTCATCGCCATAACTCGGAAAAATTTCAACCGTATCGCCTTTGATTCTGAAATTTCCTGGCGTGAATTCGGCTTCGGTTCTTGAGTACAAACTTTGAACTAATTTATGTAATAATTTGGTTCGTGAAATAATTTGATTTTTCTCAATTGAAACTACGTTTTTTTGAAATTCAACTGGATTTCCAATACCATAAATGCAAGATACAGAAGAAATTACAATAATATCACGACGACCCGAAAGTAAAGCAGAAGTAGTACTCAATCGTAATTTTTCTAATTCTTCGTTTATGGATAAATCTTTTTCAATAAAAGTTCCAGTTACAGGAATAAAGGCTTCGGGCTGATAATAATCGTAGTAGGAAACGAAATATTGCACCGAATTATTTGGAAAAAACTGCTTGAATTCGGAATATAATTGTGCTGCTAACGTTTTATTGTGCGCTAAAACTAAAGTTGGTTTTTCTACATTTTGAATTACGTTAGCAACTGTAAATGTCTTTCCAGAACCTGTAACTCCTAATAAAGTTTGGTATTTTTCGCCATTGAGAATACCGTTTGAAAGTTTTTCAATAGCTTGTGGCTGATCGCCAGTTGGTTTGTAATCGGATACTACTTGGAATTTCATAAATTGGTATAGATTCACTAATTGATTTTAGTGAAATTGCTCATCGAAATTGTTTTGGATTTCTACTAGTGTGTCTTACTCTAATAATATATATTTTTTCTAAATCAATTTTATATGAAATTCTATAATTAAATTTTTCAAATGCACGGTAATTAGAATCAGTTGGAATTCTCATTTCGTCTATTTCATAGGTTTCCCAATTACTTTTTAGAATTTCAACAGAAATAATCAAAGCATCAATTACTTTATCTGCAATTTCAAAACTTTTAGTTTCTTCAAGTAAATAAAAATAAACATCTTCTAGTTGATTTTGTGAAGTTTGTGTCCAAATTATCTCTTTTTCCATTGAGCAATTTTTTCTAAAACTTGATTATGTGTAGCTACATTTCCTTGAACAAGATCAATTTCTGATTTTTTTAAATCGGAATTATAGTTTTCAATAGTTTCTGATTTACTATCTAAAATTGTATTAATTGCAGCCAAAAAAGTTTCGTCATTAATTTCTGAAATTTTAGAAATCACAATGTTTTTTAATTCAATTGTACTCATAATAAATAGTTTTACACAAATTTAAAAAAAAAGTTTTATCAAATCGAAAATTTCCAATCTTTCTGTTGTTTTTCACTCAAGAAAGTCCAAGCAACAAAGCGACTTATTTTTTGACCTTGTTCCATGTCTATTGTTTTGATTTCAACAGCTCCAACTTTATTTAAGGTTTTGTAAATGCTTTTCAAATTATCTTTTTTAGAAACTAATGTTGTAAACCAAAAAACTTGTAATGGATATTTTACACTTTCGTAAATCATTTGAGTAATGAAACCAATTTCACCACCAGAACACCATAATTCGGTGCTTTTTCCACCAAAATTTAAGGTTGGTTTTACTGATTTTGTTTCCTCGAGATTATTCACTTTTCGTAATGCCGATTTTGTGGCATCTTCTTGTGAATTATGAAATGGCGGATTGCAAATTGTGAAAGCAAATTTATCTTCAGGAAGAATAATGTTTTTAAAAATAAATCTTGATTCTGCTTGCAATTGTAAACTTACCACTTCAATTAATTTTGGATTATTTCCGATGATTTTTTTGCAGTTTTGAAGTGCATTTTCATCAATATCAGTACCAACAAAACTCCAGTTGTATTCGTGATTGCCAATTATTGGATAAATGCAATTTGAACCAATTCCAACATCTAAACCAATAACATTTTCGCCTTCAGGAATAATTCCGTCGTTTGAAATTGCTAATAAATCGGCTATGTAATGAATATAATCGGCTCTTCCAGGAATTGGCGGACATAAATAATCTTTGGGAATATCCCAAAATTCTACACCATAATCGGTAATTAAAAGTGCTTTATTTAGAGCTTTTACAGCATCTGGATTACTAAAATCTATAGTTTGCTTCGCCTGTTCACTATTGCTCTGGTCAATAGCATGTTCATTCGTGAAAGTGTAATTTTTTAATAACGGATAATTGTAAATTAACTTCTCAAAATCGTATCTAAATCGGTGTTGATTTCTTGGATGTAATATGGTTTTTTCTAAACTAGTTTTATTCTTCATTTTATCATTTCTCTATTCAAATGTATGAAAAAAAATAGTACTTTTACTTCAATGTTAATTAAATATTCAATGATTAGTAAAATCAAGTTTAAGAAGCTTTATGTTTTTATTTTTTTGATAGTGACTTATTTGATTGTTTGTCAATCTTGTATGAGAATGCGAATGAATACTGATAAAACACATGATTTTTTTCAGAATTCAAATTTAAATTATATTGATAAAACTGAAATAATTGACAGTAGTACAGTTCATTATATTCAAACAGGCAATAATGAAAATCCTACTTTGTTTTTTGTTCATGGTTCGCCAGGAAGTTGGGATGCTTACAAAGACTATTTAAAAGACACTTTATTACTAAAGAAATACAGAATGATTGCCGTTGATAGACCCGGATTTGGATACAGCGATTTTGGGAAATCTAAAAATTTATATAATCAATCAAAACTGTTGATTAAATTGGTTGAAAAATTGAATAATAAAAAAGCAATTATTTTAGTTGGACATTCTTATGGCGGACCTATTATCGTTAAAATGGCGTCTTTGCAGCCAAAATTATTTTCTGATTTAGTTATTTTATCTGGTGCAATTGATCCCAATGCTGAAAATCCTGAAAAATGGCGTCCAATTATTATGGGTAAACCAATTCGATATTTAATTCCGGGTGCTTTGCGTCCGGCAAATGATGAATTATGGTGGTTGAAAGAAGATTTAATAACAATGAAACCCAATCTTAAAAATATTAAAAGTAAGATTTATGTAATTCATGGAACCAAAGATCCATTAGTGCCATACAGTAATATGGCTTTTATTCAAAAACAGTTTGTTAATGCAAAATCGATGGATACTATTTCTATAAAAAATGCAAATCATTTTATTCCTTGGGAACATTTTGAATTGATAAGAAATGTATTGTATGATTTAAAAATTGAGAATTAATCGAAACATTCCATTAAGATTAAGTCGCCTTCATGATGTTCGATTTTAACAATTCCGTCTTCAAGAACTTCATTGCTGCTTCCGGTTCTATAACCAATTGTTAATTCTTCATTGTCTAGAGAGTATAACAAATTTTGAGTTGTAATTCCAGAGACTTTTCCAATTGGGATTAAAGAAATTGGAGTTGCTTTAGTGTACCATTTTTCAAATTTATTGGGCAATAAAAATATCTTAGAATTGTCGTCGAGTAGTACAATCTTGAGTTTATTTCTATACCGTACAATATTTGTGATGTTTGTAATTGTATGATCGGCGCGTTTTCCGGTTGCCCAAACTACGTTTACGGCTTGATGACCTTTTTCGATTAAATAATCAAATGCTTTTTCTAAATCGGTTTTATCTTGATTTGGTGTGTGCACAATTTCAAGTGGAAACTGTTTTTCTTTATAAATTTCTGGATTGAAATTGTTATCAAAATCGCCTAAAAGAACATCAATTTTAATATCTAATTGTAAGACTCTTTCGATCGCATTGTCTAAAACTACAACAATAGGCGACCATTCTAGCAATTGACCTAAAAGTTCAGAACTGCATTCTGCGCCATTAGCGATTATTAACGCTGGTTCTTGGTCGTCGCGAACTATGTGATGTGAAGACATTTTTTGAAATTAGAAATACAAATATAAGTTATTGCACCACATAATTTCGAGTATCAATTTCAGATAAATGAAAATATCCTAAAGGATAATTATTTTCATCAGATTGATTGACGATATTTCCGCGTAAAGTAGCTGGTGGAGTTGCAAACGGACTTCCGCCACCGCTTCCAGCAATGTTTAATAACTTATTTAGATAATTATAATAACGTGTTGAAATGCCTTCTAAGCTAAAAAACAAATTTGCTCCAGCACTTAAATTATCATCGGTGTAAAAACCGAACATTTGATTTCCTTGGAAAAATTCATCTTTTAAAACGCCATATTCCGGAATTGGAAGCGTCGAATTTTTTACTCCAATTAAATAATTATTATCTTCTAATCCGTTGTCTTGATAGAAAAATTTAACTTGAATTTCATCGCCAGTAAATCCTTGAACAGTCGTTTGTTGTACACTATCAATAGTTGGAGTTGCTAATAATTTCTCGGTAGCTGTGTAATTTTGTCCAGCATATTGAATTGTTAAAGTATAATTTTCATTAATTACTGGAACAAAATTTAGACAAATGTATTCGCCAGTATTTGGAGTTTCAATGAAGTTAAAAACGGTGTTTGAACTGTTTGTAACATACACAATTGCTCCTGAAACTACTGGAATTACATTGCTGTAATAATCTGTTGTTGTTGATAATTTAATTTTTTGTTCGTTGCCTGTAGTTCCTTTTTGCCATAAAATATTGGCTTCAATGACTAACTTCGGATTTGAAGTATCTAACGGAATATTTACTCGGTCTTCGCAACTTGAAAACATAAATACTAGTAGAAGAATATATAGTGCTTTTTTCATTTTTTTAAAATTTGAAATTATAGGAAACTGCTGGAACGATTCCGAAAATAGACAATCTTATGGCTTCGTTATTTCCAGTATCTTGATTTTGGCGAAAGCTAATTGATGCTGCATTTTTTCGTCCATAAAGGTTGTAAACGCTGAAAACCCATTCGCCTTTCCATTTTTTCTTTTCATTGTGTTTTGGAGTCAAAGTTGCCGAAATATCTAAATGATGGTACAATGGTAAATTATTTTCATTTCGCAAACCATAACTCGGCACGGTAATTCCCAAATAGCTGTATTGACCGTTTGGATAAGTTACAGGTTGACCAGTTTGCAAAGTAAAATTAGCACCAAAATTCCATTTTTTATTGAATTTATACGAACTTGTAATTGCTAAATTATGAGTTTTATCATAAGCAGATTTGTACCAATTTCCGTTGTTAATTCCGGTTTCATTAGCTGTTCTTCCTGGTGTTCTTTGTTCAGATCGCGATAAGGTGTAGGCAATCCAGCCTGAGAATTTTCCGGTATTTTTCCGCAACATTAATTCCAATCCGTAAGAACGCATTTCACCATTTAGAATTACTTGTTCAAGTGCTTCGTTTGCAATTAAATCGGCACCATCAATGTAATCAATTCTATTTTTTATTTTTTTGTAAAAACTTTCTACTTCTAAAGAATAGGTATCCTCTTTGAAATTTTTAAAATATCCAACTGCAATTTGATCCGCAATTTGAGGTTTTATAAAAGTGTCACTTGGTGTCCAAACATCAAGTGGAGTAGGCGATGCCGTGTTGGAAATAAGTTGTAAATATTGAACCATTCTATTGTAACTTGCTTTTATCGATTGGGAATCATTAAGCTCATAAGCAACCGAAAATCTTGGTTCAAAGTTGTTGAAATTTGCCAACGATTTATTTTTTCCGTAAAATTTCGTTCCAATTGGAGTTCCTTTTTCGTAAATTTTTAAATCATTGTCAAAAGTTACTGCTTGATCATTAGCATAAATATTTTGAGTTGAACTTCCTAATCTGGAGAACATACTGTAACGAACGCCGTATTCTACATTAATTTTATTTGATAATTTTTGCTCTGCATCTATATATAACGAAGGTTCAAATGCATATTTTTTTTCTAGTTGACGAAAATTTATTCCAGAATTGTCTTTACTTGGTACAATTGTTCCTGGATTAAAATCATAATAAATGGCACTTGTGCCGTAACTTAGTTTGATTTTATCCGATAGATAGTATTTGAAATCATATTTAATGTTATAATTTTTTATTCCTGAATCCCAGTTGAAACCAACAAAATCTAAATTCAATCCGTAGTAATAATCACTGTAAATAAGAGATAAATTTGAAAATAATTTATCAGAAAATAAATGATTCCAACGTAAGTTACCTATTGAATTTCCGTAAGTATTTGTAAAACTTTGATTGATATCAAAAACATCGCGTCCAAAATAACCTGAAAGATAAAAGTTATTGTTTTTGTTTAATTTATAATTCAATTTAGTATTCAAATCATAAAAATAAGCTGAATTTTTATTGTTAGTTAATTTCAAAAATAAATGTGCGTAGGATGCTCGTCCTCCAACAAGAAATGAGCCTTTGTCTTTTACAATCGGACCTTCGGCAAGTAATCTGCTGGATATTAATCCGATTCCACCATTCATGTGAAAACCTTTGCTGTTTCCATCTTTTTGATAAATATCCAAAACTGATGAAGCACGACCACCAAATCTGGCTGGAATTCCGCCTTTATACAATTTCAAATCTTTAATAGCATCAGGATTAAAAACTGAGAAAAATCCAAAAAGATGCGATGAATTGAAAATAGTTGCTTCGTCTAAAAGTATTAAATTTTGATCGGCACCGCCACCACGAACATTAAATCCCGATGCGCCTTCACCAGCATTAGTAACGCCTGGAAGAAATAAAATAGATTTAATAATGTCAACTTCACCAAGCACAACAGGCATTTGCTTTATTGTTGCGATGGATAATTTATTGACACTCATTTCGGGTTTTCGTGTATTAGTAGAAGTTTTTTCTGTAATTACAACTTCATCAAGCACTTGTCCAGCTTCGTTTAGACTGTAGTTTTTCTTAATGTCTTGGGAAAGTGAAATTTTTTCGTCTATCGTTTCATAACTAATGTAACTCACACTTAGTTCATAATCGCCTTTAGGTAGCGTTAATGAATAAAAACCATATTCGTTTGTAATAGTAAAAATTTTAGTTCCTTTTATTACAATGTTAACACCAATAAGGGTTTCGTTGTTTTTTTTATCAGAAATTGTTCCGCTAATTGTATATTTTTCTTGTGAAAATGAAAAATTGAATGCAATTAATAAAAGTAGTGTAAATATAATTTTCTTAAAAGGCATGGCATTTTATTTATGATACAAATTTGACGATTAATACCATTGGTTGTTACACAACGAATGTTAATGTATGGTTAATAATTAAAGTTTTATATTTGTTTTTTAGATACTTTTACATCAAAGTTTTTATGGAATGAGGATTTTCTTTTTATTTCTTTTTGTAGTTAGTTTTTCATTTAGTGTTCAAGCTCAGTTTGAAACTTCTAAACGAAAACTAAATATTGCGCCTTTACCACCGCCAAAGATTCAGAAGAAAAAAAATATTACTCCTGAAAATAATCCTACGGTTGTAGCACCGGCAATAAAATTTGAAAGCACTTATTTTAAAAATCAAGAAGATCCATTTTTAAGAGGTTTGCCTGAACTACCAAAAGTGGGTGAAACTCCGGATAAAACCTATGCTTTAAAAAGTGCTTCTGAAGTTTACACCGAAAAATTTAATGAAAAATTAAAAGAAGACGGAATTAGTCCGGAATTGTATAATAGGAACATAAGTTGGGGTCAATTTGTGGTTTATACCGAAGGAATTACGATTGGCGCACGAGATTTTGGAGCTATTGATGGCGATTTAGTTAGAATTTGGTTGAATGGACAATTGGTTACAAGTCAAATTTATCTTGAAAATGATTTTAAAAATATTTCTTTACAACTTAATAAGGGTTTGAATGTTATAGAAGTTGAAGCTTTAAATTATGGTGAATTATCACCAAATACTGGACAATTCAATTTCTTTGATGGAAATAAAGAATTGATAACTGTTCAATATTGGAATTTAGGAATTGGTTACAGAGCCAAAATTCTGGTAGAATACAAAGACAAAATTTTAAAGAAAATAGACGAAAAGTAGCTTATAATTGTGCTTTCAAATCGTCTATACTTTTTAGATTGTTTATTTTTGTCATTATAAAATCATGATGTTTATAACTTCCATTAATATTGATTTCACTGAATTTTTCTGATTTGTAAATGTATGAATTTCCGTTTCCATCAAAAGCTATCATTGTATTTTTAGATTGCGGACTAAAAGCAAATCTAAACGGACTTAAACCATTATAACCATCATATTTTATTACTCCATTAAAATTACTGTCTAAAAGATAAATGAAAACTGGGTTTAATTCGTTTCCTTTTTCATCAGTGTAATTTGCGAAGATTTCAATCGGATTTTGTAATCTTTGAATTTGGTCGCAATTGTAGATTCCAAGCTTTGAAATTTGTAATGATTGATTTAATTCTTTCGCAGTGTTGTTGGCTGTGTTTGAATACTTTTGATTCTCTACAATCTTTTTATTTGCTTCAAATATTTGAGCTGTTTGTTTTTTGCAATCTTCACTAATTTGTAGTGTTGAATAGCGTTTTAGCATTACTTCTTTGTTTTTATCAAAATAATTTAACCAACTTTGAATAGAAAGTTTAGCTTCATCAGTAGTCATATAATCTTTACTTTTTTCCCAAAAACAAACTATTGAATTTTGACTCAAATTTCCGATTAATGTGTCTTTTAGTTTTCTTTTTTGAACTTCTATATCATTTAAAATTTTAGCAACTTCTTCATTTTTTTTAATGAATTTATCTTTGCTTCTTTTGAATTTTTTAATTCTATTTTGTTGAATTTTATAGCTGTTATTCATAGAATTTGACACTTTAGTTAATTTATCTTCACTAACATTTAGATTAATCATTGCTACATTTTTAATTGAAATTTCAGAAGTTGAATCTTTTAAAATTATTGTAAATGTCTTGTCTTCATTGCTTTCAATGCTGCAATTATTCCAGTTTTTATTATAAATTGATTGATTAATTTTGCCATTTATATCTGATTTATTTAACCAATTTGTATTTTTGAAATTAATATTTTGCACATTAGATTTTACACTAAAACCGATATTGAAAATTTCCTGATTTTCATCATTTGAAATTTTTGTAGCAACATAATTTGGTTCCGATTTTTTTATTTTTGTTTCAAAATTTTTAATTTTAGTTTGATATTCTTCTATTATTGTTTTGTAATTTTCTATCGTACTTTCTAATGCTTCATTATTGTTTTTTCGATCTTTTACTTGTTTTTTTATTTGATTATTGTATTTTCTTTCAATTAAATCTATGTTTTCCGAATAGTTTACACCAATTTTCTTTAAAGTTGTAAAAGCATCACAATTGTTAAGTTGACATATTGAATATTCTAGTTGATCAATTTTAACAACGTCATTTCCGCCGTCAATAACATTGTCAATAGTGCCGTAAAATGAAGTTTTTCCATTATTTAAATTGTATAATTCTTTCCAGTTTTTAGTTTTAGAATCTAATTCATAAAAATTCAAATTAGAAAGTTCTTGTGTTTTTTGAAAACCTAAAGTGATATTTTTCCCTTCTTTTAATGAAATATTTTTACCATTTTGTGTGGCTAAAATTTTGAACATTCCAGCCGAATTAAAATGATAATTTCCGGTTACATCATTATAATCCATTGGTATATTTCCCAAAATGAAATCTGCTGGATCTCGAAATTCAATATAACTTATAGTAACAATTCCTGTTACAGGATTTCCGATTTTATCTACAAAAGCATTTTCAGGAATCGTAATTTTTGTTCCCGATTTGTATTCAATCGTTTCTAACTTGGAAGTACTTATAGTGTATTGATTTTCTTTTAATTCTAACCCATTTATTGTAAAATTATCTTCTTTTTCATTGAATATCTTAATAGTTACACGACGATTTTTTGCTTTGCCAATTTCTGATGTATTTTTTGCTGTAGGTTTTAGATAAGCTCTTCCGCTAGAATAGATTTTAGTTTTATCAAACCCTTTATTTTCGATATAATCCGCTATGGTTTTTGCTCTATTATTTGAAAGTAAATAATTGTAATCTAAATCACCGACATTATCTGTGTGACCAATGATTTGAATGGAATAATCTTTAGAATTATCAATAAATGGTTTTAAAACATCATTTATCTTAGTAGCTTCATTTTTAGAGATTTCGTAAGAAGCCGTTTCAAAATTCACTTGAAACTCTTTAATAATTTGTGCTTTTGCAAAAGAAACTATAAACAGGCAGGCGATAAAAAGTAATTTTTTCATAATGTTTTATTTCTCAATTTATAACGAACAATTTGTTTGATAAGTATATAGAGTTATAAAAAACAGAAAAGGTTGGGAACAGTTTGATTTTTTTTCAAAATAAAAAAAGACGACTAAATTATAGTCGCCTTTTGGTAGTATGAAATCAAATGTGTTTAATTCAATTTATTCAATATGGTGTTTAAAGTTGCACTTGGACGCATTGCTTTAAATAATAAATCTTGATTTGGTTTGTAGTAACCACCAATTTCTTGATGCGAACCTTGTGCTCCAATTAATTCTGCATTAATTGTCGCTTCATTTTCAGTTAATTCTTTTGCGATTGGTTCAAATTTAGCTTTTAGTTCTAAATCTTTAGTTTGTGCTGCCAATGCTTGGGCCCAATATAAAGTCAAGTAAAAATGAGAACCTCTATTGTCAATTTGACCAACTTTTCGAGCCGGAGATTTATCATTTTCTAAGAATTTTTCTGTTGCAGTATCTAACGTTTCTGATAAAATTAACGCTTTTGAATTATCAAATACTTGTGCTAAATGTTCGAATGAAACTCCGATTGCTAAAAACTCACCTAATGAATCCCAACGCAAATAGCCTTCTTCAATAAATTGTTCAACGTGTTTCGGAGCCGAACCTCCAGCACCAGTTTCAAACAATCCGCCACCATTCATTAATGGTACGATAGAAAGCATTTTGGCCGAAGTTCCCAATTCTAAAATTGGAAATAAATCGGTTAAATAATCACGAAGAACGTTACCTGTTACCGAAATGGTATCTAATCCAGCGATGATTCTTTCCAATGTAAAATTAGTTGCTGCAATCGGATTTAATATTCTGATATCCAATCCTGTTGTGTCAAAATCTTTTAGATATTTAGTGACTTTTTCAATCAATTGTCTGTCGTGAGCACGGTTTTCATCCAACCAAAAAACGGCTGGAGTATTAGATAATCTTGCACGATTTACTGCTAGTTTTACCCAGTCAAGAATTGGTGCGTCTTTAGTTTGACACATTCTGAAAATATCTCCAGCTTGAACGTTTTGTTGCATTACAACGGTTCCGTTAGCATCAGTTACTTTAACAATTCCGTCACTATTTAATTGAAATGTTTTGTCATGTGAACCATATTCTTCTGCTTTTTGAGCCATAAGTCCAACATTTGGAACGCTTCCCATTGTTGTAGGATCGAATGCACCGTGTTTTTTACAAAAATCAATTGTTGCAACATAAAGTCCGGCGTAAGCTCTATCTGGAACTATAATTTTAGTGTCTTGTCCTTTTCCTTGCGTATTCCACATTTGACCAGAAGTTCTGATCATTGCAGGAATTGAGGCGTCAATAATCACATCAGACGGAACATGTAAATTGGTAATTCCTTTTTCAGAATTTACCATTGCTATTGCTGGACTAGTTTCATAAACTGCATTAATTGCCGCTTCAACTTCAGCTTGTTCTGGTCTTCCAGCGATTTTTGCATACACATCGCCTAGACCATTTTTAGTATCAATTCCTAATTCTTTAAATAAATCGGCATATTTTGTAAAAACATTTTTATAGAAAACATCTACAGCTGCTCCAAAAATAATTGGATCTGAAACTTTCATCATTGTTGCTTTCAAGTGAATTGAAAACAAAACACCTTTTGCTTTAGCGTCTTCAATTTCTTTTGCAATAAATTGTTTGAATTTTGAAAGACTTAATGCTGAACTGTCAATAATTTCTCCAGCTTTTAATGGTGTACTTGCTTTTAAAACAGTTGTAGTTCCATTATTATCTACAAATTCGATTTTAACATCGGTTGCTTCACTTACGGTAACTGAAGTTTCACTTCCATAAAAATCACCATTGTCCATACTTGCCACATGAGTTTTAGAATCTGACGACCAAGCTCCCATAGAATGAGGATGTTTTTTGGCATAATTCTTAACTGCTTTTGGAGCTCTTCTATCAGAATTTCCTTCACGAAGTACCGGATTTACAGCTGAGCCCAATACTTTAGAATATTTAGCTTTAACTGTTTTTTCTTCTTCGGTTTGTGCGTCTTCTGGAAAATTTGGAAGTGCATAACCTTTGGCTTGTAATTCAGCGATAGCTTCTTTAAGTTGTGGAACAGAAGCTGAAATATTAGGTAA
The DNA here is from genome assembly GCF_028867965.1 of Flavobacterium sp. SUN046. Classification (GTDB taxonomy): domain Bacteria; phylum Bacteroidota; class Bacteroidia; order Flavobacteriales; family Flavobacteriaceae; genus Flavobacterium. The sequence continues at coordinate 79,784 of NZ_JAPQNT010000012.1, forward strand.
TTTTATGATGTTGGCTTCAGGAGTATTGGCTAGTTGACCAAGTTCTGTTAGTGCATCACCAATTTTTTGTTCAGGTTTTAAATATTCTGGAAAGTTGGCAATAATTCTTCCAGCTAATGAAATATCTCTGCTTTCAATATCAATATTGGCGGTTGCAGCAAATGATTTAATTATTGGTAATAATGAAAATGTAGCTAGCATTGGAGCTTCATCTGTGATAGTGTAAATAATTTTAGACTTTGACATTTTTAAAGTTTGTTTTTATCAAACGATTCACTCGTTTTTAAATTTTATTATTTTGATTAAATAAATTTCGTGGATAGCAAAGATATGAAAATGAGATAAAATAGATAATGATTTAAAACGAAATCGATTGATTTATGAATTTGATATTTAAACTAATTTAAATTACGAATTTGATAATTTGTATGCTATTTTTCATAAATAAAAAAAATCCTTTCGTTTAAGGGAAAGGATTTTTTTATTGATTTTGAGAAAGAATTAGTTTTTGTATCTTCTTTCTTTGATTTTTGCTTTTTTACCAGTAAGTTCTCTAAAGTAGTAGATTCTAGCTCTTCTAACTTTACCTCTTTGGTTCAATTCAATTTTTTGCAAAGCTGGTAAGTTTACTGGGAAGATACGCTCTACACCAACAGCTCCAGACATTTTACGAATTGTAAAAGTTTCAGTACTTCCTGAACCTTTTCTTTGAATAACAACTCCTTTAAAAAACTGAGTTCTTGTTTTTTCACCCTCTTTAATTTCGTAGTAAACTGTGATAGTATCACCAGCTCCGAAAACAGGGAAATCTTTTTTTGTTGATAATTCGTTATTTACAAAATCTACTAAATTTGCCATTTTTAATGCTAATTATGGTTTGAAATTTAAGCAACATTCACGGTTTTCGCCAGAGGTTGGTCAAATGTGGGTGCAAATGTAATTAATAATTAATAATTTGCAATGAATAATTACTATTTTTTTGATTCAAACTAATAATTTTAATTGTTCGATAATTTGTTGATTGTCAATTGAAAAGGGTTTTTCGTTTCGAATGCTTTGATACAATTCTTCAAATAATCCATTAAAATTGCCTTTTTCAGATTGAATAATTTCTGATATCAACTCATTATTAGTGTTATAATAGGTAAGTTTACCTTCTTTATTTGGCTTTTCTATTCCGAAATTTGGATTTGTTGGTAGCATTCCTGCTATCAATTGATTTTCTTGCTCGTCGCAAAATTCTTTAATAAAACTTCCTTTTGTTCCATGAATTACAATTCCGGGTTGCGGTTTGGCAACTAACATACTTGTAGTAATAAAAACATTGATTTTGTTAGGAAAAGTCAAGTGCATAAAGGCAAAATCATCAACTTGAGAGTTTTCTCGGTAATGATTTTTGTAACTGTAATTGTTTATGGGTTTGCCAAATACAGAAATTGCTTGGTCAATTAAATGCGAACCTAAATCGTACCAAATTCCGCTTGCAGCAACAGGATTTTCTTTAAATGATTTGACACCAATTTCATTACGATATCTGTCAAATCTTAAATGGACTTCAATTATATCACCGAGTTTGCCAGACTTAATGATTTTTTTAGTTGACATAATATCACTGCTCCAACGACGATTGTGGTAGACAAAAATCTTTTTATTTACTTTTTTTGCTAACGTTAGTAACTGTTCAAATTCTTTTACAGTTGCAGTTGCAGGCTTTTCAATAAGAACGTGTTTGTTAGCTTCTAAAGCTAATTTTGCACATTCAAAATGAGTATTGTTTGGCGTATTTACAACTATAAGTTCAATTTTATCGTCGGCTAATAAATCAGTAATAGAAGAATAGCTTTTGATGTTTGGATAATCTAAAATTGCTTTTTGAGAATTTCGTTCTAAAACGGCGTATAAATTAAATCCACTATTGGTTTCGAAAAACGGCGCATGAAATACTTTTCCTGACATGCCGTATGCTAACAATGCAGTAATAATTGGTTTTTCCATAATAATTATTCTTCAAGTAAATCAGGACGACGGTTTTTAGTATGTTGATAAGCCATGTCTTCGCGCCATTGATCAATTTTGGCAAAATGACCGCTGGTTAAAACTTCGGGAACTTTCCATCCTTTATAGTCGGCTGGTCTTGTGTAGATTGGTCCAGAAAGTAGATTGTCTTGAAAACTATCTGTTAATGCTGAAGTTTCATCTGATAAAACACCTGGAATTAATCTGATTAAAGCATCTGATAAAACTAATGCACCTAATTCTCCGCCAGAAAGCACATAATCTCCAATAGAAATTTCTTTGGTAATAAAATGATCTCGAACACGTTGGTCAACACCTTTATAATGTCCGCATAAAATTATTATATTTTCATACATTGACATTGTGTTTGCCATTTTTTGATTTAATGTTTCGCCATCCGGTGACATATATATAATCTCGTCGTAAATTCGTTCTTCTTTTAATTTGGTAATACAGGCATCTATCGGTTGAACGGTCATAACCATTCCTGCTCCACCACCAAAAGGATAATCGTCTACACTTTTTTGTTTGTTAGTAGTATAATCTCTTAAATTATGAAAATGAACTTCTACCAAACCTTTATCGATAGCTCGTTTCATTATTGATGCTTCAAATGGGCTTTTTAAAAGTTCAGGTAAAATTGTAATAATATCAATTCTCATTGTATGTGTAAATAAGTTACAAAAGTAGATTTTTTTTAATTTAAAAAAGAAAAACACGTAAAACTACGCATTTTTGAAGTGATTTAAAGGTATAATTTTGTAAACAGAAAAGCATTTTATAAGTTAAACAAAACATTTAGTTTTTATTTTCTTTAGGTTGTTAATAAGTTCTTTAAAAATTGTGTTAAAAGTAGAATTTTTTCTAAATAATTCTCGATTAAATGTGCCGAATATTGCGTATTTGTGTATTTAGTAGGATATTTCAGTTATTCATCGTTTTTATTATTTTAGAAAAACTCTATGAATTAGTTTTGAAATGAAAATAAAGATTGTTGATTTTTGTTTAACCATTTTTATTGTTTATAAATTTATTTAAGCCCTAAATAAAATTATAGTAACTACTAGATTTTGAATAATTTATAATTTTAAATTTAAAATCTTAACCTATATTAAAATCAGTAAACTTTCAAGAAGTTTATATTTTTTATAATGCTATATTTTATAATTAAGGGCAAATTAATTGGATGTTTTTGTTATTTAATTACACTATTTAAAATATATTATTATGAAAAGAAGTACTTTAAACCAGTATTCAAAAATTAGATTTTTTTTAATAGAAACCATAAAAATTAATAGATTTTCATTAATAATTCTATTATTTTTATTAATTTCTTTTTCTAGTTTTTCACAAGCTAATCAAAGAACTCCAATTTTTGAAAAAAATAATTTTCTTACCACACTTAGGACTTCTAGCTCTACAACACCAGCAGTCTATAATAGAGTTGCAAGTCTCTTTAAAGATGTTAATTCTTCTATTTATTTATCTAACAATCAAGTCAATACAATTGGTAACCGACCTCTCTGCATGTTTACTGATGTTACTTCGTTGTCAGTGGCTAATAACCCAAATTTGTTAGTCAATGATGTTGAATTGGTTACTATTAAAATAGACAATCCTTCAACACTTAATGCGCCAATTAATCTTTCAGTTGTATCAAGATATCACAATGTGAAATACATTTATTTTAAAGTCAGTTTTGATTTTCAGATATCTCAACTATTGAGTCATCTTTTAGAAGTTGATCCAAAAGTTGTATTGATTTACAGTGTTGACAAACGATCTTAATTAAATATTATTTGAAGAAAAAAATACATATCATGAAAAAATTATACTCAAATATTAACACAAACAAACAATTCAAGTTTTACTTTTTACAAATTATATTTGTATTCGGAATTGTTTTTTCTGCTAATGCTCAAATCAGAGTTCCATTTACACAAAGAACATCACAATATACACCAACCAAAAAGATTTATAATGTAAAAGGTGATTTTACCATGATTGGTAATACCAATTTAACATTACAAAATTATGGTGATGATACACAAAATGGTAATAATGTAATGCAATATGTAGATATTGATGGTGATAATTCAACTTGGAATTCATCTTCTGCCAATTTGAATTTTTCTACAGAAAATGGAGCAATTCCAGCTTGTTCAAACATTATATACGCAGGACTTTATTGGACAGGTCGCGCGTCAGACGGGCCAACAAGTGATAATATTTTTACAGTAACTAAGTCGGTTCCAGGCGGTACCCAAGTAATTAATAACAATTATACAGTAGGCAATACTACTACAATTACTAATACAACTTATTCGTTAGCAATAACAAGAGGTGGTTCTACTAATAATCGTTATCCAATTTACACATTTTCTAATGGTACAAATACCTATGTATTTAATTATACCAATACAACTGGAGTAGCAATGGTGACCCTTTCTGTTAATGGAGGAACGGCTACAAATGTACCTGTAACCGTCGCAACAACTGGAACGACAGCTACAGCAACATTAACTACACCTTATGTAATTACTGATGGGACTTTGACTATTAAAATAAAAAATTTAGTTAGAGATACTGGAACTAACTTAACAAGTGCAACTACTCAAGCAAATTCTTTTTCTAATGTAAATGTTTCAGGAACGATTTCTACAAATGTTACAATATCTAAAACATTTGATAAAAGAATTATCTCTCTAAAAGGTCCTGGAGCAACAAGTTACACTCAATTTACGGCTAACACAAATGATATTTATTATCCAACTTCTGCAGATGGATTTATGTATTCAGCTTATGCTGAAGTTACTGATTATGTAAAAAACCATGGAATTGGAAACTATTTTGCAGGTGATATTGCTTTAGTAGAAGGAGATGGTGGCGGAACTGGTTATTATGGTGGATGGGGATTAGTAGTAGTATATGAAAATTCAAAAATGCGATACAGAGATGTAACAATTTTTGACGGTCATGCATATGTTGCCGGAAGTGTTACAGCAGATTTCGAAATTCCGGTATCAGGTTTTAACACAGTTCAATCTGGATCAGTAAATATGAAACTTGGATTAATGGCTGGCGAAGGTGATAGAGGAATTTCGGGAGATTATTTTCAAATTAGAAATCACACAGATACCAATTGGATTTCATTAAATCATACTGGAAATTCAACAACAAACTTTTTTAATTCTTCAATTGTAACTGGCGGAAATACTCGAAATCCGAATTTATTAAACAATACAGGATTGGATATTAGCATGTTTAATATTCCAAATACAGGTAATTCAGTTATAACTAATAGCCAAACTTCTACAAGATTCAAATACGGAACTACGCAAGATACATTTACAATTTTTGCAGCAGTAATGTCAGTAGATGCTTATATACCAGATGTCCCAGCTGTAATTCAAGCAGTTTCTATAAATAGTGTGCCAGTCACAACTCAACCTTATACGGCACTTCCGGGAGATATTATTGAATTTAATGTAAATGTTTACAATAGAGGTTCAGAAGCTACTAATAATACAAAAATCACAATTCCAGTTCCATTTGCAGCTACTTTTGTGCCAGGCAGTATTCTTAATAATGCTTTGTTTCTTCCGTTACCAACTCCAAATAATGCTTATTTTGATCCTTTAGCTGGAGGTAATGGCTCGATAATATGGGATATCAGTAACTTGCCTCTTCCTAATGATCCCAATACAATTCTTGGAACTTTAAAATTCAAATTTAAAGTTACTGAAGATTGTTCCATATTGAAGAATCAAAATTGTTCACCTAAAGTTTCTATTTATGGAAGTTCCTCCGGCGTTGGTTCTATATCTGGCGTGAATTTCTCACAAAATATTATTCAAGGTTACACTAATTCAGGTTCATGTCAAGGAGAACCAATTACAGACTTATTAACGGTGAATATTAATGCAACTAATTTTGTAAATCTTAATTGTCAAAATACCTCGAATAACTATGTTTTTTATTATTGTAATATAAGTGGAACGGTTCCTGTTTCTCAAATAAGTGGAACTTTTCCATCTGGCACAAGATTTTATAATGAATTTCCAGTAACAAGTTCCTCAATCGAATATACAGCTTCAAATCCGTTTCCAGGAACGGTAGGGACTTTTACTTACTATGCTGTTCCACCAAATGCAAATGGTTGTTATTTCGTTTTTTCTATAACAGTTATTAATAATTATTCGGTTACCTATCCTGCTAATTATACTATCAATGCTTGTAGCGTTTCTGCCATCGCAGGATTGACATATAGTACTATTCCTGTTCAAATAACTCAACAACAATTTATTAATGCTGGAGGAACTATTGCTAATGGTTCAATTATTACATCAATTTCATATGTAGATACGGTTTCAGGAGGCTGTCCTAAAATTGTGAGTAGAGTTTTTACAATTACTACAAATTGTATTAATGCTTCATCTTCTCATACTCAAACCATCAACGTTCAAGATACAACAGCGCCAGTAATCTCACCATTACCAGCGGCTACAACAATCGCTTGTGGAACGACTCCAGTATTTGCTTCTGCTACTGCAACAGACGCTTGTGGAA
>NZ_JAPQNT010000013.1 GCF_028867965.1 Flavobacterium sp. SUN046
AAATGACACACGAAGAATTGATTTTAAATATCGAAAAAGCATTACAAGAAATCAGACCGTTTTTAAATTCAGATGGTGGAGATATTTCTTTAGTTTCTGTTGAGGATGAAAAACATGTAAAAGTTAGGTTAGAAGGTGCTTGTACAGGATGTAGTTTGAGTTTGAGCACCATGAAAGCTGGAGTTGAAACTACTATTAAACGATATGCACCACAAATTGAAACTGTTGTGAATGTTGCGTAAATTTTGATATGATAAAAATCATATTTAAAACTGTTGTGATTTTGTTACTTTGCGACCTTGAAACTTAAAAAAATGATTGAAACTGATATACTTATAATTGGAGCTGGTCCAACTGGACTTTTTACAGTTTTTGAAGCAGGATTACTAAAATTAAAATGTCATATTATTGACGCTTTGCCACAGCCAGGTGGACAATTGGCAGAATTGTATCCCAAAAAACCAATTTTTGATATTCCAGGTTATCCTGAAGTTTTGGCTGGTGATTTGGTTACCAATTTAATGGAACAAATAAAACAATTTCAACCCGGATTTACTTTATCCGAAACTGCTGAAACTGTTGATAAATTAGAAGACGGAACGTTTATTGTTACTACAAATAAAGGCACTAAACACCATACTAAAGCGGTTGCTATTGCTGGTGGTTTAGGAACTTTTGAACCACGAAAACCACTTTTAGAAGACATAGAATTTTATGAAGAAAAAGGTGTAGAATATTTTGTGAAAGATCCCGAATTGTTCCGAAATAAAAAAATTGTTATTGCTGGCGGTGGAGATTCTGCTTTAGATTGGAGTATTTTTCTTTCCAATGTAGCTTCAGAAGTTACTTTGGTTCATAGAAGAAATGAATTTCGTGGAGCTTTAGATTCGGTAGAAAAAGTGCAAGAATTGAAAAAACTTGGTAAAATCAATTTAATTACACCAGCAGAAGTTGTTGCAATTAACGGAAAAGATCACGTTGAAAGTATAGTTTTAGAAAACGAAGGCGTTCAACAAGTTTTCGAGACCGATTATTTTATTCCACTTTTCGGATTGACTCCAAAATTAGGTGCGATTGCCAATTGGGGATTAGAAATTGAAAAAAATGCAATCAAAGTAAATAATGCTTTAGATTATCAAACCAATATTGAAGGAATTTATGCCATTGGTGATGTAAATATTTATCCAGGAAAATTGAAATTAATTCTTTGCGGATTTCACGAAGCAACTTTAATGTGTCAAAGTGTTTACCAACGAATTAATCCGGGAAAGAAATATGTGTTAAAATACACAACAGTTTCAGGAGTTGACGGATTTGACGGAACTAGAAAAGAAGCTGAAAAAGCAGTTGTAAAATCGATAGAGTAAAAAACATAAACAGATTAATTTCTTCGTTTTAATACAAAATAAAGACTAAAACAAACTTCAAAAATACAAATACACTATATTTGTATTGAAATATTTAACTGACTCAATGTATCAGACAATAGACATAGACAGAAAAAATCTTACTATAATGGGTGTGAAATTTTCCAATCTTAAAGAATTGGAAAATACAGCAAATGCTATTGGTACAAATATGTTTGAGGGTTTTAAACCTACGAAAGAATTAATTCAACTATATGTAGATTGGAAATTTGGCATAGTATCAGAAAAGGACTTTTTGACTAAGTTATATGCTATCTATGGAAAATAACTATCAGTATATCGATCTCAATTTCGAGTATACAAATAGAAAAGGTGTTTTACATAATATAGCTAATATTGAAGATGAAAAAATACTTTTAGCCTATGAGAGCTTAAGAGTTTCTAAAAGAGTAGAAGAATTAATTGAAAATCCAATTAAAATTATTGACTCAAATTCATTATTAATAATTCATCATTATTTATTCCAAGATGTTTATCAGTGGGCAGGAAAAGTTAGAACTGTAAACATTAGCAAAGATGGAAAGCCTTTTTTTGATGGTGAACGATTTAATATTGCATTTCAATATATTGATAATCTTATTATTGAATTCAAAACTTTAAAAAATACTAATAAAAAAGCTTTAGCTTATAAATTAGCCGAAATTTTAGATAATGTAAATTATCTTCACCCATTTAGAGATGGAAATGGACGAACCCAAAGAGAATTTTTAAGATTGTTAGCTTTAGAAAAAGGAATGCAATTAAATCTAAATCCACCAGATAATAAAAATGTTTATCAACGATATATGCACGGCACAATTAATAGTGATACAGATACATTGTATAAATTGTTGTTAGAACAAATAGAAAATAAAAAGAAGTAAAATAATGCCACAAGACGTAACCCTAAAAATCATCGATAGAGAAGGAATTCTTCACGAAGTTCAAGCGCCAACCGACATGAACATGAATGTTATGGAAGTAATCCGCATGTATGAATTAGCAGCAGAAGGAACCATCGGAGTTTGTGGTGGAATGGCAATGTGCGCTTCTTGTCAATGTTATGTTTTGAATGATGTAATTTCATTTGAAAGAAATCCTGATGAAGAAGCAATGCTTTGGGAAGCTTACCATGTAAAAGACAATTCAAGATTGGGTTGTCAAATACCAATATCAGAAGCTATTGAAGGTTTAGAAATTGAAATTGCGCCTGAACAATAAAATAAAAGCGAGAACTATTAAATTTATAATACTTCTCGCTTTCTCAATTTAATAAACAAAAAACTATTTCACTAACATCTTCTTGTTTTCAGTATAAATTCCGTTAGAGTTTTCAATATAAACTTTATAAATGTAGTAACCGCTACTTAGTTTGGCTTTGTTTTTATCAATCACAATATTATTTAAACCTGTAGAATAAGCATCATTAACTGGTGTGCTAATCAATCTTCCTGTTAAATCATAAAGTTCAATTTTTACTTTTGCATTAGCATTTAACATCAATGGAATTGTAGTTGTATCAATAACCGGATTTGGAAAATTTTGTCCAATTTGATTTTTAGTATAATCCAACTCATTTAATGCAAGCGTTGGTCCAGCTACATAAATTGTGTGATTTAAAATGTAACCATTAGCAACGCTTCCAGCTACCGATGATAGTTCATTAGTAACACCATCTGAAAAAACATTGTCTGATGCGTTGTAAGTATATCCAGTCATTCCTTTAGTATATCCATTGGCTGTAGACGCATTAACTAGCACCACTGCACTAGTAGTTCCTTCGGGAAATGCAATTTGGGTTACTAATAACGAAGTTCCATCGGGTTTATAAATATGAACATGAATGTGTGTTGCTCTGCCACTATACCAACCAGGAAAAATAGATGTAAAAGTTACCAATCCGTTTGCATCTGTTACTTGTCTTCCTCTTAAAAAGTGAACAGTTGTGTAATTAACACTTTGCATTCCAGTTCCGCCATATTCTGAATAGTAACCATCTTTATCGCAATGCCAAATGTCAACTAAAGCACCTTGATAAGCAGCACAATTTCCGTTGGTATTATTAATTGTAATATTGATAGTAAAGGCAACTCCGGTTCTATTATCAGTAACAATATTGCTTCTTACATAAGATGCTGGAGCAATTGTAGGAAAAGGCCCAGCTGTTTCGCTGTTGGTTACACTGCAAGTTGTTGCTGACTCTTCATCGTCTTTCAATTTGAAATTCAATAATGACGGAACATTAACTGCTAAACCCAGAAAACCAACGCTTTTTCTTAAAAAATCTTTTCTTTCCATCGCTAAACTGTTTAAAATCAATGTTAAACTTAATTTTTTTTAAATCAACGTCAAACTATTTGAGGTAAACAGCTTATTTGTAAAGGTGAAATCACAATTTTGTATCAATTATCATAATCATTGCGTTTTCTGATAAAGCTTCAAATTCAACTTCTGAAATATTTGAAATAGATAAACCATCTCTATTTTCTATCAATCTGTTCTGAAATTCAAAGGCTCCGTTAATTACAAAAGCAAATAGACCTTCATTTTTTAATTGGTATATACCTTCATTTCGAGCGTTAAAAATTCCAATTGAAATGGTGAAATTATTATAATTAATAAGTTCTATAATTTCGTTTTTGTGGTCTAAATCAAATGAAATTGTATTGGGTATTATAGTATCGAACGAAAATCGAATTTGTAAAAAATTCACTAAATCATTTTCATACGGATTTAGAATAGAAAATGATTTTCCTTTTTCAAGTTGAAAAGCTCTAATTTGATTGACATCTATAAAATCGGTTGTGTGCTCTAAATTAATTTCAATAGCTCCAACCAAAGGAATTAAAACAATAATTTGATTTTCATCTAATAAATAGTTGTTATTTTTTTGAGCACCAAGAGTTTCATCATTAAAAACAGTTAAATTTCCAAAAGGTTTTCTGCTTTGTTCTTTGTAATTCAAATAGTTGAACGTTGAAAGGCATTTGTAACTGGCATTTCCTTTGGTTCCTCTTATTTCAGATTTGAATATTTGTGATGGATTTTGAAGCATTTTATTGAAATATTTTTAAAATTTCTTCTTTGTAAGTATCTCCAATTGGAATTATAAAATCCTCAATTTGGATGGTTTTACTTTGTAGTGATTTTACTTTTTTAATCGGAATTATGTAAGAGCGATGTACTCGAATAAACTCTTTTTCGGGTAATTTTTCAATAATTGATTTCATTGAAAGTCGTGTTACAACTCGTGTATTATTGTTTAAATGAATTTGAATGTAGTCATCAAGTCCTTCTATCAAAAGGATTTCGTCATATTCTATTCTGCGTAATTTGTAATCTGCCCGAACCATTAAATGATTTTGAACCGATGCATTATGTCTAAATTGAAATTCATTTTGAGCTTTTTGAACAGCCGTAATAAATCGTTCTTCCGAAAAAGGTTTCAATAAATAATCGGTGGCATTCACATTAAAACCTTCAACTGCATATTCGCTGTAAGCAGTTGTAAAAATCACAATAGGATCATTTTCTAACATTTTATAAAAATCAATTCCGTTTTTGTTCGGCATTTGAATATCCAAAAAAAGCAAATCAACAGGATAATTTTTTAAATATTTTAAGGCTTCACTTTGCTTTGTAAACGTTTTTTCGAGTGTAATAAAATCAATCTTCTCACAAAAATGAGTGATTATTTTTAATCCTAACGGTTCATCATCTATTGCAATTGCTCGAATCATCCCAAATTAATTTTTAGATTTACTTCAAATGTAGCATTGTTTTCTGAAATTTTCAAAACATGTCGGTTTGGATAAATGTACTCCAATCGTTTTGTAGTGTTTTCCAATCCTTTTTCAGATTTTAATTCTTCGGGAATTGAAATGTTTACAATTGAGTTTTTTACAATCATTTTAAAATCGTCATTTTTAATTGTGATTACAATTTCTATAAAAGAATTTTCGTCAGGATTAATTCCATATTTAAAAGCATTTTCAATAAACGGAATCAGGATTAATGGCGCAATAACTTTTCCGTAAAGATTGCCTTCGATTACTATTCTTAAATTGGCTTGATCGTCAATTCTTAGTTTTTGTAAATCAATATAATCTTTAATATGATTGATTTCTTTTTCTAATGAAACAAAATCTGTAGCACTTTCGGTAACGACATAACGCATCATGTTAGAAAGTTTTAAAACTGCATTTGGAGCATCATCAGATTTTTCAAGAGTCAATGCATATAAGCTGTTCAGCGTATTAAATAAAAAATGTGGATTAATTTGTGCTTTTAAATAAGATACTTCTGCTTTTAATTTTTCACTTTTAATTTTGTCTAATTTGGCATTCATTTTAAGTAAAAATGACAACGCAATTATCATTAAAAACGGAATCAAACTTAATAATTCTATAAAATGATTATTGTGATTTTCAGGTTTAGGAAATTTATCAAAACCATTTGGAGGAATTGAATGAAAACCGAAATTTGGAAACAATAAATTGGGTAAAAATGAGATGCCTGCAAAACATAAAATTATAAGTACTACATAAATTGTTTTTTTATTTGTAACAAAAAACTTCGGAATTAAATAATTATAATTGACAAAGAAAAAAAGTAAAAGCAAAATATAATTAAGAAACGATTTTTGAAATGCATTAACTTTAAAAAAGCTTAAGTTGAAATTAAAATCGGGTGATGTTAAAATCGGAATACTCAAAAACAGTAAACAACCAACACTATTGATTACTATTTTGCGAGTTCTTGAATTCATTTTATTTAATTTATTTCAAATCTAAAAATAAATTAAATAAAAATACATTTTTTGAGGTTAAACCCACTTTTTTGTAGATGAATCTAGGGTTGAATAATGATTGTTGCTTCTGGAAGAATTCTTTCAACAAATTTTGAATACGCCAAAGTCGAAGGATGAAGCCCATCTGAAGCTACTAAACTTGGATTTATCAAACCTTGTTGGGTTATGTCTGTAATATTTATAAAGGTAATTCCGTTAGAAGCACAATAATATTGGGCAAAGTTATTGTATTGTGCAACTCCAGTTGAAATGTTTGCAGCGCCTTGACCATAAGGTGTATACGCATAATCAGGTATTGAAACTACAATTACATTTTCTTTTTTGCCTTTAGCTTTCTGAATTGCTGTTGCAACAAGTTCGGGAAATTCTTGCTGGTATAAACTAAAAGGTTTGCTTTGATATTGATTGTTTACACCAATTAAAAGTGTTACTAAATCATAATCATTACTAGAATTTTGAGTAGCAATTGCCAATTTTAAATCGGATGTTGTCCAGCCAGTTGTTGCAATAATAGTAGTTGTAAAAGCAGCATTAGATTGCAATTTTTTCTTAATACTATCTTGCAATTGAATTGGAAATCGACATGTTTCACAAACACTTTGACCAATAGTATAGCTGTCGCCAAGTGCCAAATATTTGATGGTTTTTGCAGTAGTTTGATTAGTAACCATAGCGTTGTCTGTACTACAACTAACAACGAGTGAAGCAACAAATAATAAAAATAAAAGGTGTAACTTGAATTTCATAAAATCATTTTAAAACAATTACGACCAAAAAGCAGTTTAGGTTTTAAACCAACTCTAATTTTTCAATAATCTGTTCTTCAATAGCATTCCAAAGTCCGATTCTTTTTTCTAAAGCTTGATTTGAAACTTCTTCTACTTCTTTCCATTTGGTTTCAGTATCACAAAGTTCGGTAATCATTTTCATCGCCATTGGTCCGTGTTCGTCTGCATCTAATTCGATGTGTCTTTCAAAATAATACACCAATTTATCCAGTTTTGCTTCAGGAAAATTCGTTTGAAAATTCTTCAAAATTTCGGTAAACATACTCGGTATTAAATCCTCTCTACCAAAAGTAAATGCAGCGGCAATTTTATGAGGTTTTCCTTCATCAATAACTCTAAAAGTGAAATCTAAAAAGGCTTTAACGTTAGGATGCAACTGACTTTGTTTAATAGATACAAATATGTTTTGGGTGTCTTTTACGTTCTCTAAAAAAGCAGTTATTGAACTAGTATCAGCGCCACATTCTTGCATTGCATCCAAATACATTTCAAAATGACTTTGACGTGATCCATCAAATGCCAAATCGGTTTCTTCGGCAACCACAATTTCATTAATTAAATAACGAATTTCAGGATTTCCAGTTGGCATCCAGGGAGTTGTAGTACATGTTAATTTATTTTGCAATGCCTTTAAAAGCGACATAAAATCCCAAACGGCATAAATATGATTTTCTAAAAAATGACGCAAATCATCAACAGATTTCACCTTTTCGTACAACGAATGGTTTAATAATTGCTCTTTTTGCGACTGAATACTTGAATTTATAGTTGAAATTTCCATAGCAGAATTTTTAATTATATACGTATTTATATTCCAATAAGGATTTAAAAATACTTTACAAAAGTAAAAAAGCTTCCCACACATGAGAAGCTTTTTATATCAATTTTATTTATTGTTTAATCTTTTATTTAAATGCCGGAATTCCAGTAATATCAGCACCAGTAATCAACAAGTGAATGTCATGAGTTCCTTCATACGTAATTACTGATTCTAAATTCATACTGTGACGCATGATAGAATATTCGCCTGTAATTCCCATTCCGCCCAACATTTGTCTAGCTTCACGAGCAATATGAATTGCCATATCAACATTATTTCTTTTCGCCATCGAAATTTGAGCCGTTGTAGCTTTTCCTTCGTTTCTTAAAACACCTAATCTCCATGTTAGCAATTGTGCTTTGGTGATTTCGGTAATCATTTCGGCTAATTTCTTTTGTTGTAATTGAAACGATGCGATTGGTTTATCAAACTGAATTCTTTCTTTTGCATAACGCAAAGCGGTATCATAACAATCCATTGCGGCACCAATTGCACCCCAAGCGATTCCGTAACGTGCCGAATCCAAACATTGCATCGGCGCGCCTAATCCAGATTTTCCGGGTAATAAATTTTCTTTTGGAACTTTTACATTATCAAAAATCAATTCGCCAGTCGAACTTGCACGAAGTGACCATTTATTGTGAGTTTCAGGAGTTGTAAAACCTTCCATGCCTCGCTCTACAATCAATCCGTGAATTCTTCCTTCTTCATTTTTTGCCCAAACCACAGCAACATCTGCAAATGGAGCATTTGAAATCCACATTTTGGCACCATTCAATAGATAATGATCACCCATATCTTTATAATTGGTAGTCATTCCACTTGGGTTCGAACCATGATCAGGTTCTGTCAAACCGAAACAGCCCATAAATTCGCCAGTAGCTAATTTTGGTAAATATTTCATACGTTGTTCTTCGGTTCCGAATTTCCATATAGGATACATCACTAAAGAAGATTGTACCGATGAAGTTGAACGAACACCAGAATCACCTCTTTCAATTTCTTGCATGATTAAACCGTAAGAAATTTGATCCAATCCTGCACCGCCATATTCTTCTGGAATATAAGGTCCAAAACCACCAATTTCTCCCAAACCTTTTATAATTTGTTTAGGGAATTCAGCACGTTGCGCATAATCTTCAATAATTGGAGAAACTTCACGTTTCACCCAAGCACGAGCAGAATCACGAACTAATTTGTGTTCTTCGGTTAATAAATCGTCTAAATTGTAATAATCTGGAGCTTGAAATAAATCTGGTTTCATTTTTTTTGTCATTGCGAGTGCAACACAGTGAAGCGATGCAATCTGTTTATAACTATTTTTATATTTACGAAAACGTTTGCAAAGGTAATAAAAACATATTTGAGAATTGCTTCAACGGTTGTTATAATTTTTTCAATTTGTTAAACTGAGTTTGTCAAAGTTTAGAAGCTATTTCCAGCTTTCCATTGTATCTTTTCCTTTTAACGAAAAAAGAAAAAGGATGTCATTTCAATCTGGGCTAGGGTTACATCTTATTAATTAACTATTTTTGAAATTTATATTTAATTCATACATTTAATTTATATATACATATAATATGAACAAATTAGTTTTTTTCTTTTTTCTCATTTTCAATTTAACTTATTCTCAAGTAAAATATTCAATTTATGACTCTCAAACTAAATTACCAATTAGTTATGCTAATATTTGGAAAGAGAAAATGCTTTATATTTCAACAGATTCTTTAGGTGAGTTTGTTGTAAAAGATAAAGATTTAAAAGACAATTTTAAGATTACTGCCATTGGATATAATGATACAATTATTCAATTAAATGAAAACAATATTTATATTAAATCTTCTAAAATTCTTTTAGATGAAGTTAGAATTATTAAAAGAAAAAATGAAAAAGCCGTAAAAATTGGAAAAGCAAAAAGAGGAGATACAGTATATGGAGTTCAATACGATGCAAAAAATGGAAAGTGTGCCAAATATTTTTTAAATCAAAATGATGGGATTACTTTCCTTAATAAAATTAAATTCGTTGCCCTAACTTCTGATAAAAATAGAATTGTAAATCTTGTATTTTATTCAGTTGGAATAAATGGTGAACCTAAAGAGATTTTAAATACAGAAAATAAAATTATCCAATTTAAGAAAGGAAATCATACCATTGAGGTTGATGTATGTGATTTAAATATTGAGTTTCCAAAAGAAGGCATATTTGTGGTAATACAACATTTATTATTAGAACAAAATAAAAATTATGCAAAACCATATTATCCGAATGCTTTCGTTTATGAACCTTGTATTTGGGTTGATTATTGCGATGAATATAAAGACACTTGGTATTTCAAAGATGATAAATGGGAAAAGAACAATCGATTTTCTATAAATATGGAAATTAGTATTTCAAATTAATTAATCACATCTTCAAATAAAAATCCTTAGTCAAATTGATATAATCATCCGTATATTCATGACGATTAATCTCAATAACCAATTCGTCAGCCGTCAAAACCGAAAGTTCGTATCGTTTGAAAGCCAACAAACTTCTAACAATTGGAGTAGTGTGTGAACCTTTTACACGAGTAACTTTTACAGGAAAAAGTTCCATTTCGGCACACAAATCAATAAAACGTTCTTCTTCTTTAAAAGGAATAATTACAGCAAAAATTCCGTTTTCTGAAAGTAATAAATCGGCTGCTTCAATTAAATCTTCAAATGGCAAAGCATCTTGAAAACGTGCTAAATCTCTTTGGGAATTATCAGTTTTAAAATCTTCTGAATAAAATGGCGGATTGGAAATGATAATGTCATATTCATCTTCAGGCTCATCCATAAACTCATCCAAACCAGCATGAAAGCAAAATAATCTATCACTCCAAGGTGAAGTTTCAAAATTCTCTACACATTGTTCATGCGCCTCTTCATCGATTTCTATCGCATCAATTTGCTCTGCATTAGTTCGTTGTGCCAACATTAAAGATAAAATTCCAGTTCCAGCACCAATATCCAAAACCGAAAAAGGATTATTTTCAATCGGACACCAAGCACCAAGCAAAACCCCATCTGTACCAATTTTCATAGCACATTTGTCTTGTTGAACTGTAAATTGTTTGAATTGGAATTTCGACATTATTTTAAAAATTAAAACCATTAAGAAATTAAGTTTCATTAAGTTCTGCCTTAATTTTCTTAATCTATTAATGGTTCAAAATTATAATTTTGCTTTTTTATAAATACATTTCTACAAGTCCTTCTGGTAAATCCATGATGACTTTCTTATTTTCTCTATCAATTTTAATTAAAAACTGATCAATCATCGGAACAAGAATCTCTACATTTCCATTAATTACTTCAAAAAGTGGTTGTGCCGAAGTATCATTAATAGAAACAATTTTTCCAAAAACACCAAGTCGTTGATCTTCAATTTCAAATCCGATAACTTCGTGAAAATAGAATTTGTTACCTTCAAGTTTAGGCAACATAGTAAGCGGAAGATACACTTCGTGATTTAAAATCGCATCAGCTTCAGCTTCATCATCAACATCTTCAAATTTTACTCGAAGAAAATCGCCTTTATGTAAATTACTGCTTACAATAAAAAATGGAATCAAGTTTTTGTTGAAGTCAACAAAAACCGATTCCATATCTTCATATAGCTCAGGTTCATCTGTATCTAAATAAATCAGAACCTCGCCTTTGAAACTAAATTTTTTAGCGATTTTGCCTAAGTAGAAACAATCTTCTTTACGCATAATCGCAACTAATTAAGCTTCTGTTTCTTCGCTAGCTTCTTCAGCAGCTGGTGCTTCTTCTACAGCCGGAGTTTCCTCAACCGCAACTTCTGCAACAACTTCTTCAGCTGGAGTTTCAGCAACAACTTCTGTTACTTCTTCAGCAGCAGGAGTTTCAGCAACTTCTTCTTCAACAACTTCTGGAGCTTCAGCAGCTTTTAGTGCTTCAGCAGCAGCATTTGTACGTTTTTCATTAGCAGCAACTTCCGCTTTTAAAGCTTTTGCTTTAGCAGCTTGTTGTGCTTTAGATAAACCATCTTTTTTAGCGTCAACTTTTCCAGCTTTTTCTTCAATCCAAGCAGCTAATTTTGCATCAGCTTGTTCTTGAGTTAAAGCTCCTTTACGAATTCCACCATCAAGGTGATGTTTCAATAAAGCACCTTTGTAAGAAAGAATTGCTCTTGCAGTATCTGTTGGTTGAGCACCATTGTGTAACCATTGAACCGTTTGGTCAAGGTTTAAATCAATAGTTGCAGGATTTGTGTTTGGATTATAAGTTCCTAATTTTTCTAAGAATTTACCATCTCTTTTTGCGCGAGCATCAGCTGCTACGATCCAGTAAAAAGGTCTTTGTTTTTTACCGTGTCTTTGTAATCTAATTTTTACTGACATAATCTTTTGATTAATTTGAGGTTCTCGACCTCGGTTATTTAAGGGTGCAAAGATATAAAACTTTTTCGTTCAAACTAATACATGTTAAAAAAATAGTCTTTAATCGATTTTTAGTTAAAAAAAGTGTGCTAATTCAGTAAAAAAACTATTTTTGTGGTTGTAATTAATATTCAAATGAAAAAAATAATTTGCCTAATTGTAATTCTATCTGTTTTTTCTTCCTGTACTACAGATGTTAAATTTAATAATCCCGGTTTTCAAGCTTATAGAGATGGAGTTTTGTTCAAAGGTATTGATGCAAAAGCGTACAAGTCAACTAATGGCACAATTACTTTAGTAGGTTTAGCTCAAGATGAAGAAGTTAATATAGATGTAGCTAATTCTAATGTAGGCACATATTATTTTGGTACTACTAACCAAGCAACCAAAGCTTTTTATAATTCAACCTTTAATAATGTACAACTTTCTTATGCAACTGATATTGTTTCTGGGCCTGTTGCTAACATGTCGGCAGCTATTACTGCTGGAGGAACAGGTTACGTTTCAGACTGCACATTGGTTAACGGCACTTACGCTTGCAGTAACTCTCACCAAACAACAGGAGGTTCTGGATCGGGACTTTCGCTTTCAGTAATTACTAATGCAGCCGGTGTTGTAACATCAGTTAAGGTTGCATCTCCAGGAAATGGTTACATCGCTGGCGATTTAATCACTATTACTGGTGGTGGAAATAATGCTAAAGTTAAAGTTTTAAATGTTGAAGGTAGTAATGGAGAAATAAAAATAACCGAAAATACTGGTGACACAATTTCAGGAGAATTTAAATTTAATGCAATCAACACTAACGGAAATCCTTCAGGACCAGAATTAGTTAACTTTCAATACGGAACGTTCTATAAAGTACCTGTACTTCCTGCTCCATAAATAGTTTTAGTACGGAATATTAAGTAAACCATTTGTTAACGCAGATGGTTTTTTTGTTAAAATTATAATTAAACGCTAATTCATAGTAGATTACACTTTTTTTAGCATATCTTTACGAAGAATTTTAAAATAAAATTATGAATATTTTTGTTGGAAGTCTTCCTTGGAGTATTGAGGAAGCAGATTTAAGAGAGTCTTTTGAAGTGTACGGATCTGTTAGTTCTGTAAAAATTATTACTGATAAATTTACTGGAAGAAGTAAAGGATTTGGTTTTGTTGAAATGGAAAATGACGAGGAAGCTGAAAAAGCAATAACTGAATTGAACGGTGCATCAGTTGATGGACGTACAATTGTAGTTAACAAATCAGAACCAAAACCAGAAGGAGAAAGAAAATCTTTTTCTAACAACCGTCCAAGTGGTGGTGGTTACAATGGTGGTGGAAATTCTCGCGGTGGCGGTAACGGTGGTTACGGCGGTGGCGGAAATAGAGACAGTAATGGTGGTGGAAACAGAGGAAGATACTAGTTTCAAACTAAATTATATACTAAAAACCATTCGAGAAATCGAGTGGTTTTTTTTTACTCTAAACTCGTTTCAAAATCTTTTAGTTAACATCAATAGTTAAATAAAAGTTTTTCATGAGCGAATGGCTTGTTATTTATCAGTAATCCTTTTTCCTGCTTTCCTTCCAGCCGTTAAAAAAAAACGGCGTCCAGTCAATCAGGGCTAATTAGCCAATCATAAACCTTTTGTTAATAACTAATATTGACAAATAATTCATTAAAACGTACTTTTGAAAATGTAATTATCAATTAGTTTTTTTGCTAATTACTAGTTACTTATCACTAATTACTTTTCAAGATGTACTTAATCTTCGATACCGAAACCACAGGTTTGCCAAAAAAATGGGCAGCACCAATTTCTGACACAGACAACTGGCCAAGATGTATTCAAATTGCCTGGCAACTTCACGACGAAATGGGAAATCTTATCGAACATCAAGATTATTTGGTGCAACCAGAAGGATTTAATATTCCGTATGATGCCGAAAGAATTCATGGAATTTCTACCGAGTTAGCACAACAAGACGGAATTCAGTTAAAAGAAGTTCTTGAAAAATTTAATATAGCTTTATCTAAAGCCAAATTTATTGTTGGTCAAAATTTAGGTTTTGATGTCAATATTATGGGTTGCGAATTTTACCGAATGGGAATTCAATCGCAAATGTCATCCATGCCAATTCTCGACACTTGTACCGAAGTTACAGCATCACTTTTAAAACTTCCTGGCGGACGCGGAGGAAAATTTAAATTACCAACACTAACCGAGTTACATCAATATCTCTTCAACCAACCATTTGCTGAAGCTCACAATGCAACTGCCGACGTTGAAGCTACAACTCGTTGTTTCTTAGAGTTAATACGTACCGAAGTTTTTACTAAAGATGAACTTGAAGTCGAACAAGAATATTTCGAAGATTTTCAGCTTAAAAACCCTAGATCAATTCAATTAATTGGTTTACAACACATCAATTTAAAGCAAGCTTCCGATAAAATTCGTCAGCAATTTGGCGAAAAAGGAAACGCACCAATTTCTAAAGAAACACTTTCTGAAAACAAACAAATTCTCGTTGCTACTGATTTTGTGCACCTTCACAACCACACACAATTTTCGGTTTTACAATCTACAGTTGCAGTAAAAGATTTAGTTGCCGCAGCCGTAAAAAACAAAATGCCAGCCGTTGCCATGACTGATATCGGAAATATGATGGGCGTTTTTCATTTTGTGCGTGATGTTTTATACCACAATAAATCGGCAGAAGCCAAAAATAAAGCAGCAATTGAAGCTGGAGAAATTCCATCAGAAACTATAATAAAGCCAATAGTTGGTTGCGAATTTTTTGTTTGTGACAACCACAAAGATAAATCTAGAAAAGACAATGGTTATCAAATTGTCTTGCTAGCTAAAAACAAAAAAGGGTATCATAATTTAGCTAAAATGGCGTCCATTGCTTATACCGAAGGATTTTATTATGTGCCAAGAATTGATAAAGAAATCATCAAACAATACAAAGACGACATCATTGTTTTGTCTGGAAGTTTGTATGGTGAAATTCCTAGTAAAGTGCTAAATCTTGGCGAAAATCAAGCTGAAGAAGCATTAATTTGGTGGAAAGAACACTTCGGCGAAGATTTGTATATTGAGTTAATGCGACATAATCAAGAAGATGAAAACCGAGTTAATTCAACTTTAATTGATTTAGCTAGAAAGCATAATGTTAAAACGGTTGCCACAAATAATTCGTTTTACATAAACAAACAAGATGCCAACGCACACGATATTTTACTTTGTGTTCGTGATGGAGAAAAACAATCTACACCAATTGGTCGTGGCCGTGGCTATCGTTTTGGATTACCTAATCAAGAATATTATTTCAAGTCGAGTGAAGAAATGAAAAAATTGTTCGCCGATTTGCCCGAAGCCATTTCGAACATAACAGAAATAGTAGATAAAATCGAAATTTTCAATTTGGCACGAGAAGTTTTACTTCCAAAATTTGAAATTCCGGAAACATTTTTAGTTCCAGAAGACACAACTGATGGCGGAAAACGTGGTGAAAACAAATTTCTACATCATTTAACGTATGAAGGAGCAAAACGGAGGTATGCAGAAATTACAGACGAAATAAAAGAACGCATTGATTTTGAATTACTAACAATAGAAAATTCAGGTTATCCTGGATATTTCTTAATTGTGCAAGATTTCATAGCCGAAGCCAGAAATATGGGAGTATCTGTTGGTCCAGGTCGTGGTTCTGCAGCTGGTTCTGTTGTGGCGTATTGCCTCGGAATTACCAATATTGATCCACTGTTGTACAATTTGCTTTTTGAGCGTTTCTTAAATCCAGATAGGGTTTCACTTCCCGATATTGATATCGATTTTGATGATGAAGGTCGAAGCAAAGTTATGGATTATGTAATTAATAAATACGGTTCCAAACAAGTTGCTCAAATTATCACTTACGGAACGATGGCAGCCAAATCATCGGTTCGTGATACAGCGAGAGTTTTGGATTTACCATTATTTGAAGCTGATAAAATTGCGAAGTTGATTCCGCTGAATTTGAATTTGGCAAAGATTTTTTCTATAGACGAAGACAAGCTCAAAAAAGCGCTTCGACCAGAAGATTTCGATAAAGTAAAAGAATTAATTGCACTCGGAAAAGCATCCGATTTAGGTGGAGAAACCATTCAGCAAGCCCAAATATTGGAAGGAAATCTTCGAAATACCGGAATTCACGCTTGTGGTGTAATCATCACGCCAGATGATATTACTAATTTCGTTCCTGTTGCAACTGCCAAAGATTCAGAGTTATACGTAACCCAGTTCGATAACTCAGTCGTAGAAAGTGCTGGATTATTAAAAATGGATTTCTTGGGATTAAAAACCCTAACCTTAATAAAAGATACGGTTAAACTTGTAAAATATAGAACAGGTAAAGACATCAATCCAGACGAATTTCCTATTGATGATTTAAAAACATATGAGCTTTTTCAACGTGGAGAAACGGTTGGTATTTTCCAGTATGAAAGTGCCGGAATGCAAAAGTACATGAAGGAATTAAAGCCTACGGTTTTTCCAGATTTGATTGCCATGAATGCTCTATATCGTCCAGGGCCAATTGCTTATATTCCGAGTTTTATCAAGCGTAAAAACGGTGAAGAAGAAATTGTATACGATTTAGATGCCTGCGAAGAATTACTAAAAGACACCTACGGAATTACAGTTTACCAGGAGCAAGTGATGCTTTTGTCGCAAAAATTAGCCGATTTCTCTAAAGGTGATGCCGACGTTTTGCGTAAAGCGATGGGAAAAAAGCAACGAGACGTTTTGGATAAAATGAAACCAAAATTCATTTCTCAAGCTGAAGCTAAAGGTCATTCTGCCGAAAAATTAGAGAAAATTTGGAAAGATTGGGAAGCCTTTGCAGAATATGCGTTTAACAAATCGCACTCAACATGTTATGCTTGGATTGCGTATCAAACAGCCTATCTAAAAGCCAATTATCCGGCAGAATATATGGCGGCAGTTTTATCCAACAACATGAACGACATCAAGCAAGTTTCGTTCTTTATGGAAGAATGTAAACGTATGGGATTGCAAGTTTTAGGTCCAGATGTAAATGAATCTTTTTACAAATTTACAGTAAACGATAATTACGCCGTTCGTTTCGGAATGGGCGCGGTAAAAGGCGTTGGAGCCAATGCCGTTGATACCATTGTACAAAATAGAAAAGACGCACCATATAAATCGATATTTGATTTAGCTAAAAAAATAGATTTACGTGCAGCCAATAAAAAAGCTTTCGAAAGTCTAGCGTTAGCTGGAGGATTTGATTGTTTTACAGAAACACACAGAGCGCAATATTTTCATATTGAAGGTGAAGGAATTACATTTTTAGAAAAAGCCATCCGTTATGGATCGAAATTTCAAGAAAATGAAAATTCGTCACAAGTAAGTTTGTTTGGCGAAGCAAGTGATGTTCAAATTGCCGAACCAATTGTGCCGCCGTGTGAAGATTGGAGCACGATGGAAAAATTAGCCAAAGAAAAAGAAGTTGTCGGAATCTACATTTCTGGACATCCGCTTGACGATTACAAATTTGAAATGAAATCATTTTGTAATGTTCGTTTAACACAACTTAAAAATTTGAATGACTTAATCGGGAAAAATCTAACTTTTGCTGGAATCGTGACGAATGTACAATATCGAACAGGAAAAAATGGAAAAGATTGGGCAATGTTCACATTAGAAGGTTATGATGAAAGTCACGATTTTAGAATTTTTAACGAAGAATATTTAAAATTCAGACATTTTTTGGTTAATAATCAGTTTATTTATTTCAAAATCGGAGTAAAAGACGGCTGGGTAAATCGCGATACAGGAAAAAAATCAGATCCGCAAATTACCTTTCAAGATGCTAAATTACTTGCTGACGTATTGCCAACATTTGCTAAAAAAATTGCAATTCAATTGAATATTTATGATTTAAAGCAAAATTTAATTCAGAAATTAAACGATGTTTTCAAAGCTAATGAAGGTGATAAACAAGTTGATTTTGAGGTTATTGAAACTGAAATTATCAAACGAACTATAGAATCATTACCAGTTAAACCAGAAATAATTTCAAATGAATTGGATGAAATTGAATCTGAAATAGACATTGATAACTTAGATTTAGAGTCAGATGTTGAAGATACTATTGCATTGGAAACTACCAAAACAGAAGTAGAAGAAGTGCGAAAGGTAACGACACTTGAAATGAAAAGCAGAAAATTAAAAGTTAAAATTTCTAAAGAATTATTAGAGGAATTGGAGAAAATGGATTTGAAATTTAAATTAAATTAATCAATTCTATCAATAAAAAAATAGTTAAAAGTAATGTAAGTTACATTTCAATAGTAAAATGTTTCTTTATCTTTGTACTACAAAATAAATCAATAGGTTTATAGAGTTGAATTTATAAACTCTTAAACTTTAAACTTTTAAATAATAAATTATGGCATTAGCAATAACAGATGCGACTTTTGACGAAGTAGTATTAAAATCAAATAAACCAGTAGTAGTAGATTTTTGGGCAGCTTGGTGTGGACCATGTAGAATGGTTGGGCCAGTAATAGACGAAATCGCAACAGAATATGAAGGAAAAGCAACAGTTGGTAAAGTTGACGTAGACGCAAACCAAGAATTTGCTGCAAAATATGGAGTTAGAAACATTCCAACAGTTTTAATTTTCCAAAACGGAGAAGTTGTTGGTCGTCAAGTTGGTGTTGCACCAAAGAAAACATACACCGATGCAGTTGATGCATTGTTGCAATAAACTTTAAATAAAAATTTTTCAAAACCTTTCAAGAATCAATTTTGAGAGGTTTTTTTATTTTAGTTTCAATGTAAAAGTAGTTCCTTGGTTTATTTTAGAATCTACCAAAATCTCACAATCGATAGCTTTTGCTAAGTCACGAATTAAGTGCAATCCTAAACCAGTTTTAATCCCGACTACTTCTTTGTCGTCATATAGTGCTTTAAATTGTTCATCTGATGCGCCTTTTCCATTATCTGAAATTGACAAATAAGATTGATTATTTTCTTGCCAAGCTTTCCAAATAATGGTTGGATTTTCGATTTCGATTAAAGCTTTTACGGCATTTCCGGTTAAGTTTCTGATGATTGTTTTGAGGTAATTTTCATCGGTATTAATTTGAATATTTTGAATATTTTCGAATGAAATTTGTACTTTTTCTTCACTAGAGAAATGATTTTTCACATCATCAAATAAGGAGTTTACAGCTGTTTTTTTAGGTTGAGGTTTGAAATTCTCCATCTGGCTTTTGCTCCATTGCAAAATATCTTCCATTGAATTGAGTAAGTTTTCGGCTCCAGCCATAGTTTTATCTTGCATGCGTTTGATACTTTCTTCATCAAGCATTTCGGGACTTTCTTTTTGTAGTTGTAAAAAGAAAACTAAATTAGCAACTGGACCACGCAAATCATGATTTAGAATGCTGAAAAATCTAGTTTTGGCTTTGTTAGATTCGTCTAATTCTTTATTTAAAAACGATAATTTTTGGTTTACTTTTTTTCGATTTCTACTTTGGTAAAAAAGCAAACTTCCTATTATTGCTAGTAACAGAATTCCGGCAATAAAGTAATATTTTTGTTTTTTTGCAGTATCTATTTGTAGATTTTTATTCTTTATTTCTTGTTTCTTGGCGTTGTTTTGATACTTCGCTTCCATTTCGGCAAGGTTTTTTTTTGCTTTTTCTGCTAGTAAATTTTCTTGTAGTTTATTGTAATTTGATAAATGATAGTAGGCTAGACTTTTGTTGCCAAGTCCTTCATAAGTGTCGGCAAGCAGTTTTTGTAAAGTACTGTTAGCTTCGGGCGAATCTTCTTTAATAATAGGCTCCGCTAATTTTAAAAACGGAAGAGCATTTTTATATTTTTTTTGTTGTAAATAAATCTTTCCAAACATCTGATTTACTTGTGCTTTAGTAAAATTGCTAGCGTATTTTTGAACAAATGTATTGGCATAATTAGCATATTCTAATGCTTTTGCATTTTGTTTTCGGTCTAAATAATAATCCGAAAAAAGCAAATTGCTATCTATAAAATATTCATAACAATCGCCTAAATCAACAGTTTTTAGAAATGATTTGAATTTAGAATAACGTTCTTCGGTTTTTTTAAGGTCATTTTGTTTCAAATAAATTGCAATAAAGTCTTTGTGAACGGCTGCAATTCCTTCTTTATATTTTACTAAATAGGGTTCGCTTTCAATTAAATACTCTAAACTTTTAGGAAAATTTTGCATAGTAACATACAATTCTGAAATATTTACCAATTGAACACCATAATTTATAGAGTCGTTGTAATCAGCTTTTGACAAATACTTTTTTCTACCTTTTAAACCATTAATTTTATATTGTAATCCTTTCTCATATTGACCTAGACTTATATAATAATCAGAAATTTCAGAAAGTATTTTACTCTTATCTAATTCATTTTTAGAAGTGTCAATTACTTTTTGTAATTCATTTAAGACGCGTTCTCTTTTAAATGTTGAGCCATAGTTTTTATAGCAAACGAGCATTTGTCTCAAAGCTTCAATTATACGCCTATTGTTTTTAGCTTTTCTTCCAAATTCTTCCGATTTTTCTAGATAATATGAGATACTATCGGTTTCACTTCCATAATCAAAAGAAATTCCGGTGTAAAAAAAGAATAATGATTGGTTGTAATAATCATTTTGAGCAGTCATTTTAATTCCTTTCTTGCCAACAACTCGCAGTTGCTTGTAATTTTCAATGCTTAAATACTCATCGCAATATTCTGCCCAGGCTTGTAATTTTTCTTTTTGAGTTTTGTATTTAGAAAGATTAGGTTCTTTTTGAGCAAAAGAAAAAGTTGCAATCAAAATAAGAATTAAAATAAAATGTTTTCTCATAAAACCAAGTTTAAATTGTCCTTAAAACTTCTGCCAACAGGAATAGAAAAATTATTTTTAAGTTCAATTTCTTGGCTCCCAATTTTTTCAATATACTGTTTTTGAACGGCAAAACTTCTGTGAACTCTAATAAATGATTGAAATTTTTCTTCTTGTAAAATTTCTCCAAGATTAGATAAAACGCAGTGTCGTTTAGTTTCTGTTACAAGAATTGTATAATTCTTCAACGCTTCCAAATACAAAATCTCATGTAATTTTACTTTAATTTGATCGTGACCAGTTTTTACATAAACCGAATCGCCACCTATGGAAGATTCAAATAAATTGGCTTTTAATCTAACTTCCATAAATTCTTCTATGCGTTTAACCGCTTGTTCAAATCTTGGAAATTTAAAAGGTTTAACAATAAAATCTAAGGTTTGCAATTCAAATGTTTCGGCAGCACTTTCAGTATGTGATGAAATAAAAACGCAAACCGGAATTTCTAATGCTTTTTGCCGTAATATAATTCCAGAAGCACCTTTTAATTCAATATCTAAAAAAGCAACTTCAATAGTATTTTTTTCTAAAAAAATAAGTGCTTTTTCTGCCGACTCAAAAACACCAACAATATTTAAAGTAGAAAATCTCTTGGCATACGAAACCACAACTAGTCTGTCCATTTCGTCATCGTCAACAATAATGCAGTCAAAAGGTTTCATGATGGTCATTTAGAAAATCAAATATAAGAAAATTTGTGTTACTTTTTATTCGTGTATTTAAAATGTTGTTTGTCCTTTTGCGGTTTTTTATAATTTATTTTCAATTTACTTTTGAATTATTAATTTAAAAATCAATTAATTATGAGTACCTACAAATACGTCACACCTTACTGGAGAGACAGTCAAGAAATTCTTGGTGAAGGAATAAAAGCCTATACCGGAACCACTTTTTTTATATTGAATTACAATAATGAAAGAGCCGATATTAAAATTCATTTTTATGATTTAAGTGGCAATTTAATTAATGATATGGAAGTTGCCATGTTAACTCCAGCCAATTCAGTTCTAGATATGAGAATTGTGGATGTTATTAGTTTCAAAAATCCAAATTATCGATTTAGTAACAATTTAAAAACTGGTTCAATGCGAATTTTGTGTGATGTTCCATTGGTTGTTAGCGGAAAAATGTTCAACGGAAAATCAACTTCGGCAGGAACAGAAGATTTGAATGTTTGGTCAATTCCATTTGAAGAAGTGAAATTTGTACCCATAGATTTTGAAAAAATTGGAGGTCCAATTCCAATTCCTGATAATAGTTATAAAGAATATTTTGGCAGAAAAAGACCAGGTCAAAAATAATTTTTTTAAAATAAAATTTAAACTCCGTTTTTTTTATTCGGAGTTTTTTTATGTCCTTTTTTCAACTCAAATTCAAACACCTAATTCTAATAATTTACATTGGTGTATTTAAAATGTCGTTCGTCCTTTTGTGGTTTTTTCACAGCTGTTTTTGAAGCAAATTTGTGATGCTTAATACATTAACTACTTAAATATCATTAAAGATGAAAAAGCTATTCTTCATTTTGACAGTTCTGCTTAGTATTCAATTTGGATATTCTCAAGTAGGAGTAAATACTACAAATCCAAATGCGCAATTGGATGTTCGTTCTACTAATCAAATTACACCAAGCAATACAGATGGAATTTTGATTCCAAAAATCGATGCTTTTCCAGTAACCAATCCAACAGTTGCTCAAAACAGTATGTTGGTTTATTTAACAACCGTTTCTGCTGGAAAGCAACCAGGGTTTTATTATTGGGATAATACTACCGTAAGTTGGCTGCCAATTTCTAAAACAGATGATGACTGGTATGAAGTTGGTGGTACATCGGCACCAAATAATATTAATGATGATATGTATCATTCAGGTAATGTTGGTATTGGAAAAAATACAGCAACGGTAAAGTTGGATGTTGAAGAAACCAGTAATTTAAGAAATACTGTAATTAATGTAAAGCACACAAGTCCTTCAAGTGCAACATCTTTAATAAAAACATCGGTAAATTCGGGCGCATTAGTATCAGGTAGTGTAACTTCAAATGAAAATTCTATTGTTTTATCAAATACAGTTCAAGGAATAGGGGTTTTAAATACTATTTCTGGAACTGGAACCGGATTAGCTTATGGTGTTTCTAATAGGATTTCTGCCACAACTACTACTGAGCAAAATGGAGTTTTTAATTCATTTATTGGAAATCCAACTGCTAGAAGTATCGGATTAAACAATGCCATTGAAGATATAGGAAATGGTGATAAAATAGGAGTTCTGGATTCAATTACAAATACAGGAAATGGCAGACATTTTGGAATTAAAAACGCATTTAAAGGTGATGGAAGCGGTCAAAGATTTGCTTTTTACTCCAACATAAGAGGAACAGGAAACGGTGATTCTTGGGGTAGCTATAATGAAATTTATAGAAATGGAAATGGATATATTTATGGAAATTATAATGATATTAGTAGTAGTGGTAGCGGATATCACTATGGAATGCAAAACACTATTTCAGGAAATGGAATTGGAACACAAATTGGTATAGATAATAATATTGGTGTTTACAATACAAGTACAAATCCGCAAACAGGAGTTAATAATTATTTAGCTGGAGATACATCAGGTATTCAGACAGGAACCTCTAACCGAATTATAGGTTCAGGAAGTGGAGTTCAATACGGAACCTATAATTTTATTTTTAACTCAGGTATTGGAACAAAATATGGAAGCTATAATTATATTAATCCTTTTTCAAATGGTGCACATTATGGAGTTTATTCAGATGTTACAAAAGCCAATAGTTACGCTGGGTATTTTTTAGGAAGATTATCTGTTGGAACAACAATAACCAACAACTACATTTTACCATTATCACGTGGAACAGTCAATCAAATAATGCAAACCGATGCTGTAGGAAATGTGACATGGCAAAATCCAAATACTGCTTTAAATAATTTTGCTTGGATAACTACAGGAAATTCAGGTACTACTCCAGTAACTAATTTTATGGGTACTACAGACGCTGTTGATGTTGTTTTTAAACGAAATAATATAATAGCTGGTCGAATTGGAAACTTGAATACTTCATTTGGAAATTCTAGCTTTATTTCAAATACTACTGGAAATTACAATACTGCAAATGGGAGTTTAAGTTTACTTTCAAACACTTCGGGTGACCAAAATGTTGCAATAGGTTATTCAGCGCTATACTATAATACTACGGGTAATCAAAATACGGCAATTGGAAACAATGTATTATCCCCAAATCATTCAGGCTCTGCTGCAACCGCAATAGGTTATGGTGCTATGGAAAATTGCAATCCTACAAGTGTTCCATATATAAATCAAAATGTTGCAATTGGTTTTCAAGCATTGAGAGGTTCTGGTTCTCCAGGAAGTAATACAGGTAACAATAATACTGCTGTGGGTTATCAAACATTGTTAAATAATTCGTCAGGATCAAACAATGTAGCTAATGGGGTTACAGCTCTTTATTCCAACACAACAGGAAGTTTTAATGTAGCAAACGGAGGCAGCTCACTTTATACAAACACAACAGGCTCTAACAATGTTGCCAATGGAGTTACGGCCCTTTATTCCAACACAATCGGCTCTAATAATGTAGCCAACGGAACTAGTGCTCTTGCTTTAAACACAACAGGTTATAACAATATTGCAATTGGAACATCATCGCTTTTTTCTAATACAACTGGTTATAGTAATGTTGCAATTGGTTATGAAGCACTCAATATTAACACAACAGGTTATGGAAATGTTGCCAATGGAGTTAGTGCTTTAAATGCCAATACAACAGGTTATTATAATACAGCAAATGGATATGCCGCTCTTAATTCAAATACAACAGGAAATTCTAATGTGGCCAATGGATATACTTCTCTTTTTTCCAATACAACAGGAGTTTCTAATGTAGCCAATGGATATGCTTCTCTTAATTCAAATACAACAGGAAGTTTTAATAGCGCAAATGGTACTCTTGCCCTATCATCAAACACATCAGGGACTTCTAATGTCGCTAACGGAGGAAATGCTCTTAATTCAAACATAACAGGAAATAGGAATGTTGCAAATGGGTATCAAGCACTTTTTACAAATACATCGGGTTCTAATAATGTTTCAAATGGTTCTTTTGCACTTCGTTTCAATACAACAGGTTTCAGTAATGTGGCCAATGGCGATAGTGCCTTATATGCCAATACAACAGGCTCTAATAATGTTGCTAATGGAGGTAATGCACTTTTGTTCAATACAACAGGTGGTAATAATGTAGCAAATGGCTATGAATCACTTCTTTCAAATACAACAGGCTCTAGTAATGTTGCCAATGGATATCGATCTTTATACAATAATACAGTAGGGACAGATAATGTAGCCAATGGAGATAGTGCCTTAAATACAAATACAACTGGAAGTTCTAATGTAGCAAATGGAACAGATGCTTTGAAAGGAAATATAACAGGATTGAGAAATGTAGCTGTTGGACGAAGTAGTTTATTAGCAATTTCATCGGGCAACTATAATACTGCTGTGGGCTCTTATTCTTATACTATTGGAAATTATAGCAATTCATCAGCTGTTGGAGATGGCGTATCAATTTCGGCAAGTAATCAAGTTCGCATCGGCGATGCTGGCGTAACAAGTATTGGAGGCTTTGCTAACTGGACTAATGTTTCAGATAAACGATTTAAAAAAGACATTCAACAAAATGTACCTGGTTTAGAATTTATAAAAAAATTAAAACCTGTAACCTATCATTTAGATATGGATGCTATAGCCAATTTTACAAAAACTCCAGAAGATTTGCGAAAGAAAGAAAGCGAAATTTTAAAAGGAGCTATACTCCAAACGGGTTTTATAGCTCAAGATGTTGAATTGACTGCCAAGGAAATAGGTTTTGATTTTAGTGGTGTCGATATTCCTAAAAACGACAAGGATTTTTATGGCTTACGTTATGCAGAATTTGTAGTGCCTTTAGTAAAAGCAGTACAAGAACAACAAGAAATAATCACTTCTCAAAGCCAAAAAATAAAAGCACTAGAAACCGCAAATTCTGAAATTCTAAAACGATTAGAAAAATTAGAAAACAAATAAATATAAAATTATGAAATTAAAATTACTAAATATAGTCAAGAGAGTATTTCTTTTTTCTATTTTCTTTTCTCTATTTTCTACATTTGGGCAACAAGCAACACTAGCTTCAGGTGGAAACGCTATTGGAGCAGGCGGAAAAGTAAGTTATTCCATTGGTCAAGTTGCCAATGAAACTCAAGTTGGAACAACAGGAACTATTACACAAGGCGTTCAACAACCATTTGAAATAGTAACATTAAGCGGAGAAGAATTCACTTCAATAACTTTAGAAGCTGTTGTGTATCCAAATCCAACGAACTCAATAATTAATTTAAGTATTAAAAACTATTCAATCGAAAACTTGAAGTACCAAATTTATGACATTCAAGGAAGAAAAATAGTTGAGGGTAAAATAGCATCTGACCAAACCACGATTGATATGGAAAGCTATCCAACAGCAATTTATATTTTAAAAGTAAATTCAAATTCTAAAGAACTAAAAACATTCAAAATCATTAAAAAATAGATACTATGAAATCACTATTACATAAAACAATAAAGGCTATATGTCTTTTCTCTTTATTCTTTTCTCTATTTTCTGCATCAGCTCAAGCTCCACAAAAAATGAGTTACCAAGCTGTGGTTAGAAACGCCAGTAATATTTTAGTTTCAAATGCAGCAATAGGAATGAGAATAAGTATTTTGCAAACTACAGCTACTGGAACAGTGGTTTTTTCAGAATACCACACGCCAACTACAAATGCAAATGGATTGGCAACAATAGAAATAGGAACAGGAACTTTTTTAACAGGTAATTTTAGTTCAATAAATTGGGCAAATGGACCATATTTTATAAAAACAGAAACCGATCCAACTGCTCCAGGAACTAATTATACAATTTCAGGAACAAGTCAATTAGCAAGTGTTCCTTATGCTCTTTATGCTGCAAGTTCGGGTTCTTCAAGTAGTAATTTCACAACCACAGGAACTAATATCGCCAATAATAATATAGGTAATGTGGGAATTGGAACTGGCGCAACAGTGCCATCATCTTTATTAACGGTTAAAAAAGATGGAATAGGATTTACCCAGGAAGATATTTCAGGCGCATCAAAAATTGGCTTCTATACAACATCCGCAAGTGCTTTTTTACAAACTCATTCTAATACTGATTTGTCATTTTCAACTAACGATGGAGCAACACAAATACTATTACAAAAAGTAACAGGAAATGTCGGAATTGGCTTTCCATCACCAACAGAAAAACTAGACGTAAACGGAAAAACAAGAACGGTTAATTTACAAGTATTAACTGGAGCCGGTACAGGAAAAGTTTTAACTTCAGATGCATTAGGAAATGCAACATGGCAATCATCTAGTGCAGCAAATGGATGGTCATTAACTGGAAACTCAGGAACAA
The DNA here is from genome assembly GCF_028867965.1 of Flavobacterium sp. SUN046. Classification (GTDB taxonomy): domain Bacteria; phylum Bacteroidota; class Bacteroidia; order Flavobacteriales; family Flavobacteriaceae; genus Flavobacterium. The sequence goes on from NZ_JAPQNT010000013.1 coordinate 27,691, forward strand.
ATCCAGCCACAAACTTTATTGGTACCACAGATAATAATGATTTAATTTTTAAAAGAAGTAACTTAATCTCAGGAAGAATAGAAGCACAAAATACTTCATTTGGATTTGGAGCTTTAAATACTGCCTCAACTGGTTTATATAATTTGGCTATTGGAAATAATTCAATGTCATTAAATACATCTGGTGGTTTTAACTCTGCTGCTGGCTATTTCTGCTTGAGAAATAACACAACAGGAGGAAGTAATTCTGCCTCAGGTTATGGAGCACTACAAAATAATATAACAGGAAGTAATAATACTGCTAATGGATCTGGAGCTTTAAGTGAAAATCAAGGAGGTAGCAATAACACTGCAATAGGCTCGGGTGCTTTGAGTAATAATATATCAGCAAATGAAAATACTGCAGTTGGATATTCGGCATTGTCAAGTAATATGTCAGCAAGCGGAAATACAGCAATAGGTTTTGAGGCATTAAAAGTGTCAACTTCTACACAATCTAATACAGCAGTTGGAAGAAAAGCATTATGGAAAAATACTAGTGGAACATTAAATGTTGCAATGGGCGATGGTGCGCTAGTTAATAATACTTTTGGTTTTGAAAATGTAGCAATAGGAACTAATGCATTGCCAAATATTGTTAACGGAAATGATAATATTGGAATTGGAATTGGAGCTGGTTCAAATTTAAACTTTGGTAGTAACTGTATAGTAATTGGTTCTAATGCAATGACACCTAATAATACTAGTAATCAAATTCGAATTGGAAATTCAGATATCACTTATGCAGGAGTTCAAGTTGCTTGGTCAATTACTTCTGATAAAAGATGGAAAGATGACATTCAAAAATCACCTCTTGGTTTAAATTTTATAAATAAATTAAATCCGGTTACTTACACACGTATAAATGATGAAAATAAAAAAATAGAGTACGGTTTTATTGCACAAGAATTAGAACAAGCTTTAAATAATTCAGATGCTAAAAATAATGGTATAATTACAATTGGCGATGACGGAATGTATAGTGTTCGTTACAACGATTTAATTTCAATTTCAGTAAAAGCAATACAAGAACAACATGAAATAATAACATCTCAAAATATAAAAATTAAATCATTAGAAGAACGATTAAAAGCAATAGAAGAAAAGTTAAGTAAGTAGTTTTTAAGCAAGAACTGGTCTAACGAAAGTTAGACCTTTTTTATTACTAAAACTATTCTATTTCTTTTTGTAAAATCCATAATTTAATATATCGTTTAAATACAAATGCTGAGTTAATTCCTGCTGATAAAAAACCTTCTTTTCCATCAAGAAAACCTAATTTTATAAAATATTGTGAAATAAAGCGAAACAAAGGACGAATAGTGAAATGATAAATGGTCGGTTTTGTATTTTTTTTATGTAATTTGATTGACTGTAATTTACAATAATGATTTAGTTTATTGCAATAGTGTTCAAAATTTTTATAGCTGTAATGATTCAAACTGTTTTTTAAATAGCCAATTTTCCCATCAGTTTTTATTTCTTCATGAACTAGATTTCCGTTGTATAAACAAAAGTTTTTATTGAATAATCGTATAGCTTTATCATTTTTAAATCCACCATGTTTTAAGTGTTTGTTAAATAAAAAGAAGTTTCTTTTAACATAAAAAGCGACCACGTCATTAGGATTAAAAGCTGCTTCAATGATTTCATTCTTAAGATCTGTAGTGATTTCTTCATCTAAGTCAAAAAAAACAATCCAATCATTTTTTGCTTGTTTTATTGCAAAATTACGTTGGTTAGAGAAGTCATCGAAAGCTCTACAAATTACTTTAACTCCCATTTCTTCTGTAATTTTTTTAGTGTTATCAGTGCTGTTTGAATCTACAATTATAATCTCGTCTGCAAATGATAAACTTTCGATATATTTTTTAATATTGTTCTCCTCATTATAAGTTATTGCTAAAGCACTGATTTTTATTTTATTTTCGTAGTTAGACATAATTTTGTTTTGGTTTTACAATGATTATCAACTTTTAGACAGATAGTTTATTAATTTATATAGCTTCGACAAGTCATGCCAGTAAAGGTTTAAATACAATTTATTGTTTTATAAAACAATTAACTTTTTTAACAAAAATTTCTAAAATAAATCATAATTTTTTTAAAATGAACTAAACTAACCATTGTTAAAAATCAATTATTTCAAATTTTCAAATTATCTTTGACTTATGAAGATAGAAGAACAAAAAGAAATAATTTCAGGATTCAAGCATTTAGAACTTTTGGCTAATCAAGTGGTTGAAGGATTTATTTCTGGAATGCACAAATCGCCATTTCATGGGTTTTCGGCTGAATTTGCTGAACATAAAACCTATAATTCAGGCGAAAGCACCAAGCATATCGATTGGAAGTTATTTGCCAAAACAGATAGGCTTTACACCAAACGATTCGAAGAAGAAACAAACTTGCGTTGTCATTTAATTATTGATAATTCTTCATCAATGCATTTTCCGAAACTTGAATCAAATCAACCGTTTTATGAAAGTAAAATTGGATTTTCAGTTCTGGCGTCAGCAGTTTTAATGAATCTTCTTAAAAAGCAACGAGATGCAGTTGGATTGAGTGTTTATTCGGATAATTACGAATATTATGCACCCGAAAAAGGAAGCGATAGACATCACCGAATGTTATTGAATAAATTGGAAGATTTATTGGAAACTCCAAAAATATCTAAACCAACAGATACAATTACTTTTTTGCATCAAATTGCCGAAAAAATGCACCGACGTTCAATGATTGTAATTTTTACAGATATGTTTCAAAATGACAATCAAGAAGCGCTTTTTAATGCCCTACAACATTTAAAACACAACAAGCATAAAGTAGTTTTATTTCATGTTATTGATGAAAAAAAGGAGTTGCATTTTGATTTTGATAATTCACCTAGAAAATTTATTGATGTTGAATCGGGTGAAGTAATCAATCTTTTTGCAGAAAACGTAAAAGAAGAATATGAGAATAATATCAAAAAGTACTTTAAAAGTTTATCAATGACTTGTGCTCAAAACAAAATAAAGTATGTTGCAGTAAATGTTGGAGCAAATTTTGAAAAAATTCTAACTACATACTTAGTTGAAAAACAAAACTTTGGTTAATAATACAAATGTTTATTGAAAAAAAATCAATAAAATACTTGCAGAAATAAAAAACGTATGTATATTTGCAACCGCAATAAAGCGATGGTTTGGTAGTTCAGTTGGTTAGAATACATGCCTGTCACGCATGGGGTCGCGGGTTCGAGTCCCGTCCAGACCGCTAAATTGGGAAAAGGTTTTCAGAAATGGAAACCTTTTTTGCCCCAATAAAGCATCAAAAATAGTTGTGTTGTTTTCGATTCGCCCTTGTAAAGCGAATCACGGTTTAGTAGTTAGACCAATGAAAAGCTTTCCACTTTATTCTGAATTTATTTTCAGAATCTAGGGATGGCTTTTTTGCTTTTATATACTTTCATTATTTTTTACTATTTTTGAATCAATTATGAGAAAATTAATTCAAACAACAGTTCTATTGTTCTTTCTTTTTTGTTCCATTTGTAGTATTGGACAAGAAAAAAAATCCAATGACCCAGATTTTCAGTTAAAAGAAACTATTTATGCAAAGAATAAAAAAGAAGTTTTAGCATACGATAAAAAGGATTTTGACGCTTTGTTTTTTGATTTTTTTCAAAAGCAAAACGACGATAAAGTGACTTTAACTAAAGAAGAGTTTTACAATTATACTATCAAAATTGCTATTTATTCAGAGAAACTCGGGCTTCTATATAAAGATCAAAAAGAAGAATCGCAACGAACCAAAGAAGAATGGTTTAATAAAAGTTATTCTGACTATTTAAAATCCAAACGATAACATTTTGAAACGATTTTCTTTTCTTTTTTTATTCTTTATTATTTATTCTTGTCAATATTTTGATAAGCAAGTGCCTTCTGAAAAAGAATTACTTGATAAACAAATCAAAGAAATAAATTGGAAAGAAGTTGACGAATATCCATCAATTGCAGATTGTGAAAAACTTACAGATGCAACGCAGCGCAAGCAATGTTTTTTCGAATTTATGGCAGCCACAATTCAACAAAAATTAAGTGTTGATACTTTAAAAGTTCTTTTTCCTAAATTAGATACAATAGAAGTAAAAGTTACGGTAAATCCGGATGCAACGATGAAATTTGAACCGCAATTTCCAAAAGATACAGTTGCTTATGATACCATAAAAATTGATAGTATTTTGAGAATAAAATTAGTTGATTTTCCAAAAGTCAATCCAGCAATTAAGCGTGGAATTCCTGTCAAAACACAATTTATTTTGCCGGTTATTATTAAAACAGAAAAGTAATAACGTCTTCCGAATTTAGGAGATATCTCAAAATAGCTTAGTTTTATTAGAATGTCATTCCGAGTTTAAGTAATATCTCAAAATAGCTTAGTTTTATTAGAATGTCATTTCGAGTTTAAGTAATATCTCAAAATAGCTTAGTTTTATTAGAATGTCATTTCGAGTTTAAGTAATATCTCAAAATAGATACGTTTTATTAGAATGTCATTCCGAGTTTACTAGGAATCTCAAAATAGTTAGATGTTGTAAACATCACTATTTTGAAAAACGTCTTCCTTTCCAAATAAAACTTCCAAATAAAGAGTAAATTCCGACACAACTACAAAAAATCGGATAAATCCAACTACTCGCCAACGGTATAAAGAATTTGCTTTTTCGTAAATAAATATTTGATTGATAAAGCATAAGATAATCAACAATGTATTTAACAGCAAAAACAACAATTAAATCCAATTTTGTCACATTGAGCGCAGTCGAAGTGCCGCAAGCGAATAAAAACACACCCAAAACCAAAGAAAGATTCATCAATAAAACAACTACCGCCAATATTTTAGAATAAAATCCATTATAACTAGTAGTTTTACTAGCCCAACGAACACGTTGCATGAACAATTTATACAAATCATTTTCAGGTTTTGTTTTTACAATAAAATCAGTATTTTTTAAATAATACACTTTGTCAGAATGATTTTTCAATGCTTTTTGCAATAACAAAACATCATCGCCACTTGCTTTATCATTGATTCCACCAAATCCGCCAATTTCAGTATATAATTTTTTAGTGTAAGCAAAATTTGCTCCGTTACACATAAACGGCTTTCCAACTCCGAAACTACCAATAGTTGTACCTTGCAAACTCATTAAATCCAACTGTTGAAACCAATGAATCCAATTGTTTTTAGTTTTATAAACCACCGCACCAACAACCATTTCAGGATTATTTGCCTGAATAAAATTATCTAAAGTATTTAGCCAATTTTTTTTTACAACACAATCGGCATCAGTTGTAACAATCCATTCGTGTTTTACAATCGGAATTGCCTTAGAAATAGCATCTTTTTTAGGAGAATTTGACAAACGTAAATTTTCTAATAATGTCGTTTCAATCAATCCGTTTTGCATGCGCCAATTGATATAAATTCGTTCTGAAGTATCTTTTGAGAAATCATCAACCAAAATTAATTCAAACAATTCTTTTGGATAATTCAAATTAGAAATCGACGTTAAAAGCTTAGGTAAATTTTTAGCTTCATTTCGAAACGGAACAATTATAGAAAATTTAGTTTTTGGTTTTAAATCGGTTCTTTCAAATGATTTTACTTTTTTAAAACCATAAATAAGTTGTGCAATAAAAATCACGTAAATAGCTAAAATCAAGAATAAAATAATTTCAATCATAATGAATAATTTAACTTAAATTTCCTTAAATGACTTATATGGTTTGAAAATCAAAACATAATAACTTCCAATGATAACGGGTAAAACTACATTCAAAAACCACATTAAAGTTGTTACAAAAACCACAATCCATTCATTAACATGCAGTAATCCGAAGAAATAAACTGCCAAACTTCCTTTTAAAGCAAAATCCAAAAACTGAAAACTCGGAATCACAGAAGCCAAAAAATAAACCGTCGTAATGGTTGCCATCAAAATTGGATAGGACAAATCTACATCAAATGCCAAAAACAAAAAATAATATTGATGCGAAAAAACCAAATAGCGACACATACCTAAAACAAAATTTTTGCGATGAATTTTCTTTGGAATTTCATTGATTCGTTCAATTAAATTATCAATCGAATATCCTTTTATTGTGATATTTTTAGAGAGAAAAGAGAATAGAATAAATAAAAAAGTAATGCCAATAATTGCAAAACTCCAGAGCCAATAGCCTAAAATCATCATGCCTAAAATCCCAAAAATGCCAGTAGCAACTATTTGTATTCCGTTACAAATTAGATTCAGAAATATGATTTTTTTAGTGTCTTTTTTGTCAAAATATAATGCTTTTCCGGCATATTCACCAACGCCAACTGGAGTAAAAACGCCCAAAGTTAATGCCGCAAGAACTTGCTTTGTAGCTTCATTTATTGAAATTGGTTTTACAATTTGTGCCAAATTTTGCCATTTAAGGATTTCAAAAAAGCGATTCAAAAAACTAAAAAATAAGATGAATGTTATTCCAGCAAACGATTGATTTTTGTGGTATAAAACCAAAAATTTATCCCAATCCAATTTGTCATTTGAAGCCAGTTGATTGTAAATAAAATAAAATGCGCCAACAACAATCAAAAGTTTGACTATAAAAACCAAGAATTGTTTAGCTTTGTGAGGAATTGTAATCATTGTTGCAAAGTAAATGAAAACAATTCATAATCATGTAGATTTTTAAGCATGATAAAGATATTATAAAAATTAAAACTTTGTGACTTTGTGACTTTGTGGCAAATTATATGGCAAACGAAAGAATAATTTTAGGAATTGACCCAGGAACAACAATAATGGGTTTCGGATTGATAAAAGTCATCAATAAAAAGATGGAATTTATTCAGTTAAATGAATTGATTTTATCCAAATACGATAATCATTATCAAAAGTTGAAAGTCATTTTTGAACGCACAATAGAACTAATTGACACACACAATCCAGATGAAATTGCTATCGAAGCACCGTTTTTTGGAAAGAATGTTCAGTCGATGTTAAAATTGGGTCGTGCGCAAGGCGTTGCAATGGCAGCAGGACTTTCGAGAGATATTCCAATTACAGAATACGAACCTAAAAAAATAAAAATGGCGATTACCGGAAATGGTAACGCCAGTAAAGAACAAGTTGCCAAAATGCTACAACAACTTTTGGGATTGAAAGAATTACCAAAAAATCTCGATTCAACTGATGGATTAGCAGCAGCAGTTTGTCATTTTTTCAATTCAGGAAAAGTGGTTGGAGAAAAAAGTTATACTGGTTGGGATGCTTTTGTGAAGGATAATGAAAAACGAGTTAAAAAATAGTTTTCAGTCTCAGTTTTCAGCCACAGAACTGCAAACTGCGACTGGGACTAAACATTAAATTATGTCTGGAATCTACATTCACATACCATTTTGCAAACAAGCGTGTCATTATTGTGACTTTCATTTTTCTACTTCAATGAAAAAGAAAGACGAGATGGTTTTGGCATTGGCTAAAGAAATCGAACTTAGAAAAAATGAATTTCAAGATGAGGTTGTTGAAACCATTTATTTTGGTGGTGGAACTCCAAGTATTTTAGAAGTTTCAGATATAAAATTACTGATTAATGCAGTTTATGAAAATTATAAAGTTGTAGAAAATCCAGAAATCACAGTTGAAGCCAATCCTGATGATTTAATTTCAAAAGTGTTGTCTTCCCGAGCGCAGTCGAGGGATTTTTATCAAGAATATATTTCTTTAGGAATCAATCGTCTTTCCATCGGAATTCAATCGTTTTTTGAAGACGATTTAAAAATGATGAATCGCGCTCATAATTCCGAAGAAGCCAAAGAATGTTTAAAAATTGCCACACAATATTTCGATAACATTACCGTCGATTTAATTTATGGAATTCCGAATTTGAGTAACGAAAAATGGCTTCAAAATATCGAAATAGCTTTGTCGTTCAATATTCCGCATATTTCAAGTTACGCATTAACTGTTGAACCAAAAACAGCTTTACATAAATTTATCAAAAACGGAATTATTCCACAACCAGACGATGAGGTTGCACAAGAACAGTTTCATATTTTGGTTGATAAACTCGAACAAAACGGATTTATACATTACGAATTGTCCAATTTCGGCAAGGAAAATTATTTTTCTAAAAACAATTCGAGTTATTGGTTAGGAAAAAAATACCTCGGAATTGGTCCATCGGCACACAGTTATAATGGAATTTCTAGAAGTTGGAATGTATCCAATAATACTATTTATCGGAAATCTATTGCTGAAAATAAGTTGCCATCTGAAAGTGAAATTTTAACGTTGACCGATAGATATAATGAATATGTGATGACTGGATTGCGAACCATTTGGGGAATTTCGTTAGATAGAATCGAAAATCAATTCGGCAAAATTTATTTGGATTATCTGAATCAACAAACTACAAAATACATTGATGATCATTTACTTTTTGTAGATGAAAATATAATTCGTACAACCAAAAAAGGAAAGTTTTTGAGTGATGGAATTGCAAGTGATTTGTTTTTGCTAAATTTGGAATAGCTTAACCGCAAAGTTCGCAAAGGTTTACGCAAAGTTCGCAAAAGGATAATAAATATAAACGCCAAAATAAACAGTATATGATAGAAAACGAATTGTCTAAATTGTGTTTGATTGTGCTTTAAAGGTGCATCAAACTTTAGGTCCAGGACTTTTAGAAAGTGCTTATGAAGAATGTTTGTTTTACGAATTAAAGAAAACAGGATTGTATGTTGAAAAAAAAAAGCACTTCCATTAGTTTATGAAGAAGTAAAATTAGATGTTGGTTACAGAATAGATATAATAATCGAAAATAAATTAATTTTAGAAATTAAATCAGTTGAAGCTCTGAACGATGTTCATTTTGCTCAACTTTTAACATATTTAAAACTGACAAATTGTAAACTTGGAATGTTAATCAATTTCAATGTTAATTTAATAAAAAATGGAATTAAACGAGTAGTTAATAATCTTTAAAAACCTTGCGAACTTAGCGTAAAACTTTGCGTTCTTTGCGGTTAAATATTTATGATAGCTAAAATAAACAATTTCCAAATCGACTTATCAAAACCAATTGATATCTCAATTCCGTTAACAAATACTGATGAAAACCCGATTGCGTGGTATATCGAAAAACCAGAAATTGAACCAGTAAAATTTGGCGATTGGATAGGGAAAGTTTCTGAAGGAAGTTCGACCAATTTCAACAATATTTTCTTCAATCCACATGGACACGGAACGCACACGGAATGTCTCGGACATATTACACGAGAATTTTATTCGATAAATCAATGTTTGAAACAATTTTTCTTTACTGCCGAATTGGTTTCAATTGAGCCTGAAAATATAAATGGAGATTTGATAATTACAAAGAATCAAATAGAAAGTTCTTTTGTCATTTCGACGCAGGAGAAATCACATGATAAACTCCAAAATCCAGAGGCATTAATCATAAGAACTGTACCAAATTTAGAACTCAAAAAACATAAAAATTACTCCAATACAAATCCAGCCTATTTATCTGAACAAGCAGCTAATTACATAAGAGAAATAGGAATTCAACATTTGCTCATCGATTTACCAAGTGTTGATAGAGAAGAAGATGAAGGAAAATTGTTGTCACACAAAGCATTTTGGAATGTAAAAGATGTCAATAATCTAAATAATGATGCGAGATTAAATTGCACGATTACTGAAATGATTTATGTTGATGATGCAATTCAAGATGGAAGTTATATTTTAAATTTACAAATTGCTTCGTTTGAAAATGATGCAAGTCCAAGTAAACCAATTTTGTATAAAATATGATTGCAGTTTCCACAGATAAATCCAAACTCAATGTTCTTTTTATTCAAAACTTTTTGAAAGATATTTATTGGGCAGCTGGTCGAACAATTGATGAAGTTCAAACTACAATTGACGCTTCAGTTTGCTTTGGGATTTATCTAAATGATGAGCAAATTGGTTTCTGTAGAGTTATAACTGATTACGTTGTTTTTGCTTATGTAATGGATGTTTTTATTGATGAAAACCATCGCAGAAAAGGATATTCTTCCATTCTAGTTGATGCAATGTTAAGTGAACCAAAATTGCAACAAGTCAAAATATGGCGATTAGCAACATCTGATGCCCACTTTTTGTATGAAAAATTTGGTTTCAAATTGTTAGCTCATCCTGAAAAGATGATGGAAAAGCTTATTGAAATTAAATAATTCTTAACTCTCTTTAAACTCTTTTTTGTTTTCTAAACTTTTAAAAATTACTTTTAAAACTATTGAGAATTTGTTATTATTAATTCAGTAAATTATGAATTTAATGATTTTTAATGCTGTAAAATTATAAAATTGTAATAATGTTAGTAAAATTTTAGTATTACATATCTTAATTATAAATTAGTGAGTTCGAATTGAAAAATTTTAAAAACTCACAAATTATGTTAGTAAAACAAGGACTTTATTTACCGGAATTTGAACACGATAATTGTGGTGCGGGATTTATTTGTAGTTTAAAAGGAAATAAATCTAATGATATTATTCACAAAGCATTAGAAATTCTTGAAAAATTAGAACATCGTGGAGCTGTAAGTGCAGATGGTAAAACAGGAGACGGAGCTGGAATTTTAATTGATATTCCGCATGATTTTTTTGTAGCAAAATGTGATTTTAATTTGCCAAATGCTGGAGAATATGCTGTAAGCAATGTTTTTCTTCCTAAAAAAGAAAATCAACGCAATTATTGTATTGACCAACTAGAATATTATGTAAAAAAACAAGGTTTGGTTATTTTAGGTTGGCGAGAAGTACCAGTTGATAGCACAGTAATTGGTCGGATAGCAGCTGAAACAGAACCTTTTGTAAAACAAGTTTTTATAGGAAAATCTTCTGAAAATTTAACAAATTTTGAGTTTAATTTAAAATTATTTACTGCCAGAAAACAAGCTGAACATACTATTATTAATTCTAAATTATCTGAGAGTTCGCGTTTTTATCTTCCTAGTTTATCAACAAAAACAATTATTTTTAAAGGATTGTTAATTCCAGAAGACATTAAATTATACTATAAAGATTTACAAGATCCTTCACTAGTAACTCGACTGGCACTTGTACATCAACGTTTTTCAACCAACACTTTTCCTACTTGGGATTTAGCACAACCATTTAGATACATGTGTCATAATGGTGAAATTAACACCTTGCGTGGTAATGTATCTAGAACCTTATCACGTCAAGAGTTAATGGAAAGTGATTGGTTTGGAGAAGAAATAAAAAGCTTGTTTCCAATTATTTTGCCAGGAAAGTCAGACTCAGCTCAAATGGATATGGTAGTTGAATTGCTGTTAATGACTGGTCGCTCATTGCCCGAAGTAATGATGATTTTAGTTCCAGAAGCTTGGGAAAAAAATCCATATATGTCAGAATCAAAAAAAGCATTCTATGAGTATAATTCATGCATTATGGAGCCTTGGGACGGACCAGCATCAATACCTTTTACCGATGGTAATTATATTGGAGCCGTTCTAGACCGAAACGGTTTGCGTCCTTCAAGATATACAGTTACTAAAGATGGTTATGTAATCATGTCATCTGAAACTGGTGTTATTGATATTGATCCTAAAAACATTGAACGACACGGAAGATTAGAACCCGGCAAAATGTTTTTAGTAAATATGAATCAAGGAAGAATTATTAATGATGAAGAAATAAAAGAAGCCATTGTTTCAAAACATCCATATAAAATGTGGTTGGATAAAAATTTAGTGCATTTAAAAGATATTCCTGCTAAAAAAGGTCCAATAAAACACAAAGAAGAAGCATTAGAAAAACGTCAAATTCTTTTTGGATATACAGAAGAAGATATTAATTCGATTATTCTTCCAATGGTGCAAACAGGTAAAGAACCAATTGGATCTATGGGAAGTGATACTCCAATTGCTATTTTGTCTGACAAACCTCAATTGTTATATAATTATTTCAAACAATTATTTGCTCAAGTTACAAATCCACCTTTAGACGGAATTCGAGAAAAATTAATTACAGATATAAGTTTAACATTAGGTAAGGATACTAATATTTTCAAAATTAATGAAGATCAATGCCGAAAATTGAAAATCCAAAATCCTGTAATCTCTAAACATGATTTAGATAAAATTAAAAACTACACCAATAATCCAGATTTTGTAGTTACCACAATTTCGATACTTTATGAAGTTGGAAAAGGATTAAATGAATTAGAAAAGGCATTAAGTAATTTGGTAAAAAAAGCATCTAAAGCTATTGATGATGGCGGAAACATTATTATTTTATCAGATAGAGGAGTCAATAATACTATGGCGCCAATACCAGCACTTTTAGCGTGTTCTTATGTAAATCACGAATTGTATAAAATTGGTAAACGCGCTAAAGTTAGCATCATAATTGAATCGGCTGAGCCCAGAGAAGTTCATCATTTTGCATTGCTTTTTGGCTATGGAGCAAGTGCTATAAATCCGTATATAGTTAACGAAATTGTGCACAAACAAATTCAAGATAAAGAAATTGAAAATATAGATTATTTAGAAGCAGTTATCAATTACAACAAAGCTATAGGAATGGGAATTCTTAAGGTAATGAACAAAATTGGTATTTCTACATTAAACTCTTACCGCGGAGCTCAATTATTTGAATGCATAGGTTTAAATACCAAAGTAGTAGAAGAATATTTTCCGAATACAATTACAAGAATTCAAGGAATTGGATTAAGAGAAATTGAAAAAGAAATTTATAATCGTCATAAAAAAGCTTATGATAAAGAAGCAATTGAAGCCGATTTAAGTTTGGACTTTGGCGGACAATATAAATGGAGACGAAATGGTGAAAAACATACTTTCAATCCGTTAAGTGTTGCAAAACTACAAGAAGCTGTAAGAAGCAATAAACATAGCACATTTGCCGAATACTCTGAATTAATAAACGAACAATCTAAACATTTAATGACCATTAGAGGTTTATTTGAATTTACCAATTTTGATCCCATTCCTTTAGAAGAAGTTGAGCCTTGGACAAATATTGTAAAGCGTTTTAAAACCGGCGCAATGTCTTATGGTTCAATAAGTAAAGAAGCTCATGAAAATTTAGCTGTAGCCATGAACAGAATTGGCGGAAAAAGTAATTCGGGTGAAGGCGGTGAAGACGAAGAACGTTTTTATAAAGATTCAAATGGCGATTGGAAAAACTCTGCAATTAAGCAAGTTGCTTCGGGTCGTTTTGGTGTAACTTCTAACTATCTTACTAATGCTTCCGAAATTCAAATTAAAATGGCACAAGGTGCAAAACCTGGTGAAGGCGGACAGCTTCCTGGTCCAAAAGTAAATCCAGAGATTGCTAAAACAAGAAATTCTACTCCTTATGTAGGATTAATTTCGCCGCCACCACATCATGATATTTATTCAATTGAAGATTTATCACAATTAATTTACGATTTAAAATCGGCAAATAGAGAAGCAAGAATTAATGTAAAATTAGTTTCAGAAGTTGGTGTTGGCACAGTTGCAGCTGGTGTTGCCAAAGCTAAAGGCGATGTAATATTGATTTCTGGTCATGATGGCGGTACTGGCGCTTCACCTTTAACTTCTTTAAAACATGCAGGATTACCTTGGGAATTAGGATTGGCTGAAGCACAACAAACTTTAGTCATGAATAACTTAAGAAATCGCGTGGTTTTAGAATGCGACGGACAATTAAAAACAGGACGTGATGTTGCTATTGCTTGTTTGCTTGGTGCAGAAGAATTTGGTTTTGCTACAGCTCCATTAGTAGCTTCTGGTTGCATAATGATGCGCGTATGTCATTTAAATACTTGCCCAGTCGGAATTGCAACACAAAACCCAGAATTGCGTAAAAAATTTGAAGGAAAACCTGAACATGTAGTTAATTTTATGTTTTTTGTAGCGCAAGAGTTGAGAGAAATAATGGCGCAATTAGGTTTTAGAACAGTAAATGAAATGGTAGGTCAAGTTCAAAAATTAAATCGAAATAAAACCATCAAGCATTACAAAGCCTTAGGATTAGACTTATCACCTATTTTACATCAAGTTAAAGTAGAGGAACATGTTAAGTTGTATAATACTGAATCTCAAGAACATCATTTAGAAAAATCGTTAGACTTTAAAATAATTCGTCAAGCACACCCAGCATTATTTAGGAAAGAAAAAACTATCATAGAATCAAAAATAAACAATAGAGACAGAGCTTTTGGAGCTATTTTAAGCAATGAGATATCTAAAATTTATGGTTCAAAAGGTTTGCCTGAAAACACTTTAAAAATTAATTTTACTGGTTCAGCTGGACAAAGTTTTGGTGCATTTGCAACCAAAGGATTGACATTAGTAATCAATGGAAATTCAAATGATTATTTAGGAAAAGGATTATCTGGCGCAAAATTAGTTGTGAAAGTTCCAGACGAAGCAACAATTGTACCTGAAGAAAACATAATTATTGGAAATGTAGCTTTGTATGGAGCAACTTCTGGCGAAGTATATATTAATGGTAAAGCAGGCGAACGATTTTGTGTCAGAAATTCGGGAGCAATAGCAGTTGTTGAAGGAATTGGTGATCACGGATGTGAATATATGACTGGTGGTATAGCTGTAATTCTTGGAGAAGTAGGTCGCAATTTTGGTGCAGGAATGAGCGGTGGTGTGGCTTATATTTATGATTTGAATGCTACTTTTGATAAACAATGTAACAAAGAAGGTCTCAATTTAGATGCAGTAGAATTAGAGGAAGATATTTCAGAATTAAAGCATTTAATACAAAACCATTATAATGCCACGATGAGTCCGTTAGCACAACGAATTTTAGAAAACTGGGAAACACAATTATCTAAATTTATAAAAGTACTACCTGAAGAATACAAACAAGCTTTAATTAGATTAGAAAAAGAAAACCTTGTAAAGCAATAGATTATGGGAAAGCCAACAGGATTTTTAGAATATAAAAGAATAGATGAAGATTATATTAAAGTTGAAGAACGGCTTCAAAATTTTAATGAATTTACCATTCCATTAGAAGAAAATAAATTAAAATCACAAGGTGCAAGATGTATGGATTGTGGAATTCCGTTTTGCCATAGCGGCTGTCCGTTAGGAAATTTAATTCCAGATTTTAATGATAAAGTCTATAAAGGAAGATGGAAAGAAGCAGCTCAAATTTTGCATTCTACCAATAATTTTCCAGAATTCACAGGCAGATTATGTCCTGCGCCATGTGAAGAATCGTGTGTTTTGGGTATAAATGAAGATCCAGTTTCTATTGAAAATATTGAAAAAAATATTGTAGAAGTAGCGTTTAAAAATGGGTGGATTACTGCTAATCCGCCAAAAGTTAGAACTCAAAAACGTGTTGCAATTATTGGCTCTGGACCTTCTGGCCTTGCTGCTGCACAACAATTAAATAGAGCTGGGCATACGGTAACTGTTTTTGAAAGAGATGCCAAAATTGGTGGTTTGATGCGTTATGGAATTCCTGATTTTAAATTAGAAAAGCACATTATTGACAGAAGAATTACTATTTTAAAAGAAGAAGGAATAGTATTTAAGACTAATGCTTATGTAGGAAATACTATAAGTGTTGAAACAATTAAAGCCGATTATGATGCCGTTTTAATGTGTGGCGGTGCAACTGAAAGAAGAGGAATTCCAGTTAAAGGAAATCATTTAAAAGGAATTTATCAAGCAATGGATTTTTTGAAATTAAACAATCAATATGTAGATGGATTAATAGAATTTGAATCTGTTTTATCTGCAAAAAATAAAAAAGTAATTGTAATTGGTGGCGGAGATACAGGTTCAGATTGTATAGGAACTAGTAATAGGCATGGAGCAAAATCGGTTGTTAATTTTGAAATTTTAACTAAACCAACTATAGGTCGACCGCCAAATCAGCCTTGGCCGTATTGGCCTATGAAATTAAAAACTACTTCTTCTCATAAAGAAGGTGTAGAACGGTTTTTTAGTATTTCAACCAAGGAATTTTTAGGAGATAAAAAAGGAAATCTTACAGGTTTAAAAACAGTTGAGGTTGAATGGATTTTTAAAGATGGCGAACGTCCTGAATTAATTGAAATACCCAATACCGAAAAAACTTGGGAATGTGATATGGTTTTATTAGCATTAGGATTTATTGGAGCTGAAAAAACACTTGCAGAGCAACTTGGCGTAGAAATGGATTTTAGAACAAATATTAAAGCGTCAGAAAAAGATTATGCTACAAATAGTAAAGGTATTTATGCCGCTGGCGATATGCGTCGTGGTCAGTCTTTAATTGTTTGGGCTATTTCTGAAGGACGACAAGCGGCACATCATGTTGATAAGTATTTAATGGGAAAATCAAATTTACCTTTAAAAGAAGGAATTGATTTGCCAAGAGTTTAGTTTTGTTATTTTTGTATATAAATTCTTTTAAATATAAAAATGAACATTCAACAATTTTACGAATTCTGTTTATCTAAAAAAGGAGTAACCGAACATTTTCCGTTTGATGAAGATACTTTAGTACTTAAAGTTGGCGGAAAGATGTTTGTTTTAACGTCACTTAAAGAATGGGAAAAAGGAACTCCATCACTTAATTTAAAATGTAATCCAGAAAAAGCATTAGAACTTCGAACTGAATATGAAGCCATTAATCCGGGATATCACATGAGCAAAGTGCATTGGAATACCGTCAATTTTAACAGCGATGTTTCCGATAAAATGATGTGTGAATTAATCAACCATTCCTATGATTTAGTTTTCAATAGTTTGACTAAAAAAATTCAAGCGGAAATTCTAGAATTAGAAAATTAGGCATTACTTTTGTAAAGAAAATATAAAATCTCAGTGACTTAGCAACTAAGTTTCTTAGTAACTTAAAAATTATGATAGATAACCTAAAGAAAATATTAAACGAAGATCAAGATCCAAAAGCGATTGAAAAAATCAATGCAAAATTGGACAATCTTCTAATGTCAAATGAAGAAATTGGATACATTGCTGTTCAAAAAAAGCCAGCAGTAACAATTTTTCCCGATAGTATTGTGGTTACTAACAAGCGAATTATTATTTGCAAGCCTAAAAATCTTGGTTTGTCAATGGAATTTGTAGATTATGGTTGGGACGATATTACCAGTAGTTTTGTAAAAGAAAATATTTTAGGTGCAGAATTTTCATTTAACACTAAATTTGAACTTACTCACACTATTGATTATTTACCAAAAAATCAAGCACGAAAGTTGTACACTTACACCAAAGAACAATTGGATATTTTAAAAAATGGAATTCCAGTTGCTGCGACAACAAATCCAACGGTTGAAACAATTAATACTTCAAACGAAATTGAAGATTTAGAAGAATTAGAAGAAACTCCAACCGAAGAAGTAACTAATTTTGCCGAAATTATTCCTGCAACAACTTACAATACATTCGAAGAACCAAAATTTGAAACAGCAACTTCAACCGAAAAAGGATTAGGTGATTTATCCCAAGATGAGTTATTCGCTAAACTTCAGAATTACAAAAAGTTGTTAGACAACGGATTAATCATGCAAGGCGAATATGATAATTTAAAAAAAGAAATTTTGAGTTTTATGTAAATAAGCATAGATAACTGTAAAACGCGCTTAATCAAATTAATGCGCGTTTTTTTTATGCTGTAAAAGTTCTTCTACAATAAAAAGTTGTTAATAAACCTTCACCGATAGTTTATGTCAAAAAAAATCCATTCGTCGACACATAAAATCCATTCGTCGATACTAAAAACCTTATGAACGAAAAAATCAATCAATTCGTTGTAATTAGAAATACTTTTGATATTGGATAAAAACACAAAAACACAAAAATGTCAAGATCATTAAACATTCTTTTAATCGAAGATGATACTATTGAAGTAATGAAATTCAACCGAGTTTTAAAAACTTTAGGATTGAATCATAAAATCATTGAAGCCAATAATGGCGAGGATGCATTGCATATTTTAAAAGTTAAAGAAATCATTCCCGATATTATTGTTTTGGATTTAAATATGCCAAAATTAAACGGATTAGAGTTTCTTGCAATATTAAAAAATGACGAAATTCTAAAATACATTCCTTCAATAATACTTACAACCTCTGGAAATCACAAAGATGTTTTAGAGTGTTATAAAATTGGTATTGCTGGTTATATTTTGAAGCCTTTGAAATATGATGATTATGTAGATAGAATAAAACGACTTTTAGATTATTGGAGTTGCAACGAATTAATTTCTCAATAAATATATATTTTTATGTACGGAATTGTAAATAAAGCCATTCAAGATTTAGTTACTGAAAACTTTGGCGCCCAAAAATGGGAAGATATTTTAGAACGAAGCGGTATAGAAGAAGATTTTTTCATTAGCAGCGAAGCTTATGATGATGATATTACTTTTAAACTTGCTGTCGCTGTTTCAGAAGAAATGAACATGACTGTAAGTCAGGTGCTTATTGCTTTTGGTGAATGGTGGGTCGTACGTACAACAAAAGAAAAATACGGTGGATTAATGGAATCTGGTGGAACTAACTTACGTGAATTTTTAATGAATTTACCTTTATTTCACAATAGAGTTATGTTGATATATCCAAAATTAACGCCACCAGAATTTAAAGTTAGTCATATTTCAGAAAATAGTATTAACTTACATTACTTTTCAAAAAGAGAAGGATTGCAAGAATTTGTACGAGGATTAATTCAAGGTTTAGGAATAATGTTCAATACTCCAACAACAATTGAATTACTTCAAACTCGTGATTTAGGCGATTCACATGAAGTGTTCAAAGTAAGTTGGTAAAATATGAAAGAAATTCAATTCAATTTTAATGATACTAGTTTTAGTAAACTTTTCCCTTTTTATATTTTAATTGATAAGAATTTAAACATTAAAAGTGTTGGTGAAAGTGTTGTGAAAATTCTGCCCGATTTAAAAGATCAGGATTATTTTGGTGATATTTTTTCAATAACAAGGCCTCATATTGAAAACCTAATAGCTCAAAATTTTAATCAAATTTTAAGTCAGCTAACTATTGTTGTCTACAAAAAAGACAAATCTATTTCATTTAGAGGTCAATTCGAACAACATGAAGATTGTTATCTTTTTGTAGGATCGCCATGGTTTGTATCCATGGAAGACGTAGTTGAAAAAAAATTGACATTACACGATTTTGCTTTTCATGATCCATTATTAGATTTATTGCACATTCTTAAAAATCAAGATATTAATAATGCTGAGCTAAAAGAATTACTAACAACAATTAACAGCCAAAAAAACGAATTAAAAAAAGCTAATAAAGAAATTTATGACATAGCTTTATTCCCAACACAAAATCCAGATCCATTAATAAGAATAGACTTTGAAGGAAATTTAGTCAAAACAAATCCGGCAGCAAACAATCTGAAATTTTTAGTTTTTGAAGATATAAATTATAAAATTGAAGAATTTTTTAAAAAAATTATTTCTCAAATAAATACCGACGAAGAACGTTGGATTTTTGAGGCAAAAAGTGAAAACAAATATTTTTCTTTTGTTTGTAAAAGTTTAAAGAACGAAGGATACATTAATATTTATGGAAGAGATATTACTTTACAAAAAAAGGGTCAAGAAGAATTAAATAAACTTTCATTAGTAGCAAGTGCAAATAAAAATGGTGTGGTTTTTACTAATCCAGACGGAACAATTTTTTGGTGCAATTATGCTTACATCGAATTAACTGGTTATACATTTAATGAAATAATTGGGAAAACTCCTGTTGAGATAGGAAAATGTGAAAATTCGAGTAAAGATGAAATACATAAAATGGTAAATGCATTTTATAAAGGCGAACCTTTTGATGTTGAAATTTTACATGCTCACAAAGATAAATCAACTTTTTGGTCTAAAACCAAAGGACAACCAATTTTAGATTCAAATGGAAAGGTTGTTCAATATTTTGCCATTATTGAAGATATTTCTAAAGAAAAAACTGCCGAAGAAAGGTTATTATTACTTTCGTCAATTGCTGAAAAAAATATTAATGCAGTAATTATTTGTGATAATTTGGGTCGAATTGAATGGGTAAATTCTAGCTTTACTGCAATGACCGGATTTGATAAATCAGAATTAATTGGCAATAAACCAGGAGAAATTCTTCAAGGTGATGAAACTGATCAAGAAACAATTAATTATATGAGCTCCCAAATTAAAAAAGGATTGTCATTTAATTGTGAAATAATTAATTACACTAAAACAGGAGAAAAATATTGGGTACGAGTACAAGGACAAGCACTGCATAATAAAAATGGTGAAATCATTAAGTATTTTGCAATTGAAGAAAACATTACTCACGAGAAAGAATTCAATCAACAATTAGTCGAGTCTGAAAATAGATTAAAATCATTAATAGTAAATCTTCAATCTGGAATTTTATTAGAAGACGAAAATAGAAAAATTTTAATTGTTAATAAAAAATTCTGTAATATGTTTGGTATTCAAGCTGAACCAGAGTCTATGAAAGGTTATGATTGCGCTCAAGCTGCCGAAAGCACAAAACATTTTTTTAAAAGTCCAGATCAGTTTTTAAATAGAATTGATGAAATTTTAATAAACAAAGAAGAAGTAATTGCTGAAGAAATTGAGTTGGTTGATGGTAGCGTTTTTGAACGCAGTTTTATGCCAATAATTCGCGATCAACATTACGCAGGCCATTTATGGAGTTATGAAGATATAACAATTAAGAAAAAGTACAAAGAAAGCTTAGAAGCAGAAAGAGAGAAATATAGTAATATTATTGCTAATATGAATATGGGATTGCTTGAGGTTGATGTAGAAGATACTATTCAATTGGCAAATCAATCTTTTTGTGATATGAGTGGTTATTCATTACTTGATTTATTAGGAAAGAAAGCATCAGATTTATTATTAGAATCCGACAGCAAAAAAGTAGTAAAGAATAAAAATGAGGAACGAATTAATGGTTCTTCTGATTCTTATGAAGTCACTTCAAAAAACAAAAACGGTCAGGAAAGACATTGGCTTATTAGTGGCGCTCCAAATTTTAATGTAAATGGTGAAGTAATTGGCTCAATAGGAATTCATTTGGATATTACTAATCAAAAAAATTTAGAACTTCAAAAAGAACAATTACTAAAAAAATTAGAGAAACAAAACGAACAACTCAACAATTATGCTCAAATAGTTTCTCACGATTTAAAATCGCCTTTGCGAAGTATTCATTCTCTAATTTCTTGGATTAAAGAAGATAACGATAAAGAGTTTAGTGAACAAACCACACAGTATTTGAACATGATTGAAGGAAAAGTGGAGAAAATGGACCACTTAATTCAAGGAATATTAACCTATTCTAAAGTAGATACCGACGAAGCTCATAATGAAATTGTAAGCATTAATGAAATTGTAAATAACATAATCGATATTATTCATTTACCAGAAAACATTGATGTAAAAATCATTAAAGAACTACCAACAATAACTGCCGATAAATTTAGAATGCAACAATTATTTCAAAATATTATTGGTAATGCAGTAAATTACATTGATAAACCTAAAGGTCTAATAGAAGTAGATTATGTAACTGAGAAAAATCATTATGTTTTTTCAATCAAAGATAATGGACCAGGAATTGCAATCGAAAATCAAGAAAAGATTTTTAACATGTTCCAATCATTTACGCAACATGAAAGGTCAACTGGAATCGGATTGTCAATTGTAAAAAGAATTGTAGATAATTATAAAGGAAAAATCTGGATTGAAAGTGAACTTGAAAAAGGAACTACTTTTTTCATAAAACTCCCAAAAAAATAAAAAATAAAAAAAAAACAAACCAAATGAAAGTAATTCAAGCATTTAAAAAGATAGATCAAAGTTGGAAATATTTAAAACCAAAAGAAGTATTAAATAATCCTTTAGTATTGGTTTTTGCAAACAGAATGTTATTGGAGCAAACTGAAATTATTGACAATATTCGTAAAGAATTTCCTTATGAGCATATAGTTTTTGGTTCAACTTCAGGCGAAATAATTGAAGCCAATGTATTTGATGATTCCATAGTTGTAACAGCAATAGAGTTTGAAAAAAGCACTTTCGAAATTAGAACCGAAAACGTTTTAAATCATAACAAAGACGCCAAAAAAATGGGTGAAATCTTATATGATAAAATGCCAAAAGAAAATTTAAAACATTTATTTGTAATTTCAGAAGGTAGTTTTGTAAACGGTAGTTCACTAATTGAAGGTTTAGAAAAAAACATCCAAAATTCAGTGCCAATTTCAGGCGGAATGTGTGGTGATGATGCTAAATTTGAAAAAACATTAGCTTCTTACAAAGAAAATCCAAAGGAAGGCGAAGTAGTTTTAATCGGATTTTATGGCGAAACTTTAGAAATTTCATTTTCAAGTTTTGGAGGTTGGTCAACATTTGGTCCAGAACGAATTATTACAAAATCTGATGCGAATATTTTATACGAAATTGATGATCAACCAGCCTTAGATTTATATAAAAAATACCTTGGTGATAAAGCAGATCAATTACCACAAGCATCATTACTTTATCCGTTAAATGTAACTATGGAAGGAAGAACTCAAGCCGTTGTTAGAACCATTTTAGGAATCGATAATGATAATTTATCAATGACTTTGGCTGGAGATGTGCCTGTAAATGCTAAAGTACAATTAATGATGGCATCAGTAGACGGAATAGTTGAAGGAGCAAAAACAGCGGCAAAATTAGCCATTCAAAATAGGGTTAAACAGCCAGAATTAGCAATTTTAATAAGTTGTGTTGGCAGAAAATTAGTTATGAATCAACGTGTGGAAGAAGAAATAGAAGAAGTACAAAACATTGTCGGCAAAAATGTAGCCATCACAGGTTTCTATTCTTATGGAGAAATGGCGCCTTTTACTGAAAATACTTTTTGTGAATTGCATAATCAAACGATGACTTTAACATTACTAAGCGAATAATGAATTCACTATTAAAAAGGCAAATTGCAAAATTAATCAAACCCGAATTATTAAGAGATTTAAAAGTTTTCTTGAAAAGCGTTAATGATTCTTATGAAAATTTTGAAGATCAATTAAATATGTCACAAAGAGCTATGAAAATTAGCTCGGATGAACTATTTGAAGCCAATAAAAAATTAAGAGAAGAAGCGGCAAGTTTAAAAGAAGTTAATAAAAATCTATCAGATATTTTGAGTTCTATGAACTTGGATGCTTCAAAACTAGCAGATGAAAAAGATTTTAATCCAACAGAATATTTCAAAAAACAAGCCGCAGAAATTGTAATAATAAACAATCAACGAGAAGAGTTATTAAAAAGCTTAGAGATAAATAATCAAGAGTTGAATGAATATGCACATGTTGTTTCTCACGATTTAAAAGCGCCATTACGAAACGTTGATACATTAATCAATTGGATTTTAGAAGATAATAAAGAAAACTTTGATGAGCATACGGTAAATTCACTTAATCAAGTATTGTTTAATGTTGAAAAAATGGATTTATTAATCAAAGGAATTTTAGATTATTCAACTATTGACAAACTAGAATCAGAAGACAGATTAGTAGATTTTAATCAATTAGTAGATGAAATAAAACGAACTTTGTTAATTCCAAATACAATCGAAATAAGAATTAATACTGATTTACCTAAAATTTATGGTAACGCTTGGCGATTCAAACAAGTGCTTCAAAATTTAATACAAAACGCAATTAATTACAACGATAAAGAAAATGGACTTGTAGAAATTGGAGTTTCTGACAAAGATTCACAATTTGAATTCTACATAAAAGATAACGGAATCGGAATTGCCGAATTGTATCATGATAGAATTTTTAAAGTTTTTACAAAACTAGAAAGTAAAGGACAATCATCTGGAATTGGACTTTCAATAGTTAAAAAAATCATTCATTTTTACAAAGGAAAAATCTGGTTAGAAAGCCAAGAAAATAGAGGCACCACTTTCTTTTTTACATTACCAAAACACAATGGAACTACCTAATACAGAATACATCGACCAACTTTCGGCTGGTAATGAAGAGTTTAGAGCTAAAATGGTATCTATCATCAAAATGGAACTTCCATTAGAGATTGATGCTTATCAAGATAAAATACAAACTCAGAATTATAAAATAGCTGCAGAATGTGTGCATAAATTGAAACACAAAATTTCTGTACTTGGTCTAGAAAAAAGTTACTATATTGCTGAACAATTTGAAGATAATTTAAAAGAAGGTTCAACAAATTTGCAAATCGAGTTTGAAAAAACATTAGCTTTAATGCAAGAATTTGTAAATTGTTTATAAAATAGTAATTTATGAATTGTATAATAATTGATGACGAAGCAATGGCAAGAGCAATTATTGCTCAAATGATTTCAAACTACCCAGAAATGATTGTGGTAGAAGAATTCTCTAATGCTATTCACGCCATTAAATATTTAAATCAAAACCAAGTTGATGTAATATTTTTGGATATTCACATGCCTGACTTTACGGGTTTTGATTTTATTCAAACCATAAAAAATCCACCAAAAGTAATTTTAGTAACATCGGATAAAAATTTTGCAATAGAAGCTTTTGAATATGAATGCATTGTAGATTATTTAGTAAAACCAATTACAGAAGAACGTTTTGAAAAAGCAATTCAAAAATTAAAATCTACTAACGAAACTGCAAAAACAGCAACATCAAAACCTATTGATGAAAAATTACCAGCCGATACGTCTAAAGAATTTTATATCAATATCGACCGACGTTTAATAAAAATAGAATTCGCCACAGTAAATGTTGTAGAAGCTAAAGGCGATTATATTCTTATAAAAACCGAGAACAAAAACTACACAGTTCATTCTACACTTAAAAAAATTGAAGATAAATTACCCACAGATTTATTTCTAAAAGTGCATCGATCTTTCATTATCAACACCAAAAAAATTATTGACATTGAAGACAATAGTGTGTTGATTGCTAAAGAAGTTATTCCAGTTAGTCGCGCCAATCGTCCTGAATTGATGAAACGCTTGAATTTGTTATAAACATTAATCGATACATTATTGCATTTCAACTACAGCAAATTATTGCTAATCGAATATGCAATTTTAGCTCTTATTTGATAGTTACATTTGAATCATAATTTAAAAACTAAAGATTATGAAACAAGTTTTACTAATTGCAGCATTTTTTACTACAGCTTTTCTAACAGCTCAAAATTATCAGTATTTAGGTTCTTATACATCAGATGGAACGCCACTTTATTTTGTTCAAAGTGATGTTATAACACAAGCTACTTTAGATTTAGTACACAACTCTTTACCAGAAAATTATCCCGTACCAACTTATAACCCACAATACATTTCTTCGGGTTATGACTCCGATTTAATTGTTGATAGCTTAGCAGATGTTTGGGTAACATTTGTAAGTGAAGGAGCAGGATATAAAAATGTTCTAGGATTTTATACTTATGATTTAAACAATCCACCAACAACGGCACCAACAGCTTCTCAAATTACAATTGTATTTCCAAATGTTTCTGCTGCAGGAAGTGGCGGAAGTTTAGTAGCAGGTAATAAAGTAAAAATTGGAACTTTCCCAGCTGGAACAGGAATTGGCTGGGTGCTTTTAGCAAATGCTTGGAACGGTACTCAAGTTACTAACGGATTGTGGAGATTATTTTCAAATCCTAATTTCAATCCAGAAGCTAATGCTTCTTTACGCCAACATAACGTATTGTTAAATGATCCTACAAATGAAAGAATCATCCTTGGTTTTGAAGATATTAGAAGAGATAATGGTTCTTGTGATAATGATTTTAATGATGCTGTTTTCTACATTTCTGCAAATCCTTATACTGCATTACGAACAACTAATGTGGCTGATGTAAGTACAGCAACAGTTGTGACATCGGCTAATAGCGGTGGTTTAGAAAGTGAAGGAAGTTTAGCAACTTTAATTGCTAAAAGAAATTTTAATAGAGTTAAAAATAATAGTTTTCAAGATAAAAAACAAAATCAAATTCCATTTGAAGCATCAACAATAAGTTTTAATAAATCAACTGCAACAACCAATTTCAGTGCTTTATTTCCAGTAACTGGAATGTTTGGTACAGAAACTTCATACGTGTCAACGCCTGCTGATTTACTAGCAATTACGAACGCTCAAGAAATTTATTCAGTTGATTATTATAACGGAAATGATAGAGTTGTTGCTGCATTAGCTACAAAAACAATTGGTGGAATTTATAATCACTCAAAAGTAATTTGTGACCGATTGAATAACTCATCACTTGAAGATGTGAGAACTATTAATTTGAACGGTTATGAAATTATAATGGTAAAATTGAAACGTGATAATGGAGTAATTGAATATGCCCTAAGTTTTTCAGTACAACAATTAACAAGCGAAAATAAATTACACAGCTACTGGAATATTGGTCAATATCCAACAGGTGATTATTTAAACTTTCAAATTTGGGGTGCAACAATGGGACAAGTTTCTAGTATCGCAAATTATATATTGAATAGATTTATTGATCAAGCGCCTTTAACAACTGAAGTAGTTGCTAATAGAATTCCAACAGTTTTTGTTAAAAAAGGAAACTATAAAGACGGACAAATTACTTTATCGATAATCAATAAATCAGGCGCAACTTCATTACAATTTGAAGGAAATAAAAAAGCAACTGAATTAAGTACTACTGATTTTATTTCATCAAATAATTCTATTTCATCAGCATATCAAAGTGATATAACATTAACAACAAACGGATTATTTGATATTGGATTTTCAATTGTAGGAAATAACTCGCCACAACAAGATGCGTTATATCTAGCAGATGGACCTTGGGGTATTGATTATTTAGCAACTGAAACTAACATTTCATCATTTCAAATTACAAATCCTACAGCTACTGCAACTTCAAATGCATCTACTTATGTTATTGAAAGAGATGCATCGGTTTCTGGAAATGTAAAAGGAACAATGAATTTATTCAGAAACATTCTTCCTGGTGAATTACTTTTTGATGCTACTAATTATGATGCAGTTCGTTTTTCAATTCAAAACACACTCCCAGTTGAGGTAATTATGGTTACTGAAAACACAACAGATTGGAACAATAGATTGCGTTTTCAAATTCCTGCAAATACTGATTTATCACAATTTGTGATTTCTTTTCAAGATTTTTCTAGTCCAAACGGAGCTGCATTTAATAATGAAAAAATTAGAGGATTTGTGTTTTCTGTAAAAGGTGATTATAACCAATTTCAACCTTTTGAATTGAATGTGAATAGTCTTGTTTTAGGAACCAATAGTGCATTGAACACTTCCAATTTTAGTGCAAATGCAATTTCAAAAACATACAATTATCCAAATCCATTTGAAACACAAACAACAATTGTGTTGCCTGAAGTAGCTTCTAAAGCAACAGTTAAATTAATAGATATTACAGGAAGAGTTTTACAAGAATCAACCGATGAATTGAATAATGGTACTGAAATTAATTTTGTAAACAACAATGCACCAAAAGGAATTTATATACTATCAATTACTACTGATACTAATAAAAGTTACCAACAGAAATGTGTAATTAAATAAAACATTTTACTACTAGTCGAACTTAATATTCAAATAAAATAAAAACCATCAAATTCGATTTTGATGGTTTTTTATTTGAAGTTAAGTGAATAATTTTTGTATTAATTTCTCAATCATTTTCTTTTTATTTTTTTCATTTGGGTTAAAAAGCTAGGTAAAATTGTTATCACTAAACTGATAATAAAAATTCTATCGTAGTTTATTTCATTATAATTTAGAATTCGTTCACCATTTGCGCAAGCAGTACATTCTATAATTTTCATTGAACTTTTAAGGTAGCAAATTGCAATTGTTGTGCATGTAAAAATCGTTAATATGAGAATTAAATTAGTGATATTTTTTTTAATTGTTTCATTTCTAATAAGATAAATAATGCTTGTTATAAAAGTTGAAAAACTAAAAACAAAGCCACCACTAGCAAAGTGCAAATATTTGGCTGGATGAAGAAATGATATTTTGTTGGCGCTCAAAAATTCAAACAAACTTCGAATGGTTTTTCGATAACAATCTTCTAAATAAAAAGCAATATAAATTGAGATAATAAAAGCTATAACATAAAACGATAGTAGCTTAATTGTTTTCATGTTGTTGATTTTCGTTTCACGAAGTTATCATAAAAATAAATGAATCAATAGCATAAATCAAATTAAACAGTATTGTGTACTATTTACTTACTAGTTTTGGTTATGATTTTTTATTTTAGCTACTTAAGTTATTGCTATAATTTCTTAGTTTCAAATATAGGTTTAGCCGTAATTAGCCATCTCAATCGAAATCCAACTTCAGTATAAGTAAATCCCGAAGCAGTTGCAGAGGCAATATTACTTCGTAAACCGTATACATTGGCTAAAAAGCGATCTGAAAATTTATAACCTAATTTTGCCTGAATTCTATAAGTTGATTGTTTAGGATCTTTCTCTATATATTGCAATCCGGTTGCTAAACTTAGTGTATAAAAAATACTTTCTTTTTCGGCTGCTTTTTCATCTTTCAAGAAATCGATAAAAATTTCGTAAGCGTTAAACATTTTAGGACTAAAGTACACTGTTGGCACTTGATCTTTAAACGAAATGTATTGATAATTAAATCCACCTTTTAATATGGGTTTTGAAAGAAATGTGTAATACAATGAAGTGAATAATAAATTACGTTGGTTGTTATCACTTTGAGTGGTATAAAAATATTGTGTAAACCAACCAAGTTTAAAGTTTGTTCCTAAGTTATAATTCAAGTAATAGTTATTGGCAACAATTTCTTTATTTACTAAATCAGCATTGAAATTTTGTATTTCACGTTTGTATCCAACTTCTAAATCTTGCAATTTTAATGGTTTTATTTTCAAAAAAACGTCGGCTAACAATTGGCTATAACTATTGCTGTATGAACTTGCGGCACTCAAACCAGCATTGGCATTAAAACTAATTTTGGGATGAAATTGATATTGAAATCCAAATTTAAAATCATTTGCAGCAGCGGCATTTTTAGTTATTGAATTTTCAGTTTTTCGGTATTGATACATTGCATTAAAAGCCCATTTTGTGCTAATAGGAAATAAAATTGCCGTATTAGTTGCAAAAGCATGGTTGTTTCCATTATCAAATGAGTAACTTAATTTTTCTTCTAAAGTTGGTGTATAATTTTCATTCAACTTTCGTAAAAAACCAACTGCATCTTTTTGATTTTCAAATATTTTCAAGGTTTTGTCTACTGCTTCGTATGCTTTTAATGGTTCGCCATCTGCAAAATAAGCATTCGAAACACCTAAATTTCCATCAAATGATTTGGCATCATTTTTCAGAATATTTTGATAATCAGCAATACTTTCTTTAAAATCACTTCGGTACATTCCTAATGTTGCTGAAAGTGCTAAAACCCAATTTTCATTCGGATTAGAAATTTTATATTCGTTGATTTTAGATTCCGCTTCTTTGAATATTTTATTCCAAATCAATGCCTGTACAAAACGTTCTTTGGTTTGATTTTGCAATTTCACATCATTTACAGATTTGCTTTTTTCCATTGCATTTTTTGAAATAGTCAATGCTTCGCTGTCTTTTCCGGCAATATGCGCTACTAATGCCAAACCATTTAAAGACATTAAACTATCGTTTTTAAAAGTTGCTAAATCTTGATATGTTTTTTTGGCATTTTTTACATCTTTTGTCATTAAAAAGATGTTGGCTTTATTCATTAATGTTTCTTTATCCTTTGGAAAATCCTCAAAATTTTCATCTAATAAAGAAAGCGCTGTTTTATACTCTTGTTTTTGTACAAATTCATTAGCATAACCCATTCGAATGTATTTTTTGGAAACCAAAGCATTCGGATTTTTAACAGAAACAGCCAATGCTTTATTTACGTATTCTAAAGCATCTTTATATTCTTTTAGGTTAGATAGCGTATTAGCATAACCTAGTAATGCTGGAAAACTTTCGGGATGTTTCGTTATCAAACCAAAATAATACGGTTTTGCATCAATGAAATTTTTATTCCATAACATACATTCGGCATAATTCAACTGAATTTCAAAATCATCTGGATAAGCTTTTAATAATTCATTAAATAGTACTGTTGCTTTTTCAGGACTTGAACTTAAGCCGACTGCTCTACCATAACATAGTTTGGCTGTCTTATTATCAGGATATGTTTTTAAAATTTCTTTAAAAAAAGTTTCTGCTTTAGCAAATTCTCCTTTTTCAAGATTAGTAAATCCTTCTTGCATATTCTGTGCTTGAGCTAAAAAGCCAAAAAGTAAGAAGCAAATCAGTTGTATTTTATTCATTTTTTTCATTCGTCGATTGTTGATTTAATAACGATTGCAAGTTAGGGATAATCTTATGATATTTCATCTACAGCAATTTGCTATTCGTCGAAAAACAATAAGGTTTGAACTTAAGTCGACGGATATTTGCTCCAGAAACAAAGAACAAATCAAAAATAATAATCTAAAAAAACAATAATCATGGCACTACAAATTACAAACAATTCAGGAATTTTAGAAATAAACGGAAATTTAAATTCTCAAAATACGAATTCATTTAATAATTATTTTAATGCATTGTTAGAAAGCACAAACTTTATAACGATTTCATTAAATAATGTGGTAGAAATGGACATAAATGGTTTAAATACTATTGTTGGTTTATATAAAAAAGCACTGACTAAAAATAGTATTTTCTATATTATTGGTCAAGAAAATCAAAGAGTTGTTGATTTATTCAATGCAGAAAAATTAAATTATTTATTAAGAAAAGATGTTGCATAATGATGATAAGAAGTAAAAAGCTTTCAACAATACTTTTCAAAAACACGTTGCCTTTTTTGCCCCAAATCGGTTAACACAAATTAAAATAAAATTAAAAAAACGCGTTGCCTTTTTTGCCCCAAATCGGTTAACACAAATTAAAATAGAATACAAAAACACGTTGCCTTTTTTGCCCCAAATCGGTTAACAAAAATTAAGATTGATTACAAAATTGCATTGTCTTTATGTTAAATCCCTAATAGAACATACTTTGGCAATATAATTTTGGAAAAAGTAAATTTTAAAACAGATTAGTAATTTATATATAAAAAAGAAGGTTTTTGTTTTCCTTCCCTATCTATAAATCCAAATTGTTTTTGTTTGTTTTTTATCCACGGCCATTTCCCGGCAACATTATCTGGAACTTTAGGGAAGTCATATAAAGTCCAAGACACAAATGCAAGTTGTTTTCTTTTGAAAATGGCTTGTATTTTTTTATGATATTCTGCTTGGTCGTTTTTAGAATTTCCAAACCAGCTCCAAAATCCTTGATTAGACGACATGCCAAATTCTTGCATAACTAGTGGTTTATTGGTTGCTTTTTCTAACTCGGCAAATTTGTCTTCAAAAAGAGACAAATCTTCATAATAATGATAGGATACAAAGTCAACTTTGTCTTTTAAAATTTCACCAGCTTTAATATTCGAATATCCAATAGTTACTAAATGATTTGAATCGAATTTTTTTACTGTTGCAATCATTTGTTCTAACCACGGCTTTACATTTTGTTCACCACGAGATTTGAAATCCAAGTCAGGTTCGTTTTTAACATCCCACGCAATAATAGTATTAAAATCTTTAAATGTAGTTACAATTTTTTCGGCGTGTCGTTGTGTTAATGTCCAACTTTCGGGCGAATAATCTCCGTAAAAATCAAATAAAGTAACTATTACGGCAAGTTTTTCAGCTTCAGCTAATTCCAAAACCGTTTTAAGTTTATCTAATTTTTCTTTAGGAATTTCGGCCTTTCCAAAATCTTCATAAGGAATAAATATTCTTATTGTATTTAGTTTTGCATTCGTAATAATTTTAAAATCAGAAGCAATTGTGTCTTTGTTGAACTTATCTCCAAACATGTCCCAAGCTGAATTTTTAGGATAATAATTCATGCCTTTGATTATAAATGGCACGCCATTTTTAGTAATTTGATTTCCTTTTACTGCAAAAATTATTTTAGTCTCTTTTTCTTGTGTTGGTATTATTTCTTTCTTCATTCTAACGCAATGTCTAACGCGCCAAAATCCATCTTCTAATAACATCAAAACTTTATAAGTTGCCGTATCTTGAACTGAAGATATTAGTTTTTTGTTTTGATAGATATTTTGAAATTCCACCACATTTTTATCAGTAAATACTACTTGTTGGCCATCTTCGCTATAAAAATCTAAAAACGGATGATGTTCAAGAGTTGTGTTTTCTATGGTGATTTTTTTTGCTTTATTGTATTTTATTATTTGTTGTAAATTCTTTCTGGTGTTTTCTGTAAAATAATCATCAATGCCTTCGTTGGTGTTGTTTTTTAAAGCATTATTTTTAATGTACCAAGAAAATAAATAATGTTTTTCTATTGTTTTTAATGTTTGATTTTCCATTTTTCTTGCTGGATTTTCTAAACTTTCCCAGGTTACTTTTGGCAAATAAGTATTGGTAGTTTCTTTGTCCATATGCAACATCGAGCTTCTATCGGCTCCAGAATTTAAATAACCTAAAATTTCACTTATTCCGAATAAAACCAATATGTTTATGGCAATAAACGAAACAATCAAAATGGTTCGATAATTATTTTTATTGTTAATGAATGTCATATTTTTCTTCTTGAGTTTTTTGAATACTTCCTAATGTAGAAATTTCAAATGAATAGTTTTTTTCTTTGTAATAATCAGCAGAAATAGTAAAAGTAGCTTTTCCTTTAGAACTGTCTTCTTGCAAAGTATCAACCAATTGATTGTTGTGGAATATTTTTAAAGTTACTTTTATTCCATCAGGAACTAATTGATTCATGAAACTTCGCAATGGTCCAACGGTAATTATTCGATTGTCATTTGAAAATTCATACTCAATCTTAGGATTAATAGCTTTGTAGTTTATACTTATCGAATTACTTTCTGCTGTTCCTGTAACAAAAGCTTTTACTTTATAATTTTCTTGATGATCGGGATGTAAAATTTGAGTTGTTGCAATTCCTTCTATTGTTGTTCCAAATGATTTTAGAATCATATTATTTTTAGTTGTAACCATGAATGAAACCATTGTTCCATCGCTAATTACATTTCCGAATTTATCTTTAATGATTGACGTTTTTAAAGTTGTTATTTGGTTTCCATCGGCAAATTCATGATTTCGAGTAAATGAAATTGTGAAATTTGTAGCAATTCCAGGAAAAATTACAGCATCATATTCTTTAGTTATTGTTTTGTTACATTCGGCAGAAACCAATACAATTCCAGATTTTGTTGGCGCATAAATGTCTTTCCAAGCTACAAAATCTTTCGACTTAATGGTTTCTTTTGTAATTGAATTCAAAAATTGATTTTTTATAATTACAGGTGTATTTTCAGATTTAGGATTGTCTAAACTGTCGGTTG
Source organism: Flavobacterium sp. SUN046 (assembly GCF_028867965.1). Classification (GTDB taxonomy): domain Bacteria; phylum Bacteroidota; class Bacteroidia; order Flavobacteriales; family Flavobacteriaceae; genus Flavobacterium. Next base: position 61,277 of record NZ_JAPQNT010000013.1, read on the forward strand.
GAATAGTTACATACATTACAAAATGATGATCACCAACCAATGTACTCGGCGGTCCAATATAATTTTCAATTAGTGTTTTAGTTTTATCATTTGGCACAATTTCAAAAGTTCCTTGTAACTTATTTTCTCCATCTAAAACTAAAAACCAATCTACTTTTCCTGTTTTTTTTGCGTAAATTTCGGGTAGTATAAAAGTGATTTTTCCATTGCTAATAGTGCCATCTAAAAGTGTTTTGCCGTAGGAGTGAATTATAAAAAACTGTGGTTTTGTAGATGAAGTACTTTTGAAATCAATAGCTATTTTTGTACCTGCAACAAATATTTTTTCGTTAGTTTCTAATGTAAAATTAATGCTTTCTTTTTTTGGTAATAAAGTGCTTGACACCAAAAATAAGGTGACAACTGCAAAAAATACTATGTATATTTTTTTCTTCATTATCGTGGATTTCCAATGTAATTGTTAACTTCAATTTTTATGTAAGAATAGTTGAAATGACCATTGACTTTTTGCAATTGAGCTTCTTCTTGTTGCACATTTCTTTTTGGAATTACGACTCTTGCAAGTTCCGCCGATTTCAATCCGTTTACAAAACAATTTTCTGTAGATGATTTTATAATAATTGGTTTGAAAAGCGAAGCCAATTTATAAGTAAAATATTGTTTGCGTTGAATGCGAACGCCTTCTTTTATAAACTGATGATCTACATAAATTAATTCTTTTTTATCATTGTAATACGATATCAAAAGTTGCGGAATGGTTACTTCTTGAATTCCATTATTGAATAATGTACCTTTAATTTCGGTTGTGCTTATTGATAAATCTGAAATTGAAACACCATTATATAAATCGGTTGTGGCAACATTACCAGCACTTTGAATGTCAAAAGTAACTGGTGAATTTTTCAATTTTTTAGGTGTAAATTCATTCGGATTGAAAGTTGTAGGTTTCACATCAGTCGATTTTAACCATGCAATATCTTCAAAATTCACTTTAAAACTTGTTATTTCTTTTGGCATCAATTTATGTTTGATATCGTATTTAGCATTAAAACTAGCTAAAGCTTTGTCGTTTTTATCATATAAAGTTGCTTTTAAAACTACATCGGCAGGCACATTATCAATATTTTGAACTTCACCAACTACCACATATTGACTGTCTATATGAATTAATCGCGCAGATATGATTTCCAAATCAGGTTGACGCATGATGTCTTCGTGATAGGTCTGTTGCGTAGATATTTTTCGTCGTCCTTGTTTAAAATAGGAGTTAATATTGTCTGAAATAAATTCATCTGGTGGAATATCAGCATCTTTTTTATCAGGAATAATAAACCATTTTCCATTAATTTTTTGAACTTGATGCGTGTACGTTTTTTCAATAAGTTCCAAAGGAGTAACCCATTTGGTAATAGCAATTACTTTGGCTTTATCTTTAGTTTGATTTACAATTTTGGTTTCTATGGCGTCTAACTTTGCGTAGGAATTTAAAACACCATCAGATACTGAAATTTCTAATAAAAATTGTGAAATTGGATATTCTTTATTAGGAACAACTAACGAATATGCTTTATCATAATATTTAAAATCCAAAGCATCATAGTAAGATTTTACTGCATTTTCGGGACTTATTTGTGTAGCATTTTTTATGTAAATCCGATAAACTCCAAAACTGATAATTAGTAATAATATTCCAGCCCAAATATGAAGCAGCTTTATCATTCGCTTAGGAAAATTGGAATAGACAATATTATGTTTTTGAAAATCGGGTATTTGAAGCGGTTTTATTTTTAAGGCTTGTAGCCAAATCATTTGAATATTTAAAACAAAAGCAATTAATATGGTTAACATTGGAATTATGCCCCACATTAATTTTAAATAAGTTGGTACTTCATCTCTTGGGAGAATTTTAGATAAAGGTTGCACATTTAGTTTTTCCCAAACCATGATGCCGTTTTCCAATTGCGATAATCGATGCCAACCACAGAAATAAAGAATAGGATCATAGAACTTATCGTTAGAAAAAACATATTTCAAATTGTATTTTTCAGGAACGGTTAAAAATTGTTGCAATGAACCAATGCCTTCCAATCCTCGAAATTTAGAATTTTCTAATCGTTCTACAGCACGTGAAGTTAATTCTGGTAATCGCCTTGCCGAATGATAATTTCCATCGACAGTCATTGCTTTTGTTTGTGTAGATAAATACGCCATTTGATCGCCAAAACCTAGTGGTAGAAAACGCCAATGATCGTGTTGGTCTTGATTTAAGAAATTAACAATAGGTAAAAAATTAATTTTTTGTGGTTGCAATGGTCTAAAATATCCCAATGTTATTGTGAATACTGCAAACAATAAAAAGCTACCTGCAAACAATCCGCCAATAATTCTGTGGTAAACGGTTCCAAATCGATTTTGTAATGCAGTTTTTAAATCGCCTTCAACTAGTCGATATACGAATTCGCCAAACATTGGCAAACTCATTATCGATGCCCAAAGTGTAAATCTATCTAATGTTAATATGTTAAAAGCGTTTGAACCTAAAATAATTATCGGAATAGGTGTAGTTCCACCAGTTCCTAAAATCGTTAATAAGGTTAAAGACAATCCGAAGAAAATGTATCTTTTGGTAAAATATCTATAAAAAATGTATGGCAAAATAAACAATAAAATTCCCCAAGGAATCAAGAAAAACATCAGTCCAGATGAAGTTACATGTAAAAAATTATCGCGACTTCCGTGCGGAATTGGAACTTGAGTAATAGGATTAGCTTTAGAATTTATCCAATAAGGAAGTATGCAAAACACCAATAAAAAAACAGCACTTCCGCAAAAAAGTATGATTCTTTTTAATAAAGAAAGAAATGTTTTGTAGAATATTTTGAATGTGATTTCTTTAAATGAATTTACTTGTTCTCTTGCAGTATCCATTATTATCATACCGATTAATGGCGATATAAAGAAAACCATACCAAATAAAGGAGTTACATGATGTGAACAAACCGTTACTGCCATTAAGGAAACAGAAGTAAAATAATATTTCTTTTTCCCAGTTTTAATGAAAAGGTAAATTTCTGGCATAGCGTGCATCAAAACCGAAATTCCGATAATGCTTGGAAGTTGACCAAAAATGTGCAAAGTTTCGACAAATGAGGACGAAACAACTGCTAAAATAGAAGCGTATCCTGCTACAGTTCGATCTCCAGTTATTAAATGAGAAAATCTAAAAACACCTGTAATAAAAAGTAGAATTCCAACAAGGGCTACGGTAAACATTCCAAATTTTAATCCACCAATTAAGGAAAGTAAACCAATTGCTTGATGTACTAATGGTGGATAACTCATTACGTTAAAGCCGGTATACCAGCTATAATTCCATGGTTCAAACCAACTATGAGCATAATGATTTCCGAAAAACATATGAATTAAAGCGTCGTAAGTATTTTCTAAAGTAAAGAAAATAGCGCTTCCATGGAAGGTTAATCCAAATAGTAGTGCTACAATTAAATATTTGTTAGAAGTTTCTTTCACTTACAACTTATGCTTTATATACATGTTGTAAATATAGTAATATACTTTATATAGAAGAAAATAATAAGTCTATACAAATAAACCATTCGTCGATACAACTGTGTATTTTCATCTAAAAGCTAATTATCAACTTGATAACTAAGCTATATTTGCAGAGGAAAAAAACAAAAACAAAAAATGAAAACAATATTAATCGTAGACGATCAACAACTAGTATTACTTTCTCTTGAAAAATGTTTAAACGATTTTGGATATCGAGTAGTAACTTCTAATAATGTTTTTGATGCAATTTCAAAATATGATCAGCATAATCCAGATCTAGTAATCGTTGACATTAATATGCCTGTTTTACCAACTAGTGATAGTTCTACTTTACCACTTGGTGTAAATGAAAAAGCATCTGGACTAGAAATAATAAAATACATAAAAACTATAAAGCAACATGAAACTCCTGTTATGATTTTATCAGGAAATACTGATGAAGATGTTATTGAAAAAGGATTTTCACTTGGAGCTCAAGATTATATGAAAAAACCATTAAGTTTAAATGAAATTGGTTTAAGAGTAAAACGACTAATTGGAGCTAGTAATATTAGATATAATGCTGATAAAAATAGATACATTCAAAACAAAGTAGTTGGAATTGTGATTCCTTGTTATAATGAAGCAAGTAGATTATCAAGTGATGAATTTAAAACTTTTGTAACTAAAAATTTAGGATATCATTTGTGTTTTGTTAATGATGGAAGTAAAGACAATACATTAGAACTTTTGTATGATTTGAAAAAAAATTATGAAGGTAGAATTAGTGTTTATGATTGCCCAAAAAATGGTGGAAAAGCAGAAGCAGTTCGCTTAGGTATGTTGCACTTAGCTAAAGAATATCAATTTGATTACATTGGGTTTTTAGATGCTGATTTATCAACAAATTTAGACGATTTTAATGAACTGGTTGAAACCATTTATAATTCAGATTTCAAAGTTGTTAGTGGTTCTAGAATTCCGAGAATGGGAGCCGAAATCACCAAAGAATCCTCAAGAGCAATTATCAGTAAAACAGTGAACTATATTATTAGAAAAACATTAGGAATGAATTTTAAAGACACACAATGTGGAGCAAAAATCATGACTAAAGAAATAATTGAAAAAACGTTTCAAAAGAAATTTTTAACTAAATGGTTGTTTGATGTTGAAATTTTTATGCGAATGAAAAAAGTATATGGAAAAGAAAATGCTGAAAAATTCATTTGCGAAAAACCGTTAAATCGCTGGATTCACATGGATGGCTCTAAATTATCATTCAAAGATTCATTTAAAATCATTGGTCAAATTGGTCAAATAGCATTTTATTACAGATAAAATAATTTCTTAACAATTTTTTAGTTTTTTTTTAAAACTGTTATATTTATTTAAGTTTTTTTTTAAATTATTTTAGATAAATTAGGGAATACTTATTAAAAAATAATATTATATATTTGGATGAAAAATATAGATTTAGCATAATTATAATTAAAAAAAAACTAAATTGGTTTTAAAACTCAAGCATTTTTATACTAAAATAAGTCAAGAACAGTTTTTTATGCTGACAATTTTGTTTGTCAACGGTGGAAATTATCTATACAACCTACTTTTAGGAAGGATACTTGGTCCATCTCAATTTGCTGACGCTGCAATTTTAATCACTTTACTTTTAGTTTTGTCTTTTGTTGGAATGACTTTTCAAGTTACTACTGCAAAATATGCTGTTTTGTTTGAAGGCACGAAATTGCATCTATTCTTAAAATTCATTTTCAAATATGCAGTACTATTTGGATTGTTATTTGGTTGTCTTGTAATTGCTTTCAATCACCAATTACAAGAAGTTTTTAAAACCAAAACATCATTAATGTTTGTAGTTTTTGGTTTGGGACTACCACTATATTTCATAATGAGCATCAATCGAGGTTTGTATCAAGGTAAAAACGATTTGAAAAATTTATCAAAAACCTACTATTTTGAAATGTTATGTCGTTTAGTTTTAACCATTTCATTGATTTACATTTTACCGCAAATCCAATCTTCAATAATTATTGCAATTGGTATTTTGGTTTCTTTTGTTTTTGGATTAATTCCCTTTCAAAAATCTATTGTTTCTAAAAACGAAAATGTAGAAAATGAAAATTTATATACAAAACCAATTCTTACATTTTTTGCGCTAACTGCTTTTTATGAACTAACACAAATCATAATCAACAACAGCGATATTATGTTGGTTAAACACTATTTTGACAACGAACAAGCAGGATTATATGCTTCTTTAGCACTAATTGGAAGAGTTGTATATTTCGTTGCATGGATGTTTGTAATGCTACTTTTGCCTAAAGTAATTCAGCTAAAAAAAGATGGCGTTGACACACTACCAATTCTTTTAAAATACGTTTTATATATTGTTTGCCTATCAACAATAATTGTTTTAGGAGCATTTTTATTCCCAGAACTTGTTGTTCGAATAATGTTTGGTGAAAAGTATTTACCAATTGCTTTCTTGCTATGGAAATACGCTTTGGCTACTTCAATTTTTGCTGTAGCTAATATTTTTGCCTACTATTTCCTTTCAATCAATAAATATGTACCAGTAATAATTTCGGCATTTTTAGGATTGACTCAAATAATATTAATAGTTTTATACCACAATTCATTGGAACAAGTTGTTGTTATGCAAATAATTGCAATGATCGTATTATTAGTATTTCAATTGAGTTTTTTCTTTTTCAACAACAATAAAAAAGTATAATTTATATATGAAATCGCTATTAATAACTGTTTGTTGCAAACAAACGCCAATGATGAAAAAGCGATACCATGTGTTACCGATAAAAAATAAAATTTGAACATATGAAAGTAGCTGTAGTAACTGCATTTCCGCCAAGCAAAGTAACCTTAAATGAATATGGATATCATTTGGTTAAAAACTTTGTTCAAAATCCTGAAATATCCGAATTAGTTTTATTATCCGATAAAACCATAGAGCCAAAACAATTGGATTTTGATAACAAAGAAAAAGTAAAAGTAAAAGATTGTTGGGAATTCAATAGTTACACCTCTATTTTTTCAATTTTTAAAGCAGTTCGTCAAGAAAAACCAGATGCAATCCTTTTTAATCTTCAATTTGTGAAATTTGGAGATAAGAAAATTCCATCGGCATTAGGATTATTATTACCAATGATTTTGAGAATTTTTGGATATAAAACGGTTGTTTTACTTCATAATATTCTAGAACAAGTCGATTTGGAAAAAGCCGGATTTACCGAAAGTAAATTGATGCAGTCTATTTATAATTTTATTGGAACCAGTATTACTAGATGTATTTTGAAAGCCAATAAAGTGGCAGTAACAATTCATAAATATGTAGCTGTTTTAAATGCTAAATATCACACTACGAATGTTGTCTTAATTCCACACGGAACTTTTGAATCAGTAAAAAATCCAAATTTCGAACCCAAATCTGGACCAAAACAAATTATGGCGTTTGGAAAATTTGGAACATATAAAAAAGTCGAGATTTTGATAGAAGCTGTCGAAATTGTTAGAAAAACAAATCCAGAAAAATTAGAAATAGTAATAGCTGGAACAGATAGTCCAAATACACCTGGTTATTTAGATGGTGTTCAAGAAAAATATAAAAATGTTGAAGGTGTGATTTTCACTGGATATGTAGAAGAAAATGATGTTGAACGTATTTTTACCGACAGCACAATTGTTGTGTTTCCTTATACATCAACAACCGGAAGTTCTGGAGTTTTGCACCAAGCTGGCAGTTACGGAAAAGCAGTTATTATGCCAGATTTGGGCGATTTAGCTTTACTAATAAAAGATGAAGGTTATAAAGGTGAATTTTTCGACCCAGAAAGTGCTCAATCGTTAGCACTTGCTATTGACAAAATTATATCAAATGATACCTATCGCAGAGAATTAGCAATGACAAATTTTGAAGCTGCAAGTGCACTTTCAATGGATAAAATTATCACAATGTATGTAGACTGTTTTAAATCAATACAATAAATATGAAAAAAATTCTAATAATTGATGATCAGCAATTGGTTTTGTTGTCTTTAGAGAAATCGCTATCCGATTTAGGTTACCAAGTTGTGAGTGCAAATACTATTGCTGATGCAATTGACAAATACGATCATGATAATCCAGACTTAGTAATTGTTGATATTAATATGTCAAGTGATTCAGATGAAGTAGCATCAAATGAATTTTTATCGGGTTTGGAAGTTGTAAAGCACATCAAATTAGTCAAAAAAGACAAAACTCCAGTTATGGTTTTATCTGGAAATACCGATGAAGATATCATTACAAAAGGCTTTGATTTGGGAATTGACGATTATATGAAAAAACCGTTAAGCTTAAACGAAATTAGTGCTAGAGTGAAACGATTAATAGGATCAAATGTTGATGCAATAGTCAATGAAAAATCAAACACTAAACAACAATTTATCCAAAACAAATGTATAGGTGTCGTAATTCCGTGTTATAATGAAGAAACACGAATATCAAGTCAAGAATTTATTGACTTTGCAGACCAAAATTTAGGTTATCATTTGTGTTTTGTAAACGATGGAAGTAAGGACAAAACATTAGAGGTTTTAGAAGCATTGCGAAAGGGAAAAGAAGATTACATTAGCATTTACGATTGTGAGAAGAATGGAGGTAAAGCCGAAGCTGTTCGACTTGGAATGTTGCATTTAGCCAAACAAAGTCAATTTGATTATATTGGATTTTTAGATGCTGATTTATCAACTAATTTTGATGATTTTCAAGATTTGGCTGATACTATTTATAATTCTAAATACAAATTAGTTTTTGGTTCAAGAATTTCTAGAATGGGTGCCGATATTACTAAAGAATCTGCAAGGGCAATTATTAGTAAAACTATAAATTTTATCATCAGAAAAATTCTAGGAATGGAAATTAATGACACACAATGTGGTGCCAAAATAATGACAAAAGAAATAATTGAAAAAACATTAAACGAAAAATTCATCACCAAATGGATCTTTGATGTTGAGATTTTCATGAGAATGAAAAAAATATATGGAACCAAACAAACACAAGAATTAATTTTAGAAAAACCTTTAAATCGATGGATTCACGCTGACGGATCTAAATTATCAATGAAAGATTCTATAAAAATTGTTGGGCAATTGGCACAAATAGCGTTGCATTACAGATAAAAATAATAATAAAATTTAAACATAAGAAAACCGATAGTTGTAGTATGCTATCGGTTTTTTATTTTTTTATAATATGTAAAAATCTCTTTGATTTTGAAGCAAAACTATATCGCCTTTTTCTGCTTTTCAACAAATCCATCAGCTTGAAGTTTCAGTAATTCCAAAGCACCTTTTTTCTTGTAATTATATAACTCTTTGTCGTCTTTTATGTCGGCGTAAACCTTATCGTAGATTTCTGCATCGGTTTTCTTTTGCAAATCACTTTGGTATCGGTTTTGTGCGATTACGTTTTTGATTCCCATTTCGGCATCTTCTTGTTTAAAATCATATTCGCCTCTTGGCGATAATAATTTCGCTATAATTGGCGAAGTTTCAATGGCTAAAAATAACAACATTATAAAAAATGATGGCAACCATGGCAATTTATTCAACGCATTTATTCTTGCCATTAATCCGTCGAAACCGTCAATTATGGGTTGTGTTTCGGTTACTTTTTTGTCTAAATCGGATTGTAAAGTTTTGGCAGTTGCTTCTTTTTCGACAATGATTTTGCTATTAGTGTTTTTTAAGGAGTCCAATTGCGTGTTTGCCAAATCGTAAGCAGCTCTTTTTTCTTTATAAATTGGACCTTTACCCATTTTTTTGGTTCCTGCCGAACCTTCTGCTTCGGTAATATACGATTGGTATAAAGCCGCAACTTCTTTTTCTTTTTTGGAAATATCCAATTTTAATCCGTCGATTTCAGTTTTGTTTTTATCAACATCGGTTTTGAAATAATTGGCAACTTGCTTTTTGTTAGCCATTGCCATTTCATTTTTTTCTTTCAACAAAACGGTTGCAATTTCTTTTTGAAAAATTTTGATTTCCAATGGTTTCGAAATTACTATTGCAATAATAATGGCTAAAATAATTCTCGGAGTTGCCTGAATGAATTCGTCCATAAAATTATCACGTTTCTTGATTGTTGAAACGATAAATCGGTCGAGATTGAAAATAAGTAATCCCCAAAGAAGACCAAATGCCATAGCAATATAAGTATTATCAAAAACTGTAAAAAGCGCATAACTGCTGGCGATGAAAGCCATAATTGCAGTAAAGAAAACTGTGGCTCCAATTCCGGCATATTTATTTTGTTCACCGTTAGAACAACCGTTCACAATGTCGCTATCGACACCGGAACACAAGATAAAAAAACGTTTTAACATGATGATTGATTTTATGATGATTGATGATATACAAATTTAACGCCAAAAAATATTTTATGTTGTAATTTGTTGAAAATTAGTTTGGTTGGTTTTGTTTTGTCATTTCGCCCTTTTAGGAGAAATCTCATAAAGTAACTCAGATTATGAGATTTCTCCTTTGTCGAAATGACAAACTTTGGCGTAAAAAAAATCCGCTTACTCAATTAAGAATAAACGGATTTTTAAATATAGCGTTCTTTGCGTAAAACTTTGCGTTCCTTGCGGTTAAACTACTTACTCAATTCCACAAAATACTTATAAAACAAAGGAATAGTTTCAATACCTTTCAAATAATTAAAAATTCCAAAATGTTCGTTTGGTGAGTGAATGGCATCAGAATCTAAACCGAATCCCATTAAAATTGTTTTAGATTTTAGTTCTTTTTCGAACAACGCTACAATCGGAATACTTCCTCCAGAACGAACTGGAATTGCAGGAACTCCGAAGGTTTCTGTATACGCTTTATTGGCTGCTTTGTAACCAATACTATCAATTGGTGTTACATAACCTTGTCCACCATGATGCGGTGTAACTTTCACAGTTACCGATTTTGGTGCAATACTTACAAAATGTTTCGAGAACAATTCGGTGATTGCTTCCCAATCTTGATTTGGAACTAAACGCATTGATATTTTTGCATAAGCTTTGCTTGCGATTACTGTTTTTGCGCCTTCGCCAGTATATCCGCCCCAAATTCCGTTAACGTCTAATGTTGGACGAATAGAGTTTCTTTCGTTGGTTACATAACCTGTTTCGCCATAAACATCGGCAATATCTAATGCTTTTTTATAATTGTCTAAACTAAATGGTGCTTTTGCCATTTCGGCTCTTTCTTCTAACGATAATTTTTCTACATTATCATAAAATCCAGGAATGGTAATATGATTGTTTTCATCATGAAGCGACGCAATCATTTTAGTCAACACATTTATAGGATTGGCAACAGCGCCACCATAAAGTCCAGAATGTAAGTCGCGATTTGGACCAGTAACTTCAACTTCTACGTAGCTTAAACCTCTTAAACCTGTTGTAATTGATGGTTGTTGGTTGGAAATCATTCCGGTATCTGAAATTAAAATCACATCGTTCGAAAGTTTTTCTTGGTTGCGTTCTACAAACCAACTTAAACTTTTAGAACCAACTTCTTCTTCGCCTTCAATCATGAATTTTACATTACAAGGCAAATTGTTGTTAGCAACCATATATTCAAATGCTTTTACGTGCATGTACATTTGACCTTTATCATCGCAAGCACCACGAGCGAAAATTGCTCCTTCAGGATGAATTTCTGTGGTTTTGATAACAGGTTCAAATGGTGGCGAAGTCCAAAGTTCCATTGGATCTGGCGGTTGCACATCGTAATGTCCGTAAACCAAAATTGTTGGAAGGTTTTTGTCTATAATATGTTCGCCAAAAACGATTGGATAACCTGGAGTTTCGCAAATTTCGACGTGATTGCAACCTGCTTTTTCTAGCGAAGTTTTAACAGCATTTGCAGTTTTTATTACATCTTGAGAATAAGCAGTATCGGCACTTACAGAAGGAATTTTTAATAATTCGATTAATTCGTCAAGAAAACGCTCTTTATTTTCTTGAACGTATTGTTTTATATTGTCCATTTTATTTGATAAATTATAATGTCAAATATACAAATACAAATTCCAATATTTAAATTCCAAATTCCAAATTTTTTAAGAAGTATTATTTTTATTGTAATTTGTTATTTCTGTATTGGAAATTACAAAGTATTGTTTATATTTGCACTCACAATTTTCGCGGATATGGTGAAATTGGTAGACATGCCAGACTTAGGATCTGGTGCCGCAAGGCGTGTAGGTTCGAGTCCTATTATCCGCACAAAAAGTCCGAAATTAACGTTTCGGACTTTTTTTATTTCAAAAATTGGTTAATTTCTATGTTAAGAACTTATTTTTTTTACCAAAAAATCTGCATTTTGAATGATTATTTTTGTATAATCTCTAAAAATAAATTGTAACCAATTCATTGGAATGAAAAAGAATTCTTCTATGACAGCACTTATATTGGCCTTTATTGGATTTGTTTTAATTACAGGCGCATTATTTTCATTGTACAAATCGAGTACTACTGCCGATTTGAATGATAGTAATGATGCCGAAATTGAAATTGCCAACCAAAAAATAGATGTTCTAACCGATGAAATAAAAGAAACTAAAGAACAATTTGTAGAAACTGATGTAAAGAATGAAGAATTAAAACAAGAAATGATTACCCAAGTTTCGGGCGTTAATATTCCGATTATTGAAATTAAAGATATTGATTTAGGTGAAGGCGATGACATTTTAGATGAACCTAGAAAAAAAGGACAACGAATGATGTATAACCATCAATTAAAATTTTCTATAACTAATGTTGGAAAATTTTCATTGAAAGATGTTATTTTTTCGGTTAAAGATATTTATAATGATCCAAAAGAAACTAAGGGTAAAAAGAAGCCCAAAGAATACAATTATATGGGTAGAACCTTTGATAATGAAGAAGTTGGTGCGTATAATAATATTGAGGTAAATACTTTAAATTTAAAATCGAAGAAGTTGGTTTATGTTAGTAATTTGCCAACAAGTTTTGGTGTTGGAGATTACTATTTTGACATAATTGTTGAGTGGAATCATGGTTTTTATCAAATGCATGTTGATATTGAAGAGTTGAATGGTAAACTAAAGTACCGATACCAATTTTATGATGTTGATGGAAAACCTATAAATATAAAAGCTTCTGAAGAAGTTACAGTATAAAAAAATGCCACACTAATTTTAGCGAGGCATTTTTGTTTATTTAGATGTTTTTATCCAATTGTCTATTTTATTTTCTAAAAGTGCTAATGGCATTACTCCAGATTCTAAAACCATTTGATGGAATTTTTTAATATCAAATTTTGAACCCATCGCTTTTTGAGCTCGTTCACGAAGTTCAATTATTTTTAGTTGCCCTACTTTGTACGACAATGCTTGTCCGGGAATAGCCATGTAGCGTTCAACTTCAGATATTATACTAGCTTCACTTTCGGCTTCATTATCTAAAGAATATTGAATTGCTTGTTCGCGTGTCCAACCTTTAGCATGCATTCCTGTGTCAACAACTAATCTAATGGCACGGTGCATTTCGCTACTTAACATCCCGAAATATTGGTATGGGTCTTTGTATAATCCTAATTCTTTACCCAGACTTTCGGTGTATAATGCCCAACCTTCGCCATAAGCTCCAAACCAATTGAATTTTCTAAAATCGGGTAGAAGTTTGTTTTCCTGCTGTAATGAGATTTGAAAATGATGTCCCGGAATTGCCTCATGTAGAAATAAATCTTCGTCGGCATAATAATTATATTCTTTAACATCAGGAATTGGTACATAGAAAGTTCCTGGTCGCGAACCATCGGCTGCACCTTGAACATATTCGGCGCTTGCAGTTTTCTCACGAAATGCTTCCGTTCTTTTTATTTGAAATGCTGTTTTGGGTTGTAAAGAAAATAATTTATCAACATTTGGTTTTATCGTTTGATAATATTTTTCGAAATTAGCTGTTACTTCTTCTGGTTTTTTGAAAGGTTTTAATTCGGGTTTGTTTCTTACATAATTGAAGAATTCCTTTAATGTTCCTTTAAAACCAACTTCAGATTTTACTTTTTCCATCTCCGATTTTAAACGTGCTACTTCTTTCAATCCAAGATTATGAATTTCCTCAGGTGACATTTCAGTTGTAGTCCATTGTTTTACGTAAACTTTATAAAGTTCGTTTCCGTTTGGAATACTTCCAATTCCGCTTGTAGTTCTTGATTTTGGTAAATATTCTGATTTTAAAAAATCGGCCATTTTTTTATATCGAGGCATTAGTTTTTCAGAAATCATAGCTGCGTATTCATCAGTTAATTGCTTTTTTTGAGCTTCAGAAAAACTTTTTGGCATTGATTTTATCGTAGTATAAAATAAATTATCTTCTACTTTAGGCGTAATCATTTCTTCGAATTGCGGAATGACTTTTTCAGTTAGTGATTTTGGTAAAACTACACCTTTTTCAATTCCTTTTTTCATGTAAACCACCGCTGAATCTAACCAAACGGAATATATATCCATTCTTGTAAGGAAGTTTTTATAGTCTTTTTCGGTTTTAAATGGTTGTGCACTTTCGCCAGCTGCAAATTGTGCCATAGTTAAATGTGTGCCCCAAAATTGATGAATTGGCATTAAATTGGCATTTTGTTTTAGTAAATTTTTGCCAATTTCAACTTCCCATTTTATGATGTCAAAACTATTTTTTTCTTCTTCAGAAAGATTTTCTCTATCAATTTCAGATAATTGGTTTTCATATTTTGAAAAAAATTCGCCTTGTTTTTTGCGATACGAATCGGTCATTTCCAATTGTAGTTGGTCGTTGTATTGGTTTTGACCATTTAGAGTTGCGTCAAGCGGATTTAATGCGTTTTTATCGTCGAAATAATTTTGCGTTAATTTTTTAAAATCGACTGTTTTTTTCTCTGATTTGCAGTTAACAAATAGTAATGAAAGCAAAATTATTGAAGAAAATAGTTTGAAATTTTTCATATGAATTTTGGTTATTGGTTGTTTAGAACTACTGAATTTATTCGATACAATTACAAGCTAGCCCTGATTGAAGCGATACCTTGTTTAGCTGAAAGCAGGAATATGGAAACCAAGAATTCTCATGCGGTTCGCTTCAAATAAATTTATGCATTTAGTGCTTCAACGATAATGTCTTTGTCATTTAGCATGTCTTTAAGCATGTTTTCAATACCGCTTTTTAGGGTAAAAGTTGATGACGGACAGCCGTTGCATGAACCTTGTAAAATCACTTTAACACGTTTGGTTTCTTCATCGAAAGAATCGAATAAAATATTTCCGCCATCGGCTGCTACTGCTGGTTTAACGTATTCTTCAAGAATATTTATGATTTGTTGTGATGTCGTGTCTAAATTGTCGAAATTCTTGATTTGTTGTTTTTCTTGTTTGTCATCTTGAACTATCAAGGTTTCGTCAATAACGGTGCCGCCATTTTCGATAAATTGTTTGATAAATGTACGGATTTCTAGCGTTATTTCTTCCCAAGTAGCAACATCATATTTGGTAACTGAAATGTAATTTTCGTCGATAAAAATTTCTTTTACAAATGAAAATCCGAACAATTCTTTAGCCAATGGTGAAGCGTTGGTTTGGTCAATATTTTTGAATTCAACAGCAGTTTTTGTAAGCCTTTTAGTTACGACAAATTTCAGCGTTGCAGGATTTGGAGTAGTTTCTCCGTAAACGCTTATTGCCGATTTTTTAGGTTTTAGGATGTCTTCAATGATTATTTTTCCGCCATTTTTGACATAATCTTCAATTTGTTCGGCAACATCATCTTGAACATCTTTCCAATCAACGATGCTAAATCGTTCAATAGCAATAAAGTTGCCTGAAATGTAAACAGTTTTCACAAATGGTAAGTAAAATAATTGTTGTGCAAGCGGTGAATTTTTGGCTTCATCGATGTTTTTGAATTCGAAGCTTTCATTTTGAGTAATGAAATCAGGAAATTCAAATTTTATTATTGTTGGGTTTTGGGTTTCTTTTATTGAAATTTTCATAGTGTTTAGTGTAATTTTCTACAAATTTAACAAAGTTATTTTCTTGGATTGTTTATATTTGGACTTTTAAACAATTAATTAACACTTCGAGCGTTATTTTCTTTATTAAATCGCGTTTACTTACATATAAAATATGAAAAAAACTTTACTTTTTTTAGCGTTTATATTTATTTGTCAAAATGGTTTTTCTCAAGCAATAAGTGTGAATTCAACTACATATACAGTTCCACAATTAGTGCAGAATGTCTTGTTTGGTTCTAGCGCTTCTGCAGCTTGTGCTGGAACGGTTTCTAACATAACTTGGAGTACAGGAAATACTGGAACAAACAATTCAACAAATGGAATTGGTTATTTTACGAACACTAATCCGTCATTTCCATTAGCAAATGGTGTAATTTTGAGTACAGGATTAGCAACCGCTGCACCGGGTCCAAACACAACAACACAAGGTAATGGAACTTGGCCAGGTGATCCACAATTATTAGCTTATCTTCAATCACTAGGAGTAGCGCTTCCATCAGATACTCATTTTAATGCAACGATATTAGAATTTGATTTTGTTCCTTTATCTTCAACAATGAGTTTTGATTTTCTTTTTGCTTCAGAAGAATATGGTACTTTTCAATGTTCTTATTCTGATGCTTTTGCTTTTTTCTTGACTAATCTTACTACTGGTTCTGCGCCTGTGAATTTGGCTTTGGTTCCTTCTACACCCGATCCAATTTCTGTAACAACCATAAGAAACAACGCTAATAATAATAGCTGTCCATCGGTTAATCCAACTTATTTTGGTTCTTACACTGCTCCGCCATCTGCGGCAGCTTCAGCAGCCGCAACAAATTTTAATGGTTTGACAGTTCAAATGACAGCCGCTTCGGTTGTTACGCCTAATGATTTGTATCACATTAAATTAGTTATTGCTGATAGAAATGATAGTTCTTATGATTCAGCAGTTTTTCTTGCTGGAGGAAGTTTTAATATTGGTAGTGCTATTACATCTGGTTCAGGATTTAATAATCCTAGTTATACTATTGCCGATGGAACTGCAATTTGTTTTGGAGGATCTCGAGATATTGTTTTTGGAGCTAGTTCAATTGCTGGTGCTACTTACACATGGTATTTAGGAACTAATCCTATTTTTTCTGGTCCAAGTAACACTTATACAGTTACTCAGCCAGGTAATTATACGGTAACGGTAACTTTACCTTCAGGATGTCAGTACAGTAGTACTAATGCTTTTGTGGTAGAGTTTTTACCTCAATTTCCTTTGTCTCAACCATTAGATTTAACTGAGCCAACAGGTATTTTTAACCTAGGGTCTAACACGCCAGTAATGTTAAATGGAGCTAATCCTACAAATTATGAAATTAGTTATCATTTGTCATTAATTGATGCTCAAAATATTGCAAATCCAATAGTAAATACAACTACTTTTCCGGGTACGAACGGTCAAGTTATATATGTAGCAATTCAAGATTTAGTTGGAGCAGGCTGTACAGAAGTAAAAAGTTTTATTTTAAATACATCTTGTTCTACAATTACTAATCCATCAGCAAATCAATCAATATGTATTGGTGGTGATCCAGCTCAATTGTGTGTGAATACTACTTTTTCAGGTGTTGATGCTATAGAATATGTTTATTTTACCACACCTCAATCTGGAGACGCTATGTATACAGGAGGCGTGTTGCTAGGGTATGCTACACCAAATGCGTCTGGAGTTGCATGTTATGATCCTGCGGCTTTAGGAAATTTAGGGTCATTACCAAATTTATCTGGTACATATTATATATATGCAATTGCTAATCCAGCTCCAGTTGATTTAACTTGTAGGCCTTTTCAATTGATACAAGTTGATGTTACAACTAATGCTACTGTAACTTTGACCTCTGCAGCGGCAACAACTAATCAAACAGTTTGTGTCAATTCTCCAATAACACCAATTACTTACACATTTGGTGGTTCTGCTACAGGTGCTACTGTAACTGGCTTGCCTGCAGGAGTTACAGCTACGGTTTCTGGAACTACAATAACTATTAGCGGTTCGCCGAATACAACTTTAGGTTCTCCATTTGGTTATACAGTTAACACGACTGGTGGAAGTTGCGGGACTGCTTCATTGTCTGGAACTATTACAGTTAATCCATTAGCAGTCATAATTTTAACATCAACAGTTGCAACAACGAATCAAACAGTTTGTATTAATTCGCCAATAACTCCAATTACTTATAATTTTGGAGGTACAGCAACAGGAGCAACTGTTACTGGTTTGCCTGGAGGCGTTACTGCATCAACTACTGGCAATACAGTCACGATAAGCGGAACACCAATAACTTCAGTTGGCTCACCATTTTCTTACACTATAACCACAACAGGCGGCAATTGTGGATTTCCATCATTAAGTGGTACAATTACGGTAAGTCCAACGGCTACTTTAACTTTAACATCGGCTGGGTCAACAACTAGTCAAACGGTTTGTATAGGTTCACCAATTACA
>NZ_JAPQNT010000014.1 GCF_028867965.1 Flavobacterium sp. SUN046
TTCCCATTCCGAACAGAGAAGTTAAGCCCGATTGCGCAGATGGTACTGCATTACTGTGGGAGAGTATGTCGCCGCCTTTTTTATAAAACCCTCATCATTTATTTGGTGAGGGTTTTTTCGTTTTGGAAAAAAACTACTTAAAAAAATCAATTTTTTCTATAATATCCGAATATTGTTGATTTAGTTCATTAAATTTTCTAACATATATAGAGTCACATAAAAATTCAAAATTAATTTCAGTTTTAGAAAATAATTTAAATGCTGATTTTATTCTATAACTATCTAAACTCCTAGCGATAGTCAAATGTGCATGAGTATTATTTATTTTGAAGTTTAAATAGTTATGCAAATCAACAATAATTTTGTCAAGATAAAATTGTGAGGTTTTATCAGGAGCTATATAAAAAGTACTTGTACCGAATGATTCAAAAGTTTTGAAAACAACTTTTTTTGGAATAATAGTACGGCAGAATTGTCTAATTTGATTGATATATAAATGAAATAGAAATTCATTTTCAAAGTTAATTAATGTAATGTGAGCATCTGAATTAACACTACCAAACCATCCAATATTTTTTTTTAATAATTGTTTGTAGGATTTTATAAGCATTATTTGCTCAGGATCTGGAAAGATTACTATAGAATAGAGCGGTATTTGTTTCATAATATTTTTTTTATAAAACTTAAATTCAAAATAAAATACTAAAAATTACTTTTTGATATATATTCACATTGGTTTTGAATTGGACATTCTAAACATTTTGGATTTGTGGGTCTACAAATTTCTCTTCCCAAAAATGAAATTGCCATACCGATTTCGCCCCAAATTTCATTAGGTAATACTTGCATCAATTGTTTTTCAACTTTATTTCCGTCTTTTGATTCTTGAATTAATCCTATTCTAGGAGCAACTCTGATAACATGTAAATCGGCAATAATTCCTTCTGCAGGAACTTTCATTTCTCGCATTATTACATTTGCTGATTTTCTTCCAATTCCTTTGAGTGCGACTAAATCATTCAAAGTTGTTGGAATATTTTTGTCCATCTTTAAAGTTTGAGCTATTTCAATTATCCAACTTGCTTTAGTATTAAAATTTCTAACTTTTGAAATATAAGGAATTAATGATTCAATATTAGAAACAGAAAGCGATTCAAGATTTGGATAAACTTCAAATAAAGCAGGTGTGATTTTGTTAATATTTGCATCAGAATCTTGAGCTGATATAATCACAGCAATCATCAATTGATAAATATTATCATAATTCAAAGGATGTTTCTTTCCTTTATATTTTTCAATTAATGGGTTTAGTTTTTCTGACCAATTGTTTTCAAATAGTTCCATAATGTTATTCAGTTATAAATTGTACAATATTTTGAATTACTTTGTTATTTCCTAATATTTTTCTGTGACCTAATCCTTTGGTGATTATTAATTTTGATTGGTTTAAAACTTTACTAATAGCATGAGCTGATTTTACATTCACTTCTTCATCATTTTCATCATGAATTATTAAAACTGGAATTTTCACCTTTTTTGCAATAACTGATGAAGAAAAATCATTCATTTTTAATTGATATTTATTCTCAAAATAATGTGTTAATTCATTTGATATATTGGGTTTTAATTGTAAATTTTTTATAAAATCATCTGTTATGTCTTGAATACTATCTCCGCTTCCAATAATTACAGCTTTCTCTATATTTAATTTATGTTTGATTGCATTCAAAACTGACATTCCGCCTAATGAATGACCAATTGCAAATTCAAAGTAACCATATTTCTTTTCAATTTCCAATATACATTCAATAAACTCAACCATAATTGTAGTATTTCCTTTTGATTTTCCGTGAGCAGGTGCATCAAAACTTATAGTTGCAAATCCTATATTTAAGAGTTCATCTGCAATTTTATATAATTGCGTGCCTCGCCCAGACCAACCATGAACTAATAAGATTTTTCTATTACTAGTTCCATATTGATAAACCATAATTTCTTTATTAATTTTAGGTATAAATAGTTTTTGTTGTTTACTATTTTTATCCATTAAGAATTCTCTTTTTGGAATTTTATATTTTATGGGTGTAGTGAATAATTTAGCGGCAAAACGAGTTACTAATTTTGTAGAAATTACCTCTAAAAATTTAGCGGTTATAACAATTATCCTCGGAATTTTCAATGTTTGTGCTTGTTTAGGATTTTTTTTTGTCATTTCAATAAAATTTCATGCAAGTTATTACATATTATTATTTTTTGTAATTTACCACATCATAAAAATAACTTAAAATGTTAAATCAAAAACGCGTAATAATTGAAAATGTTTTACCACAATTAGATAATGGTGCATTTTTTATAAAGAGAATTGTTGGTCAAAAAGTTTTAGTTTCTGCTGATATTATTTCTGATGGACATGATGTAATGGAAGCTGTTGTTCAATTCAAACATGAGAAAGACAAAAAGTGGAATGAAATTAGATTGAATGCTTTACCAAATGATGCCTTCCAAACTACTTTTACAGTTGAGAAACAAGGATTCTACTCTTATTTTGTTGAAGCTTGGATTGATTACGCATTAAATTGGCAATACGGAATCGGTAAAAAAATTAATGATAATCAACATGTTAAGTCTGAATTATTAGAAGGAATTGAATATATTAAACCTTTGTTATCAAAAGTTTCTGCATCTGAAAAGAAATATTTATCAGAAATAGAAAAAATATTTTCAGATGAAAAGAAATATGATAAAGCTATAATCGAAGCCACTTCAGAAGAATTAAAATTAATTTTCAAAAAATATCCAGCTAAATTTCTTGCTAATCAATCTGCGGAATTGAAAGTTTATGTTGACAGAGAAAAAGCACTTTTTAGTACTTGGTATGAATTTTTTCCACGTTCGGCTTCATCAATTCCTGGGCAACACGGAACGTTTAAAGATTGTGAAAACTTACTTCCTAGAGTTGCCAAAATGGGATTTGATACTTTATATTTTCCTCCAATTCATCCAATCGGAGAAGTAAATCGTAAAGGAATTAATAATGCAACGGATGCTAATCCGGGTGATGTTGGTTCGCCTTGGGGAATTGGTTCGCAATATGGTGGACATAAATCAACACATCCAGAATTAGGAACTATTGATGAGTTTAAATCGTTAGTAAATTCTGCAAAAAAAATAGGAATTGAAGTTGCAATGGATTTTGCTTTACAGGCTGCGCCCGATCATCCGTATGTGAAAGAATTTCCGCAATGGTTTAAATGGCGACCTGACGGAACGGTTCAATATGCTGAAAATCCACCAAAGAAATACCAAGATATCCTTCCAATTTATTTTGAAAGTGACGATTGGAAAAACCTTTGGAAGGAACTTTTAGATAGTGCTTTATTTTGGGTTGAAGAATGCGGAATTAAAATTTTTAGAGTTGATAATCCACACACAAAACCATTTTATTTTTGGGGTTGGTTGATTGGAGAAATTAAGAAAAAACATCCAGATGTATTGTTTTTGGCTGAAGCTTTTACGCGTCCGAAAATTATGCATGAACTAGCAAAACAAGGATTTACACAATCATATTCTTACTATACTTGGCGTAATTCAAAAGCCGAATTAATTGAGTATTTAACCGAACTTACTCAAACCAATCAAAAGGAATTCTTTAGACCAAATTTTTGGCCAAATACTCCCGATATAAATCCGTTTGCATTACAAGGCGCAAATGATAGCATGCACTTACAAAAATATTTTCTTGCAGCTACATTAAGTTCCTCTATTGGTATCTACGGACCAGTATTTGAATACATGGTTTCCGATGCGATTCCCGGAAAAGAGGAATATATGGATAGCGAAAAATATCAAATACGACTTTGGGATTGGAACAAAGAAAATAAAATTACTTTGTTAATTTCTAAAATAAATCAAATTAGAAAGCAAGAAAAATCATTGCAACAAACCAACAATATTGAGTTTTGTGATACCGATAATGACCAAGTAATTGCCTACTATAAATTCGATGATAACAAAGAAAATGAAACTTTAATGATTGCTAGTTTGGATGCTTATTATGCCAAACAAGCTTGGGTGAAATTGCCAATAAAATCGTTGGGAATTCATCCGGGTCAGTTTGTTAAAGTAACCGATTTGATTACTGGAAACAGCTATTATTGGGATAAAGAATGGAATTTTATAGAAATTCATCCAGCATTACCTTTTCATTTATTTAAAATTGAAAAGTAATATTAATTGATTTTCAGTAAACAATAATCAAGATTTCAATACAGAAATTATGAAAACAAAAATCATGAATAACGAGAATCAAGATACTTTTTCTTCTCCATTTATCTTTAAAAATGAATGGAAAAATGCTTTTTCAGATGATGAATTTATCAAAATATTTTCGTCAGATATATTGGAAAATTATATCATTAATAAACGATGGTATGGCGGAAAAGCAAGTACGTTAAAGTATATTGAAGTTGTAGATTATTTCAAAATAACGTCAAAAAAAAATACTTATTATGGTGTTTTATTGGAGGTTAATTTTAAAGAAGCATTTTATCAGCATTATTTTATGCCGTTAGCTTTTATGGAAGAAGAGGAGTTGGACACTAACACGGTTATTGCTCCAGTAAAATTCGGACACATAAGTGGCTATTTAGTCGATGCTTTACATCAAGATGATTTTAGAAAGTTATTGTTTGAAAAAATTGTAAATTCTAAAGAGAAAGATACCGATAAATTGGTGTTTCACAAAGGAAGTTTATTTGACGAAACCGTTTACAAGTCGTCTAGATTTATGGGCGTTGAGCAAAGTAATACTTCTATAATTTACAACGATGCTTATGTTTTAAAAATCTTTCGTAGAATATATGTTGCTACTAATCCCGATTATGAAATCAGTCGTTTTTTAACTGAACGTATGAATTTTAAAAGTGCTCCAGCCTATACAGGAAGTATTAATTTAGCGTTGCCCGAAGGAAATATTACCATCGGATTGATGCAAGAATTGGTACCTAATCAAGGCGATGCGTGGAAATTTATGTTAGAACAAATGGACGGCGTTTTTGATAATCTTGCTAGAAAGAAAATCAAAATTGACAAACTACCTAATGTAGATTTATTCAAACGATTAAAAATAAATGAAATTCCGCCTGAGATTATTGATTGGGTTGGATTGAGTTTGTTTTTACGAATTCAAACTTTAGCAAAACGAACTGCCGAAATGCACATTGCGCTTGGAAGCGACATTCACGAAACGGCATTTACTCCAACAACTTATAATGGTGATTACACCGTTTGGTTGAAGAATAGATTGTTATATCAATTTCAAAATAGATTGAATATTATTGAAAATAGTTTGCACAAACTCGACGGAATGGCACTCGATTTAGCACATCAATTTCTAGAAAATAAGAAGTTGATTCGTAAGCATTTCGTAGATTTTGATTGGACTAAAATGAAATCAGAACGGATAAGAATTCACGGTGATTATCATCTAGGACAAGTTTTAGTGAACGGCGATGATTTCTATTTGCTTGATTTTGAAGGCGAACCTGAAAGCACGATTCGAGATAGAAAAGTGAAACAACCGCCGTTGAAAGACGTTGCCGGAA
The DNA here is from genome assembly GCF_028867965.1 of Flavobacterium sp. SUN046. Classification (GTDB taxonomy): domain Bacteria; phylum Bacteroidota; class Bacteroidia; order Flavobacteriales; family Flavobacteriaceae; genus Flavobacterium. Next base: position 5,604 of record NZ_JAPQNT010000014.1, read on the forward strand.
TGTTTCGTTCGTTTCATTATGCTATTTATGCGACTATTTTTAACAATGCCGATAAATATCCTTATGAGCAAGAGGAACTTTTTAAAGCAGGCGAATTGATGTTTAAATATATGGTTGGAACGTTTTTAGAAACCTATATTGAAATAGCACAATCAGGCAATTTAAATATTGGTTATAGCCATGAAATAAACTTTTTATTGAAATATTGTATTTTGGAAAAAGCGGTTTATGAGTTGGGTTATGAATTGAATTCTCGTCCTCGTTGGGCGGTGATTCCGTTGCGTGGAATTCAGACAATTATGGGTTATTAGAAGCGAAAAGCTCGGGCATTTTCAATAATGGTAATTCCCGCTTTCCTTCCAAAACTTTGCGAAAAGCAAAGGTTTTTCCCTTCAATCGGGGCTAAATAGTGATTGTATTGAGTAGATAATAAAATAATAACGGTATAGATTTTTGAAATTTCAAAAATTTCTTAAATCTGTGTTCCAAAAAATAACAACAATAATAATCAGAGGAAGTGATTGATTCGTTCCTCGAAATGACAAAACTAAAATGAACCAAGTACAACAACATTCTCTATTAACCGATTTCGACATCGATTTATTTAAAGCAGGAAAACACTTTCGATTATATGAAAAACTAGGTGCGCACTTAATAGAAGTTGATGGCGTGAAAGGCGTTTACTTTGCCGTTTGGGCGCCATCGGCTCGCTCGGTTTCGGTAGTTGGTGATTTCAATTATTGGATTCAAGGTGAACACCAACTCAATGTCAGATGGGATTCGTCAGGAATTTGGGAAGGATTTATTCCCGGAATAGATAAAGGCACGACTTACAAATATAAAATTCAATCGCAAAACGGAATCATTACCGAAAAAGCCGATCCGTTTGCGTTATACTGCGAGCATCCGCCACATACAGCCTCAATCGTTTGGGATTTAGATTACAAATGGAAAGATGCCAAATGGATGGAAACCCGTAAAAACCATAATGGATTAGACAAACCACATTCGGTTTATGAAGTGCACTTGGGTTCGTGGCGACGCAATGCCGAAGGTAAATTTTTGACTTATCTAGAATTTGCAGATCAATTAGTTGACTATGTAAAAGAGACTGGTTTTACTCATGTTGAGTTCATGCCAATCATGGAATTTCCTTACGATCCATCTTGGGGCTATCAATTAGTAGGTTATTTTGCACCAACATCACGTTTTGGAAAACCACAAGATTTTATGGTTTTGGTAGATAAATTGCACCAAGCTGGAATAGGTGTTATTTTGGATTGGGTGCCATCACATTTTCCTGATGATGCACATGGTTTAGGATTTTTTGATGGTTCTAATTTATACGAACATCCCGACCGACGAAAAGGCTATCATCCCGATTGGAAAAGTTTGGTTTTTAATTATGGTCGTAATGAAGTACGTTCGTTTTTGATTAGTAATGCCATTTTTTGGTTGCACCAATACCACGCTGATGGACTTCGAGTAGATGCAGTTGCGTCAATGTTGTACCTAGATTATTCTAGAAAAGACGGCGAATGGGAACCTAATATTTATGGTGGAAGAGAAAATCTAGATACAATAAGTTTCTTGAAAGATTTTAATGAAGCGGTTTATCAAAATTTTCCAGATGTTCAAACAATTGCCGAAGAAAGCACTAGTTTTTCAATGGTTTCACGACCAACTTCTATAGGCGGTTTAGGTTTTGGTATGAAATGGATGATGGGTTGGATGCACGATACGTTGCAATATTTTCAAAAAGAAAGTGTGTATCGAAAATACCATCAAAATGATTTGACTTTTTCGATGACGTATGCGTTTACTGAGAATTTTATGTTACCACTTTCGCATGATGAAGTGGTTTATGGAAAACATTCCATTCAAGGAAGAATGCCTGGCGATGAATGGCAAAGTTTTGCTAATTTACGTTTGCTTTACGGTTATATGTTCACGCATCCAGGAGCAAAATTATTGTTTATGGGTAGCGAATTCGGGCAAACATCAGAATGGAATTTTGAATCGAGTTTAGATTGGCATTTGTTGCAATATGGCTATCATAGCGGAATTAAGAAGTGCATCACCGATTTGAATGCATTATACAAAAATTATCCCGCAATGCACGAAAAACAATTTACTGCCGACGGATTTGAATGGATCAATTATTCAGATAGTCAAAATTCGGTGTTGGCTTACATCCGTAAAGGAATTAAGGAAAAAGATAATTTAGTTGTAATTTGTAATATGACACCAGTTGTCCACGGAACTTATAGAATTGGTTTGCCAACAAAAGGTAAACTAACTGAAATTTTCAATTCGGATAAAGTAGAATACAATGGAAGTGGAGTAAGCAATTCGAAAGCTATTAAAATTGAAAATGAATCTTGGAATGGAAGAGAATTTTCTGCGGAAGTTGTTTTGGCGCCTTTGAGTGTTACTGTTTTTAAGATTTCATAATAGTTGCCTTAAAGGCGCAAAGACTCAAAGACTCAAAGAAATTTTTTTTAGGATTACTTTAAAAAACTTTGCGACTTTATGTCTTTGTGGCAATTACAAACAATCGAAAACGTAATAGTTAAAAACTACTAATAATTCAATTAAAATTATAAAGTCCAAACTTGTAAATTTGACGCATTCTCAAAACTGATCCTAATGATTATAAATACCGAACTCGAATATAAAGGCGATTTATTCCCATCGAAAATAATTTCTTACGAGCAACAAGTTGATTCGATAGATTTTCTCACCGACAATAATGTAATCATGCGAGTAACTGTACTTCGTGACAGTATGATTCGTTTTAGATTTACAGCCAAAGGTTATTTTAGCAATGATTTTTCATATGCTATTGACAAATCTCAATCACATGGCTACAATCTTTTGGAAGTTACCGATGAAAAAGATCATTATCGAATTAAAACGGCTAAAGTTTATGTTGTAGTTCAAAAACACGATCTTAGAGTTGGGATTTATGACTTAAATAACGAACCAATTCTAGAGGACGAAATAGGTTTTCATTGGGAAGAATGCTACGAATTTGGTGGTAACATCGTAAAAATGAGCAAAACTTCTCGTGATGGAGAAAGTTTTTACGGATTGGGCGATAAAGCTTCTCATTTGAACTTAAAAGGAAGACGATTTGAGAATTGGGCAACTGATCAATATGCTTTTCAAAAAGACCAAGAGCCTTTGTACAAAGTGGTTCCGTTTTACATTGGATTGCACAGTAACAAAGCTTACGGAATTTTCTTTGACAATACATTCCGTTCCTATTTTGATTTTTCAAATGAGCGAAAAGGCGTGACTAGTTTTTGGGCAGATGGTGGAGAAATGAATTATTATTTTATCTACGGTCCAAAAATGCAAGATGTAGTTACAACTTACACGCATCTTACAGGAAAACCAGAATTACCGCCACTTTGGACATTAGGTTATCAACAATGCAAATGGAGTTATTTTCCAGAAAGTAAAGTAAAAGAAATTACAGGAAAATTTAGAGAACTTCAAATTCCGTGTGATGCTATTTATTTGGATATCGATTATATGGAAGGTTTCCGTTGTTTCACTTGGAGCAAAGAATATTTTCCAGATCCAAAACGAATGGTTGCCGAATTAGCCAAAGACGGATTCAAAACGGTCGTGATTATTGATCCAGGAATTAAAATTGATAAAGATTATTCGGTTTATACAGAAGCTTTAGAAAAAGATTATTTCTGCAAACGTGCCGATGGACCTTATATGAAAGGAAAAGTTTGGCCAGGCGATTGTAATTTTCCAGATTATACCAACCCAGAAGTACGCGAATGGTGGGCTGGATTATTTAAAGAATTAGTTGCTGATATAGGAGTTAAAGGCGTTTGGAATGATATGAACGAACCAGCAGTAATGGAAGTTCCAACCAAAACTTTTCCGCTTGACGTTCGCCACAATTATGATGGAAACAATTGCAGTCATAGAAAAGCACATAACGTTTATGGAACTCAAATGGCGCGAGCGACTTATGAAGGTGTAAAACGATTTGCTTATCCAAAACGACCATTTGTAATTACGCGTTCGGCTTATTCTGGTGCACAACGCTATACTTCTTCTTGGACAGGCGATAACGTAGCAACATGGGAACATTTATGGATTGCTAATATCCAAATGCAACGCATGTCAATTTCAGGAATGGGTTTCACTGGTTCTGATATTGGTGGATTTGCAGAACAACCATCAGCAGAATTATATGCACGTTGGATTCAATTGGGTGTTTTTCATCCATTTTGTAGAACACACTCATCTGGACATCATGGCGAACAAGAGCCATGGAGTTTTGGCGAAGAAGTCATTGATATTACTCGAAAATTTGTCGAAATAAGATACCAATTATTACCCTATTTATATACTATGTTTTGGGAATATATCAACGATGGTGTTCCAATGTTGAAACCGTTAGTATATTTTGATCAAGAAGATTTACAAACACATTATAGAACAGACGAATTTTTATTCGGAAATCAAATTTTGGTCTGCCCAATATTAGAGCCAAATGCATTAGGACGAAGAATGTATTTGCCACAAGGAAACTGGTACAATTTCTGGACCGAAGAAGTTTCTAAAGGAAAAAGAGAACTTTGGGTTGCAACCGATTTTGATCAAATTCCGATTTTTATAAAAGAAGGCGCTATTATTCCGAAATATCCAATTCAGCAATATGTTGGTCAAATTGAAGCACCTGATTTAACTTTAGACGTTTATTTTAAACTCGGAAAAGAAAAATCATATGTTTATGAAGATGCTCAAGACGGGTATGATTACAATAAAGGCAGATACAGTTATAAAACTTTTAGTTTAAACGGAAAAGAAAACGAACTTTTTATAACCCAACATAAAGAAGGAACATTTGAAACACAATATCAAACTATTAAAATTAATTTGAAAGGTTTACCATTCAAAATAAAAGGAATTGAAATTGATAATGAAGAAATAATTTTTGATAAGGAATTATTAGAAATGGAAAATGGCTTAATAGTTGATAAAGATTTTACAGAACTGCACTTTATTGGTGTTTAATTGTTGTAAATTTGAATCAAATAATTAAGATTATGAGTTATAAAAAATATTCAATTGGATTTTTAGTAGTAGCATTAGCCATTTCATGTGCCAAAAACCCTTTTACAGGGAAAAACACTTTGGCTTTAGTATCTAACAGTGAAATATTGCCGTCTGCATTTCAGCAATATAACCAATTTTTAACTGAAAATAAGGTTATAACTGGAACTCCAGACGCAAAAAAAGTTGAAAATGTTGCTACAAAAATTAGAGTGGCTGCCGAACGTTGGTTAAATGCTAATGGTCAAGCAGGCTATTTAGCAGATTATCAATGGGAATATAAACTTGTGGAAAGTAAAGAAGTTAATGCTTGGTGTATGCCCGGCGGAAAAATTGTAGTTTATTCGGGTATTTTACCAATAACTAAAGATGATGCTGGTTTAGCAACTGTTTTAGGTCATGAAGTCTCTCACGCGCTAGCAAATCATGGTCAACAACGTATGAGTGCTGGTTTATTACAGCAATTAGGCGCCGCTGGAGTAGGTGTTGCCGTAGGAACTAAAAGTCAAGAAACACAGCAAATGGCGATGACGGCTTATGGATTAACAACACAATATGGCGGTATGTTACCTTTTAGCAGAAATCACGAAAGTGAAGCTGATAGAATAGGATTAACTTTAATGGCAATTGCAGGTTACAACCCTGATCAAGCTGTTACTTTTTGGGAAAGAATGTCTGCTAATTCTGCTGGTCAAGCACCGCCTGAATTCATGAGCACGCATCCATCTGATGCAACAAGAATTGCTCAAATTAAAGAATTAATTCCAGCTGCTAAAGCTGAAGCGGCAAAATTCGGAGTAATTTTTAAATAACATTAGCTTTACAAAAAAAGACTATATTTGAAGCTGTCAAAATTATTTGACAGCTTTTATTTTTAATAAAAATTTGATAATTATGCCAAACTTACCTAAAGGTCATCCAAAATTACTTAACGCTTGGGCGTTTTATGATTGGGCTAATTCTGTTTATAGTTTAGTAATAGCTTCGGCTGTTTTTCCTATTTTTTATGAAATGATTTTCAAAGAAAGCGGAAAAAATTATGTGTTATTTCTCGGAATGAAATGTAAAGATACAGCTATGATAAGCTTTGTAACTGCTTTTGCATTTTTAATAGTGGCAATTTGTTCTCCAATTTTATCTGGAATATCTGATTATTTAGGAAATAAAAAAGCATTTATGCGATTTTTTTGTTACTTAGGCGGAATCTCTTGTATCTGCTTGTATTGGTTTGATGTTGATAATTTATTTCTTAGTTACACAGCTTATTTCTTTGGATTAATCGGATTTTGGTCGAGCTTAGTATTTTACAATTCCTATCTTCCAGATATTGCTTTTCCAGAACAACAAGATAGAGTAAGCGCTAAAGGTTTTTCATTAGGATATATTGGTAGCACACTTTTATTGATAGTAAATTTAGCAATGGTAATGTTTCCGCATACTTTTGGAATTGAAACCGCCAAATCGGCAATGAAAATATCCTTTGTAATGGTTGGAGTTTGGTGGATAGGATTTAGCCATGTTACCTATTATTATTTGCCAAAAGGAAACAAAAATAATGTTCCACTAACAAAAGATTTTATTTTTAAAGGATTTCATGAATTAAAATTTGTTTGGAAACAATTACAACAAAATTTAGCCTTAAAAAGATATTTATATAGTTATTTTGTTTTTATCATGGCAGTTCAAACAGTGATGTTAGTCGCAACTTATTTTGGAGCTACCGAAATTGATTGGGATACACAAGATAAAACAATGGGATTGATTATTAGTATTTTAGCCATTCAATTAGTAGCTGTTGTTGGTGCGATTGTAACATCTAGAGTTTCAGAAAAGTTTGGAAACATTAATACATTAATTGTTTTAAATGCAATTTGGGCTGTTTTATGCGGATTTGCATTTTTCGTTCACACACCAAATGAATTTTATGCAACAGCAGGATTTGTTGGTTTAGTTATGGGCGGAATTCAATCTATTGCACGCTCAACGTATTCAAAACTTTTACCAGAAACAAATGATACTGCATCATTTTTTAGTTTTTATGATGTAACCGAAAAAGTTGGAATTGTAATTGGAATGACAATTTATGGAACAATTGATGTAATTACAGGCTCTATGAGAAATGCAATTGTTTTTTTAGGAGTTTTCTTTTTGATAGGATTGGTTTTATTAACAAGAGTTCCAAAAAATAATATCAGATAAATAAAAAATAATTATATTTGAACAAATATTTATACTAATGAAAAATATAAAATTTTCTCTTTTACTACTTTTAGCTTCAGTTTTTTTTATATCCTGTGAAAATGAGCCATTAGATCCAGTTTTAACAGCTCAAATTAATGCAAACACAGGAACTCCTGGAGGTTCAACTGGTGGTGGAAGTACAGGAGGCGGTATTACTCCAACAAACATTGAAGGTACATATAAACTTACGACTTTTAATACATCTGTTCCTACTGATTTGAATGGCGATGGGGTAAATTCTACCAATCAAATGAATGAAACTGTTTGTTTTAACAATACATTTATTACCTTAAATGCTGACCATACTTTTACAGCTGATAATAAAGGTATAGATATTGATACAACAGTTACCCCAAATGTTTTGACTTGTTTTTCAGACCCTGCTACAACCGGTACTTGGGTTTTAAACGGAAATGTTTTGACTACGACTTATGTTGAATCTGGAGTGACATATACAGATAATGTTAATGTTGTTGGAAGTACACTTCAATCAACTATACAAGCAGGTGATGTTATTGCTACGGCTACTGTAAATGGAGTTCCTACTCCAGTTACTATTATATCAGATATCACAATTATTTATACCAAGCAATAATTTTAAATAAATAATACTAGAATCCGTCGAAATGGCGGATTTTTTTTTGTGGCATAGTCATTGTCATTTATAAAAAGTTATCGATTAAGTACAACCTACTTAATTTTTAACTCAATTTAGATGCTATACATCGATTTTAATTTAGTTAGAGTAATGCAAGTGTTATATTTGTATTACATTTTTATAATCCATAATGTCATATTGACTTAATATATACTATGTCAAATCAAAAAATAATAACTTTTGACAGTTTGTCACTACAAGAATTTGATTCTGAAGCCGAATTAATTCCACTTTTAACACCCGAAGACGAAGAAGAAATGGCTAATGAAGAATTGCCTTCTTCGCTACCAATTCTACCTTTAAGAAACACTGTTTTATTTCCTGGTGTTGTAATTCCTATAACTGCCGGCAGAGATAAATCTATAAAACTAATTAACGAAGCCAATGCGGGTAATAAAATTATTGGTGTTGTTGCGCAGCGTAATGAGGAAGACGAAGATCCATCACCAAATGAAATTAATCAAATTGGTACGGTTGCCAGAATTTTAAGAGTTTTAAAAATGCCTGACGGAAATATTACTGTAATTCTTCAAGGTAAAAAACGCTTTGAAATTGATGAAGTAATTTCTGAAACACCATATATTTCTGCTAAAATTAAGGAAGTTCCAGAAAAGAGACCAGGTTCTCATGATACTGAATTTAGTGCAATTGTCGAATCGGTAAAGGAATTAGCAATTCAAATAATTAAAGAAAGTCCTAACATTCCTACCGAAGCAACTTTTGCAATAAAAAACATTGAAAGTCAGTCGTTTCTTATAAACTTTGTTTCTTCTAACATGAACCTTACTGTAGAAGAAAAGCAAAATTTATTGATGATGAGTGTTCTTAAAGAACGAGCTCTAGAAACGTTGCGTTACATGAATGTTGAATTACAAAAATTAGAACTTAAAAACGATATTCAATCTAAAGTTCGTTTCGATTTAGATCAACAACAACGTGAATATTTCTTGCACCAACAAATGAAAACCATTCAAGAAGAATTAGGTGGCGTTTCTAACGAGCAAGAATTTGAAGAAATGCGTTCGCGATCTAAAGCTAAAAAGTGGGATGAAAAAACTAGTAAACATTTTGAAAAAGAGTTTTCTAAATTTCAACGAATGAATCCGCAAGCGCCAGATTTTGGTATTCAAAGAAACTATTTAGATTTATTTTTAGATTTGCCTTGGACTAAATTTTCTAAGGATAATTTCGATTTAAAACACGCTCAAAAAGTTTTAGACAGAGATCATTTTGGACTCGAAGACGTTAAAAAGAGAATGATAGAACATTTGGCAGTTTTGAAATTGCGAAATGATATGAAATCTCCAATTATTTGCCTAACTGGACCTCCAGGTGTCGGAAAAACATCAATAGGAAAGTCAGTTGCAGAAGCATTAGGAAGAGAATATGTTCGAATTTCATTAGGTGGATTAAGAGATGAAGCTGAGATTCGCGGACATAGAAAAACCTATATTGGTGCAATGCCTGGTCGAATAATCCAAAGTATTAAAAAAGCAGGAACTTCAAATCCGGTTTTTATTTTAGATGAAATTGATAAGCTTTCAGTAAGCAATCAAGGCGATCCATCATCAGCTTTATTAGAGGTTTTAGATCCAGAACAAAATAATGCTTTTTATGATAATTTCCTTGAAATGGGTTATGATTTATCTAAAGTTATGTTTATTGCTACCTCAAATACCATGTCTACCATTCAACCTGCATTGAAAGATAGGATGGAAGTAATAAAAATGTCAGGTTATACAACCGAAGAAAAAGTAGAAATAGCTAAACAACATTTGTTCCCAAAACAATTAAAAGAGCACGGATTAACATCCAAAGATTTAACAATTGGAAAAAAGGAATTAGAAAAAATTGTTGAAGGTTACACTCGTGAATCTGGCGTGAGAAGTTTAGAACAAAAAATAGCACAAGTCATTCGAAATGCAGCAAAATCGGTTGCGATGGAAGAAGAATATAATAAAAAAGTTACAGGAGAAGATATTGTAAAAGTTTTAGGTGCACCAAAATTAGAACGTGATAAAGCCGAAGGAAATGATGTTGCTGGTGTAGTTACTGGTTTAGCATGGACTTCTGTTGGTGGAGATATTTTATTTATTGAATCATTGATTTCTAAAGGAAAAGGCGCATTAACCTTAACTGGAAATTTAGGTGTAGTTATGAAAGAATCTGCTACAATTGCTTTAGAATATATTAAAGCCAATGCAGAACTTTTTGGATTAAATCAAGATGTTTTATCTAAATATAATATTCATTTACATGTACCAGAAGGCGCAACTCCTAAAGACGGACCAAGTGCTGGTATTGCAATGTTAACATCATTAGTTTCTTTATTAACACAACGCAAAATCAAAAAAGGTCTAGCTATGACCGGTGAGATAACTCTTAGAGGAAAAGTGTTGCCAGTTGGAGGAATTAAAGAAAAAATTCTAGCAGCAAAACGTGCAAATATTAAAGAAATCATACTTTGTCACGAAAACAAAAGCGATATTGAAGAAATAAAATCAGATTATTTAGACGGTTTGACTTTTCATTATGTGAAAGAAATGAGTGAAGTAATTGACTTAGCATTAACGAATCAAAAGGTTAAAAACGCTAAAGTTTTAGATTAATATTGAAATTGTTATTTAAAAAGGCATGAGATTTCTATTCTTGTGCCTTTTTTATTTTTGCTTTTACCTTAACTTTAAAAATAATATCTTCGCATTTCCGTTATAAGTTATGTAAATTGCTATTTTCTGTATGTTTAAAAAATTATTTATCTCATTTTTTGTGCTTTTTTGTGCTGTAAGTTACGGTCAAATAGGAGGTAAATCAGTTTATCAATTTCTTAATCTAGTAACTTCGCCAAGACAAGCGGCTTTGGGCGGAAAAGTACTTACTATTTTTGATGACGATGTAAATCAAGCACATTTTAATCCGGCAACAATTAATCCCGAAATGGACAATCATTTAGCCATAAATTATGGCAGTTATTTTGGAGCAGTAACCTACGGAACAGCAGCGTACGCCTATACTTACGACCGTCATGTGCAAACCTTTCATGCCGGAGTAAATTACGTAAACTATGGAAAATTTGAAGGTTATGACGAAAACGGACAGCAAACAGCTTCATTTACCGGAAGCGAAATTGCCTTGTCTTTTGGATATTCCTATAATGTTCCTTTTACAAGTATGTATTTTGGCGCTAACGCAAAAGTGATTTCTTCAACTTTAGAAACCTATAATTCTTTTGGAGCTGCAGCCGATTTTGGTTTTTTATTTATAGACGAACCTAATGATGTAAATTGGGCACTGGTCGTAAGAAATGTTGGTACACAACTTACAACTTATTCAGGAACACAAGAAAAATTACCATTAGAAGTTTTGATAGGTATTTCGCAAGAAGTTGAAAATGTACCTTTAAGATGGCATTTGACTTTAGAAAATTTACAACAATGGAAAATAGGATTTTCAAACCCAAATAGAGCTGTAGGTTCAATTGATGGTTCAGCAACCGAAGAAAAAGTTGGCGCTATAAATAATGCGCTACGTCACGTTGTTATTGGTGCCGAATTGTTTCCTACTAAAGGATTTAATTTAAGATTTGGTTATAACTTTAGACGTGGCGAAGAATTACGAATTGTAGATCAACGTAATTTCTCAGGAATTTCATTAGGATTCGGATTAAAAATGGGTAAAATGAAATTCAATTATTCCTACTCAAGATATTCACTCGCAGGAAATACAAGTCTTTTCGGACTAACAATAAATTTTGCAGATAACTAATAAAAATACAATTTTGGATAAAATTACTATTGCAATCGACGGATATTCCTCAACCGGAAAAAGTACTTTGGCAAAACAACTTGCTAAACATTTAGGATATATTTATGTTGATACTGGTGCAATGTATCGTGCAATTACACTATTTGCTATGCAAAATGGATACATTTCTGCAGAATATTTTGACAAAGAAACATTGGTAAATAGTTTGTCAAGTATCAAATTGAGTTTTGAGTTTAATTCAGAATTGGGATATGCAGAAATGTATTTGAACAATGTAAATGTCGAGAAAGAAATTCGAACTATAGAAGTTTCTAATTTTGTTAGTAAAGTAGCCGAAGTTTCTCAAGTTCGTGCTAAATTAGTAGAACAGCAAAAAGAAATGGGTAAAGAAAAAGCAATAGTTATGGACGGTCGTGACATTGGAACTGTAGTTTTCCCTGATGCAGAATTGAAAATTTTCATGACGGCAAGTGCAGAAACTAGAGCGCAACGTCGTTTTGACGAACTAGAAGCAAAAGGTGATAATGTCACTTATGAAGAAGTTTTAAAAAATGTTCAAGAGCGCGATTATATTGATTCTCACCGAGCCGATTCGCCATTAGTAATTGCTGATGATGCCATAGAAATAGACAATTCTTATCTAACAAGAGAAGAACAATTTGCAGTTGTATTAGAATTAGTAGAAGACGTTTTAACTTCCCTAAATAAGTAATCACTTTGTCATTTCGACGAAGGAGAAATCGCATTATAATATTCACAAGTGTCTTTATTTGATTTTGATTAAGGAATTGATAAAAACATATTCAAATCATTTGCTTTTTTCATTTTTAATAGTAGATTTACAATCTATTTACATAAAAAACACATATAAATTATGAGTATAAAGTTCAGATTGACTATTATGAATTTTCTTCAATTTTTTGTTTGGGGAATATGGTTGATTTCTCTAGGTGGTTATATGGGGCAAACTTTTGGACCAATAGAAGGCGGAAGTATTGGTTTATCTATAGGAAGAACTTATGGCTCAATGGGTTGGGCAAGTTTGTTTATGCCTGCTTTATTAGGAATAATTGCCGATAAATATTTAAGTGCTCAAAAAGTGTTAGGAATTGCTCACGTATTAGCAGGAATTTCAATATTTTTTGCAACACGAGCAGCTAATTCTACTGAAATGTATTGGATTATTTTTGCTACAAGTTGTTTTTATATGCCAACAATTGCTCTCAATAATTCTGTAAGTTATGCACTTTTAAATAAAAATAATTTTGATGTTCAAAAAGCATTTACTCCAATAAGAGTTTGGGGTACAGTAGGGTTTGTTATTGCAATGTGGTTTGTTGATTTAACTGATTGGAAATCTAATACTTTTCAATTTGTTTTTGCCTCAATTTCAATGATTTTAACTGGTGTATTTTCATTTACATTGCCAGATGTTCCTGCAGAAAATAAAAGTACCAATGAGTCTCTTTCAAGCAAGTTTGGTTTGGATAGTTTTATTTTGTTTAAACAAAAAAAATTAGCAATCTTTTTCGTGTTTGCAATGTTATTAGGTGCAGCTTTGCAAATTACTAATATGTTTGGCGATACTTTTATTAGAGATTTTGGTTCAAATGCTCAATACAAAGGAACATTTGGTGTAAAACATTCGGTGTTTATAATATCATTATCACAAATTTCAGAAACACTATTTATAATAACTATTCCATTCTTCTTAAAAAAGTTTGGAATTAAAAAAGTAATGATTTTTAGTATGATAGCTTGGGTTTTAAGATTTGGTCTTTTCGGAATTGGTAATCCTGGTTCGGGAGTGATATTCTTGATACTATCAATGATTGTTTACGGAATGGCATTTGACTTTTTTAACATTTCAGGTTCTTTATTTGTTGAAAAAGAAACTGATAGTAAAATGCGTTCAAGTGCTCAAGGTTTATTTATGCTAATGACAAATGGTATTGGTGCTATTTTAGGTGGTGAATTTGCAGGACGAACTGTTTCTTATTTCACAATTGGAAGTAAAGTTCAATGGCCAAATGTTTGGTTCTCATTTGCAGGTTATGCCTTGATTATAGCTATTTTATTTGCAATTGTTTTTAAATATAAACACAATCCTGATGAAGTTAACAGCGTAAGTCATTAAAAAAAATTAAAAAAAAACTCAAATTAGCTTTTGAGTTTTTTTTATTCTAAATATTAACGTTTCATTGCAAAATGACCTTTTAAATTTCTTCCATCTTGTCGAATTACCACAAACCAATAATCTGTTGAAGGAAGTTGTTTTCCATTTAATGTTCCATCCCAACCCAAACTATCAGGAGTAAAATTGAAAATAAATTTTCCAAAACGATCATATATAGAAGTCATCATATTTGGTTCTTTTTCAGAAAATTTCACTTTCCAATAATCATTATATCCATCACCATTTGGTGTAAAATATTTTGGATAATTAAGTAAAAAAGCATTTTCAGAATCATTTCCGCAAAAAGAATCTTTAACATAAACGGTATAAAATCCAGTCAGTAAATTTGAAAAAATTGGACTACTTTGAAAATTTATATTATCTATTGAATATTGATAACTTTCAGTGTTAAAGTTTTCGAGAACCACTTCAATAGAATTGTTTGTATCTGTCCAGTCATTAATTATTAAATGGTCAATTACTGGCGGACTAATAGTTGTGACATTGTAAATAAATTGACCATTACATATTCCAGTTGCATAAGTTTGAGTAATGTCTAAAATATATTGTCCGCTTTGATTAATAGTAATTGATTGAGTTGTTTCACCAGTAGACCAATTATAGGATGTAAAACCACTTTCAGCAATAATTGTGGTTGTTTGATTTTCACATAAAATTATATTTATTGGTGCATTTACAATGTAAGGATTTACAATTAATTTAAAAGTTGTGATGTCGTAACAATTACTTGCATCGTATTTTAATCTACAATAAATTGTTGCATTTCCTGAATCATAATTAGTTGGTAAAGGATTGGTATTTGTTTCTGCTTCATTCATGCTAAGATGGTATGAAATAGTATATAATGCTGGATTTTGGCTTCCTAAAACAGTAGCGTTTTGATTTGTTAATACAAATATTTCTTTTCCGTCGTTAGAACTATCGTCGCAAGCGGTCATATCATTCAATTGACTAGCTATTGCTAATGATGGAAGTTGAGCAACATCTGATATAAAATTTCTTGAATCACCACAATCTTGATCGACCTTAAAAGTATAAATTGCAGGTTCTAAATTCAAAAAAATATTATTTGTTCCGTTATTTACAAAAAAAGGCAAACCATTTTTTAAAATAATACTGTATTTAAGAGGTGGTACTCCCACAGCATATAATTTGATGTCCATAAAGTTTCCGTTACATCCTATCTTTTCGATACCTGTAAATTGTATTTCACCATTGAATTCAAATTCTTTAATAATTTCAAAACATATTTTAAATACTCCAATATTTCCATCTCCAAATGTTACAAAACTTTTTAAGATTCTAAAATTTCCAAGAAAAGCTAAATTAAACGTTGTCGCATTATTTGAAATTAAAATAGAGTTCAGGGCATTAGGTACAGTTCCAGAAACATATTGATTTCCAGTTAATGGATTTTGCCATGTATTTGTTAATGAATCATATTTTTGCAACCAAAAAGATTCCAAAACAGCATTGCTAAAATGAGATAAACTGATATCAAATGCACCACAATGTGGCGTTATAGTAAAATCATTTTTGTTTATGGCGTATCCAATTACGTCAATTATTACATCATGATCAATTCCACAATTATCAGTGACTTTAAAAGAATAATTTCCGGGTAATAAATCTCCAATCGAAAAACTTCCATCACTTGCTATAAAAGAGGAGGCATTATATGGTAAGGTTTGCCCAAATGTTACAGGCGCATCTGTAACAAAAATAGACGTTAAAATCGTATTATTTCCTCTAATTCTAATAGAGCCTTTTCCTAACTCGCAACCTGTTCGCGATGCGTAAGAAACTGTTGTGGAAAGACCTGGTACAAAGAAATCGTAGGTATAAATATTTCCACACTCATCTGTTAATATAACGGTATAGTTTCCAGTTACCAAATTATTTAGTAGGAGTCCATCTGGTGTAATTTGATCACTCACATCGTCAGGAAGTATTCCGTAGGTTATTGGTGCTAATGTTATAACAGCTGAAACAATTGTAAATCGAGGTATTGTAATTCGAACATCACTAATATAGGAAAGGCATCCAGATAAAGGTGTGGCCGTGTGAGTTGGCTGTCCAGGTTCATCAATCAGGGTTATTTCTGCAGTAGCCGTATGTCCACAACCATCTGAAACTTGAATTTCATAATGTCCAAATGGAACTGGTATAGTGTAAGCTCCATAATCTGTTGATGAACTTACAAATGGTCCAGGATGTCCCGAATTGAAATTACTACCAATAAATCCAGTTGGAGCATCAGTAAATTGAATAAAAAGATTAGGTCGGTAAGTATTCACTTGAGCAGTTAAATAATAGCCACCACATTTTGCAATTTGCGGAATTAGAACTGCGCTTAGTTTTTTATTGACCTCATTGTTTAGTGAATACAAATTTCCGCAACCATCTTTTACAGTTAAATTATAAGTGTAAAGTTGATCATAAAAAAATGGAATTTCCATTTCAGCCAATTGAGAAGTTGCATCACCAGATGTTATAATAGTTGTTATAACTTGATTTGAACCGCTTGGCGGTGTTATAGTATATGTTAATTCTAGTGGATAACTTAATGTTTGATTTGCTGCTACACTCAATAAATTGGCAACATCAATAGTATTACAGGATGGTAATTCGGGATTTGGAAAGCCTACAGGACCTATAGTAACAATAGATGCACTAGATTGTAAAGTGTGTGTAATAACAGTTGCATCACCACAATTATCATAAACTCGAACCTGATAAACACCACTTGGAAGCATTGTAAATTGAGGAGAAGATTGAATTGGTCTAGTAACTGGACCAGAAATAATTTCATATTGTGAACCAATTCCATTAGTAATAGTTACATTTAATGTTCCGTCATTACATACAGAATTTGTGCTTGTAATCAAATAACTTAAAGCAATAATAGAACTATTGATTGTGGCAGTTGTAGTTTGTGAATTTTGATTTGTTCCTAAAACCTGTATTGCTGTAATTTGATAATTACCACTTGTTCTACCTCCAAGAAAATTATTGGTTTGAACTGCTATCGGAGTAATTATATTTGGAAGTTCATAAATATAATAAGTTATTGTTGAACCAGATGTAGTTCCAGTAGTTTCAAAATTAAGAGATCCGTTTCCTAAGCAAGTTTCATTTGAAGGAGTAACAGTAAGTGTAAAATTAGAAAGTTGAGCAAAAGTTATAGTCGGTAAAAAAAGTAAAAAACAAAGTAAAAAATATCGTCTAACGATTGATAAATAAATAAATGTTTTTTTTTTAGAACTAGTTTTAATCATTTTAAAATTAGTGTTTTGACAATGACTTCATACACAAATTTATAAAAAAAATGTAGATTATAAAAGTACTATCTATTTTTATTAGTAAAATTTGTAAATCGATAAAAAAGTAGTACTTTTGCAGTCCAAAATGCAGAGTAGAGTTTCGTTTGGAAATCAATTATTTATGTAAAACACTTTTGTTTTTCTATCGCTTAAAGAAACTCACGAAAAACAGAATACAAATTTTTTATCAGCATGTCTGAATTAAACAAAGAACAACAAGCGTTTTTAAACGAATTTAACTGGCACAATTACGCAGAAGGAATTGATGCAGTAGATCAAAAAAACTTACAAGAGTTTGAAGATTTAGTTACTAAAACTTTTATTTCTACAGATCAAGAAGAAGTAGTAGAAGGTGTTGTAGTTAGAATCACAGATCGTGACGCTATTGTTGACATTAATGCAAAATCGGAAGGTGTTATTTCATTAAACGAATTCCGTTACAACCCAAACTTAAAAGTGGGTGACAAAGTTGAAGTATTAATTGATGTTCGTGAGGACAAAACAGGTCAATTAGTATTATCACACAGAAAAGCAAGAACTATCAAATCATGGGATAGAGTTATTTCTGCTAACGAAACTGGTGAAATTGTTACAGGTTTTGTTAAATGTAGAACTAAAGGTGGTATGATTGTAGATGTTTTCGGAATTGAAGCATTCTTACCTGGTTCACAAATTGATGTGAAACCAATCCGTGATTACGATGTATATGTAAACAAAAACATGGAATTTAAAGTTGTGAAAATCAACCACGAATTTAAAAATGTTGTTGTATCTCACAAAGCGCTTATCGAAGCAGATATCGAAGTTCAGAAAAAAGAAATTATTGGTCAATTAGAAAAAGGACAAGTATTAGAAGGTGTTGTTAAAAACATTACTTCTTATGGTGTGTTTATTGACTTAGGTGGTGTTGATGGATTAATCCACATTACTGATCTTTCTTGGTCTAGAATCAATCACCCAAGTGAAGTTCTTGAATTAGACCAAAAATTGAACGTTGTAATCTTAGATTTCGATGACGAAAAAACAAGAATCCAATTAGGGTTGAAACAATTAAACGCTCATCCATGGGATGCACTTGGTGCTGAACTTAAAGTTGGTGACAAAGTGAAAGGTAAAGTAGTAGTTATTGCTGATTACGGAGCTTTCATTGAAGTTGCTGAAGGTGTTGAAGGTTTAATCCACGTTTCTGAAATGTCTTGGTCAACTCACTTGAGAAGTGCTCAAGATTTCGTAAAAGTTGGTGATGTTGTTGAAGCTGTTGTGTTAACTCTTGACAGAGACGAAAGAAAAATGTCATTAGGTATCAAACAAATGACTCAAGATCCATGGACAGATATCACTGCTAAATATCCAGTAGGTTCTAAGCATACAGGTATCGTTAGAAACTTTACAAACTTTGGTATTTTCGTAGAATTAGAAGAAGGTATTGATGGTTTAGTTTATATCTCTGATTTATCTTGGACTAAAAAAATCAAACATCCATCAGAATTTGTTAACGTAGGTGACAAACTAGATGTAGTAGTATTAGAATTAGATGTTGACGGACGTAAATTATCTTTAGGTCATAAACAAACTACTGCTAATCCTTGGGACAAACATGAAGATGCTTTTGCAGTTGGAACTATCCACACTGGAACAATTGCTGAAATCGTTGACAAAGGTGCTACTGTAGATTTCGGAGATGATGTTGTTGCATTTATTCCAACACGTCACTTAGAAAAAGAAGATGGTAAAAAATTGAAAAAAGGTGAGGAAGCTCAATTCAAAGTAATTGAATTTAATAAAGAATTCAAAAGAGTTGTTGCTTCTCATACTGCTATCTTTAGAGAAGAAGAAGAAAAAGCTGTTAAAGCTGCATCTGAGTCAGTTGCTAGTTCAAACAGTGGAAACCAAGCTTCAACTTTAGGAGATAACAATGATATCTTAGCTGAATTAAAAGCTAAAATGGAAAAAGGAGGAAAATAATTCTCTGATTTCAAATATATTTATAGCGCTACAGAAATGTAGCGCTATTTTTATTTAAATCGTTTTCAATAACTTAACTTCTTCAGGAGTATAATCATTAATAATTGTATAAGTTTGAATATTAGTTATACTCATCTCGTCTAGAATATCAATCAAATTTTTAAAGTTTGATTTTCTACTAGGTTTGATAATGACAATTGCACCTGAATTATATTTGCTATATGAAGTATACAATAGTTGGATTTGCTCGTTTTTGGATAATAATTCTTTTCTAATACCATTTTTTCCGTAATCTAAAATTTTGGGTTTTTCTTCTGGAAATTCAAGGTGTCCTGTATAACTTATTACTTGGTTATTACCATCTAATAATAAAGTGATTGTTCTTCTTTTATCTTTTCCACAAATAATAACTTCGGGAGAAATACAGCAAGATTGAGGCAATCCCAATTCTATGCCTCTTGGTTTTGATATTTCATTGGAAACCATAAAAAAAATTATCAGTAAAAAAGAAATACTGACCATAGCTGTTAAGTCAATTTTTGGATTTAACTTTTTACTTCTTGGCTTGCTGATAGTTCTACTGAAATTATTTTCATTTTCCATAATGTTATCATTAAAGTTAAAAATAGTAAATCTTACTATTATTTTTAACGATGAATTTCAAACATTAGTATTAAAGTAATCTTAATTCTCCTTAAAAGCTCTATTCCAAATACTATCATTAAAATTTTTTCCCATCATAAAAAAATAATAACCGATACTCGCAACCATTGACTTAAACATGAATAGAAAAATAATTATTGGTGCAAACTCAACTGATTTACTTAATGAATTTGTTGGAGTTAAATAAGTTCCAATCAAACTTATAATCAAGCAAAACACAATAAAATTAACTATATTTTTAATTGGTAAAACTAAAAGCCTTCTGTACCAAGCCAAATCATTTCCCCATTTGTGAATTAAATAATAATAATCATTTCCTATAGGAGCAAACAACAATGGGTCATCATATTTTTTTAAATTGAAAGCTTTACTGGGCGCCATTATCTTAAACCCGCTTAAATTAGTGTTATGCGTTTTTTCTAAATTACTTATTTTAGAAATAGCTTCTTCGGGTATCTCATTTTTAAACAAACTGCTGTCTAAAAAACGAAGCCTATAATCAATGCTCACTTTTTTTATTTGATTTATGTGAAAAATAGAATTAGTTTCCAATAAATCTAACTCAAATTTATTAGCATTTGTTGAACTTTCCGTTTCTAAAGTCTGCTTTATCTGATTTCTTTCTATTTCATTTTGATCTAAAATTGCTTTTACTTCATTTAAAAGTTCCTTTTCAGATATAGTTTTTTTTCTATTCTTTAGCAGTGCTTCAATTAACGTTGGCTTATTTAATATCATCTTCATTTTTTTTTATAAATAAATAAAATATTTTATTCAACTCTAAATTAGCACTTTAGTTCATATTAATCAAGTTTATGAACGGTTATTTTGTATTTATCAAATATTAAAATTATGTTAATTTTTTAAAATCGAAAACCAAACATAATTAACTGGCGTAAATGCTTGTATAAACTTTTAAAAAAAACTTTAATATTATGAAAACAAAAAATTTATTTTCGGCTTTAGTTGTAACACTATCTCTTTTTGCAACTACAATGACATTCGCTCAAAAAGAAAAAACAGTAACAGTTGGAGGAGCACCAATGTATCCATCTAAAAACATTGTAGAAAATGCTGTAAACTCTAAAGATCACACAACATTAGTTGCCGCAGTTAAAGCTGCAGGATTAGTTGAAACATTACAATCTAAAGGACCATTCACCGTTTTTGCCCCAACAAATGCAGCGTTTGCTAAACTTCCAAAAGGAACAGTTGAAAATTTGCTTAAACCTGAAAATTTAAAAACATTACAAACAATCTTGACTTACCATGTTGTTGCAGGAAAATTGAATGCTAAAGATATCGCTAAGCTTATCAAAGCAGGAAAAGGTAAAGCAACTTTAAAAACAGTTTCAGGCGGAACATTAACGGCTTGGATGAAAGGTAAAGATTTATACATTACTGATGAAAATGGTAACAGTTCTAAAATAACAATTGCAGATGTTAATCAATCAAATGGAGTAATTCACGTTGTAGATACTGTAGTTTTACCAAAATCTTAATAAGTTAGTTTATTTTTTTGTTAGGTTAAAAAAAGAAAACCCTTTCGATAGAAAGGGTTTTTTGTATTTTATTATCTCAGTTGAGCTCCAATTTCACTTTCAAAATTACTCTGCAACTTATTCATAATTTTGTCAATTTGAACATCAGTTAAGGTTTTAGTTGTATCTTGAATTACAAAACTTAATGCATAAGATTTCTTTCCTTCCGGAAGGTTTTTGCCTTCATATACATCAAATAAATTAATATCTTTTAAAAGTGATTTCTCTGTTTGACGTGCAATTTTATAAATTGATTCAAATGTAACATTAGTATCAACTAACAAAGCAAAGTCACGACGAACTTCAGGATATTTTGGAATTGCTGTGAATTTTATTTTATTAGATAATAATTTAAGGACTAAATCCCAATTGAATTCAGCATAAAAAACTTCTTGCTTTATATCAAAATGTTTTAGAATTGATTTCTTAATACTACCAACTTCAACTAAAACATCATTTCCAATTCCTACCGAAACACCTTCAGCAAAAATATCATTTGTATTTGGAAGATTGATTAATTTATCAAATCCTAAACGAGCCAAAACAGAACTTACATAACCTTTAAACAGAAAGAAATCAGTAGGTTTTTGAGTATTTGTCCAGCTTTCTGGCATTCTATTACCAGTTGTAAAGATTGTTAAATGCTTTTTTTCGTTATAACCAGACAATAATTTTCTATAACTTTTGCCGAATTCAAATAACTTTAAGTCACCATTTCGTCTGTTAATATTATATGAAATTGCTTCCAGTCCAGAAAACAACATCGATTGACGCATCGTTGATAAATCATTACTCAACGGATTCAATATTGTAACATTGTATTCTTCTTTCAATAAATCTGAATGTTGAATATAATCTGGCGTGGTTAAAGAATTAGCCATCATTTCATGAAATCCGAATGAATTCAATTGTGATGCTATAATATTTTGCACTTTATAATCTTCAGTGCGTGATGATTTAGCAACAGTTGCATTTAGTTTTTTAGAAATAGCAATATTGTTGTATCCATACACACGTAAAATCTCTTCAATAACATCAACTTCTCTTTGAACATCAACTCTATAGGCTGGAATTGTCAGACCTAAACCAGCATCAGACGTGTTGTTTACTTTAATATCTAATGAAGCTAAAATTTTCTTAATTGTTTCTTTAGGTAATTCTTGTCCAATTAATCTAAATGCTTTCTCATAATTTAAAAACACTGAAAAATCTGAAATCTTCTTTGGATAAATATCAATAATATCAGAAGTTATTTCGCCACCAGCAACTTCTTGAATTAACAAAGCCGCACGTTTTAATGCATATTCTGTAATTTCAGGATCAATTCCTCTTTCAAAACGAAAAGATGCATCGGTACTTAATGAATGACGTTTAGCAGTTTTACGAATACTAACCGGATTAAAATAGGCACTTTCTAAAAATATTGCTGATGTATTATCAGTTACACCAGAGTTTTTTCCTCCAAAAACTCCAGCCATACACATCGGACCTTTATCATCACAAATCATTAAATCTTCTTCGTGTAAAGTGCGTTCTACATCATCTAATGTTACAAATTTAGTTCCAGCAGCAACCGTTTTTACAGTTACTTTTCCGTGAATCATTGCTGCATCAAACGCATGTAAGGGTTGACCTAATTCATGAAGAACATAATTTGTAACGTCAACAATATTATTTTTTGGTGTTAATCCGATAGATTTTAACCTATTTTGTAACCAATTAGGTGATGGTTTAATAGTAATTCCCGAAATAGTTACGCCACAATATCTTGGTGCTAATGAGGTATCTTTTACATCAATATCAATTTTTAAAATTCTTTTATCAACTTTAAATTTTGAAACCGATGGTGTAATTAATTCTAACGAATGATTTTTTTGAATTAAAGCTGCTCTTAAATCGCGTGCAACTCCCATGTGTGACATTGCATCGGCTCTATTTGGAGTTAATCCAATTTCGAAAACTTCATCAATTTCAATATTAAAAACTTTAGCAGCAGAAGTTCCAGGTTTTAAATTTTCGTCTAAAATCATTATACCATCATGACTCGTGCCCAAACCTATTTCATCTTTGGCACATATCATTCCGTGGCTTTCTTGTCCGCGAATTTTTCCTTTTTTAATTTCAAATTCAACTCCGTCTTTATCAAAAAGTTTGGTTCCAATAGTAGCAACTGGCACTTTTTGTCCAGCAGCAACATTATTGGCGCCGCAAACAATTTGAACTGGAGTTCCGTTACCTAAATCGACAGTAGTAATTTTTAATCTATCGGCGTCAGGATGTTTTTCACAAGTTAAAACATGACCAACAACAATACCTTCAAGTCCGCCTTTAACAGATTGATATTTTTCAACAATTTCAACTTCAAGACCTAAATCGGTAAGCATGTTGGAAACATCTTCAGTAGGTGCATCTATTTTTAAAAATTGTTTAAGCCAATTGTAAGAAATCTTCATTTTGTTCGATTGAATTTTGAGAAGGCAAAGATAAGTATTGTAGGTTTTAGATTAAAATATATTTTGATTTAAAACATGTTTTTTTTAACAATTATAATTTAAGATTTCCAGCCAATTCTGAAAGAGTAATTTCATTCAATTTCGTTTGAAATTGTGCATTGCTGTAACGAACTAATGCGTTTACATAATTCAGTTGCGCCGTTCTATAATCAATAGGAGTAATGGTTCCGATTTTGAATTTGGCTAATGTAATATCTAAATTTTGTTTAGCAATATCAACATTGCTTTTTTCAATAGTTGTAAGTTGTAAATTGGTTTGATAACTTTGAAAAGCCATTCCTAATTGTGAATCCAAAATAGTTTGTTGTTGTTTTACCACTAAATCGGCAGTATCAACTTGAATTTTTGCAATTTTTTCATTTCTTGATTGATAAAATCCATTAAAAATTGGAATTGCCGCAGTAAAACCATAGGTTAAACCTCTTCCTTGTGATTGCGTAACAAATCCTAATGAAGCTTCGGTATGACTAAATCCATAACCAGAATTTATAGTTACAGTTGGATAACGACCTGCTTTTACTTGTTTCAATTGCAAATCTGCACTGTTTTTTGCTAAAATTTGAGATTGTAATTGCGGATTTTGTTTGTCGGATAAACTTTTTAAATCGTCTAATTTTAACTGATTATCAATTGGAATTTCGTTTGCCACTTTAAAATCGATTTTGGTATCTCGTGCCAATATTTGATTTAATTGAATTTTAGTATTTTGATATAGATTTAATTGTGTCAATCTTAAACTTGTGTCCGTATTCAAATCAACTTGAGCGTTTAAAACCACCAATTTTGAAGCTTTACCAATGGTATATCGGTTTTGAGCTGTGGTTAATCTTTCATTTGAAAGAATTAAAGTAGAATCCAAAGCCATCAATTGTTGCTGTTGTTGTACCAAATTAAAATAAGTAGCATAAACATCACTAATTTTTGTAAAAATCGTAAGTTTTAAATCGGATTCTCCTTGTTTTTGTAACACTTTTAGTTGTTCGCGTTTTGCAAACATTTTCATTCCGTCAAAAACGGTCCAGCCTAGATTTACACCATAATTCAATCCTAAATTTTTGGCACCATCTAATGATTTTTGCGAGCCATCTGATTGTGTTTGAGTAATATTTTGAATACTATTTGTATTGACAACATTTGCAGTAATATTGGGTAACATTCCTGCATTTCCGGCACTCGAATTGGTTTCGTCAATTTTTAAATTATTAGAAGCAATTTTAATTTCATAATTATTTTCCAAAGCAATTTTTACTGCGTCTTCTAGTTTTAGCAGTTCTTGTGCTTGAGCTTGAAATCCAATTAATAATAGGAAAACTGTTTTGTATAAATTATGTTTTATTTTTTTTAACCACATAGAAACACAGGTTTTTAATGTTTATTTGAGGCATTTCATTTTAGATAGATTACAAAGCTATGTTTAATGAAATGCTATGTTTTTCTTTTTTAGTAATTATTTTTTCTATGCTTCTATGTGGTAATAAACACATATTACATAGCTTTTGATTATTTTTCAAATGCTTCTAAATTATCAAATTCAGGATGGTGTTTTCTAGCTTTCGACCACATTAAATAGATTGATGGAATTACAAAAAGCGTTAATATCAATGAGAAAATTGTTCCTCCAACAATTACAACTCCCATTCCAATTCTACTTTTGGCTGCTGCTCCAAGTGATAATGCAATGGGTAAAGCTCCAAGTGCAATGGCTAAACTTGTCATCAAAATTGGTCGCAAACGAGATTCGGCAGCTTCTAAAATGGCTTCGTATTTTGGTTTGCCTTGTTCTCGTAATTGATTGGCAAATTCAACAATTAAAATTCCATTTTTAGTTACTAATCCGATTAACATAATGGTTCCAATTTGACTAAAGATATTCCAAGTTTGACCAAACAACCATAATGAAAATAAAGCTCCAGCAACTGCCATCGGCACTGTTAAAATAATAATAAATGGATCAATAAAACTTTCAAATTGTGCGGCTAATATCAAATAAATCAATAATAAAGCCAATCCGAATGCGAATGAAGTATTGGAACTACTTTCAACAAAATCTCTAGATTCTCCACCCAAATCGGTTGTAAAAGTGTCATCAAGAACTTTAGCTTTAATTCGATTCATTGCTTCAATTCCGTCGCCAATTGTTTTTCCTGGTGCTAATCCAGCCATAACCGTAGCGCATGTCATTCGGTTATTGTGGTACAATTGTGGCGGATTACTTTTCTCGGAAATTTTCACAACATTATCCATTTGAATCAATTGTCCGCTACTATTTCTAACAAACATTGAGGTTAAATCTAATGGTTTTGCTCTGTCTTTTTCATCAAATTGCCCTATAACTTGGTATTGACGACCATTTTTTAAGAAATATCCAAAACGTTGTCCGCTCAAAGAAAGCTGTAATGTTTGCGCAATATCTAGAACAGAAATACCTAAACTTTCCGCTTTAGCTCTATCGATTGTTACATTAATTTCAGGTTTGTTGAATTTTAAATTCACATCAGAAATGGCAAACGTTGGATCTTTAGAAACTTCGTCCATAAATTCAGGAATTTTCTTTTCTAATTTTTCAAAATTTTGCGCTTGAATAATATATTGAATAGGCAAACCACCACGTTTATTAACAGCAATTGTGGGTTGTTCTAGAACTGTAGTCTTTGCATCGGCGAATTTTTTAGTCCATTTGGTTAAATTATCTGCAATTTCTTTCTGCGATTTTTTTCGATTTTCAGGTTCGACTAACGAAACACGAACTCGTCCGCTATTGGTTGCAGAAGCATTAAATCCCGGTGCAGTAATTACCAAACTCACTTTCTTTTCAGGAATAGAATCGTCAATTATTTTAGAAATTTCCTGCATGAATCGTTCGGTATAATCATAAGATGAACCTTCCGCAGTATTGATACTCATCATAAATCCACTTCGATCATCATAAGGTGCTGTTTCCTTTTGAATGATGTTGAAAAACAAATAAATCAATACGAAACAAACAATCAAAATTGGAAAACTCAACCATTTTTTCTTCATGAAACTTCCTAAAGCATTGGCATAACCTTTATTTAATTTTTGAAAATAAGGCTCTGTTAAATTGTAGAATTTGGTTTTCTTTTGAACGCCACCTTTCATTAAATAGGCATTCAACATTGGTGTTAAAGTCAATGAAACAAATGCAGAAACCAATACGGCAGCACCAATTACAACACCAAATTCTCTAAACAATCGACCTACAAATCCTTGTAGAAAAATCACAGGTAAAAATACCGCAGCAAGTGTAATTGAAATTGAAATTACAGCAAAAAAGATTTCGTTTGAACCTTTAATAGCTGCTTCAATTGGTGTCATTCCTTCTTCAACTTTTTTGAAAATGTTTTCGGTTACTACAATTCCATCATCAACAACTAATCCTGTTGCAAGTACGATTGCCAAAAGTGTCAAAACATTAATTGAAAAACCAAACATCCACATGATAAAAAACGTTGCAATTAACGAAACCGGAATATCAATTAACGGACGAAATGCAATTGCCCAATCTCTAAAAAATAAATAGATAATCAGAATTACTAAAACCAAAGAAAGTAAAATAGTTTCGGCAACTTCTGTAACCGATTTTGCCACAAAAACAGTATTATCAATTACAATATTTAGTTTAATATCTTTAGGTAAATCTTTTTTTAGCTTATCAAATTTTTTGTAAAATTCTTTAGAAATATCCAAATAATTTGCACCCGGAAGTGGTACAATGGCAACAGCAACAAGTGGAGTACCTGATTGTTTCATACTAGTTTCAATCACTTCTGGACCTAAATCGGCAGAACCAATATCGCTAAAACGAACGATTTTTGCACCATCGGTTTTGATGATTATGTTTTCAAATTCTTCTGGTTTTGAAAGATTTCCAATTGTTTTTACAGTTAATTCGGTGTTATTTCCAGTCAATTTTCCTGATGGAAGTTCCACACTTTGATTGTTCAATGCTGTTTTTACATCAGAAACGGTGCAACCAAAAGAAGCCAATTTTACTGGATCAATCCACAAACGCATGGCGTATTTTTTTTGACCCCAAATTTGAACACCACTAACACCCGGAATAGTTTCAATTCGTGGTTCGATAGTATTTTCGGCTAAATCGCTCAATTCCAATTGACTTCTGGATTCACTTTGAATAGTCATCGAAATAATAGCATCTGCATTGGCATCTGCTTTAGAAACTACTGGCGGTGCATCTAAATCTTTAGGTAAACTTCTCGCAGCAATTGCTACTTTATCTCGAACATCATTTGCAGCAGTTTCTAAATCTTTATCTAAATTAAATTCAACTGTAATGGTGCTCGTTCCTTGAACACTCGAAGAAGTTATGTTTTTAATTCCGTCAATTGAATTGATGGATTTTTCAATTGGTTCGGTAATTTGTGATTCGATAATATCTGAATTTGCTCCAGCATAATCGGTACGAATAGTTATTTGAGCCGGATCAATCGAAGGAAATTCGCGAACACCAAGGAATGTATAACCAAGAATTCCGAACAAAATGATTAACAAATTGAGAACTATGGTTAAAACAGGTCTTTTTATACTTATTGTGGATAAACTCATATAGATTGCTGATTGAAGAATTTTGATTTTAGAATTAATTTCTACTCATTTTCAACTTAATTGGCGCTTCGTCTTTTAAAGACATCACTCCAGAAGTTATTAATGTGTCGCCAACTTTTAAACCAGAAAGCACTAAAACAGAGCTGTCAGTTCTTGACGAGGTTTCTACCTTCACTTCTTTTGCAATTCCGTTATTAGCGATATATACTTTTTTTCCACTTTGAACTGGCACAATAGCCTCTGAGGGCACAATTATAGCGTCATTAATTTGAGTTAATGGAAGTACAATATCTGCAAATGTTCCTGGTAATAATTTGCCATTACTATTTTGAGTAACCGCTCTTATTTGCATTGTTCTTGTGTTTACTTCAATTCCGGGTTCGATTGCATAAATTTTGGCACTGTATTTTTCAGAAGAACCAGCCACAGTAAAATTCAAAGCAGAATTCATTTTTACTTGAGTTGCATATTTTTCGGGAATTGAAAATGTGATTTTTAATTGACTTGTATTTACCAAATTTGCTACCAAAACAGTAGGCGTAATGTAAGTTCCTGGAGAAATATTACGCAAACCAATTTTACCTGAAAATGGCGCTTTTACAGATGTTTTACCTATTTGTGCACTAATTAATTGCGATTGCGCTTTCGCAGAACGATAATCGGCGCTAGCAATGTCATATTCTTCTTGACTTATGGCTTCTTTTTGTAATAATAATTTGGCACGACGTTCGTTTTCAAAAGCTAAATTTTCTTTG
Organism: Flavobacterium sp. SUN046; assembly: GCF_028867965.1. Taxonomy (GTDB): domain Bacteria; phylum Bacteroidota; class Bacteroidia; order Flavobacteriales; family Flavobacteriaceae; genus Flavobacterium. The sequence continues at coordinate 34,900 of NZ_JAPQNT010000014.1, forward strand.
GTTTTAGCTTGGTTTAATTGCGCTCTTAATTCAACATCATTTACTTTAAAAAGCAATTGACCTTTAGTAACATTAGTTCCTTCTTGAAAATTAATACTTTCTACAATTCCAGAAGTTTCACTGTGAATTTCAACTTGTTCGTTAGCATCTATTGATCCGGAAAGCGACAAATCATCATTGAAAACTTGAGATTTCAAAACAATACCACTGACATTAATTGTTTGTTTCTTATCGCCTTTGTCTTTTCCTTTATCAGATGTTTCAGCATTTTTGGTGATTCTATAATAGATTAATCCTGCAATGATTAAAGCTAATGCTACGAAAAATAGATTTTTTAATTTCATAAATAAAAAGTTAAACAATTGTTTAATTATTAATTACAAAATTAAAGAAGTTTAGTCAAGCTAAAGTTAAGTTTAGAATATTATTAACATTTATAGTATTTCTTCGACATGTTTTTTGATGTTAGATGCAATTTTTGCTGTTGGTAAATCGTTAGCATCAACACCAAATGGATCTTCAATTTCTTCAGCAATTAATTCCAAACTTGCTAATACATAAAATATAAAAACTACTACTGGAATTACGTAATAGCCTAAACTAAAAGCAAATGAAAACGGCAAAGTCATAATGTAAAAGAAAATGAATTTTTTTATGAAAGCACTGTAAGAATAGGGAATAGGTGTGTTTTTAATTCGTTCACATGCACCACAAACATCAGTAAACGAAACCAATTCAGGGTTTAAAATTATCAATTGGTCGCCTGATATTTTTCCGGATTGATGTAAATCATGAATTTTTGTGAAAATAATTTTAGCAACTTGATTCGGGCGGTGTTTGTGATGGTCGATTTGTAAATCTAAACCTTCAAACAATTCTTGTGCAGTTTCATCATTACTTAAATGCTTTTGTAAAATTGAAGCATAGGCTGGAATTAACTTTTTAAAATAGTTTCTACTGTTTTCATCTTTCAATATTGCAGATAATTTAATCGCTAAATTTCTAGAATTATTTACTAATGAACCCCAAATTTTGCGTCCTTCCCACCAACGATCATAAGCTGTGTTGGTGCGATAAGCCAACAATAATGACAATACAAAACCAACTGTAGTGTGCATTATTGAAATATTTTTAACATGGCTACTTTCTTCCAATTTAAAATAATCCATTTCTAGAAAACAGATGATTCCGGAATACATTCCAATAAAAACCATCAACGGAATTAACTGTCGAAACGTATCCGATTTATGAAATTTAAAAATAAATGTGATCCAGTCTTTTGGGTTGTATTGTACCATTTTTTAATTTTATAAGTTTAAGAGGTTAACAAGGTTTTGAAAAAAATAAATTCAACTATTAACTAATATAATTCCAAATGTTCTTTTTAGCACTCATTTCAACAAACACTTTTCTAAGATTCTGATGTTCTGGTTTTTCCATTGCGGCATCTTCTTTTAACAATCGAATAGCATGTTCACGAGCGGTCATTAAAATATCTCGGTCTTTAACTAAATCTGCAATTTTTAGGTTCAAAATCCCACTTTGTTGTGTTCCCAAAATATCACCCGGACCACGTAGTTTTAAATCGACTTCGGCTATTTCAAATCCGTCGTTGGTTTTGCACATGGTTTCTAATCGAATTTTACTATCGTTACTCAATTTGAATCCAGTCATCAAAATGCAATAACTTTGTTCGGCACCACGACCCACACGACCGCGCAACTGATGCAGCTGTGACAATCCAAATCGTTCGGCACTTTCAATAACCATTACACTTGCATTTGGAACGTTTACACCAACTTCAATTACGGTTGTTGCAACCATTATATTGGTTTTTCCTGCTACAAATCGTTGCATTTCTGCTTCTTTTTCGGCTGGTTTCATTTGTCCGTGAACTATTGAAATTGAATATTGTGGCAGCGGGAAATCTCTTGAAATACTTTCGTAACCATCCATTAAATCTTTATAATCTTGTGTTGAACTTTCGTTAATAAGTGGATAAACTATATAAATTTGTCTGCCTTTTGCAATTTCATCTTTCAAAAATTTCCAAACTTTCAATCTATTGGAATCAAATCGATGTACGGTTTGAATAGCTTTTCTTCCAGGTGGTAATTCGTCAATAACCGAGATATCTAAATCGCCATACAAACTCATTGCCAAAGTTCTCGGAATAGGAGTTGCAGTCATGACCAAAACGTGTGGCGGAATTTCGTTTTTCTTCCACAATTTTGATCGTTGTTCTACTCCAAAACGATGTTGTTCATCAATTACAGCCAAACCTAAATTTTGAAATTTTACTTTATCTTCTAATAAAGCATGAGTTCCTATTATTATGTCTAAAGTTCCGTTTTCAAGTTGTTCGTGAATTATTTTTCGTTCTGAAGTTTTACTTGAACCAGTTAGTATTTTTATGTTAATATTCAAGTCTTTAGCTAATTCAGTTAAACCAATAAAATGCTGATTTGCAAGAATTTCTGTTGGTGCCATTAAGCAACTTTGAAAACCGTTGTCTTTTGCCAAAAGCATGCACATTAATGCTACAATTGTTTTTCCAGAACCAACATCGCCTTGTAATAATCGGTTCATTTGGGCATTGCTTCCCATGTCATTTCGAATTTCTTTAATCACTCTTTTTTGAGCATTTGTTAATTCAAAAGGTAAATGATTGTTATAAAAATCGGTAAAATTTGTACCAACTTTGTCAAATGGGTGTCCTTTTATTTTATGTTTCCGAATAAGATTTTTAGTAATTAATTGCAATTGAATAAAGAACAATTCTTCAAATTTTAATCGGAATTGCGCTTTTGCTAAAAGATATTGACTTTTCGGAAAATGAATATTGAACATCGCTTCGTTTTTCGGAATCAATTTCAGCTGTTCAATGATATTATTTGGTAATGTTTCAATAAATTGTGCTTTGGTTTCCAAGAACAATTGTTGCATTGCTTTATTGATAACACGATTGGTTATGCCGCGTTGTGTAAGCTTTTCTGTGCTTGGATACACTGGTTGCATCGCACTTCTCAAACTTGATTTGTGCTCTTCAAGCAATTCCATTTCAGGATGTGCCATTGAAAATTGCCCTTTAAAATCGGCTATTTTTCCAAAAATCACGTAGACTTCGTTGAGTTTTAGACTCTCACGAATCCATTTTACGCCTTGAAACCAAGTCAGTTCCATTTGACCAGTTTCATCTGTAAAACTAGCTACTAATCGCTTTTGGTTTTTACCAAATTCAACAGTTTTGATGTTGATAATTTTACCAATTATTTGAACTTCAGCGGTTGTTCCTTGCAGTTGATTGATTTTGTAGTAGCGAGTTCTATCAATGTATCTATTTGGAAACAAGTTCATTAAATCGCCATAGTTATGAATGTTGAGTTCCTTTCGCAGTAATTCACCGCGACTCGGACCAATTCCTTTTAAATATTCAATAGGCGTTTGTAATGGATTTGTCATTGTTCTATTTCAATATTGCGAAGGTAGTTTTTTCAATTCAGATTTTAAAATTTGTATGTTTGTGTTTTAAATTTAAGCATGAAAAAGATTCTATTTTTATTATTTCCGATTATCTCCTTTGCACAACAAATTGATAAAGTTGATTTTATCAAATGTACAGCTTTTGTAGTACCAGAATTTGACTCTAAAATTGTAAACGGAAAAATCACTTATCAATTCAAAGTAAAATCTGCGATTGATTCGATTCGGATTGATGCTAAAAACATGAGTTTTACGGATGTTAAGATTAATGGAAAATTAGTAAAATTTAAAAATAACAACAAAGAATTAGTCTTATTTGAAGGATTTCAAACTGGTAAAAACAAATTGAATTTTTCGTATCAAGCTAAGCCTAAACAAACTATTTATTTCACAGGAATTGGTGATGGACAACAAATTTGGACACAAGGACAAGGCAAATATACAAGTCATTGGTTGCCGAGTTTTGATGATGTAAATGAGAAAGTGATTTTTAATTTGAACATAACTTTTGATGAAAAATTTAATGTTATATCAAATGGTGTTTTAAAACATGTTTTTCCAAATAAACAACAAAAAATTTGGGAATACGAAATGCAAAAACCAATGAGTTCTTATTTGGTTATGATTGCTGTTGGAGATTTTAGAAATCAAACTATTGGTTCTAAATCGGGAATTCCGTTACAACTTTTTATTCAACCGAAAGATACTTCCAAATTTGAACCAACCTATCGCTATTCTAAAGAAATTTTTGATTTTCTCGAAAAAGAAATAGGAGTGAAATATCCTTGGCAGATTTATCGTCAAATTCCGGTTGAGGATTTCTTGTATGCTGGAATGGAAAATACATCTTCAACAGTATTTGCTCAAGATTATGTTGTTAACGAAAGCGGATTTAATGATAGAAATTATATCAATGTCAACGCTCACGAGTTGGCGCACCAATGGTTTGGTGATATGGTTACAGCAAAATCGGGTAAACATCATTGGTTACAAGAAGGATTTGCAACATATTATGCACTTTTGGCAGAACGCAAAATTTTTGGTGATGATTACTTCTATAATGCTTTGTATCGCAATTCGATGTTGTTGCGTAAAGAAGCTAAAACCGATACCATTCCGATATTAAATGAAAAAGCGAGTTCGTATTCATTTTACCAAAAAGGAGCATGGGCGTTGTTTTATTTGCATGAATCAATAGGCGAGAAGTTGTTTCAAAAAGCAGTTAAGAATTATTTGAAAAAATACAAATTCAAAAATGTAGAAACTTCTGATTTTTTAAATGAAATAGCTAAAGTATCTGATTTTGATGTAGTAAAATTCCAAAAAGAATGGTTGGAAGATTATCATTTTCAAACGGATAAAGCCAATGAGTTACTCAAGAAAAGTGAGTTTATCCGAACGTTATTCGAAATTCAAGGACAAAAAAATAAATCGTTTGAAGAGAAAGAAGCTTTTTTTACTGAAATCATGAAATCTGATGGTTTTTATGCTTTAAAAACTGAAATTATTTATCAAATTATAAATGTTCCATTTGTTGAAAAAGAAAAACTGATTCAATTTGCAATGACAAATAATGAAATTAATGTTCGTCAAGCAGTTGCAGAAACCATAAATACAATTCCGATAAGTTTTAAAACAGATTATGAAACCTTATTAAATGATGCGTCTTATGAAACCAAAGAAACAGCTTTCACAACTTTATGGAAAAATTTTCCAGAAGAACAATCTAATTATTTAGAGTTAGCTAAAAATTGGGAAGGAAAAAATGATAAAGGTTTACGAATTTTATTTTTGACTTATTATCAATTGAATACGAATGCTGATGCAAATTTGAAGAATAGCTATTATGATGAATTAGTTAATTATACTTCACCAAAATATGAAAGTTCAATAAGACAAAATGCAATTGAGAATGTATTGGAAATCAACCCCAAAGACGAAACAGTTTTAAAAAATTTAGTTAATGCAACAACGCATCATAAATGGCAATTTGTAAAATTTGCAAGAGATAAAATACGTGATTTGGTAAAGCAGGATTTTTATTTTGATTATTTTCAACATATTTTACCTAATTTAGATAATGATGAACAATTTCAATTAAAGCGATTGTTAGTTAAATAGTTATATATCTTGGTAATGTCGAATTTATTCTACGCTGTAAGTTCGCTTTTTACCGATTAAAAGATATAGTTTTTTATAAGTTGGTAGTTCAACGAGTTTTGTAGGTTTATACCGAGTATCTTTTTTTCTAACTTATTTTAGTTATTTATTTGCCATGTGAATTTAGCAATTTAAAAATCTAACACATAAATAAATAATTATGAAAAATAACAAACTTATACTCTTAGGACTTGCAATTTTAACATTGGCGTTTACAAATTGTAATACTGCTTCTGATGAAAACTCAAGTGCCTATTCTTACAATTTTGGTAATGCTACAACAGCAAACTTTGCTGGAAAAATTGTTGATGAAAATAACAACCCAATATCTGGTGTTACAATTGAAATGAGCGGGATGTCTATCTTGACAGATGCTTCTGGACAATTTTCTTTGTCTAATGTTTCTGTTAAAGAGCGATTTGCTTATATGACAGCAACAAAAACTGGATTTATGAATGGTTCAAGAATGGTTACTCCACATGAAGGTGTTAACAATGTAACAATAATGTTGTTAGCTAAAAATGTTGTGGCAACTATTCCAACAGGTCAAAGTTCTGTAGTAACAATTCCTGGAGGAACTAAAGTAACTTTTGACGGAGAATTTGTTACTGAAAATGGAAATGCATACCAAGGAAATGTAAGTATTGCAGCTCATTATTTAAGTCCGACTGATCCAAATGTATCTAAGAAAATGCCTGGAGATTTAGTTGGAGAAAGAACTGATGGTTCAATTTCAGGAATGGCAACTTTTGGAATGGTTAATGTTGAACTTTATGGTTCAAATAATCAAAAATTACAATTGGCGTCAGGTCATGTTGCTAATATTTCAATGCCAATAGCTTCTGAACAATTAGCTTCTGCAAACGAAACAATTCCATTGTGGTATTTTGATGAAGTAGCAGGATTGTGGAAAGAACAAGGATTTTCAAGAAAAATTGGAAACAGATATATTGGTAATGTTTCACACTTTACTTTATGGAATAATGACTGGGCTTATCCAGTAGCAACACTAAATGTAGTAGTTTCTAATGCAGATGGAACAAGAGTTCAAGGTGTTAATGTTACAATCTCTTCTGATTTAATTATTGAGAAACATTCGAACTTACCATTAGTAATTGGTTTAGGAACAACATCTGCAAATGGTACTTTAAGTGCAGGTGTTCCTACAAATTCAGCATTGACTTTTAAAGCATACACTTCTGACGGACAATTAATTAATGCTCAAATATTGCCAGCGTCAAGTGCAATGACAAGAACAGTTTATATTGTTATTCCAGTGTCAAATAAGAATTAATCATATAAAAACATAAATTTTAAAACGCTTCAATTGACATTGAAGCGTTTTTTTTATAAAATAATTTCTATAGTATTTTAGTGTTTATTTAATATTTAATATTTAAAAGTGTAGTTCATCGGTTTTTGATGAGTTCTAACGTGTTTTTTTTTATTATGAAAAAAATGTGTGTTTATTTGTTTTGTGTATTTACCCTAATTAATTTAAAAATTTAAACATGAAATTAAACAAACTTTTTTTAGTAGGAGTTGCTGTTTTAACTTTAGTATTTACAAATTGTAATACAAGTGACGATGGAACTTCAGACAATTCTTCATTCAGTATTGGTAATACTATTACTAGTGATTTTGCTGGTAAAGTTGTAGATAGTAATAACAACCCAATGTCAGGAGTAGCAATTTCTATGAGTGGTCAAACTACAACAACAGATGCTAGTGGTAATTTTACTTTAAATAACATTTCTGTTAAAGAAAATTTTGCTTACGTTACCGCAACAAAAACAGGTTTTATCAATGGTTCTAGAACAGTTGTTCCTCATGAAGGTATTAATAATATGAAAATCATGTTGTTAGAAAGAAATGTAGTGGCAACTATTCCTACAGGACAATCAACTTTAGTAACACTTCCAACAGGAACAAAAATTACTTTTGACGGAGCATTTGTTCAAGAAAATGGTAGTGCTTACACAGGAAATGTTAATATCTCAATGAATTATTTAAGTCCAACTGATCCTAATGTGTTTATTAAAATGCCAGGTAGTTTGTTAGGACAAAGAACAGATGGTTCGCTTTCAGGAATGGAAACTTACGGAATGGTAAATGTTGAGATGTATGGTGATAATAATGAAAAACTACAATTAGAATCTGGTCATACGGCAAATATTTCTATGCCAATAGCTGCTAATCAATTGGATACAGCCACTGCTACAATTCCATTGTGGTATTTTAATGAAACGACAGGTTTATGGCAAGAACAAGGATTTTCAAGAAAAATTGGAAATAGATATATTGGAAACGTTTCACATTTTACATGGTGGAATAACGATTGCTCTTATGTAGTTGCTACTTTACACGTAACTGTTAAAAATGCTGATGGTACTTTAGTTCAAGGTGTAAGAGTTACTATTACAAGACAAAATGGTAGTACTGGTGATGTTTTAATGGATTTAGGCGTTACTGGTGCAAATGGTCAATTGTCTGCAGGAGTTCCAAGAAACGAAGTACTTACTTTTAAAGCGTATACTCAAGATGGAACATTAATTAATACGCAACAATTACCAGCTTCTAATGAATTAAACAGATATGTAACTGTAATTATTCCTGTGGCAAATAAGAATTAAATTTTAGATTTAAATAGTATAAAAAATGTCTCAGTTTTAATTGAGACATTTTTTTTGTTTAAAAAGTACAAATTATAATGTTTGTTGTTTAGAATTATTATTTTTTCAGAAACTGATATTATTATAAAAATTCTTTAACTTCATTCTTCAAATAACCCAATGCAAGATTAGAAGCCGATTCACTATCAAATAAATTACTTAAGATAGTTTGTCTGAGTTTGTCTGAATTTTCAACATCAACTTCAATAGCTGTTTTTCGAATGTTTTGAATAATGGAGTTTTTTGCAGTTAAAATCATCGTCCAACATTCGTCTGAAACATATATTTGTTGGGTTAAATTATGTTCGTATTCTTGTTCAATATGAAAAATTAATAAATTGCTATAGTCCATTTTGTCATTGTTTAATGGCGCAATTCGTACCAATAACTTTGAAGGATTAATACGTTCTAAAAACAATGCCAATCGCTCATACGCTTGAAGTCGTAATGGTAAAGCTTGTTTTTGATTTTCTTTTAATAATTGAAATTTTCTTCGGCTTTGCTCACTTTTTGAAAATGTTTGAAACGAATAGTAAGCAACAGCTCCTGTAATTAATGCTGGTAAAGTGTAAAAGGCTAATTCAATAAGTTTATCGGTATTCATATTTTATTTAAAATTGTATTTTAGGTGCTTTTTTGTTAAACCAAACTTTGTCACGCTCCAATTGATTTTCAACAGTGTATTTTTTTTCTTGTGTGTTAATAGTCAATTGTCCGTAATAAGTTGTTTTTCCTTTTTGAATTTCAAATTCTTTCATGTTTAACGGAATTTCAAATTGTGATTGTGATTCTCGAGTATTATCAAAAATCTTAATTTTGGCAAATTTATATTTTCCTTGAGGTTTTACAACAGAAAATAAATAATAGGTTTTTCCTTTCTCTTTAAAATCACCTGGAGAATTTTTAAAAGTCAAATCCTCACTAACATTTGCATAATCAGCAATTGCTGTTTTTGCGTCAGTACAAACAAATGTGTATCCGTTATAAGTTTTATTTTCAACACAAATTGTACCAACAATCATTCCTTCATCATTACTTTCATTGTAGGTAGTTTTCAAGTTTTTAGACGGAGCAGAACATCCTATGATAACTAAAAATAATAATCCTAAAAGCGAAATTTTTGATTTCATAATATTTGAGTTTTGTTTGTACACAAAGTAAATCAATTTTTAAATTGGAAACAAAAAATAGTTAATAAATCGAATGCTATTTTATTGTAATTAATAGTAAGTAAACCTATTTTTGTATTTTTAGAAGAACTCATAAAAATGCAACACTACATTTCTCAACTTAACGAAGCGCAACAAGAACCAGTTTTACAAAAAGATGGACCAATGATTATTATTGCTGGTGCTGGTTCAGGTAAAACGCGTGTACTAACCATTCGAATTGCTTACTTAATGAGTTTAGGTGTTGACGCTTTTAATATTTTGGCACTTACTTTTACCAACAAAGCAGCGCGTGAAATGAAAAAACGTATCGCAGATATCGTCGGAACTAACGAAGCCAAAAACCTTTGGATGGGTACTTTTCACTCTGTTTTTGCGAGAATTCTTAGAAGTGAAGCTGACAAATTAGGTTTTCCATCCAATTTTACGATTTATGATACACAAGATTCAGTTCGATTAATTTCGTCTATTATTAAAGAAATGCAATTGGATAGAGATGTTTATAAACCCAAACAAGTTTTAGGCCGAATTTCATCTTATAAAAACTCACTAATTACTGTAAAAGCTTATCTAAATAATCCTGAATTGCAAGAACAAGATGCAATGTCAAAAAAACCAAGATTAGGTGAAGTTTACTCCAATTATGTTGACCGATGTTTTAAAGCTGGAGCAATGGATTTTGATGATTTATTGCTAAAAACCAATGAATTATTAAATCGTTTTCCAGATGTTTTGGCAAAATATCAAGATCGTTTTCGATACATAATGGTTGATGAGTACCAAGATACTAATCATTCTCAATATTTAATTGTTCGAGCTTTATCAGATAGATTTCAGAATATTTGCGTGGTTGGTGATGATGCGCAAAGTATTTATGCTTTTCGTGGTGCGAACATCAATAATATCTTGAATTTCCAAAAAGATTATGATAATGTTCAAACGTATCGATTGGAACAAAATTACCGTTCAACTAAAAATATAGTAGAAGCAGCTAATTCTATTATTGATAAAAATAAAACCAAATTAGATAAAGTTGTTTGGACTGCAAATGATTTTGGTGCTAAAATAAAAGTGCATCGAAGTGTTACCGATGGCGAAGAAGGTCGATTTGTAGCCAGCGAAATATTCGAACAAAAGATGCGAAACCAAATGATGAATGGACAATTTGCAATTTTGTATCGAACCAATGCGCAATCACGTGCTATGGAAGATGCTTTACGCAAAAGAGATATTCCCTATAGAATTTACGGTGGATTGTCCTTTTATCAACGAAAAGAAATTAAAGATGTAATTTGTTACCTGCGATTGGTCATCAATCCAAAAGACGAAGAAGCATTAATTCGTGTTATAAATTATCCAGCTCGTGGAATTGGTGATACAACTGTTGAAAAATTAACGGTTGCTGCCAATCATTACAAACGTTCCATATTTGAAGTAATGGAACATATTGATAAAATTGATTTAAAATTAAATGCTGGAACTAAAACCAAGTTGCAAGATTTTGTAACTATGATTAAAAGTTTTCAGGTCATTAACGAAAATCAAGATGCATTTTATTTGACAGATCATGTGACCAAAAAAACTGGATTAGTTCAAGAATTAAAAAAAGACGGAACTCCAGAAGGTATTGCTCGTATTGAAAACATTGAGGTTTTAATGGGTGGTATTAAAGATTTTATTGAAGGTCAAAAAGAAATTGATGGTGCTCGTGGTGCTTTGGCCGAATTCATGGAAGATGTAGCTTTGGCAACCGATTTAGATAAAGATACTGGTGATGATGATAGAGTAGCTTTAATGACTATTCACTTGGCGAAAGGACTTGAATTTCCGTACGTTTTTGTGGTCGGAATGGAAGAAGATTTGTTTCCAAGTGCTATGAGTTTGAATACCAGAAGCGACCTCGAAGAAGAACGCCGATTGTTTTATGTTGCGTTAACTCGTGCCGAACATCAAGCGTACTTAACCTATGCACAATCGCGCTACCGTTGGGGAAAACTTACTGATAGTGAACCTTCGCGGTTTATTGAAGAAATTAAAGAAGATTATATTGAATATATAAATCCGAGTGATGCTGGCGGATACCGTTACAAACCAATGATGGATATTGATATTTTTGGCGATATTGATAAATCCAAATTGCGTTTAGCAAAACCGACAACTGGAATTCCTCCAAAAAAATATGGTGATGAACCAGTTGCTTCGTCAACAATTCGAAAATTAAAACCTGTTGCAAGTAATTCCTCAAGTGATGGAGCGGCTAATTTATTTGATAACAAATTAACAATTGGAAATGTTGTAATGCACGAGCGATTTGGTAAAGGCGAAATAATCAATCTGGAAGGAATTGGAGCCGATAAAAAAGCTGAAATTAGGTTTGATGTTGGTGGAATTAAGAAGTTATTGTTGCGATTTGCAAAATTGGATATAATAGGATAATCCAAATATTTTACAATTAATATCTAAAATTATCATGTCACAATTTCTAAAAATATACGAAGACAAACCCAGTGAAGCTGCTATTAAAAAAGTAGTTGATGTCTTGCGCAATGGCGGATTAATAATTTATCCTACCGATACCGTTTATGGTTTGGGTTGCGATATAACCAATACCAAAGCGTTGGAACGGATTGCAAAAATCAAAGGAATTAAATTAGAAAAATCTAATTTTTCATTCGTTTGTAGTGACTTGAGCAACATTTCTGATTATGTTAAACAAATTGATACCGCTACTTTTAAGATTCTAAAAAGAGCTTTGCCCGGACCATACACCTTTATTTTACCCGGTAATAATGACTTGCCAAAAGAATTTAGAAAGAAAAAATCAGTTGGAATTAGAGTTCCAGATAATGCAATTGTCATCGATATTGTAAAACTTTTAGGTAATCCAATTGTATCAACATCTATTCATGATGATGATGAAGTTCTAGAATATTCAACCGATCCAGAATTGATTTTTGAAAAATGGCAAAACCTTGTAGATTTAGTTATTGATGGCGGTTATGGCGACAATATTCCGTCAACAATAATTGATTTAACAGGGCACGAACCTGAAGTTATTCGTGAAGGAAAAGGCAGTTTAGATATTATTTAATGAAAACAATTACTTTATTATTCTTTCTTTGTTTTGCAACACTTTCGTATTCTCAAGTAATCAAAGGAAAGGTTGTTGATACTAAAAATCAACCGTTACCTGGCGCAAATATTTATTTTGACGGAACAACAATTGCAACAATTGCTGATGAAAACGGACAATTTATTTTGAATTATAGTTCAAAAATTAATAGCGTTTTAGCTATAAGCTTTATTGGATATCAAACCCAATTCATTAAAGATGTTGAAGTTAACAAAGACTTAAAAATCGTTTTAATCGAGACAATAAATTCGTTAAGTGAAGTTATAATTAAGAAAGATAGATTTTCAAGAAAAGAAAAATTAAAACTTTTTAGAGAACAATTTTTAGGAACTTCAAGTACAGCAAAAAAAGCAGTTATTTTAAATGAAGATGATCTCTATTTTGAATATGATGAAGTTGATAATTCACTTAAAGCATTTTCTGATAAGCCTTTAATTATAAATAATGCTACTTTAGGTTATAAATTAAATTATGAATTAGTCAATTTTGAAGTCAAATTCTACAAATTAAGTATTGATTCAAGTGATGCTATTAGAAGTTATTATTCGGGATTATCAAGATTTGAAGAAACACAAATCAATCCTAAAATTAGTAAACAACGTGAAAAATGTTATGAAGGTTCACAGATGCATTTTTTTAGAAATTTGGTAAAAAATATTTGGAATAAACAAAATTTCCTTTTGTTTAAAGGTAGTTTTCAAGACAATCCAGACGATTATTTTAAAGTGACTTATCTAAATGATTCCTATAAAGTTGAAATAACTAAACAAGATCAAGGATTAAGAAATAAAAAGTTTGTTGCTGAATTCAATCTATTATTTGATAAAAAACACCAATCTAAAATTATATTTGAAACCACTACTTTTTTTGTTGATAAATTTGGAAACAACTCAAATATTGAAGATATTATATTTTCAGGATATATTGCAAGTCAAAAAGTTGGTGATTTAGTTCCGATGAATTATGCAATAGAATAAAAAAAACGTCTCAATTTCTTAAGACGTTTTTGTAATTATTGCTTTAAAACTTATTGTTTTTTCTTCATTTCTTTTTCGATCATGTCATAAAACTCATCGATTTTTGGTAACACAACAATTCTAGTTCTTCTATTAATGGCTCTATTTTCGGCAGTTTTATTATCTACTAATGGAATGAATTCTCCACGACCAGCTGCAATCAATTGCGATGGTTTTACACCTAAATCTTTGGTAAGAACTCTAACAATTGCTGTTGAACGTTTCACACTTAAATCCCAATTGTCTAATAAAATAGCATTTCCAGTAAACGGAACATTATCTGTGTGACCTTCAACCATACATTCAAATGTTGGTTTGTCATTAATTACTTTGGCAACTTTAGCTAAAACTTCTTTCGCTCTATCACTAACTACATAGCTTCCGCTTTTGAAAAGTAATTTGTCAGCTATTGAAATAAAAACCACTCCTTTTTCAACATTAATTTCGATATCTGGATCAGATATTCCTACAGAACTTTTCAAACTTGTAACTAAAGCCAATGTTACGCTGTCTTTTTTAGTCAAAGCATCTTGCATTCTAGAAATTTTCAAATCTTTTTCTTTGATAGTTTCCAATGCTTTTTCAATGTTTTGCGCACCTTGAGTTGTTAAAGTTGTCATGTTTCCAACATTATTTATCAACTCTGAATTGTTCTTCTTTAGATATTCATTTTGTTTATCTAAAGCTTCTTTTTCAGAAAGACACAAATTCAATTTTACAGTTGTTGAATTTAATAAATCTTGACATTCTTTATTTTTTTGCTCCAAATCGGCAATTTTCTTTTTAGCACCACATGACGTCAATGTCAAGGCAACTAATGAAACCATAAAAATTACTTTTTTCATACTATAATTACTTTTTTGTTATTGCAAAATTACAATTTCTTACTTGTTTAAACGTCAAAATTCTATAAAGTATTGTTAATATCAGAATTAAAAATCTTTTTACTTTTAACAAAATAGTTGTAAACAATACTTTTAGTTTGATAATAATTTGTTTTCTGTATCAAACTTCTTTTACGTAAGTTTTTGGAAATCAATTTATAAAAATAAAAATGTGCTTTCAAAATAGCTGTGAAATGTTTGAATTTTCCGTTAACTAAAAATTTTACTCCGGCAATTCCATCCAATATCATTCGTATAAATATAACCGAAATTAGTTGATTTTTAGGTAAATTTTTAACCAACATCGATAATGAATTCCTAAAATTCAGAAATGTTTTCATAGGATTTCCTTCATTTAAAGTAGCGCCACCAACATGAAAAATTTTAGAATTTGAATTGTATTTCGTTATGTAACCCATATTAAAAGCTCTCCAACACAAATCAATTTCTTCTTGATGCGCAAAAAAATCGCTGTCAAATCCGTTTAGAATTCTAAAAATATCTTTTCTAATAAAAAAACAAGCACCACTTGCCCAAAAAATTTCGGTTTGATCATCATATTGACCATAGTCTTTTTCGATAGATTCAAAAATTCGACCACGACAAAACGGATAACCATATTTATCTATAAAACCACCACCAGCACCTGCATATTCAAATAAATCCTTGTTTTTAAAATCTAAAATTTTCGGTTGAATAATTGCTGTATTTGGTTCGTTTTCAAATTGAGATAGGATAGGAGACAGCCAATTTTCAGTAACTTCAACATCCGAATTTACCAACGCATAATAGGGTTCTTCAACGTTTTTCAATGCTAAATTATAACCTTTTGCAAAGCCGTAATTTCCATCATTTTGAATGATTATTATTGTGGGAAAATTATTTTTAATGAATTGAATAGAAGAATCAGACGAGGCATTATCAGCTACATAAATTGTTGCTTCATCAGAAAATGATACAATTGATGGTAAAAACTGTTCTAACAATTTTACACCATTCCAGTTCAATACAACTACTGCAATTTTTTTATCTGTCATGATTTATTCTCCAAATTTCGGAAGTTGTTTCAGGAAAATATATTTCTCGTTTTCAAAATCCATTTGGCAAAAGTAATGATTTAGTCCGTTAGTAACCATTAAGTATTTGGCTTTTAAAACTAAATTATAACGTGCAATTTGATCAAATGTATTTTGATTAATAGTAACCTCTGGAGCTTTACATTCAACTAACAAAAAAATTTCTCCATTAGGTTGATAAATAATGATATCATAGCGTTTACTTAAATCATTTATTTTAATTAATTTTTCAACATTAATATATGATTTCGGATAGTTATATTCCTGAATTAAGTTATGAACTACATGCTGACGAACCCATTCTTCAGGTGTAAGAATTATAAATTTTTTACGAATTTCATCGAAGATAGCTACTTTATTTTCACTATTTTTGAACCGAAAGGAATACGTTGGAAAATTGAGTTTTTGCAAAATTAAATGTTTATTGTTTATAGTTTGTTGTTTATTGTTATGGCGAAAATAGAAAAATTTGAAGATTTAGAAATATGGAACAAATCTAGAGAAATTTGTTTTGATATTGAAGTATTGTTTGAAACTACTAATCTAGGAAAAAGATATTCTTTGAAAGATCAAATGGATAGAAGTTCGGGTTCTATAATGGATAATATTGCAGAAGGTTTTGAAAGAGGCGGAAATAGAGAATTTATAAACTTTTTGAGTTATTCAAAAGGTTCAAGCGGTGAATTAAAATCTCAATTGTATAGAGCATTAGATAAAAAATTAATTTCTCAAACAGAATTTGATACTATTGCACCAAAAATTGAATTGGTGAAAAATAAAATAGGAGCGTTTATGAAATATTTGAATACTACTGACATTAAGGGTATTAAGTTTAACAATAAACCATAAACTAAAAACTATTAACATAAATATATGGACGAAGTAGTAAAAATTATAAACGATATAAAATCGGGCAACATAAAACCCATTTACTTTTTAATGGGTGACGAACCCTATTATATTGATAAATTAACCGAATATATTGAACAAAATGTTTTACAAGAACACGAACGTGATTTTAATCAAACTATTTTGTACGGTCGCGATGTAACCATTGAAGATGTTATTGGAAATGCAAAACGATATCCAATGATGGCTGACAGACAGGTTGTTATTGTTAGAGAAGCGCAAGAATTATCTAAAACTATTGAAAATTTAGATTCGTATGCCTTAAATCCGCAACCCACAACAGTATTAGTTTTAGCCTACAAATATAAAACGTTAGATAAAAGAAAAAAACTTATAAAATCGGTAGCTAAAAACGGATTGGTTTTTGAAAGTAAAAAGATGTACGACAACCAAGTAGGAACCTGGATTGCTAGAGTTCTTCAAGGAAAAGGATACTCAATTGAGCCAAAAGCAAACGCAATGTTAGTTGAATTTTTAGGTAATGATTTAAGTAAAATTAGTAATGAACTAAATAAACTACAAATTATTTTACCAAAAGGAAGCCAAATTACTGCCAAAGATATTGAGGTAAATATAGGTTTTAGTAAAGATTTTAATGTGTTTGAATTACAAAATGCTTTAGGATCTAAAAACCAATTGAAAGCCTATCAAATTGCGCAATATTTTGCTGATAATCCAAAAGATAATCCAATGGTTGTTACTACAAGTTTGATTTTTACTTTTTTTGTAAAACTTTTAAAATACCACGGACTTAAAGATAAAAACCCGAAAAATGTTGCTCCGGCATTGGGCGTTAGTCCGTTTTTTTTAAAAGATTATGATATTGCATTGCGTAATTATCCTATGAAGAAAGTCAGCGCAATTGTGGCTACTTTAAGAGATATCGACGTTAAAAGTAAAGGTGTTGGAGCTAACTCATTGCCAACCCATGATTTACTAAAAGAAATGTTAGTGAAGATTTTTAATTAAAATTACGTTCAATTGGTCGCTAAAAATATCCAAAGAGTACTTTTTCTGATTTTATTCTTTATTATAATATTCATAAAAGTTTATATTTTATTGGTTTATGAAATCTTGTTTTTTATTTCGTTCGAATATTTGAATTCTAATAAAAAATATTTAGAATTAAGTTGTCACAAATTATATAATTGGTTTTTTGTATCTTTTTTAACTTTTATAGTTTTAGTACGAGCTGACTTGTTTGATTTGTCAGAACAATTTGATTATCATGTAAACAGTGTAGAACATTTATTTTTTTCTTGTATTATTTGTTTGTTACTTTCAATTTATATGCAACTGTTTAATTTGAATTTTAACAAACGTTTTACAAACTTATTTGTAATTTTCATCCTATTTAATATCATAGGATTTCTAAATGAATATTTCCAGAATTTCTTTCAACAAACACCAATTTTTTATTTAAAAGAAAACGATCTTAAAGATATTGGAATTAATTTTATAGGTTCATCACTATTTTTGATACTATCGTTATTTTATAATTTCAAAAATTAGTTTAAAAATTCATCATTATTACCGATATTTGCCATCCGATAATTAAACAACTATAAATCATGGGAATGAATAAAAATACAGTTTTGGGTTGGGCAACATTGATTATGATAGTCATGGGTTTAATTCTTATTGCACTTGGCGTTTATCGATATGCTGATACTGCTGGTTGGGGATTTAGTGCAGTTGGCGTAGGTTTTTTTGCAAATGCATGGGTATTCAACGCTTTGAAAGGAAGAGTTTGAGTACTGTAAAGATCTAAAAATTAAAATCTAATATTTAAAATCTAATATTTAAAATCTAATATCTAAAATCTTATATAAAAATGTCTGACGATAAAAAAGTAATTTTCTCAATGCAAAAATTGAGCAAATCCTATCAAGGAAGCGATAAACAAGTATTAAAAAACATCTATTTAAGTTTCTTTTATGGCGCTAAAATTGGAATTCTGGGATTGAATGGTTCTGGAAAATCTTCTTTATTGAAAATCATTGCTGGAGTTGATAAAAATTACCAAGGCGATGTTGTTTTTCAACCAGGTTACACGGTTGGATATTTAGAACAAGAACCAATTTTGGACGATTCTAAAACTGTAATCGAAATTGTAAAAGAAGGTGTGGCAGAAACAGTTGCAATTTTAGACGAATTCAATAAAATCAATGATATGTTTGGTTTGCCCGAAGTGTATGAAGATGCCGATAAAATGGACAAACTTATGGAACGCCAAGCTTTATTACAAGATAAAATTGATGCTTCTGGGGCTTGGGAATTAGATACAAAATTAGAAATAGCAATGGATGCCTTGCGCACTCCAGAAGCCGATACACCTATAAAAAATCTGTCTGGCGGTGAACGTCGCAGAGTGGCTTTATGTAGATTATTACTGCAACAACCAGACGTTTTGTTATTAGACGAGCCAACCAATCACTTGGATGCTGAAAGTGTACTTTGGTTGGAACAACATTTAGCACAATACGCTGGAACTGTAATTGCAGTAACACACGACAGATACTTTTTAGATAATGTAGCCGGTTGGATTTTAGAATTGGATAGAGGTGAAGGAATTCCGTGGAAAGGAAATTATTCTTCTTGGTTAGATCAAAAATCAAGCAGAATGGCTTTAGAAGAAAAAGTAGCTTCTAAACGCAGAAAAAATTTAGAACGTGAATTAGAATGGGTTCGTCAAGGTGCAAAAGGAAGACAAACCAAACAAAAAGCGCGTTTGCAGAATTACGACAAATTATTAAATGAAGATCAAAAAGCATTAGACGAAAAATTAGAAATCTATATTCCGAATGGTCCACGATTAGGAACTAATGTAATTGAAGCTAAAGGAGTTGCAAAAGCATTTGGAGACAAATTATTATACGACGATTTGAATTTTACGCTTCCACAAGCTGGAATTGTTGGTGTTATCGGACCAAATGGTGCTGGTAAATCAACAATTTTTAGAATGATTATGGGCGAACAAGATACTGATAGCGGCGTATTTGCAGTTGGTGAAACTGTAAAAATTGCTTATGTAGATCAAGCGCATTCTAATATTGATGTTAATAAATCTATTTGGGAAAACTTCTGTGATGGTCAAGAATTAATTATGATGGGCGGAAGACAAGTAAATTCAAGAGCGTATTTATCACGATTTAATTTTGGTGGTAGCGAGCAAAACAAAAAAGTTTCAGCACTTTCTGGTGGTGAAAGAAACCGTTTGCATCTTGCAATGACTTTGAAAGAAGAAGGAAACGTTTTGCTATTAGATGAACCAACCAATGATTTGGATATTAATACTTTAAGAGCTTTAGAAGAAGGTTTAGAAAATTTTGCAGGTTGTGCCGTAGTAATTTCTCACGACAGATGGTTTTTGGATAGAATTTGTACGCACATTTTAGCCTTTGAAGGTGATTCTCAAGTGTACTTTTTTGAAGGCGGATTCTCTGATTATGAAGAGAATAAGAAAAAACGACTTGGCGGTGATTTAACTCCAAAACGATTGAAATACAAAAAATTAATTAGAGGTTAAAAATAAAAAATAAAAATCCCAATTAAGTTTGGGATTTTTTTACATAATTTAGTGTGATTAAAGCCCCATTTTAATTACTAATTTAAATAAAAAGGATTGAAATTGTATAATAAAATAGTCCTACTAATTGCTTTACTGTTAACTCAATTTGCTTTTACACAAGAACAAGTTCGTTCTAAAAGGCAGATTGTAAGTATGTTAAATGAAGCTGGAAATTTACTCGTTAATTTAGAATGTGATAAATCATTGATTAAAGCGAAAGAAGCATTAAGTTATGCTCACTCGCTTCAAGACGATGTTTTAATGGCAAAAGCTTATAACATTATTGGTTTGAATTTTTCTGAATTTTCAGATCCTAAAACGGCTATTTTATATTATGAAAAAGGTTTAAAACATGCTAGTAAAACCAATAATGATTCTATCAAATTATGGCTTAATAATAATCTAGGTGCTGTTTATGCTTATCAAAATGTTAACTCTGAAAAAGGAATT
This sequence comes from Flavobacterium sp. SUN046, assembly GCF_028867965.1. Taxonomy (GTDB): domain Bacteria; phylum Bacteroidota; class Bacteroidia; order Flavobacteriales; family Flavobacteriaceae; genus Flavobacterium. The sequence goes on from NZ_JAPQNT010000014.1 coordinate 55,423, forward strand.
ACATTTTATAAAAAAGGAGTTTTTTATGCTCAAAAAATTAAAGATTCAATTGAGATAACTTATTGTAAACTAAATATTTGTGGTGCCTATTTTAATGATAAAAATTATGCCAAAGGAATTCCATATTTAAAATCGGTAGAAAAATATATTTTAAAAAGTAATGAAATAGAAGCCAAAATTTCATTGTATTCAAAACTCGGTACTTACTACAATTATAAAAATGAATTAGATAAATCAGAAAGTTATTATCTAAAAGCAATTGAAATTGGTAAACAAAATAAATCAGAATTAGTAAATTCAACAATATGTGAAATCTACAGTGATTTTTCGGCTTTGTATAAAAAGAAAAACGATGTTAAAAAAGCACTTTATTATTCTGAATTATATAATTCTACTCAAAAAAAAATCTACAGCGAAGAGAAAACTCAAAATGTAAAAGCTGTTGAAAATCAAATTCAATTAGAAGAATATAAACGACAAATTAACACTATCGAATCTCAAAATCATGAGCAATCTAAAGATTTAAAAGAATCTAAATTGATTGTTTTACTTTTTGTAATTATTCTTTTTATTCTGTTGTTATTGCTTTATTCGTTGTTTAAAAATAATAATTTTAGAGAACAAACTAATAGAGAATTAAAATTAGCTAACGAAGAATTAAAAAGTGCTAAGGAAAAAGCAGAAGAAGCGTCGCAGTTAAAAACGCAATTTGTGTCAACAATAAGTCATGAACTTCGAACACCACTTTATGGAGTTGTTGGAATTACCAATATTATTTTAGACGAGCATAAAGAATTGGCTAATAGTCCGCATTTGAATTCATTAAAATTTTCGGCACGTTATTTATTGTCTTTAGTAAACGATTTATTACAAATTAATAAAATTGAAGAAAATAAAATTACTCTAGAAAACATGATTTTTAATGTATCTGACGAAATTAAAACAATCGTTGATTCACTAGAGTTTATTGCAGTTAAAAACAACAATAAATTAACAGCTGTTATTGATAAAAATATCCCTGAATTTTTAATAGGTGATAAGCTGCGACTTTCACAAATTTTCATGAATTTAGTAAGTAACGCTTTGAAATTTACTAAAGATGGTGAAGTTATAGTTACTGCAAAACAAGATAGAATTGAAGGTACAAAACATTTTATTTATTTTAGCGTAAAAGACAATGGTGTTGGAATTGCTATAGAAGATCAAGAAAAGATTTTTGAAAAATTTGTTCAAATAGAACGAAAAGAAGGCGATTATCAAGGAACTGGTTTAGGGTTATCAATTGTTCAAAAATTAACCGAGCTTTTTGACAGTAAAATTAATATTGAGAGCAAAGAAAATGTTGGTACCGAATTTTCTTTTACAATTGGTTTTGAAGCTGATCCAAATAAAAAGAATGAAATAATAAACAATATTGAGGTCGATTTATCATCCAACCATTTGTATAAAATTTTAGTTGTTGAGGATAACAAAATAAATCAAATAGTAACCCGAAAAATATTAGAAAGTAATAATTTTAAATGTGTAATTCTAGAAGACGGTTATGCTGCTCTAAATTTATTAGAAAAAGAAACATTTGATGTCATTTTAATGGATATTAATATGCCAATTATCAACGGTTTCGATACTACCAAACTAATCAGAAAAAAAGGATTTACTACGCCAGTTATAGCATTAACAGCCTTTGATAAACAAGAAATTACAGAACAAGCACTTTCATCAGGAATGAATGATATTATTATTAAACCATTCGAACAAGCTAAATTATTTCAAGTAATTAATAATCTTATAAACAAAAAAAACGTTGATTAATACCAACGTTTCTTGTTCTTTTTAGAAGCATCCGATTTTCTTGAATTTGCAGATTCGGGTTTCTTTTTATTTCTCAAATCAGGTTTTGCATCCGGATTAGGTTCTTCATCTGTGTACGGATAAGGATGTTCTTTTTCAACTTTCACATTGATTTTAATCAGTTTTTCAATGTCTTTCCAATACGGTTGTTCGTCTTTGGCGCAAAACGAAATTGCTAAACCAGTATTTCCAGCACGACCAGTTCTTCCAATACGGTGAACATAAGTTTCTGAAATATTCGGAATATCAAAGTTAATTACATAAGGTAAACTTTCAATATCAATACCACGAGCAGCAATATCTGTAGCGACTAAAACTGAAATTTCTTTATTTTTAAAAGCATCCAAAACACGTTGTCTAGCATTTTGAGATTTATCGCCGTGAATAGCTTCAGCAGTAACATTATTTTTCTTCAAAGCTTTAACAACATTATCTGCACCATGTTTAGTTCGAGTAAAAACCAAAACATTTTCGATTTTATCGTTTCTAATAATATGATACAATAGTTTTCGTTTGTCTTCTTTTCCAACAAAATAAACTTTCTGATTTACTTTTTCTGCCGTTGAAGAAACAGGATCAACCGAAACATATTTAGGTTTGGTCAAAAATGTATCAGCCAATTCACGAATAGCCATTGGCATTGTAGCCGAAAATAAAAGCGTTTGACGGTTATCAGGCGTAAGTTTTACAATTTTCTTAACGTCGTTTATAAATCCCATGTCTAGCATTTGATCGGCTTCATCGAGCACAAGAAAATGCAAATGATCTAAATCTATAAATCCTTGTTTGTGTAAATCTAAAAGTCGTCCTGGAGTTGCAATTAATATATCAATTCCTTTTTTCAATTGATCTACTTGTGGCACTTGACTCACACCACCAAAAATAACCATCGAACGAATATTAGTATATTTTCCGTAGGTATTAAAACTTTCGTCAATTTGAATAGCAAGTTCACGAGTAGGCGTAACCACCAAAGTTCTAATTAGTTTTCTTTTGGCCGATGAACCTACAATTCTGTGTAATGAATTGATAATCGGAATGGCAAAAGCAGCTGTTTTTCCGGTTCCAGTTTGAGCGCAACCAACTAAATCTGTTCCTTCTAAAATAATCGGAATAGCTTGTTGCTGAATAGGAGTAGGCGATTCATAACCTTCTTCGGATAATGCCTGTTGTATATTTTTTAATAAATTTAAATCGTTGAATGTCATATTGTAATTTCTTTTAGAACTATTGGTGTTCCAAAGTTTCGGTGGTAAAGATAGGTTATATTTATTAAAGCTAAGTCCGGAACCTATTGTTGAAAGATTAAAAAATTTTAATTATTATCTCTAAATAGTTTTTATCTATTATGTTTAACTACAAAATAGTTAATATCTTATAAATTTGTAACATTATATTACGTTATGAATTTATTGCAGACTCAAATCAAACCATTTTTTCTTTTTACTTACACTTTTTTTTCATTATTATTAATTGGTATTATTGATTATTTAACAGGTGCACAAATTTCACCTTTATTATTATATCTTATTCCAATTTTCTTTATCGGATTACATAAAAATTCATCAAAATTACTTATTTGGATAATCTCCTTTATAGCAGCAATTATATGGTTTTTGGCTGTATATCATTCTAGTGAATATCCATCACATATAATAGTAATATGGAATGCCTTTGTTAGATTTGTTGTATTTGTTTTATTCGGATTATTACTATTTCAATTGAATGAAAGGTTTTTAAAACTTCAAGAGGTAAATTTAAAATTAGAAAGTCTTAATTTTGAAAAAAATAAAATAATTGGTGTAGCTGCTCATGATTTAAAAAATCCAATTGGTTCAATTGACGCTTTTGCTACATTGTTATTAGAAGATTTTGAAAATGATTATTCAGATGAAGTTCGGGAAATACTCGGATACGTAAAGCAGTTAAGTGCCAATTCATTTCATATTTTAGGAAGTTTGTTAGATGTTTCTAAAATTGAATCTGGAATTATTGAAATCAATAAAAAGAATCAGGATTACATTTCATTTGTAAAGAAATTAATCATTTTTAACCAATTAGTTGCAAATAAAAAAAACATCAAATTAAATTTTGAATCGAATTTAGAAACTTTAAAATTTGAATTTGATGAAAATCACTTAAGTGAAGTTGTTAATAATCTTTTAACGAATGCTATTAAATTTTCTTATTTAAATACTGAGGTTTTTATAAAACTAGATTTAATTAATAATGAAGTTTTACGGACTACAATTATAGATAAAGGAAGAGGAATTCCTGAAAATGAACACAATAAATTATTTAAATATTTTCAAAAAACAAGTGCAACTCCAACCAATGGTGAGCTTAGTACAGGTTTAGGTTTAGCTATTTCAAAAAAAATAATTAACCAACACGACGGTAAAATAGGTTTTGAAAGTAAACTAAATGAAGGTTCAACTTTTTTTTATGATTTATATATTTAATTACACAATATTAATCTCCGTTTTAGCCTTAATAAAATCAGTAACTAAATAACCAATTAATTTACCAACCAGATGATTGTTTTTGTCATTATCTAGACTTGGTGCGCCTTCGCAAATGTGTATGTAAGAAGCATTTTGATGTTTGCCAAAAAAGTAAATAAATTGGCGAACTTCTTCTACTGAAAAACCACTCAAAGTCATTGCACTACACGGAATATTCGGAATAGAATCTAAGTCAATTTCAATTCCGTAATAATCGTTTTTAATAAAATCTAACGCGAACTGCATTTCGATATTGAAATCTTTAGTGCATTTTATTTTCATACTGTCGTAAGTATTGTATAAAACACGCTCTTTAAGAGTTTTAAGTCTATCTAAAACACTTTTTGAAGTGTAACTGTGATGCAAACCAAAGATGAAATATTTTTTTAAAAATCCTTCTTCAAATGCATACGAAAATCCGTTGCCGCTATGACGACCTTCTAGAATTCTAAAATCTGAATGCGCATCAAGATTAATTGCATTTACAGGTTTTCCTTTGCCCAAAGCTGTACCTTTTATATTTCCGTAAGCATTGTTGTGACCGCCACCAATTACAATTGGAATTTTTCCAGCTTTCACAATGTTAGCAATAACATGAGAAACTTCTTTATCAATTCTAACCACCAATTCGCTTAGTTTTTTTCGGTCTTCGGTACTGTTAAAGTCTAGATTTTGAACTAATTCCATTTCTTCGGCTACATCCAATTCTCCTAAAACTACAATTTGAGAACCTTTGCAAAAACGATTGTGCTGAATATTAGCAATACTTTTTATAGCGCTTTCCCATGCAGTTGCTGCTCCTGGTCGTCCGTAATTAGCACGAATGCCTATATCTTCGGGAATTCCGAGAAGTACAAACTGTTGATCGCATTTTTTTAAAAAGGTTACAATATCTTGGTCTTTTGGAATTATGACCATTTTTTCGCCAAATTTTACTTCGCCACTTCGGTGGTTGGTAATTTTAGATAAATCGGATGCTGTAAAACGAATAAGTTTTTCCATGAAAAAATAAATCTTTGTCCAAAAATAATATAATTATGTTAACATACGTTTATAGTAGATATAATATTGTTAAATTTGTATAACATAAATTCAAAAAAATGGAAAATCAAAAAAGTAATAATTCGTTCAAAGCCATAATACTGGTGCTATCTTTATTGTTGTTAGGAAGTTTGTTTTATATTTTCAAACTTACTACTGAAACAAAAACACTTCAAACAGAGGTTGCCTCAACCAAAACCGAAAAAGAAAATGTTTTAAAAGATTTACAAGAACTAAAAGCAACTTATGATGCTGCAATTGCTGAAAACACATCAATGTCTGACGAGTTAATTGCTGAACGTGAGAAAGTTGTTGGTTTGATGGCACAACTAGAAAAATCTAAAGGCGATGCTGCTTCAATGGCAAAATACAAACAACAATTTCTTGGTTTGCAAACTAAAATGAACAGCTTGATGCAAGAAGTTGAAGTTTTGAAAAAAGACAATGCTAAACTAACAACTAATTTAGATAGTACTAAAGTAGTTTTGGCTGATTCTAAAAATTACAATCAAGTATTGGTTGGTCAAAATGAAGAACTTTCTAAAACAGTTGAAAAAGGTTCTAAATTATCAGTTTTAAATTTAAAAACTGGTGCATACAAACTTAAAAGTTCTGGAAAACAAGTAGAAACCGATAAAGCAAGTCGTGTAGATATTTTAAAAATTAGTTTTACTATTGCTGAAAATAGTATTGCAAAATCTGGCGATAAGACGTATTATGTTCAAGTTATTGACGGAAAAAATAATGTTTTAGGTGACAAAGCAACAACTAGTTTTGGCGATAAAACCTTAACCTATAGTTTTACATCTGTAGTGAAATATGAAAATAAAACTACCGAAGTAACTCAAGATTTACCTGGAAAAGGTTTTGAAAAAGGTACCTATTTCGTAAATGTTTTTGATAAAGGCGAATTGGTTTCTAAATCAAGCTTTAATTTAAGATAAAACAAATATAATTTTGTTAAAAGGCGTCCGTTATGGATGCCTTTTTTGTTTATAACTTGTTAGTTTATCAACTACTACAAATAACTATTTTAGTTTTATTTTGTAATGTTAATTTAATAAAATGAGTAGTAAGAAAAGTATATCTATTTTAATTGGAATCATCGGAATATTACTGGTGCTATTGGCAGGTAGTATTGGCTATATTTTTGGAACATCTAATTTAATTACTAACGAAAGTGTTTCTAAATCAAATGGTGTTGATGACGCCAAAGTGATGAAAGAAATAGAAGAACTAAAAGCATTATACGATTCTAAAATTGAACAAAAAACAGTTAATTATAACGAATTACAAAATGAAAAGGCAAAAGTTGAAAATTTAGTTTTTGAATTAGAAAAAACTAAAAACAATGCCAATTCACTATTGAAATACAAAACAGAATACAAAGCATTAGAATCAAAAATGAAAGTTTTAGTAAATGAAATTGTTGTTCTAAAAAATAAGAAAACTAGAATTTCTATTCAACCTACAAAACCATTAATTGCAAAAACTGAAAATAAACCAAAAATCGATAATGCTGCGGCTCCAATTGTTGTAAGTGCTAAAAAAGAAGTTGCAACAGTTTATAAACCAGAACCAGTAAAACCAAAATCGGATGATTTTTTTGCTAAAAAAGAAAGTCCGAAAACTAATGTTGCAGAAGTTGTTACTAAACCAGCACAAGAAGTCAAGAAAGCTCCGACTGTTAAATTTGAAAAATTTGCAAAAGTTACTATTTCTAGCGTAAAAGTTGCTGCATATAATTTAAAATCAGATGCTAAACAAATTGAAACCAATGTCTCAAGCAAAGCTGATTTAATTAAAATACACTTTACAGTTGATGGAAATTCAGCGGCTAAAAGTGGCGAAAAAAATTATTATATTCAAATTATAAACACCAATAATAATGTTGTTGGAAAAAGAATTACAGAATATTTTGATAATGAAACATTAACTTACAGTTTGAGTAAAAGTATAAATTACAACAATCAATCAACCGATTGCAGTATTGATTTTCCGTACAATAAATTTGAAAAAGGCACGTACTTCATCAATATTTTTGACAGAAATGATTTAGTTGGAAAATCAAGTTTTACGCTTAAATAATTATTCGTTTATATGAAACTTTGGATATATTCGTATATTCGAGAGTTGTGCGACATTTTGCGTGAACGAAACGAAAACTGAACTTTAACAAAATGAAAAAAGAAATAATTGTTATTTTAATTATCGTGTTTTTTATTTCTTGTGATAAGAGAAAGTCAGTCTACGATTCTGTGAATCCGAAAGATTCAGTTTGTATTAAAGAACTTGAAGATGCAGAAAAAGATTTGAGAAACAACAAATTAGTTTATTGTAATTATACAGGAAATATAGGTTTTCACGCTTTAAGAGCAGAAAAGCAAATGGATAGTTTGTTGAAAATAAAGAATATAGAATTTCAAAACGAATCTTCACCTTGTGTAGTTGATGAAAAACTAAATTATCATTGTTATTGTGAATTAATGCAAGAAAAGATAAATGAAAAATTTGGCTCTAAATTCATTGATTCATTATTATTTAAAGCTGATAGTATTTACATATTAAAACATTTAGATGAAGTATTTTATAATGGCAGTTTAATTGGTTCTTGGGATAAACCTGCATTATTTCCCGGCGATAAATATTATGATGAACATAATCATTCAGGATTACAGAAAGAATTTGATTCCAAAGTAGAATATGAAAAAGATTATAGATATTTAAACGGAGAAAACTCTTTAGCATTTCTGCAAGTTTATTTAGATATTGACAGAAATGGTAATGCAAAAATTTATGATTATCATATCGATTTTTTTGACTATTCAAAAAAAGAAAGTGGATTCAACAAAAAATATTGGGAATACTTTAAATCAATAGCTTTCCCATTAATAGAAAATACGAAATGGACTCCAGCGAAAATTAAAAATATCAATGTTAATTCAAGGAATGACATCGCAATATATTTGAAATAAAAAAACGTCGCACAACAGCGGTTTTAAGAAATGGCGAGAAATGTGGTAAATTGATGTTTTTCTTTCGCAAGAAATATTATCTTAGTGGAAAATATGCGGTTACGAAGTTCGCCACTTCATGAAGCCGCGAAACGTTGGCAGTTATTTTTTTAAACCCTAGAAATATGAAGACATTAAAATTGATCTTAATAATTTTCCTTATCACAATTAATTATACTGCATTTGCTTGCGATTGTGATTCACAAGGAGAATTTTTAAAAGTTGCTCCAAAGACAAAACTTGTTGCACTGGTAAAAATAACTAAATATTTAACTTTCAGAGACATTTACGAAGAAAAGACACCAATGTCAATGGAAGTTGAAATAATTGAAATGTACAAAGGCGCGGAAAAAAGAAAATCTATAACTGTTTGGGGCGATTTTGGGAATCTATGCAGACCATATCTCTCAATATTTGAAGTTGGAAAATTCTACGTTATTGCTTTTGATGCAGGAATAGACGGTTCGAAAGGATTCGCTCACAAAAATGAAAAGATAACAGACTTTTCTATCTCTGTGTGCGGTGACTATTGGCTGGATGTTGACATAAAAAAGAAAATTGCCAAAGGTTCAGTAACTGAGAAACAAACTCAAATATCTTTGAAAGACTTAAGAACTAAATTGAAAACAAATTAAAACAACTTCTAACAGCTGTTCCTATGTAAAGCACCATTAAGTTATTAACAACTTTTGAATAAGGTTTATATGTTTTTTTTAATTGAGTTCAATTATCCGTACAACGGCTTGTTGGAAAAGTTGGCAACTAACTTTTGTCC
>NZ_JAPQNT010000015.1 GCF_028867965.1 Flavobacterium sp. SUN046
AACCCTTTTTTAATACTATGGTTTACTAGCTAGCCCTGATGGGAAGGAATAACAAACGCTTTTTGGCGTTTTTATGGAAGGACAGCAGGAATAAGGTTTGTTAAAATGACCTAGCCATTCGCTCAAAACTATTCTAAAATAAAGCTGACAGTAACATTTGCAGTAACTTCAATTTCGCCAACTGCTAACGTTTCTCTTGGTGCAGATTCATCAGCCATTGCATTCATCATTACGCCTTTAAACATAGGTTGCGGATAGTACGTTTGAGAATTATCATTGATAAGAAGTGCTTTTCCAATTTTTTGATTTAGAACAGAAACATAATCTTCGGCTTTGTGTTTGGCATCTTTCATTGCTAATTTTCTAGCATCTGACTTGAAATCTTCAATTTTGGATGATTTGAATTCTACATCGCTAATATTATTGATACCATTGTCGACTAAACCAATCATTAAAGCATCGTATTTAGTGATGTCTTTTAATAAAATAGAAACGTTTTGAGAAGCTTGATAGTTGTATTTCTTTTTCTCTGCATCAAAATTTCTATTCAAGCTAACATTTGTTGTTTGGAAATCGGTTGTTGGAATTCCGAATTTCTTAATGAATTTTATAACTTTATCAACTGTTTCGTCGTTAAGTTTTTTTACTTCGGCCGCATCTTTTCCAGTATTTTCGACTCCAAAATTTATGGCTACTTGGTCTGGTTTAACTTTAATTTTGCCTTCACCTGAAACTGAAATTTGTGGAACTTGTTTTTGTTCTTGTGCATTTGACATAGTTGCGAATAATGTGATTAAAATTACTACTGCTTTTTTCATGATATTTAGTATTTGTTCAGTTTATTAATTTCAAAAGTTATGCCAATTATAGCTTTCCTTGTTTGGCCAAGACAAACATTGTAATGATTGGTATAGTTAAACCAATGACAATTAATGGATTATTTACAAAAACTGCTGGCTCTTTTATTAAAGTAAAAATATAACCACCAATGGCTCCACCAATGTGTGCGGTGTGACCAATGTTATCGTTTTTGGCTTTCATACCGTAAATGGAGTACATTAAATACAATATACCGAAAATATAACCCGGAATATCTATTGGAATAAACATGATATTAATAGGAAGATGCGGTTGCAATAAAATAGCCGAATAAATAATTCCGGTAACTGCTCCTGAAGCTCCAACAGCGCTATAATTATATTCATTTTTATGAAAATAAAGTGTTAACATACTTCCTAAAAGTAGACTTGCAAAATAAATTGTTAGAAAATAAATACTTCCAAACCAATCTGCTACAACACTTGAAAATGAAAATAAGGCAAACATGTTGAAAAAAAGATGCATTGCATCAACATGAAGAAAACCCGAAGTTATCATTCTGATTTGTTCGCCTGAACGAATGCTACCAACATGAAAAAGATATTTTCTATAAAATGCTAAATCTTCAAACCCTTTTAAGCTAACGACAACAACGATTGCAATAAGACCAAGTACCAAAAAATTGTATTCCATTTTATTTTAATTTTAGGTAAAAGTAGAAATTGTTCTTTAGGTTTTGTTAAACCAAAGTTATAAAATTAACATAAACTGTATATTTGCATAAAAATACTCAAATGCAGTTTGTACTTTATATACTTCTCTACCCTATTTTGTGGCTGATTTCGATTTTGCCTTTTCGCTTACTTTACTTATTATCTGACTTTATTTACCTACTTATTTATCATGTAATTGGCTATAGAAAAAAAACAGTTCGAGAAAATCTAGCACTTGCATTACCGCATTTATCAGATAAAGAGCGATTGGAAATTGAAAAAAAATCATTTCATTATTTGTGTGATATGTTTCTTGAAATGGCAAAAACAATGACAATTTCTAAAAGTGAAATTAACAAACGGTATGTTTTTACTAATATTGAAACCTATTTAGATTTAGAAAAAAAAGGTAAAAGTATTGCTTTAATGTGCGCACATTATGCTAGTTACGAATGGGCGATATCAATGAACCACCACATTAATTTTATTGGTTATGGAATTTATAAAAAAATTGCCAACAAATATTTTGACAAATTAGTAAAAGATATTAGATCGAAATTTAAAGCTGTTTTAATAACAACTAAAGAAACAAAACCTACAATTGAATACAATGCTAAAAATAATATTTTGGGTGTTTATGGTTTTGCAAGTGATCAAACGCCAAGACGATCAGACAACATGTATTGGAATACTTTTTTAGGTAATGAAACACCAATTCACACTGGTGCCGAAACTTTAGCTAAACGCTATGATATGAATGTAATTTTCTTGAAAAGCAGAAGAATTAAACGTGGCTATTATGAAGCCTCATTCGAAGTTTTAACAGAAGATGTAAAATCAGTTCCAGATTATAAAATATCGGAAGAATTCATGAGAAAAGTAGAACAACAAATCTATGATGCGCCAGAATTTTATTTATGGACACATAAACGTTGGAAGCATAAGAAGTAGTTTTTAGTTTTCAATAAAAAAAGAGAAGTCTAAAATTAATAATTTTAGACTTCTCTTTTTTTATACTTTGTATTTCAAACTTCGCACTTAATTATACATTTTCTTTCTCAATTCTTGAACTTTTTCATCATCAAGATATTCGTCAAAAGTCATGTATCGGTCAATAACACCGTTTGGAGTGATTTCTAGAACTCTGTTGGCAACCGTTTGCGCAAATTCGTGGTCATGAGTTGTAAACAAAACCGAACCTTTAAAATTCTTAAGTGAATTATTAAATGCTGTAATTGATTCCAAATCTAAGTGATTGGTTGGTTCGTCTAGCATCAATACATTGGCACGCATCATCATCATTCGTGACAACATGCAACGCACTTTTTCGCCTCCAGATAAAACCGTACATTTTTTTAAGGCTTCTTCGCCAGAAAAAATCATTTTTCCAAGAAAACCACGAACATAAACCTCGTCACGTTCTTCTTCGGTTTTTACAAATTGACGCAACCAATCTACAAGATTCAAATCGCCATCAGTAAAAAACTCATGATTATCATTTGGCAAATACGATTGATTGGTTGTAATTCCCCAATCGAAAGTTCCTTCATCGGCAACTAAATTATTATTTAATATTTCGTAAAAAGCAGTTGTAGCTCGAGAATCTTTAGAGAAAATTACAACTTTATCACCTTTCGCCATATTCAAATCTACATTTTTAAACAATACTTCTCCGTCAACAGAAGCAGCAAGGTTTTGCACATGTAAAATTTGATCTCCAGCTTCTCTTTCAGTATCGAATATAATGGCTGGATATCGTCTACTTGACGGACGAATCTCATCAAGATTTAATTTTTCAATCATCTTTTTACGAGAAGTTGCTTGTTTCGATTTGGCAACATTGGCACTAAATCGACGAATAAATTCTTCTAATTCTGCTTTTTTCTCTTCTGCTTTTTTGTTTTGTTGTGCTTTTTGTTTCGCGGCTAATTGACTTGATTCGTACCAAAAAGTATAATTTCCAGAATAGTGATTAATTTTAGAAAAATCAATGTCTGAAATATGTGTACAAACCGAATCTAAAAAGTGTCTATCGTGAGAAACTACAATTACCGTATTTTCATAATTTGCCAAGAAATTTTCAAGCCACGAAATGGTTTCAAAATCCAAATCATTGGTTGGCTCATCCATTACAAGAACATCAGGATTTCCGAAAAGAGCTTGTGCTAACAATACACGAACTTTCATTTTTCCTTCTAATTCGCCCATTAAAGTGTAATGCATATCGGCAGCAATTCCAAGATTGGATAACATTGCACCAGCATTAGACTCAGCGTTCCAGCCGTTCATTTCTTCAAATTGTACTTGTAATTCACCTATTCTATTAGCATTTTCATCCGTATAATCGGCATATAAAGCATCCATTTCTGATTTTACGGCAAACAAAACTTTGTTTCCCATCATCACTGTTTCCAGAACTGTGTGCTCGTCAAACATATTATGGTTTTGGTTTAAAACCGACATACGTTTTCCAGGTTCCAAGATTACGCGACCCGAAGTTGGATCAATATCACCAGCAAGAATTTTTAAAAAGGTAGATTTTCCAGCACCATTGGCACCAATCACACCATAGCAATTGCCTTGAACAAAGGTTGTATTTACTTCGTCGAATAATATTCTTTTACCAAATTGAACTGATAAATTAGAAACTGTAAGCATTTTTTATTTTATTTTAATTTCGGTGCAAAAGTAGTGAAAAGTGTTCAGTTTTTAGTATTCAGTTTTTAGTTTTTAGTGTTGAGAGGCTTTTACACTCTTTATTGTTGAAAAAGAGGTAAAAATACCTGGATTTGGTTTGTAGGAAATTGGTATATTTGTTTTGGATGAAATAATGTTGCATCTATTTAGGAGTTACCAGTAATGCCTATGCAGAACCGCAAAATTCACAAAATAAAAAAAATAAAAATGAATAAAAATCTACTATATTTTCTTATATTTTTAACATCAATAAACTCGTACAGCCAAATTAAAGATACTATAAGGTTGGAAGAAGTAAAAATACTTTCTACAAATAAAAAAGTAGAACACTTGAAAACTAAAGGAAAACTTTCTTCTTTAACTGGAAATCTAATTAAAGGAATAATAAGTAAAGTCGATGAAATTCCTGACGGAAAATTATCTTCAATAAAATTCTTTTTTAATAGTAGTCCATTATTTTATATAAAAGATACTGATAAAGCAGATTATAGAGATGTAGAATTAGGGCTTTTAATTTACAACGTAAAAGAAGATGGAACTCCAGGAGAATTGCTAATTGATAAAGTAATTATATTCAAATTAAATTCGAAAAATCAAAAATTTATAGAACTTGATTTAAAACCTTTATATCTTAATTCATCTAAAACTATGTTTTTTGGAATTGAACTACTAAACAAACAAATTGGTAAAGATTTTAAAATTATGACAAAATGTAATAACGAAAATTCAAACTTATTATATATGAAAACTTGGAAAAGTGAAAAATGGTATAGTTCAGACATACCATGTGAAATGAAATTGGACATAGGAATAACAGTAATAAAATAGCACTACTGCTAACACAGGTTTCACGAGATTGCGGGTAAATTGCTAAACATTATGTTTATCTTTCGCAAGAAAAATAGTAGTATCAGAAAAACCACGGTTACGAAGTCCGCAACCTCGTGAAGCCTGGAAACGTTGGTGGCAAGGCTAAAAAAAATCGTATCTAAACAAAAACATATATTAAAAATGAACATTTTCAAAAACATCTTCGGAAAGAAAACAGAATCAATTAAAACATATGAGGACTTTTGGTCATGGTTTCAAAAAAATGAAAACAACTTTTTTGAAGTGGTTAAAAATCATAGAAATATTGAAAAGGGATTTTTAAATAAAATCTCACCAAAGCTTGAAGAATTAAAAGATGGTTTCTACTTTTTGGCAGGTATGTACAATACTGATACTGCGGAATTAATAATAACAGCAGATGGAAATACAAAAAATATTGTATTTGTTGAAGAACTTATAAGTCATTCTCCAAATCTTGAACGTTGGAAATTTACAGCATTTAAACCAGCTAATGATATTAAAAATATGAACATAGAAATGGCTGGTTATGAATTCAATTCTGAAAACATAAGTTTTTATTCAACTGAATTTTCTGATTTTCCAGATGAAATTGATATCACAATTGTTCATAATGACCTAAACGAAAAAAATAAATCAGAAGTTGGAAACGGTACATATATTTTTCTTGATAATTATTTAGGAGAACTTGATTTTTTAAATAATATAGATAACTTAACTATAGTTGGAAAACAGGAGACAGAAAATGAACTAATTCCTATTGAAAAACTAAAAGATTTTTTAACTTGGAGACAAAAAGAATTTATTGAAAAATATGAAGGTGTTCGTTACGATATAGAAAATGATGAATATTCAATCGTTGAAGCTAAACTTAAAAGTGGAAATACTTTGATTGCTGTTGTTAATACTGAATTATTAAATTGGGACAGAAAAGCTTCTCATCCTTGGATTTCTAAAATAACCTTAAAATTTGATGGAAGCAAGAATAATGGTATGCCGAATAAAACCGAATATGATAATCTAAGCAATATTGAAGAAGAAATAATGAAAGAGCTAAAAGATTTTGATGGTTATTTGAATATTGGTAGAGAAACAGCAGATGGAGAAAGAGAAATTTATTTTGCTTGTAAAGACTTCCGGAAACCTTCAAAAGTATTCTACAAAATTCAACAAGATTATTCAAATGTTTTTGAAATTGAATATGATATTTTTAAAGATAAATATTGGCAATGCTTTGATAGATACATACAAAACTAACAAAGCCAAGCCTTCAACACCAGTTTCATGAAATGGCGAGAAATTTGCTAAATTGATGTATTTCTTTCGCAAGAAATACCATCTTAGTGGAAAATACGCAGTTCCGAAGCTCGCAACAGAAGCAAAGCGGCGAAACGTTAGCGGAAAGCCTCGCGGGAAAACGTAAAACAAAACTTATGTCAAAAGAAAATTCTAACGTAACTGAAAAAGAAAATCCGAAAAGTTTTTGGAATAACAGTTTAGTAATATTCTTTTTGGCTCCAATTGTGTTTTTGTTTATAGCCAAGTTTGCTGGAAACCGAATTTTCTATGGAAAAGCTGGGAATTCAAGAACAGATTTGAGAAGAGTTTTACTATTATCATGCGGAAGTTTATTTTATTTGATATTGTTGATAATTGTATTGTGTTAATATATTGTGTGGTTGGCCATCCGCTAACAGCCGTTTCAATAAATGACAATAAATGTGCTAAATTGATGTATTTCTTTCGTAAGAAATATTATCTTAGTGGAAAATAAACGGTTACGAAGTTCGCCAATTTGTGAAGTAAACAAGCGTTATTAGCTATATTTTTGACGGACAAAAAAATAAGACTTTAAAAAATGACCGAAATAAAATTATATAAATCAAGTCGTAATGGGTTTAAATTAATTGCATTATCACTGCCTTTTGTTATTATTGGAATTTGGGCTATTTCCAAAGAAACTTTTGGAACTTTTGACTATATAATGGGTTGGATTAGTCTTCTGTTTTTTGGCTTAGGAATTCTAATTGGAGTTTTTACCTTATTAGATAAAAGAGTTCAAATAATAATTAATGAAAAAGGAATTTTCGACAAAACTTTAAAGCAAGGCTTAATAAAATGGGAACAGATTATTGAAGTTTATCCAATAGATATTAATAACCAAAAATTTATCTCAATAGTTGTTGACGAAACATTTGAATTCAAAAAAAATCAATATAAATGGACAGAAAAACTAAACTATCTTGTTGGTGCACAGAAATTAAATTTAAATTTAAGCCAAATAAAAATCGACGAAAATAAGCTTTCAGAATTAATTAATAAAATAGCTAATTCAGAAAAAAATGAAAGACTAAATTTCATTAGAAAATTTTCATCTGATAAGAAATTAGAAACAAACTATGATTACACTAATTTTATAATTTACTTTTTAATTTTAATAATTTTAGTTTTTATATCCTTACAAAATTTTATTGGGTTTATGTCAGTTATAATTTTAATGGGAATTTCTGCATTAATAGTAAAATGGTATTCGGGTACAAATAATAAATCAAATCTTTATAAGTATGCCAGAATTATGACCTATTTAGGTTTTTTAAATATAGTAGTATTATTTCTGTTTTTTAAAATTTACGATTCAACTTCAAATAAAGTCGGGTTAAAAATTTCCAACGAAATTGAAACTTATAAAAGTAACTTTGGAAAATATCCAAATGAAATTAATAGTATTCGTGAAAAACTAAATTTAAACGTATTTCAAGACTATATTGCAAACAAAATAGAATATAAAAATAGCGGAAACGAATATAAATTAGAACTTGAAACTTTTAATAATAATCAAAAAGAGTTTGACAACGAATTAAAGGAATGGAATTAAGTAAACTTATACCTTTTCATCAGTCAGCACAAATTTTCTCTAATGCAACTTCTAAACTTTCAAAATTTGAGAGCACTTTAAGAATTCTACCTTCTTTATCAACAATAAAATGAGTTGGAAACGCATTTAATTGCAAAACTTCATTCATATAAATTTTCATATTGGGCACAACTAAATATGAAAGTGGTTTTTTATTTAAAAAAATATCTAACTGCTCAGGTGTATCTTCTGCTAAACTTAAAAAAATTATATCGTTTCGGTTTTTATAATTTTCAACTAAATTATTAACCTTTGGAAACTCTCTTATGCAAGCAGCGCAATGAATATACCAACACTTAATTACTACAATTTTGCCTTTCATAGAATTGTTGGTAATCAAATTTCCGTTTAAATCCTTACAAGAAAACTCTGGAAATAGCTTACCTTCCATTTCAAAATTCTTTTTTTCATCAAATGCAGTTTGCATTATTGTAGCTTTGATACTTGTATCTGATTTTGCATTTATTTTGAAGAGTTGGTAATAAATGGTAGCATCTTTAGTCAGCAACTTTATTGGAAAGTAATTTCCTAATGCTAATTCATTTAAAAAAGTCTCTTTCGAAATAACATTTGCAGCAGCATCAAGCGCTATAAAATCTCTTGAAAGCATAATATTATTGATTTGATATACATTCCAATCTAAAAAATTAAGTTGAATAGCATCAGGATTTACTTCTGGTTTACCAAAATTTATTTGACCAAAACTAAAATTTGCAACTAAAAATAAAAATACTATTTGAATAGATTTTTTCATAAATGATTCATATAAAGTCCAAAAATAGTAATTCTTTTCACAAATTTATTTACTATTTTATTTAACTATTGCTTAACAAAATATTTAAAATCATCTAAATACATTTGTTTTAAGAAATATTATAATGAAAGAAATGCCCTTCTGTAAAAACTATATAATTCCTACTTTGATTTTGTGTCTGCTGGCGTCTTGTAAAAGAGATTTTTCAGGAGACAATTATGTTGCTTATTTTGGTGGAGAAGTTGCAAATCCAACTTGTTCTTATGTCTTATTTTGTAAAGATAATGTTGTAATAGATACTATTCAGCTCAATAAAGACAATACTTTCTTTAAAAAATTTGATTCTTTAACTCCTGGTTTGTACACTTTTAAACACAATCCAGAATATCAGTATGTCTACTTTGATAAAAATGATAGCATCAAGGTTCATATAGATTCTAAAGATTTTGACGAGTCGATTATTTTTTGTGGTCGCGGCGATCAAAAGAACAACTATTTAATGGATATGTACATGAGAAATGAAAAAGACCGAAACAATATGTTTGAATCTTTTGATTATTCTTTTGAAAAATACAATAGCTTTATTGACAAAACCAATAAAGACAATACTAATTTCTATAAATCTAAAAAAGAAGAAATTAAATGGAATGATGAATTTGATGTTTATGCCAAAGCGATTGTTCAGTTTCCGTATTATACCAAAAAGGAAATTTATCCATTTATTCATAAAATGAGAACTGGCGAAGATGTTCATGATAAATTACCAAAAGATTATTACACTTACAGAAATAACATAGATTATAGCAATGAAGCTTTAACCGAATTTTCGCCGTTTGTGATGTACTTAGATCACATGTTAAATAACGTTGGAGCAATTAATTATCACAATCATTTTTCAGATGTAGACTTAGCTCTAAAAGAAAATATAAATAAGTTGAATATTGCAGATTCATTGATTACTAATGAAAAAGTTAAGAATATTGTTCTTAATAATATTGCTTTAAAATATTTATTAGAAGATCAAAACATGGTTAATAACCAAGAATTTCTTAAAACATATCACAAATATTCTACCGATAAAAGCAAAAAGAACGAAATTTTAAAAATTGGAAATGCAATTCAGTTATTAACTATTGGTAAGAAATTGCCTGAAGTTGAATTGATTGATTCCAACGGAAAAACAATATCGTCTGATGCGGTTATTAATAAAAATACAGTATTTTTCTTTTGGTCAGAAAAACTAAATTCTCATTTAGTAGCTTCTCATAAAAAAGTTTTAGATTTAAAGAAAAAATACCCAAACTATGAATTTATAGCTATAAATTTAGATGACGATCAAGAACAATGGAAATTAGCTTTAAAAAAATATAATTTTGGTACTATAAAGGAATTCAAATGTTCGAATTTTGATGACATTAAAGCAAAATGGGCAATTACTAAAGTACACCGTATACTAGTTGTAAATGCTGATAAAACAATCAAAAACGGATTTACTAATTTGTTTGATCTTAATTTTGAATCTAATTTAAAGTAAAAAAATAATAAGCAAAGAAAAGGCGATTTTCAGTTAAGAAAATCGCCTTTTTTAATTAGATAAAAGTATAAATTTTATTTATTTCCTTTCTCAAAATCGGCAATAAACTGCGCCAAACCAATATCAGTTAATGGATGTTTCAATAATCCTAAAATTGCAGATAACGGTCCAGTCATAACATCGGCTCCGATTTTAGCACAATTTACAATGTGCATTGTGTGACGAACTGAAGCCGCTAAAATCTGAGTTTCGTAACCGTAGTTATCATAGATTTCTCTAATTTCTTGAATCAAATTCAAACCATCAGTCGAAATATCATCTAATCGACCAATAAATGGTGATACAAATGTTGCTCCAGCTTTAGCCGCTAATAACGCTTGACCAGCCGAAAAAACTAATGTAACATTGGTTTTAATTCCTTTATCAGAAAAATATTTACACGCCATTACACCTTCTTTTGTCATAGGTATTTTTACCACAATTTGATCGTGTAATTCGGCAAGTTCTTCACCTTCTTTGATCATTCCGTCATAGTCAACTGCATTAACTTCGGCACTTACTTCTCCGTCAGAAATGTTGCAAATATCAACATAATGCTTCAAAATATTGTTTTTTCCTGTAATTCCTTCTTTAGCCATCAACGAAGGATTAGTTGTAACGCCATCAAGAACTCCAAGAGCTTGCGCTGCTTTAATTTCATTCAAATTGGCTGTGTCAATAAAAAATTTCATAATTTATATATTTAATGTAGTTGTGTTTTATTTTTGAAATGCAAAATTACGAATTCCTTTTCAAAAATCAATCTCAAATAACAATTTCAAAAATCAATTTCAAAAAAATTTAAATATACTTAAATTGATTTTTGAAGTTGTAATTGATTTTTTAAGGTTGCTAAATTTTATAGTGATTCATAAGCATTCTCTCATACATTTTATCGGGTAAAATTCGTTTCAATACAATTGAAAATTTCTGCATAAAAATGCCAATTTTGTAATGTATTTTTGGATTTGGATTTTGAATAATTCTATAAATTGCTTCTGCCATTTCATTAGGATTACTTCCGCTATCAACATGTTCATCCATCATTTTTAAAGTGTTTCCATACGGAATTTCATAAGCCGAACCTTGAATTAATGGCGCATGAAAACGACCAGCTGCAATATTTGTAGCAAAATCGCCTGGCGCAACATTCGTAATATTAATTCCGAATGATTTTACTTCCATATTTAACGCTTCGGTAATTAATTCTAAAGCACCTTTGGAAGCTGAATAAATTCCACGATAAGGCAATCCCATATAACCTGCAATTGAAGTTATATTGATAATCAAACCCGATTTTTGAACTCGCATTTGTGGCAACGACGCTTTCATAACTTCGATTGGCCCAAACAAATTAGTTTCAAAATTATTCTTAATTTCTGCTGTTGGAATTTCCTCAATTGGTCCAGTAATTCCAACACCGGCATTATTAATCACTACGTCTAATCTGCCTGATTTTGAAATTACTTCGGCAACAGCTTTCTGGATACTATCAACATTTCGGACATCTAAAGCTATTAATGGAAAAACCGAATTAGAAATACGCTCAGGATTTCGGCTAGTTCCATAAACAACAAAGCCTTTGGCATGCAAAAACTCACCAATTGATTTTCCAATTCCAGATGAACCGCCTGTTATTAAAACTACTTTTTCCATAAATCTTGTCCGAATTGAATCATATAATTGTTGTTGTCATAAATAGCAAACTCGCGCATTCCCCAATCAAAATCTTCTAAATCGTAGGCTATTTTCACTTGGTCTTTTAACTCATTCCAAAGCGAATCTACATCATCCGTTTTTATATAAAATGTTCCTGAAAAATAGGGTCTTTCAAATGGTGTGTTTTCATTAGGCTCAGCTATCATAATTTCACATTCGTCTTTATGAACCGCTGCCCAACCCCATTCTTCACTCTGATTTCCGCAAGTAAAACCTAGAATATCACAATAAAAATCGACCGTTTTTTGCAATTCTTTTGTCCAAATCATTGGAACTATTGGTTGAAATTTCATCTTCTAAAAATTATGGGTTAAAGATAGAAAACTTAGCATAAATAATTAGATTAAATCTATTCCTAATCCCGATTTTTGTGATAATTGAATCATTCCATTAACAATTTTAGTTCCAGTTGCAATATCATTTGAAATTAAATTAGCTCCGTCTAAATCGGCATAATCACATAGTGGTGCTAACATTGCATCGGCAGAAATTCCAATTGTAGATTCGGTCATGCAACCAATCATAATTTTGAAATCTAATTTTCTAGCTTGAGAAATCATCTCTAATGCTGGAGTTAATCCGCCACATTTTACCAATTTGATGTTGATGCTTTTGTAATGCGGTTTTAGTTTTGATAAAATTATTGCATCTTGACAATCTTCATCAGCCATCCAATTGGCATTGGCGTTTGAATTTAAAACATTATAATTTTCAAAACCTTTATGCATCGGTTGTTCTAAATAAGTAAATTTTTCAATTCTGTTTAGTTGTTCTAATTGGAGACAATTTTCTTTGCGAAAACTTCCATTTGAATCTAAAGCTATATCGTAATTTAATGCCAATAAAGAATTGATTTCTAATTGATTAAAATGATTGCATTTTACTTTAAATTTAGTCCAAGAAGACGCTTTAATTTTTTGTATTTGTTCTTCAATTGGAGCAACACTAATGGTTATCGAAGATTCTGGAAGATTATTAATTTGAATGCCGTTTAATTCTAAAAAACTCTTGTTCTCTAGTTTCCCATACAAATCCCAATAAGCACAATCCAGAGCTGAACGCAAAAAACTTGGAAGATTTAAAGTCAATAAAAAATTATAAAAATCGGTTGGATGATTTAATTTTTGCTTCTCAATAAAAGGCTGAATCTTTTGTAATTGTGTTACAAATTCATTCAAATTAATTTGATAATAATCAATAGCTGTACATTCGCCAAAACCAATACACTGATTATTTTTTAATGAAATAATCAATGCGTCTCGAAATTCATAATTGCCATAAGCAATTGAAAATGTTTCCTTTAAATTCAATCGAACGATTTGCCAAGATAAGTGCATTAAAAGAAAGTTGAAGTTAAAAAAAAATCTGACGCAAAGTTCAGATAGTTATTAGTTTAAAAAGAGGAGATTGTTTCGTGCCTCGCAAAATCAAAAAAATGGCAAGCGACCTACATCGCACCGCTCAACCGCATACCTTTGCTATGTTCCCATCCTGGAGGATTCTGTAGGAGCTGGTCGTGTAGGACTTGCCGCTGCAAATATACAATCTTTTTATATTTTTGCAAGAAATTAACATCTTAAATAATACATTTGTAACTATAAATTCAACCTTTTTATAATGAAAAAATATAACGCATTAACTCTCATATTCTTAGCTTCGTTAACAATTGTAAGTTGCAGAAATACTTCTGAAATATTTTTTAGTATTAACGAAGATGCTTTAAAAGCGCAATATTCGCCAAATGAATCATTGAAATTAGAAGTTTTAAATCTGAAAAATAAAGAAATAGATAGTGTTGTTTATTCAATTAATAACAAAAAAATTGGAGCAGTTAAAGGTGCTGAAAAGTTATTATTTCCACTAAAAGATCAAAAATTAGGGTACCAAAATTTGAAAGCAAATATTTATTTTGAAGGTCAAAAAGAAATTGATTCATCACGAGTAGAATTGATTTCAGATATCACTCCAAAAGTTTTATCCTATACAATTGTAAATACATATCCTCATGACCATCAAGCTTATATAGAAGGTTTAGAATTTTATAAAGACACTTTATATGAAGCAACCGGAAATGGTGAAGGAAATGATACAGGCATTCGTGGTATTTCAAGCATGCGAAAAGTAGATTATAAAACTGGAAAAGTGTTGAAAAAAATAGAATATCCGCAAGAAATTTTTGGCGAAGGAATTTCAATTTTGAATGGAAAAATTTATCAACTAACCTACAAACAAAATGAATGTTATGTATATGATGTCAACACGTTTAAGAAATTAAAAACGCTTCCGTACTACAAACCAATGGAAGGTTGGGGAATGACAAACGACGGAAAAAATTTATATTACAATGATGGTTCAGAGAAAATTCACATCATTGATCCTGAAACTTTTCAACAAGTTGATTATTTGAATGTATATTCAGGAAGTTCTAAAATTCCGAATATTAATGAATTGGAATGGGTTGACGGAAAAATATACAGTAATATTTATCAAAAAGATTTTATAATTGTTATCAATCCTAAAAACGGAGCTGTTGAGGCTTTATTAGATTTATCTGATTTAAAAAATAAGATAACTAAATTAGCTGATGTTGATGTTTTAAACGGCATAGCTTACAATCCGAAAACCAAAACATTCTTCGTGACTGGTAAGAATTGGGATAAAATGTTTGAAATTAAAATTAAATAATAAATATATTCTATAAAAAAACCGAGTAAATTTACTCGGTTTTTTTTTATTTTTTCTTAGAAGCTACATATTCCATTTTGGTGGCATCATAAACCAAATTATTTTGCTGTGTTTTATTTTTTTGAATAACTGAACCATCAGGATTTAATGTAAATTCAAAACCTTCTCTTCTCATTTTTTCTTGTGTTTCAGAAGCATTTTTTAATTTATCAAGAAACACTTTTTCAACAATATGGTTTGTTAATTGCGTGTTATATAAAACCAGTTTTTTTGAAGTGATTTCATAAATATTAGAATAAATTGTAGTAATGTCTTCTGTTTTTAGGTCGGTTTTATTTTGCGTGATTTCTGTCCATGTCAATAAATACAAAGTCGCTCCACTAGCTTTAAATGAAGTTAATTTGCAATTGGTAGGAGCAAATTTAGCATCGGCTGTTTTAATAACTATAGCATCTTTTGGTTTTCCATTTTCATTAATGGTTAATTGAAAATTTCCTGATTTAACTTCGGCCACAAGATTATCAACTTTAGCTAAAGCTGTTGCTGATTTAGCTGCTTTAGTAGATTTCTTTTTTTGAGAATAGATTGAAGAACTGATCAGCATTATAAATGCTACTAAAACTACTTTTTTCATAGAGTGTTATTGGTTTAATGAACGACCAATATACAAAATAATTGATTTGGTAAATGTTAAATAAAAAAACCGTTTCTTTAACAGAAACGGTTTACAACTAATAAATTATTAAATAAACTATTTGTCGGTAGATTTAACAGCTAAATTATAAACTACTAAACCAAACCCGATTTTATTTATTGCATCAGCAATGTTGTAAGCAACATCTACGCTTCCTTTTCCTAAAATAGAAGAATACCATCCGTCAGTTCCCAACATGTAACCCAACGGATAAATTGCCCAACCAACTAACACAAACCAGCACAAAATTTTGTGTGATTCTAAAACAGCACCTCCAGCAGCTTTAGCTAATTTAGATGCGCTACCCAGCCAAATCTCGTAAGCAATTGCAAAATAAGCTATACCTGAAATTAATCCCCAAATTTGAGCTTGGTCTTTAAAAAGAGTTTCTCCCAAATATCCGGTAATTAACATAACTACAGAATAAGCAATCATTTTCCACAATAATGCTGTTTTTGCTCCAGCTACTTTTAAAATTAAATAAAACTCAACGCACATTAATGGCACTGTTAAAATCCAATCTACATAACGAAAAAATGTTGGCGATTCATGAAATTCACCCCAATACTCTTTCATGTAGAAATAATGCACTGCTGCGATAAAAGTAATTAAACCAGAAACTAAAACTGATGTACGCCATTTTTTATCAAATTGACTTAATGATAAAAAGAAAAAAGCTGATGCTGCCATCATTGCCATACATCCTACGAAAAAAGTGAAACCTGTGTAATCATCTGGTGCTAATTTAGCAACCAAAGATAAATGCATAAAATTTGTCATAATAAAAATATTTAAGGTTTTTTGTTTAACCAAAATTAATAAATAGTTAAACAAAAATAAAAATTTTTGTTTAGTTTTTTTTCATTAATTTTAAACAAAAAATAAAATGTAATGGGTAAAATTTCGAAATTGTCAATTTTTATAAGCTTTTTGAGTTTGTGGATAGTTAGCTATCTTAAAACTGACGCAGAAAATATTATAGGTTTTTTCTTAATATTTTCATTCGGAATACTTCATGGCGCAAACGATTTAGTAATAATTAATCATTTAAAAATCAAGAAAGAGCAAAAATTTGTACAAATATTGATTTCGTACATAGTATTGGTTTTATTTGCTGCAGTGATTTTTATTATAATTCCAAGTTTAGCGTTACTACTATTTATTGTTGTTAGTGCTTATCATTTTGGCGAACAGCATTGGCAAGAATTAATAAATAGTAAACCGAAGTGGTTAACATTCTTTTTCAAATTTAATTATGGAATGGTTATTTTATTTTTATTATTTTATTTTCATGAACAAGAAGTACAAATAATTATTCAAGCCATTACTTCATATAAAATTGAATTAAAATTAATTAGTTCTTTTTTAATAATTCAAATAATAACTTTAGCTGTATTATTTTTATATTTTTCTTTAAAATCTCTTAATTTTAAACAAAATTGTATTATTGAATTATTTCTTTTCGTAATGATTTCGATACTTTTTAAAATTGGAAGTTTGATTTGGGGTTTTACAATCTATTTTATCTTTTGGCACAGTATTCCCTCATTATATGATCAAATCACATTTTTATATGGAAAATATTCCTTTTCAAATTTTATATTGTATTTTAAATCGGCATTTATTTATTGGCTAATATCACTTTTGGGAATTGTAATTCTTTATTATTTTTTCAAAGACAAAAAAATATTTGATGCTATTTTCTTTTCGTTTCTTGCCGCAATTACTTTTCCGCATGCTTGGGTAATTTCAAAAATGTTTAAAAAAAAAGCATAGAAAAACCGAGCTATTTCTAACTCGGTTTTAATTATAAATATAAAAAAGTAATTACTTAACTTCTTCAAATTCTACATCTTGTGTAGTATCACCTTGAGCATCCGCTTGTGGTTGTGCATCTTGTGCTTGACCAGCTTCGCCTTGAGCATACATTGCTTCTGTAGCAGTTTTCCATGCTCCATTAACATTGTCAAGACCTTTTTGAATTGCATCTAAATCTTGCGATTGATGTGCCATTCTTAATTCAGTCAAACTCATTTCGATTTTTGCTTTGTGATCATCAGATAATTTATCTCCTAATTCTTTCAACTGAGTTTCAGTTTGGAAAATTGTGCTATCAGCTTCGTTTAATTTTTCTGCTCTTTCTCTTGCAATTTTATCTGCTCCAGCATTTGCTTCAGCATCTTTCTTCATTTTTTCGATTTCTTCTGCTGTTAAACCAGATGAAGCTTCGATACGAATATCATGAGATTTTCCAGTTCCTTTATCAGTAGCCGAAACTTTGATGATACCATTAGCATCAATATCAAAAGTCACTTCAATTTGTGGAACACCTCTTCCTGCTGGTGGAATTCCATCTAAGTGGAAACGACCAATAGTTTTGTTATCTGCAGCCATTGTTCTTTCACCTTGCAAAACGTGGATTTCCACACTTGGTTGGTTGTCAGAAGCTGTTGAGAAAACTTGAGATTTTTTAGTTGGAATTGTTGTATTAGACTCAATTAATTTAGTCATAACATTACCCATTGTTTCGATTCCTAAAGATAAAGGTGTAACGTCAAGTAACAATACATCTTTTACATCTCCAGATAATACACCACCTTGGATAGCTGCTCCAATTGCAACAACTTCATCAGGATTTACTCCTTTAGATGCTTTTTTACCAAAGAATTTTTCAACTTCGTCAGCAATTCTTGGCATTCTTGTAGAACCTCCAACTAAAATAACTTCGTCAATATCTGATGTAGACAAACCTGCATCTTTCAACGCTTTAGCAACTGGTTCCATTGAACGTTTTACTAAAGAATCTGACAATTGTTCAAATTTAGCTCTTGATAATTTTTTAACTAAGTGTTTTGGTCCAGAAGCTGTAGCTGTAACATAAGGCAAATTGATTTCAGTTTCCGCAGAAGATGACAATTCAATTTTAGCTTTTTCAGCAGCTTCTTTAATTCTTTGTAATGACATTGGGTCTAAACGCAAGTCAATTCCTTCTTCAGCTTTGAATTCATCTGCCAACCAGTCAATGATTGTTTGGTCAAAATCGTCTCCACCTAAATGCGTATCTCCATTTGTAGATAATACTTCAAAAACTCCGTCTCCTAATTCAAGGATAGAAATATCAAAAGTTCCACCACCTAAATCGTAAACTGCAATTTTTTGATCTACACCTTTTTTATCTAATCCATAAGCTAATGCCGCAGCAGTTGGCTCATTGATAATTCTCATTACTTTAAGACCTGCAATTTCTCCAGCTTCTTTTGTAGCTTGACGTTGTGCATCGTTAAAATAAGCAGGAACAGTAATAACTGCTTCTGTAACGGTTTGACCCAAATAGTCTTCAGCCGTTTTTTTCATTTTTTGAAGTGTCATTGCTGACAATTCTTGTGCTGTATATAAACGACCATCAATATCTACACGTGGTGTATTGTTGTCACCTTTCACAACACTATATGGAACTTTTTTAGCCTCATCTGTGGTTTCAGCGTAAGTGTGTCCCATAAAACGTTTGATAGAACCAATTGTCTTTGTTGGGTTAGTTACTGCTTGTCTTTTTGCAGGATCACCCACTTTAATTTCGCCACCTTCAACAAATGCAATGATAGATGGTGTCGTTCTTTTACCTTCAGAGTTAGGAATTACTACTGCTTCTTGACCTTCCATTACAGAAACACAAGAGTTGGTTGTACCTAAATCAATTCCAATTATTTTTCCCATTTTTATATTTAATTAATTTTAGAAAATTCAATTTTTAAACTTGTCATGTCAAAAAGCAATGATTGTGCCATTAGTAAAAAGCTTTGAAATTGTCAGTTTTTCAATAAAATGGCTGATTTTTATATGACAAGATGACATTTTAAGTAGGAAGTTTGAGATGTAAACACGAAGTTTGGAAGTCAAAAAAGAAAATTTTTTCAATTTTATCTCGGCAAAGATTTTTTTATTGAACTGATTTTTTCCACTAAAACTACAAATCCAATTCCAAAAACGTAACAAACTAAATCTTCGACAGCAAAAGAGTTTCCCATAACGATATTGGCAAGTTTAAACTTTTGAAGTCCCAAATATCCTACCAAATTAAAATATTGACTCAACTCGATTCCGAATACAAAAAGTAATACACAAATTGCAGTTTGTATTTTAGAAACTTTCAAAAAACTCAAAACAAAACAATAAATCAAAATAACAACCAAAACATCTCCAAAATAGGGACGAATGAAATTATCATGAATGTATAATGCAATAACAACTTCTGTTATAAATAATAGTATGAATAGTGAAAAATAATATTTGCTAAATTGAATGTTCATAATGAAATTAAAATACAAAATGTGATAGTTTAAGTTACAAAGATTATATAATTTTGACAATTATACAATTGCTAAAAAATGAAACCAACAATTACAATAATCGGTGCCGGAATTTCGGGACTTACAGCTGCAGTTTATCTTCACAGACAAGGATTTACAGTTCAAATATTGGAAGCGTCAAATCGAGCTGGCGGAAGAATTAAAACCGACTTAGTTGATGGATTTAGAATGGACAGAGGATTTCAAGTCTTATTAACGGAATATCCCGAATGTAAAGCTCTTTTAGATTATAAAAAATTAAATTTAAAACGTTTTTTACCCGGAGCGACTGTACTTTACGATGGTGGTCAATTCGAAATTGCAGATCCATTTCGTCGTCCATCTGCAACATTAGCAACACTTTTTGCTCCTGTTGGTTCTATAAAAGATAAAATAAATACGTTATTTTTAAAAAATAAATTGGTTAAAATTTCTATTCCAGATATTTTTAAACAAAATGAAGAAACTACACTTTCTCAATTATCAAAATACGGTTTTAGTACAACAATGATTAATCGGTTTTACAAACCTTTTTTTGCAGGAATTTTTCTCGAAAACAACCTTTCCACATCTAATAGAATGTTTGATTTTGTTATGAAAATGTTTTCTGAAGGCGATGCAGCAATTCCGGCGCTTGGAATGGAAGAAATTCCAAAACAATTGGTAGCACTTTTACCCGATAATACAATCAAATACAATGTAAAAGTTACTGATATTGAAGGAACATCAATTCACACAAAAACAGGTGAAATTTATAGTTCAGATAAAATAATAATTGCAACCGAAGCTTCTGGTTTAGCTAAAAATTATATTTCTCTATCACAAACTAATTCACATCAAGTTACTAGTGTATACTTTAAAGCAACTACTGCACCTACTAAAAAGGCTGTGGTTGTTTTAAATGCATCTGAAAATAAAAAGTGGGTAAATAATATAACCGTAATGAGCAATATTTCTAATGAATATGCTCCAAACGGACAAGTTTTACTTTGTGTTTCTTACAATGGTATTCCAACAATTGATGACAGCGTACTAGCAAATAATATGAAATTAGAACTAAAAAATTGGTATGGAAATCAAGTTGAAAGTTGGGAATTATTAAAAGTTTATAAAATTCATTATGCTTTACCTAACTTAAATTCCTTAAATGATGAACTTCAGGAAACCAGTTTTAAAATAAACGAAAAATTATTTATTTGTGGAGATCATTTGCTAAACGGTTCTATAAATGCCGCTATGAAATCAGGTCGACTAGTTGCAGATTTAATAAATAAGTTGTCTTAAAAACTATAAATTCATAATTTATCTCAATAAAACTGCCTTATTTCTATACATTAATTTATATTTGCGATACAAAACTTGACTTTAATGGAAGAATGTATTTCGGTATTTGATATGTTAAAAATTGGTGTTGGACCATCAAGCTCGCATACACTCGGGCCATGGCGTGCCGCAGAACGTTTTTTATCTGAATTAAGAACAGAAAATATTCTCTTGACAATTACTCGTGTAAAAGTAGATTTATACGGTTCGCTTTCTTTAACAGGAAAAGGTCATGCAACAGATTTGGCAGTCATGTTAGGGCTTTCGGGACAAGATCCTGAATATATTCCGATACAGAATATAGCTGGAATTATCAAGGAAATTGAAGACCAAAACGAAATCAAATTAGGCAACGAAATCTCCATTCCGTTTTACTTTTTACAAGATATTATTTTTAATAAAAATTTTCTTCCTTTTCACGCTAACGGACTAACTTTTACAGCATTTCTTGAAGATGAAACTGAATATATTTCAACTTTTTATTCTATTGGTGGTGGATTTGTAGTTAAAGAAGAACGCATCAATGCCAAAAAGAAAATGGCAATTAAATGCGCGTTTCCATACATGATTGATAACGCAGAACAGCTTTTAGATTACTGTCACGCAAACGATAAATCCATTTCAGAAATAGTTTTAGAAAACGAAAAATCAATTCTACCAGAAGAAAAAATTAATTCTGAATTGATGCGAATTTGGAATACCATGTTGGAATGTATATATATAGGATGCCACAGTGAAGGAATTTTGCCTGGAGGTTTGAATGTTAGACGACGTGCTTTTGACATGCATCAGAATTTAATAGGATTATCTAACTACAATTCACCACAAGAATGGCTGGAATGTATTCGCAAAACAGAAGTGAAATTTCGTCAAATTCTAAAATGGGTTTCTTGTTTTGCATTGGCAGTCAACGAAGTAAACGCAGCTTTAGGTCGTGTTGTTACTGCTCCAACCAATGGAAGTGCTGGTGTAATTCCAGCGGTATTGATGTATTATTTAACAATTGAGAATCATCAAGCTGGCGAAAAAGAAATTAAACAATTTTTGCTAGTTGCAGGAGAAATAGGAAGTTTGTTTAAGCAAGGTTCTACAATTTCTGCTGCAATGGGCGGTTGTCAGGCAGAAATTGGAGTTTCTAGCGCAATGGCTGCAGCAGCTTTGACTGAAGTTATGGGCGGAAATCCTGATCAAGTCTTGATGGCCGCAGAAATAGCTATGGAACATCATTTGGGAATGACATGCGACCCAATTGGAGGTTTAGTTCAAATTCCGTGTATAGAAAGAAATACGATGGGTGCTATTAAAGCAATAAATGCAGCAGAATTAGCTATGGAAACCGATGCGAAAAATGCAAAAGTTCCATTAGATAAAGTGATTGCAACTATGTGGAAAACGGCTCAAGACATGAACTCTAAATACAAAGAAACATCTGAAGGCGGATTGGCAATTGCAGTTAATATGGCAGATTGTTAATTTCTTTTGGATACATTTTCAGTTGATTTGGATACTTTTCAAACTTAATACTTATTGAAATTTGCATA
The DNA here is from genome assembly GCF_028867965.1 of Flavobacterium sp. SUN046. Classification (GTDB taxonomy): domain Bacteria; phylum Bacteroidota; class Bacteroidia; order Flavobacteriales; family Flavobacteriaceae; genus Flavobacterium. The sequence goes on from NZ_JAPQNT010000015.1 coordinate 22,628, forward strand.
ATCAAATAACACAAAGATTATGGAAACTATCAAAAAAATTAAATTAGGAAATCAAGGACTTATTGTACCGCAAATTGGTTTAGGTTGTATGGGAATGAGTAAAATTGCTCATTTTGATATTTACGGCCAAGCCGATGAAAAAGAAGCTATTGCAACCATTCATCGTTCGTTAGAATTAGGTGGTAATTTGTTAGATACGGCCGATTTATATGGACCATTATTGAACGAAAGATTACTTGCCAAAGCTATTAAAGGAAATAGAAATCAATTTCAAATTGCTACAAAATTTGGTTATGAAATTGATGATAATGAGCAGTTAACTTGGCAAATTAATGGCAAAAAAGACTATGTGAAAAAAGCGGTAGAACGTTCTTTAAAAAATTTAGGAACCGATTTTATCGACTTGTATTATTTGCATAGATTGGATCCAAATACTCCAATTGAAGAAACTGTTGAAGCAATGTCAGAATTGGTAAAAGAAGGAAAAATTGGTTATATAGGATTATCCGAAGTATCATCTGAAACAATTAGAAAAGCACATAAAATTCATCCTATAACTGCAATTCAAACCGAATATTCTTTATTTGAAAGAACGGTTGAAGAAGCTGGAATACTAAAAACTTTAGAAGAATTAGAAATTGGTTTTGTTGCCTATTCACCACTTGGCAGAGGATTTCTTTCGGGTTCGATTAAAAGTGAAGCCGATTTTCCTGAAAATGATTTTAGACGAAGTATTCCAAGATTTCAAGGTGAAAATTTTATCAAAAACATTGCCTTGGTAAAGGAAATCGAACAATTGGCAAAAGAAAAATCTATTTCTGCTTCGCAATTGGCTTTGGCTTGGATAATTGCTAAAGGAATTGTTCCGATTCCAGGAACAAAAAGAATAAAATATGTTGAAGAAAATATTGGTGCAACCCAAATTAATTTAACTGCCGAAGACATCAATCGATTGGAAACTATTGTACCTTTAGGAACTTCAACTGGAGCGCGTTATGATGACGCTTCGATGCAACAAATTGACAATTAATTTCAGTTTTTGAAACAGTACTTATGAGAAATAATGTTCCGATAATATTAAATTCAATATCTGAATTGCATCGTATTTTGGCACTTCCGAAACCTATTCATCCTTTGGTAAGTGTTGTTAATTTAGATGAAATTACACTTGTAACTGACGAAATTTTACTGACATTGGTATATAATTTTTATTCGATTTGCATCAAAAAAGGATACAAAGGAAAAATGAAATATGGTCAGAATTATTATGATTTTGATGAAGGAATGATGAGTTTTTTTGCTCCAGGACAAGTTATAACTACTGAAATTACTGATGATGCGACAGTTTCTGGAATTTGGTTAATAGTTCATCCTGATTTTATTAGAAATTATCCGCTTTCTAAAAAAATTAAAGAATTTGGATATTTTTCATACGCAGTAAATGAAGCTTTACATCTTTCTGAAAAAGAAGAAGAGATGATTGAAACTTTGATGAAAAATATTGAAAAAGAATACCAATCAACTATTGATACTTACAGCCAAGATGTGATTATTTCTCAAATTGAGTTGTTACTTAATTATTGCAATCGGTTTTATAATAGACAATTCATCACTCGTAAAAATGCGAGTAATGAATTGCTAATTTCAATGGAAAATTTATTGGATACCCATTTTGAAAAGGAAACTAAATTACCAACTGTTCAGTATCTTTCAGATAAATTAAATGTTTCTACAAATTATTTGAATGATATGCTAAAATCGCTAACTGGTCAAACAACGCAACAACATATTCATGCTAAACTGATAGAAAAAGCAAAAGAAAAACTTACTACAACATCATTATCCGTAAGTGAAATTGCTTATGAATTGGGGTTTGAGTATCCGCAGTCTTTCAACAAACTTTTCAAAAGTAAAACTAATTTTTCTCCTTTAGAATTCAGAAAATCATTTAATTAAACTATTCCCAATTTAAAATAAAACGTACTTCCTAATCCCAATTGGCTCTCTACTCCTATTGTTCCATTTTGGGCTTCTATGAATTCTTTGCTTATTGCTAATCCGAGTCCAGTTCCCGATTTATGACTTCCGGGAATTTGAAAATATTTATCAAAAACTTTATTTTGGTAGCGACTATCAATTCCTTGACCTTTATCTGTAACTTGAAAAATTAATTGATTGTTTTTAGTTTCTAAGTGAATTTTTATAGTGCTGTTTTCAGGTGAATATCTAATGGCATTTGTTAAGAAATTGATTAATACCCATGCCGTTTTTTCAGTATCTGCTTTTACTTCTGGAAGATTTTTGTCAGTTTCAATCACTAATTCAATTTGTTTTTGTTCGGCTTGCGTTTTTACTGCTTCAATAGCATAATTAACAATTTCATTTGGATTACTTTTTTCAATATTCAACTGAATATTTCCTGTCTCTAATTGCGATAAATCTAACAATTCGCCTGTAATTTTGAGTAAACGTTGGCTATCTTCTTTAATACTTTCTATTAGTTGTTTTTGATCATCGTTTGTAACACCAGTTTCTTGTTTTTCGAGCAATTGCAAACTCATTTTTATCGATGCAATTGGCGTTTTTAATTCATGCGAAACAGTGGCAATAAAATTAGTTTTGGCAAAATCTAACTCTTTAAAAATGGTAATATTTCTTAAAATTATAACATCTCCAATATCTATTGTTTTGTCTTCGCCAGTAGGTTTTATGGTAATATTTACGGTTTCCTTTTCAAAATAGCTTTCTTTTCCATCAGCAAAAATAGTCATCGGGTGTGCTTTTTGACTTTCTAATTCATTAACAATTAATGACTTCAATAAATCATTGGTCAATGCTAAAGTTGTTGCAGATTTTCCAACGACATCGTCAGATTTTAATCCCATTATTTTCAATGCTTCATCGTTTACAAACAAAATTATTCCGTTGTTATCCAAACCAATAATTGGATCGTGCATATTATTAATTAGAGTTTCCAAACGCTTTTTTTCAAAAGTCAATTTGTGCAAACTACTGCTAGAATATTCTTCTAATTTTTGAGCCATCGAATTGAATGATTTTGCCAAATCTCCGTATTCATTGTGATTCATGAAGTTAACTCGTTCTTTATAATTTTTATTAGCAATTTCTTTAATACTAGCCGTTAATTCTTTAATCGGATTAGCGATATTATTTGGCAGATTTACCAATAAATTAAAAGCAATTAAAAAACACAATGTACCAACAACTGCAATCCATAAATTAGCATCTTCTGCAGTTCGTCTTGCCAAATCACTTTTTTGCTTAATCGCATTCATATTGAGTTTCATAATCTCAAAAATATCTTGACGAATTTGATTTTTTAACTTCTCATCGTCACGATTTTTTTCTAATGCTGAAAAACTTTTTTGTAAATTGTTAGTAGCAATTTCTTCACCGTTTTCAGTAATATTTGCTATTTGAAGTTTCAAATTTTTCTCAAAAATAGCAATCGTTTTATTCTCATCAGAATTTATACTTTCTAATGACAACAACATGTTACGTGAGTATTCTAAAGTGTTATAATTTGCTTTTAATATGTTTTCAGTGTCTTTTTTTATAGAAAAAATATAATAAGCACTTACTAACGATAAGATGATAATCATTACGAATAACAATCCTACTCCGAGATTTAATTTAGTTTTAATTTTCATGTTTTCATTGCGAGGAACAAATTTTATCCTCTAAATTAATTTGTTATTTTTCCACAAATTATCACAAATTATATTTGCGGAAATTTTCATAATTCATACTTATTTTATGACAAAATCACTAAATCAACATTCGATTTCGAAAGACTATTCAGCATTCTTCTAAAAATTGTTGTAGCCAAAATAACTTTAAATAAATTGAAATGCGGTTTACCTATACAAACGGTTGTTATGTCTTTGTCTGCGACAATTTTCAACATGGCATCTGAAATATTTGAGGCTTCTATTTTTATAACTTCAGCTCCAAGTTGCGTTGCTAATTTAAAATTATTTATAAGAAAACGTTGCTTGTCTAATGCTATTTTATCCGGACTTTCTTTTGGTGTTTCTACATATAACAAGTACCAAATTCCGTTGTAATAACTTGCCAATCGTGCCGCTTTTCTGATCACAATTTTTGCAGTTTTATCATTACTACTTATGCAAGCTAATAATTTTTCGTGCTTAATTCCTGTATTTTTTGGAACTTCACTTTCTACTTTTCTCACGACCTGACTTGCCACTTCTTTCAACGCCAATTCACGCAATTGCAAAATTTGATCTGATTTGAAAAAGTTAGTTAAAGCCGTTTGAATTTTATCTTGTGTATAAATTTTACCTTCTTTTAAACGTGTAATCAAATCTTCGGCAGTCAAATCGATATTCACAACTTCATCCGCCAATCGCAACACATTATCAGGCACTCGCTCCAAAACATCAATGTTGGTAATGCGTTTTACATCTTCGTTCAAACTCTCAATATGCTGAATATTGACAGCCGAAATCACATTTATTCCAGCTTCTAGAATTTCTAAAACATCTTGCCAACGCTTTTCATTTTTGCTGCCTTCTACATTGGTATGAGCCAATTCATCTACGATTACAACTTCTGGACGGAGATTTATAATCGCTTGCACATCCATTTCTTCTAATTGTTTTCCTTTATAGAAAATACTTCTTCTCGGAATTACAGGCAAACCACCTAACAATTCGTGGGTTTCTTTTCGGAAATGCGTTTCAATATAACCAATTTTAACGTCAATTCCGTTTTTCAACAATGAATGTGCTTCTTGCAACATACGAAACGTTTTGCCCACACCAGCACTCATACCAATGTAGATTTTGAACTTTCCTTTACGCGATTTCTGAATTAAATCTAGGAAATGTTGGGCGTTATTTTGTTTTTCTTGTTCCATATTTTTAGCCACGAAGGCACAAAGTCACGAAGATTAAATTATATATTACAATTACAAAGTTTAAAATAATAATTTTAAAAAAAGACTTTGCGACTTTGTGTCTTCGTGGCAAATACTTAAAACGAAATAGCCAACGAAGTCGTCAAAAACGTATTTTGATTCGTAGGATTTCCGTTTCTCAAAAATACCTCATCTTTACTATTCAAATTTCTAGCTTCAATTCTAAACATTATATTATCTGCAATTAGGTAATCAAAATTTGCAGAAACTCCAAAGGTTTTAAATCCGTTTTCAGTTCCAGTACTAATAATAACACCTTTTTCATCTTGATAATATTCACCTCTAAAACCCAATTGTACTTTGGCTGTTGGCTTGTATTGGGCAATAATTACTGGTGAATACCAAACATCATATTTATTACTTTTATTGGCAGTTTGTTGTGATCCAATATCAAAACCAGTAATCAAACTTGTTTTATTTGTAACTTTAAATTGACCATAAAAATTATTAAAATAACGCCATTTTTTATTCACATCAGGTTGTTCGTTTCCAATATAAGTACTCCAATTCAATGTGGCTTTTGAGGATGGTTTATAGGTTATTTGTGTTCCAAAAGCTGGTGTTTGATTACCATTAATTTTCTGAATACGTTGCCAACCGTTTAAATACATCGCTGCTAAATACCATTTTTCTGATTTAGAAGTGTATCCAATTTTTACACCAGCTTCATAATATGGCGAATTATCTGCCAATATACTTCTAGTCAAATTAATACAATCTTTTCCAATTGCACTTTCAAAACCAATGTGCGACGGCATAATTCCGGCATCTACCCAAAGATTGTGATTCGATGCTATTTTTACACCAACATTGGCTTCAAATACATTTTTTAATAAATCTTGTTCGCCAGCCAAGTTATATTCTGGATAAGTTCCTACCATTAAGGCAAAATTTCCACGCACATTATCTTTAGTATAATTCGCTTTTACATAGCCTAAATTAAGGTTTAATTCATTGTGTTTATTATGACTGTAAACAAATCCGGGTCGTAAATGATTCTCAGGATTACCAAAATCATAACTGTAATACGTTTCTAAATATCCAGAAAACGTGAATGGACTTTTTTCTTTTGCTGCTTCCTGAGCTTTAATTGTTGTAAATCCGAAAGCTAGTAAAGCTGTAACTATTATTTTTTTCATTTTATTTGTCATTGCGAGGTATTAAGCAGTCTCATCCTCTTTTAATATTGTTATTATTATTTTTATTTGAAGCAAATCCAGCTATCCGTTACAATCTGTCATTGCGAGGATCGAAGCAATCTAATCATAATTAAATTTCGCAACGACATGATTTCCAGGGATATGAGCTAAGTAATCATATTTTTAAAGAATTTTTTATTAAAAGTCTTAATACTTAATACTAAAGTCTTAATACATTATTTTATCCAATGCAATATTCAACTGCAACACGTTAATTTTTTCAGTTCCCAAACAGCCTAAAAGTGGTGCAACAGTATTTTCTTTAATCAAAGTCAGAACTTTTTCTTCCGAAATATTTCTCACTGTGGCAATTCTGTTTGCTTGCACTTTTGCTCCTTGCACTGAAATATTTGGATCCAATCCACTTCCAGAAGCTGTAACCAATTCTGACGGCACTTCACTCCTTTTCACCGTTGGATTTTTCAATAAAAAAGTATCTATTCTTGTTTTTACTTCTGCTAGATACTCAGGATTTGTTGTTCCTTTATTACTTCCGCCAGAACCTGCCGCGTTATAATCAACCGCCGATGGTCGTGACCAAAAATACTTATTTTCAGTGAATTTTTGTGCAACATTAATGTGATGGTTTTTTCCGTTTACCGTAACAATTTCACCTTTTCCCTGATTTGGCGCCAATTGTGCAATACCATATATACTTAAGGTGTAAAACCCTGCAAAAAACAACGCGCAAAATAAGGTTAATCTAATTGCTAGTATTATATTTTCTTTCATGTTTTCTATTTTTTTGTTATGCCACGAAGACGCTAAGGCACAAAGTTTTTTTCTATTTTCTATTATCTTTCTTCTTTTCTTTTTTTTAAACAAACAACGCTACAGCTAAATCAATCAATTTTATCCCGATAAACGGAATGATAATGCCACCAATTCCGTAGATGAATAAATTTCTACGTAACAACGCTGATGCACCAATTGGTTTGTAAGCAACACCTCTTAACGCAAGCGGAATCAAGAACGGAATAATAATCGCATTGAAAATTACTGCTGATAAAATCGCACTTTGTGGGCTGTGCAAATGCATAATATTCAAACCTTGCAATGCTGGAATTGCCGTAATAAACAACGCTGGAATAATAGCAAAATACTTCGCCACATCATTCGCAATCGAAAAAGTTGTTAGCGTTCCTCTGGTCATCAAAAGTTGTTTTCCAATTTCAACAATTTCAATCAATTTCGTTGGATCATTGTCTAAATCAACCATGTTTCCGGCTTCTTTTGCAGCTTGAGTTCCGCTGTTCATGGCAACACCAACGTTTGCCTGAGCTAAAGCCGGAGCATCATTTGTTCCATCACCCATCATCGCAACCAATCTTCCTTCAGCCTGTTCTTTTTTGATATAGTTCATTTTATCTTCTGGTTTGGCTTCGGCAATAAAATCATCAACACCTGCTTTTTCAGCGATAAATTTAGCTGTCAACGGATTATCTCCAGTTACCATTACCGTTTTGATTCCCATTTTGCGTAGTCTTTCAAAACGTTCTTTCATTCCAGTTTTGATAATGTCTTGCAACTCAATCACACCTTGAACCTGATTGTTTTTGATTACCACTAAAGGCGTTCCACCATTTGAAGAAATGTCAATTACTTTTTGAGCTGTATCTTCTGGAAAAGGAATTCCTGCTTGTTGGGAGATATTTTTTGCAGCATCTTGTGCTCCTTTTCTAATGTTGGTTCCATCTTTCAGAACCACACCAGAAGTTCTGGTTTCTGCCGTAAATTTGATCAACGTTGCTCCTTCAATGGATAATTTATTCGCAACTTCAGCTCCTGCTAATTCGACAATACTTTTTCCTTCCGGAGTATCATCTGCCAAAGAACTCAATACGGCTGATTTTATAAAATCATCTTGTGAAATTCCTTTTGTTGGATAAAAACTAGTGGCTTTTCGGTTTCCAATTGTTATTGTTCCGGTTTTATCTAAAAGCAACACATCAATATCTCCAGCAGTTTCAACCGCTTTTCCTGATTTTGTGATTACGTTGGCACGCAAAGCTCTGTCCATTCCGGCAATTCCGATGGCTGATAATAAACCGCCAATTGTGGTTGGAATCAAACACACAAATAATGCAATAAAAGAAGCAATTGTGATTGGTGCGTTCGCATATTTTGCAAAAGGTGCTAAGGATACGGTTACAATAATAAACACTAAAGTAAATCCTGCTAACAAAATCGTTAAGGCAATTTCGTTTGGTGTTTTTTGACGGCTTGCTCCTTCTACCAAAGCAATCATTTTGTCTAGAAAACTTTCGCCCGGTTCTGACGTTACCTGAACTTTTATTTTATCCGATAAGACTTTTGTACCGCCAGTTACCGATGATTTATCGCCACCAGATTCTCTAATTACTGGAGCACTTTCTCCAGTAATGGCACTTTCATCAATAGTTGCTAAACCTTCAATAATTTCTCCATCAGTTGCAATAATATCACCAGCTTCGCAAACAAATACATCGCCTTTTTTTAACTGAGCTGATGAAATGGTTTGTCCGTTTTCTAATTTGGCTGGAGTTTCTTCACGTGTTTTTCGTAAACTATCAGCTTGTGCTTTTCCTCTGGCTTCGGCGATTGCTTCAGCGAAATTAGCAAACAATAAAGTGATTAATAATACTAGAAAAACAATGAAGTTATACATAAAACTTCCTTGTGATGCTTCTCCGGATAAAATCCAAAGACACACAAAAAACATTACTATGGTTCCGATTTCCACTGTAAACATTACAGGATTACGGAACATTATTTTGGGATTTAATTTCACAAAAGATTGTTTGAAGGCTTCTTGAACCAACTCTTTTTGAAATAAATTATTTTGAGATGTACTCATGATTTTTAATTATTTAGAGGTAAAAAATTCGGCAATTGGTCCTAATGTCAAAGCTGGAAAAAAGGATAACGCGGCTACGATTACGATTACGGCAAAAACCATCAATCCGAAAGTAGAAGTATCGGTTTTTAGCGTTCCGTTACTTTCTGGAACGTAACTTTTGTTGGCTAAAATTCCGGCAATAGCTACTGGTCCGATGATTGGTAAATATCGTCCAAGCAACATTACTATTCCAGTAGAAATATTCCAGAACTGAGTATTATCACCTAAGCCTTCAAATCCGCTACCATTATTAGCTGACGACGAAGTGAATTCGTATAACATTTCACTAAATCCATGATAACCCGGATTTGCGAGCCAACCAGCTAATGCTTCTGGATTTCCTGCATATAAATTACTCGCTAAAGCAGTCCCAACCAATATCAAAAACGGATGCAATAAGGCAATCATCATCGCGATTTTCATTTCTTTGGCTTCGATTTTCTTTCCGAGAAATTCTGGTGTTCTTCCGACCATTAATCCGCTGATGAAAACTCCAAGAATTATGAAAATATAGAAGTTCAGAAATCCAACACCAACGCCGCCATAAAAGCAGTTTATCATCATTCCGAGTAAAGTTGTGATTCCTGTAATCGGCGTCATACTATCGTGCATTGCATTTACTGAACCGTTACTCGTACAAGTAGTATACGTTGCCCAATTCGCGGAAGCAGCAGCTCCGAAACGGACTTCTTTTCCTTCCATGCTTCCCATATTTTGAGCGATTCCGAGTTGGTGAATGTTGGTGCTTCCGTTCATTTCACTCATCACGGCAGGAATTAGTAAACTCAAAAATCCAATCGTCATTACGGCATAAATCGTCCATGCTAATTTTCTTCTTTTCAAGACAAATCCAAGTGCAAAAATCATCGCAATTGGAATTAGGAAAATCGAAACGGTTTCAACAATATTGGTCAAATAATTTGGGTTTTCCATTGGGTTGGCTGAATTCGGACCGTAAAATCCGCCGCCATTTGTTCCTAATTGTTTGATAGCTACAAATGCTGCAACTGGTCCGCGACTTACATTTTGAGTTTGACCTTCTAAAGTGGTGATGGTATCTTTTCCTTCAAAAGTCATTGGCGTTCCGTTGAACAATAAAATTATTGCTACTATAAATGATAATGGTAACAAAATTCTAGTGCAAGAACGAACGAAGAAACTATAAAAATTTCCAATAGTATCGGATGTTTTTTCTTTCATAGCCATAAAAACAGCAGCACAAATCGCCATTCCGCAACCAGCACTTATGAATTGCCAAAGCATTAAGGTTAATTGTCCTAAATACGACAAACCGCTTTCGCCTGAATAGTGTTGTAAATTGGTGTTTGTGATGAAACTTACTGTTGTATTAAACGCCAAATCGCCTGTCATGGAAGGATTTCCATCGGGATTTAAAGGTAACCAAACCATATTGGTCAACACTAACATTGATATGACAAACCAAACTATATTGATTGACAATAAAGCAACCAAATGTTGTTTCCAATTCATTTGTTTGTTGGGATTGATACCACCAACTTTGTAAAATAAAGCATCGATTGGATTGAAAATTTTATCCAGCCAAGTGCTTTCGTAATTAAATATTTTTCCGATGTAACGCCCTAATGGAATTGCCAGAAGCAAAACCAAACCATAGGTTACAATAATTCCGAGGATTTCTGAGTTCATTTTTAGAATTTTTCTGGTTTAACTAATACATAGCAGATGTAAATAAATACGGCTATGGCAATGATGAAAAGTGCTGTCATAATTTAGATTTTTTCAAAAATGGTTATCATTTTAAAGAATAGCGCGAATAAAAGCAGTCCGCTTGCGATGAGAATTAGTGTAATCATAAATTGAAATTATTGATTTGTTTTTCTCCACATGCCAAAAAACAGTCCAAAAAAAAATAATTTATTTAAAGCCTTGTTATAATTGAAGTTATCTATTTCGTGCCAAAAAAAGGCATAAAAAAACCCTATCATTTTGATAAGGTTTTCTCATTATAATAAGATTATATTTATTTATTGAATGTTGTATTCGTCTAATTTTCGGTATAAAGTAGCAACGCCGATTTCTAGTAATCTTGCAGTTTCAGCTTTGTTGCCTTTCGTGTAGTTCAAAACTTTTTGAATATGAAGTTTTTCAATACTTTGCATAGAAAAAGCTGACATTGATTTGTTGGTTTTATCTTCTTGATGCTGAATTTCATAAGGCAAAACTTCAGAAGTTAACGTATCGCCATTGCATAAAATAACCGAACGTTCAATAATATTTTTTAATTCTCTTACGTTTCCTGACCAATGGTAACTTTCTAATTTTTGAAGAAAATCAGGAACTATCTCTAAAGTTTTACGATTAATTTTTTGGGAGAATTTTTTAACAAAATAACTAGTTAAAGGTGAAATATCCTTAATTCGTTCACGCAATGGTGGAATAATTATTTCAAAAATATTTAATCTAAAATACAAATCCGAACGAAAATTATGATTTTCACTTTCTGTTTTTAAATCTCTGTTGGTTGCTGCAATTAATCGGAAATTTGATTTTTTAGGAGTCGAATCTCCAATAGGAATATACTCGTTAGTTTCTAAAACACGAAGTAATTTGGCCTGCAATTCTAAAGGCATTTCACCAATTTCATCTAAAAATAAAGTTCCGCCATTGGCTTCTTCTATAAAACCTTTTTTATCTTTTATTGCTCCTGTAAAAGCGCCTTGTTTGTGTCCGAATAATTCGCTTTCTAGAATTTCTTTACTAAAAGTACTGCAATTTAAAGCAACGAATGATTTTCCAACTCGGTTGCTATTTTCATGAATTGCTTGTGCAAAAACTTCTTTTCCGGTTCCAGTTTCGCCAGTTAATAAAACTGTTGAGTCGGTTTTAGCTACTTTTTTAGCTAAATCAATTACTTGTTCTAAAGCTTTCGATTTTCCTATAATTGTATCGAAAGAATATTTATCGGAAATGCGTTTTTCGAGTTGTTGCACTTTCTTTTGAAGTTGTACTTTTTCTAATGCTTTATGTAAAAGCGGAATAATTTTATCGTTATCATCACCTTTCACAATATAGTCAAAAGCTCCATTCTTCATAGCTTTTACTCCATCTGAAATCTTTCCGAAAGCCGTTAATAATATAACTTCTGTTACCGGAAAGTTAGTTTTTATTTTTTCAAGAAAATCTACGCCGTTTCCATCAGGAAGCTTTACATCACATAGCACAACATCAATATCATTGTGTTCCAGTTTTTTAAAACCTGATTTTAAATCAGATGCTTCAAGAACTTCAAAACCATCTGATTTTACAATTCTGGCTAATAATCCGCGAAGTTTTTCTTCGTCGTCAATGATTAAAATAGTTTTCAAGTTGCGAATTATTTGAATTAAAAATTATTTTTACCAACCTTCACTTAGTCCATTTTTAAGTGCTAACTGATATTTTTCAACATCAAAACTATATAAATCTGGAGCTTTATGTGCGCCACCTTTTCTAATTTCGTCTAATTTTATTAAAATATCGTAACGAAGTATTTTTCTGTAAAAATTACCTCTATTCAATTTTTTTCCTAAAATAATTTCATATAGCTTTTGTAGCTCAGGAAGTGTGAATTTTTCTGGTAACAAATTATATCCAATTGGTTTATGAATCAATTGTTTGCGGAGTGTTAAAAGTGCTTTTTCAAATATAAACTGATGATCCATCATAAAATTAGGTAATTCATCTATTGACTTCCATTCACAATCCGATGAAAAATCATCTATAACTAAATTTACCTTTGAATAATCAACTAAAGCATAAAATCCGATAGAAATAAATCGCTGTTTGTGCCATAATGAATCATGAAAATCTTCAAAAAAACCTTCAGATCTATTTAAGTCTCCAAAAACCCTAAATTGCTGTAAATAAACATTTTCTGCTCCGGTTCTATCTTTTAAGATTCTATTGGCAGCATCAATTAAGTTTTCTTCTTTCAAAATATATCCACCTGGCAATGCCCAAATATCTCTATCTTTCATTTTTACAACTAAAACCTTCAGAGCAGCTTCGTTAAAACCAAAAACAACACAATCAATTGATAGATTGGGAATGTATTTTTCCCAAGCTTCGTTAGACCTTTGCTCTAAAATTTTATTTAATTCCATCTTTTTAATTCTTTACAAAACTAACAATTTGCAATCAATATTCTGTTAGTTATAATTTTAATTACTAATTATTTTGCAAATATCAAAAATTTAATCTAATATTGCTTCATATTGAAGCATTAAAAAAATTAACAACCAAAAATAACCTTATGATAAAAATTAAAATTAAAAAAACGGTACAAATAACTTTGCTTTCTGCTTTAGTTATTTCAAGTGTTTCCTGGAAAGGAAATGATGAAACAAATCCAACATTACAAGTTGATGGATTAACATTTTCTGACTTAAATAAAAACGGAATTCTAGATAAATATGAAGATTATAGACTACCAATTGCAGATAGAGTTCAAGATTTATTAAATAAATTAACCGATGAAGAAAAAACATCGTTATTAGTTGGAATGGGAATGCCAGGATTTGATACTAAAACTTTTACTTTCACGCCTGGTGCTGATAAAGGAAAGGTTGCTGGTGCAGCTGGTGGAACTAATGCTATAAAAAGATTGGGAATTCCATCTATTATTGTATCGGATGGTCCAGCAGGAATAAGAATAAATCCCACAAGAGATAATGACACTAATACTTATTATGCAACTGCATTTCCAGTAGGAACAGCTTTAGCATCAACATGGAATGAAACTCTTATCAACAATGTTGGTAAAGCAATGGGAAATGAAGTGAAAGAATATGGTGTTGATGTTTTACTTGGTCCGGGAATGAACATTCACCGAAATCCGTTATGCGGAAGAAATTTTGAATACTATTCTGAAGATCCTTTTTTAACTGGAAAAATTGCGGCAGCAATGGTAAATGGTGTGCAATCTAATGGTGTTGGAACTTCAATTAAGCATTTTGCGGCTAACAATCAAGAGCGCAACCGAATGGGAATAAACGAACATATTAGCGAAAGAGCAATGCGTGAAATTTATTTAAGAGCATTTGAAATTACAGTAAAAGAGGCACAACCTTGGACAATAATGTCATCATACAATTCAATTAACGGAACTTTTACTTCGCAAAGAAAAGATTTATTGACTACCATTTTAAGAAATGAATGGGGTTTTAAAGGAATTGTAATGACTGATTGGTTTGGTGGATATAATAGTTTTATGTCGCCTTTTGGTCCGACTGCTGTTAGTGATGTTACTGCGCAATTATCTGCGGGAAATGATTTGCTAATGCCTGGAATGCCTAACCAAACTAATGCCGTTTTAGAAAATATCAAAAATGGTAAAATTTCTAAAGAAGCTGTAAATAAAGATGTTACTCGCATTTTAGAATTGATTATGAAATCACCAGCAATGAATAATTACAAATATTCTAACAAGCCTAATTTGAAAGAGAATGCAGCGGTAACAAGACAAGCTGCGGCAGAAGGAACAGTTTTATTAAAAAATAATAGTGTTTTACCTTTTACTTCAAAGACTACACCGTTGGCGGTTTTTGGATTAACATCTTATGATTTTATTTCTGGTGGAACTGGAAGTGGCGATGTAAACGAAGCGTATTCTGTTTCATTAATTGATGGATTAACAAATTCTGGTTTTTCAATTGATACTGAATTAGAAAAATTATACAAACCTTGGGCTGCAGAACAAAAAGCAAAAGAAATGGCTCGTCGCGAAAAAGAAGGTGGATTACTAGCAACTCCAAAAAGGCTTGCCGAATTAGAATTGAGCAAAGAAATTATTGCTAACAAAGCTAATTCATCTGAACTTGCTGTGATTACCATTGGAAGAAATGCTGGTGAAGCTGCCGATAGAAATGTTGATGCTGATTTTAATTTAGCTCCAGATGAAGTGACTTTAATTGATAATGTAACCGAAGCTTTTCATGCTAAAGGAAAAAAAGTTGTAGTAATTTTAAATATTGGTGGCGTTATTGAAACTGCAAGTTGGAAAGATAAAGTTGATGCAATTCTCTTGCCTTGGCAACCAGGACAAGAAGGTGGAAATTCAGTAGCAGATGTTTTTTCTGGTAAAGTAAATCCATCAGGAAGATTGACAATGACATTTCCTGTAAAATATGAAGATACACCTTCATCTAAAAACTGGATTGGAACTCCTGCAGATAATCCGACAAGTGTAACTTATCAAGAAGGCGTTTACGTAGGTTACCGATACTTTAGCACATTTAATGTAAAACCATCTTATGAATTTGGCTACGGATTGTCTTACACTTCTTTCGATTATTCTGATTTAAAATTGAGTTCTAAAGTATTTACCAATAAAATAACTGTTTCAGTAACAATAAAAAATACTGGTAAAACTGCTGGTAAAGAAGTTGTTGAATTGTATTTGTCGGCTCCAAGTAAATCTATTGACAAACCAATATCTGAATTAAAAGCATTCGGAAAAACCAATGTTTTACAACCTGGAGAAAGTCAAACAATTGTTTTAACATTAAACGCGAAACAATTAGCTTCATTTATTACAAGTAAAAAAGCTTGGATTACAGAAGCTGGAACCTATAAAATTATGGTTGGTTCATCTTCATTAAATACTAAAAAAACAGCCGATTTTAATGTCGTAAAAGATATTGTTGTTGAAAAAACAAATCCAGCATTTGAATTGGATGAAAAATTTGCTGACATGAAACATTAATTTTCGATCTTTAAATTTTAAACTATTTTTAAAATGGACTTCTTTTTGGAGTCCATTTTTTTGTTTCAAAACAAATAGATTTACTACTTTTACAGCACAAACCTAATATCAGAAATTTAAAATCTACCATTAAATGTCAGTAGCCAAAAAAGATTATAAACGAATTACAACCAAATCATTAATTGAAATGAAAGCCAATGGCGAAAAAATTTCAATGCTAACAGCTTATGATTATACAATGGCAAAAATTGTTGATACAGCCGGCGTAGATGTAATACTCGTAGGCGATTCGGCCAGTAATGTTATGGCAGGTCACGAAACCACTTTACCAATAACTTTAGATCAAATGATTTATCATGCTTCAGGCGTAGTTCGTGCTATTGAACGTGCTTTGGTTGTAGTTGATTTACCGTTTGGAAGTTACCAATCTGATTCGAAAGAAGCGTTGCGATCGTCTATCAGAATTATGAAAGAAAGTGGCGGACACGCAGTAAAATTAGAAGGCGGAAGCGAAATTAAAGATTCTATCAAAAAAATATTAAACGCAGGAATTCCTGTAATGGGACATTTGGGTTTAACACCACAATCTATCTATAAATTTGGAACTTACACCGTTCGTGCCAAAGAAGATGAAGAAGCAGAAAAATTATTAGAAGATGCAAAATTATTAGAAAAATTAGGCTGTTTTGCGTTAGTTTTAGAAAAAATCCCTGCACATTTAGCTCAAAAAGTTGCCCAAAGTATTTCAATTCCTGTGATCGGAATTGGCGCTGGTGGTGGCGTTGACGGACAAGTATTGGTAATACATGACATGCTCGGAATGAACAATGAATTTAGTCCTAGATTTTTACGTAGATATCTAGATTTATACGACCAAATGACAAAAGCTATCGGAAATTATGTTGCTGATGTTAAAAGTAAAGATTTTCCAAATGCATCTGAGCAATATTAGATTGCCGATTTAAGAAATCAAATGATAGAAAAAATTGTTTCGAACAAAAATAATCTGCAAATTCTTCATGAAGACAATCACATAATTGTGATAAACAAGCGTGTTGGAGATATTGTTCAAGGTGATAAAACTGGTGATAAACCATTATCGGAAATTGTAAAAGAATACATTAAAGAAAAATACAACAAACCCAACGAAGTATTTCTTGGAGTAGTTCATAGATTGGATCGACCAACAACAGGAATTGTAGTTTTTGCCAAAACTAGTAAAGCTTTAGAACGATTAAATAAAATGTTTAGTGAAAGAGAAACTCACAAAACATATTGGGCAATTGTTAAAAACAAACCACCAAAAAATAACGATATCCTTATTCATTATCTAAAAAGAAATGAGAAAAATAATACTTCTAAAGCTCATTTAAAAGAAGTTCCTGATAGCAAAAAAGCATCGTTAGATTATACAATTATAACGGAATTAAATTCCTATTTTGCTCTAGAAATTAACTTGCACACTGGTCGACATCACCAAATTAGAGCGCAACTTCAAGCAATTGGAAGTCCAATAAAAGGTGATTTAAAATATGGTTTTGAAAGAAGTAATCCAGATGGTGGAATTCATCTTCATGCTCGCAAACTAAATTTTATTCATCCAGTATCTAAAGAAGAACTTACTATAATTGCACCGGTACCAAATGATGTTATTTGGAATGCTGTTTCAAACCAAATTGTATAAATTTTCGTATAAATTTTATAATAAACAGTTCTAAATAATTTTTTAACTTTACAAAAACCAAAGTAGTATGAAAAAAATAGCCTTTTTTATTTTAATTTTAACTAATTCATTAGTTGCTCAAGAGCATTTTGCTGGTTTGACAAATTCTAAACGTGTTGGAATTATAAGTACAACTATCAATCCGGCTGAGTTGGTAAACATGTCCAATAAATTTGAGGTCAATGTTGTTGGAACAAGTTTGAATATTTCTAATAACAAAATAGGATTTAGTGATTTATTTTCTAATAACAATTTAGAAACATTACTATTTGCAGGTTCAGAAGCTGTAAATCTTAGAGCAGATGCTGAACTTTATTTACCAAGTGTAGCAATGAAATATAAAAAATGGGCCTTTGCTTTTACTCCTAAAGCACACGGAAAATTATCTATTGTTGATGTTGATTCTCATTTAGGCGATGCTATTACCAACGCTGCATTAAATAGTGTTTTGGGTTCAAGTACAACAATCAATAATAATTACAATCAAAGGATAAACGGAACTACTTGGGGTGAAATCGGATTAACTGCTGGATACACTCTTGTAGATAATGCAACTAACAAAATTAATGTTGGAACAACGTTTAAATTACTATTTCCTGGTTCTTACGCCAATCTTGGTTTAGATAAATTTCAAGGAACTATTAATGTAAACACAGTTTCTGGTCAAGCCACTTTAACTAATACTTTGGCTAACTTAAATATTGCCTATTCTGGCGGATTGACTAATAGTTTTACCAATTTCAATGACTATACCAAATCAGTTTTCGGAGGTTTAAATGGATTTTCGGGCGATATAGGTGTAAATTATCAATGGAAAGATGCACCAGAAACTGATCCAAAAAAGAACATGAATAAGTATAAATTAAATTTTGGTTTAGCTGTAAGAAATATTGGTTCAATGACATTTAATGATGCAAATAACAATTCAAGTAATTATATTTTAAAAATTCAAGGTTCTCAGAGTTTGAATTTGAATCAATTTCAAAATGTAGATAATTTACAACAAATAGAAACTATATTGATAAACAGTGGTTTTCTAACTAAAACCGAAGGAACTAAAAACTTTAAAGTAAAATTACCTACAACTTTCAATGCTTATGCTGATGTAAAACTAATTCCAACGCTTTTTGTTTCGGGATATATTCAACAAAGAGTAAACAACGATAGTTCAAACGATCAAATTACAGCTCAAAATATAGTTACAGTTACACCTAGATTCAATACTGGTTTTTTTGAAGTCTTTGCACCTTTTACAAACAGTTCAGTTGCAGGTTTTACATCGGGAATCGGATTTAGAGTTGGCGGATTCTATTTGGGATCAGGTTCAATTGTAACGGCGTTGATAAACGATTCAAAACAAGCAGATTTTTACACAGGCTTTAGATGGGCATTTTTATAAATTATGAATTTCAAAACTAATGTTAATTACAGAAAAGAAAAGCTAAAACAACTTTTAGAAGTTGTAATTCAACACGAACAAGAAATTGTAGATGCACTTTATAATGATTTCAAAAAACCTGAATTTGAAGCACTAATTACAGAAACTAGTTATGTGATTTCCGATTTAAAAAACACAATAAAAATCATCAATAAATGGGCAAAACCTAAGTGGGTTTTGCCTTCACTTTTTAATTTTCCGTCTACCGATTTTATTTTAAATGAGCCTTACGGAAAAGTTTTAATTATTGTACCATGGAATTATCCGTATCAATTAGCACTTTGTCCTTTAATCGCAGCAGTTGCCGCAGGTAATCAAGTTGTAATTAAACCATCAGAATTAACTTCGAATACCTCTAAGATAATTTCTAAAATTGTTTCACAAGTATTTGATTCCAATCACGTTGAAGTTATTCAAGGCGGTGTTGACGTTTCACAAAAATTACTTTCACAACGTTGGGATTATATTTTTTTTACAGGAAGCGTTGCCGTCGGAAAAATCGTTGCTAAAGCTGCAGCTGAGTTTATGACGCCAGTAACTTTGGAACTTGGCGGAAAAAATCCGTGCGTAATCGATGTAGACTGTAATTTAAAATTAACTGCCAAAAGAATTGTTTGGGGAAAATTTTTGAATGCTGGACAAACTTGTATTGCACCTGATTATCTATTAGTTAATGATAGAATTAAAACAGAATTAATAGAATATATAAAATTAGAAATTGAACTGGCTTACGGCGCAAATCCAGAAACCTCACCAGATTTTCCAAGAATTGTGAACGATAAAAATTGGTCTCGATTAACACATCTACTCCAAAATGAAACTATTTTACATGGAGGCCAAACCAATAAAGAAAGTAATTACATCGCTCCTACTCTTTTAGACAATTCAAGATTAGATAGTTTGGTAATGAAAGATGAAATTTTTGGACCAATTTTACCCATTATAAGTTATCACAATGAAAGTGAAATTGAAGCTATAATTTCTAGATATGAAAAACCATTGGCGTTGTATGTATTTTCAAATAATTCAAAATGGGCAAAACAAATAATGACAAAATATTCTTTTGGTGGCGGTTGCATAAACGATACAATTATCCATTTTTCTAATAACCGACTACCATTTGGTGGAATTGGCGCAAGCGGAATTGGTGCTTATCACGGAAAATTAAGTTTTGAAACATTCTCACACAAAAAAGGAATTGTAAAAAAAGGACAATGGTTGGATTTATCATTACGATATGCTCCTTATCAAAACAAATTGAAAATTATTAAAAAAATATTGAATTGGTTTTAATTTAAAAATAGCTGTAAATATTATTTTTTGTATATTGCTATGAATTTTGATTCAAATGCAAAATGTTTCCACATTTTAACCTACAACTAGCCGACCAAATTAGCAATAAAGAGTACTTCTTAAACTCTTTAAATGTTTTCGATTTATATAAATTTATATTTGAAGATTTTATATTTAAATATTGGTTTATTTTAATCTTTTTCTTAATTCTAATAATTCAAATATCATTACTTGCAATAAAAACAAGAGGTAAATTATTATTTGCAAAAGAAATTGTAAATAAAGGAAATACACTCACAATTGCTACCAATAAAAAAGGAGAAGTTTCTTTTTGTAGCGATCAAATTACTGAATTCCTTGGCTATACCAAAGAAGAAGTTATGGGTTTCGGATTTTGGAAACTAACCGAAGATCCAGAATTTATAGGTGAAGCTTACCATGAAAACTATATTGATAACAAATTTCATATAAGAAAACTTAAATGTAAAAACGGCGAACACAAATACATTCAGTGGAAAGATAGAAAATTCAACGATAATCTTATTATTGGTATTGGTCAAGATGTTACAGAACAAGTTTTAATTCAAAATCAGTATCAAAATCTAATTGAAAATGCCAATGATATTATTTATGAAACTGATACAAATGGTAGATATACTTTTATAAATAAATATGCATCAATAATTACAGGTTATAAATTAGAAGAATTCTATGGCAAACACTTTTCAGAGTTCATAAGAGACGATTTCAAAGAAAATGTAATTGCCTTTTATTCTAATCCTGAAAAAGATATTAATGAATATCCAACTTTAATTTTTCCAATAATAAATAAGTCGAGAGAAACAATTTGGCTTTCACAAAATGTAACTATAAAAAGAAATAAATTAAAAAAAATTATTGGATTTACGGTTATTGCAAGAGATATAACTTTACTTAAACAACTAGAACTTGAACGACAAAGAAAACAAAAGAAAGTTAAAAATTATAACGATACGTTAAAAGAAATTACTCTAAAAAATTATTTTAAATCCGACGATTTAACTACAATTTTAGCGAGCTTATTAAAAATTATTGCCGAAAAAGTTGATGTAAATAGAGTAAGTTATTGGACATATAATTATGAAACTATAAATTGTGAAAATCTTTATATTAATAATAAATCTAAGTATGAAAGCGGGTTTAATCTTAATAAAAAAGATTTTCCTTCCTATTTCACTGCTTTAGAAAATGAGGCTCAAATTGTAGCTACTGATGTTTATAAAAGTGAAGAAACTAAAGAATTTTGTTTAGATTATTTTCCAAAAAACGAGATTAAATCATTACTTGATACTCCAATTTACTTAAACGGAAAACTCATTGGTGTCTTGTGTATCGAATCTACAACTAAGATAAAACAATGGGATAACGAAGATATAAACTTTGCACGATCAATTGCAGATTATCTTGCTGTTGCACTAGAAACTAATAATAGAATTGAAACTGAAAGAAAGCTTGAATATAAAAACAAAATCTTAACCGAAATCACTCGAATAACAAATAATTTCTTAGTAAATAAAGATACCAAATTAATTTTTGATGAAGTATTAAACTCAATAGGAACTGTTACTCAAGTAGATAAAATGTCTTATTTTGAAATTAATTATGAAACTGGCACTATCAATCAAGAAAACAGATGGATGTCTGAAACTAAAATATTGTCAGAATTAAATCAAGATCTTGTAAACTTACCAATGTCTAATTTTGCTTTTGCTTTTGAAAATTTAAACAATAACAAACCTTATTTTAACATTGTAAGAAAAATAGAAAATGATTTAATTCGAAATTTTTTAACTAGTTTGGGTACCAAATCTATATTGTGTTTACCCATTTTTGTGAAAAACAAGCTAAAAGGATTAATAACATTAGACAATTCAATTATAGAAAGAAATTGGTACGATGAAGAAATTTCAACATTACAAATTTTAACCAGTATTATATCTTCAACTTTAGAACGAAATTTAAACGAAACAATCATCAAAGAAAGTGAAGAACGCTTTAGATTATTAGCAAATAACATTCCTGGAACAGTACATTTATCAAAATATGACGATAAATGGTCTAAAAATTATTTGAATGATGAAATTGAAAAATTAACGGGATATCCTAAAAAAGATTTTTTACAACACAAAATCCATTACATTGATTTAATTCATCCTGATGATTTAAAATTAGTACACCAAAAAGCAGAACAACTTAATAAAGAAAAGAAAAAATTCCATTTAATTTATAGAATTATTCACAAAGAAGGACATTCTGTATGGGTAGAAGAGTTTGGAGAACCAATAATAAAAGACAATGAAATAGACTATATTGTTGGAATTTTTATAGATATAACCCAAAGAATAAAGGCTGAAGAAGCCATTAAAGCTAAAAATTATGCCGAAGCAGCCAACAAAGCTAAATCAGAATTTTTAGCCAACATGAGTCACGAAATTAGAACACCTCTAAACGGAATTATTGGTTTTACCGATTTATTGAAAAACACTAATCTTGAGTCAATTCAAAGAAATTATATGAGTACTATTAATGAATCAGCCCATTCCTTAATGGGAATTATTAATGATATTCTTGATTTCTCTAAAATAGAATCGGGTAAACTTGAGTTAGATGTAAAAAAATATGATTTAAAAGAACTACTTAATCAAGTAATTGAATTAGTAAAATATGATACCAACATAAAAAAACTTGACCTAATTTTAAACATAGATTCTGATGTGCCAAAATACATTTGGACGGATAGTGTTAGAATAAAACAAATCTTAATCAACCTACTTGGAAACGCGGTAAAATTTACCGAAAAAGGAAACATTCTTGTTTCAGTAACCAATGTTAAAACTATAAGTAAAAATAAAAATACCATTCGATTTTCAGTAAAAGATACCGGAATCGGAATTAAAAAAGATTTTCAAAAACAAATTTTCAATGCTTTCTCTCAAGGCGATAATTCTACAACACGAAAATTTGGCGGCACCGGACTCGGACTTTCAATATCCAACCAATTACTATCTTTAATGGGTAGCAAATTAAATTTAGAAAGTGATATTAATAAAGGAAGTGATTTCTTTTTTGATGTAGCTTTAAAAACTTCTAATGAAAATATAAAAGAAGAAATTGAAAAAATAGAAGTCGTTATTAAAGAACGCAACCAAATTAATTACGGTCAAGAAAATTTCAAAATATTAATAGTCGAAGACAATAAAATAAACATGTTATTGGCTAAAACATTAGTAAAACAAATAATACCAAATGTCACTATCTTTGAAGCAATAAACGGAAAAGAAGGCATTGAAAAATTCAAGATTTTACAACCCGATTTAATATTAATGGATGTACAAATGCCAATAATGAATGGTTATGAAGCCACTCAAGAAATAAGAAAAATAAAAAAAGGCGAACACATTCCGATAATTGCTTTAACTGCTGGCACAGTTGTTGGTGAAAAAGAAAAATGTCTTGAAGTTGGCATGAATGATTATGCGTCAAAACCAATAATTAAAGAAGCTTTAGAAACAATTATTTCTAAATGGATAAATAAATAAATAAATAAATAACTAACAAAACTAAATAATTATGAAATGGATAGGAAACCGACAAAGTGATAACGTAGAAGACAGACGAGGAATGTCTGGTGGTGGAAAAGCAATTGCAGGCGGTGGCGCAATAGCTATAGTTTTCTTTTTAATAAAAGCTTTTTTCCCTCAAGCCGCACCGTTTGTAGATACAATACAGCAACAACAGCAACAGCAAACAACCCAATCTTCTGGCGAACCAGTTGAACTTACAGCTGAACAAAAAGAAGCTGGAGATTTTGCCAAAACAATTTTTGCATACACCGAAGATACTTGGGGACAAATTTTTAAAGAAAATGGTGCACAATATGAAGAACCAAAATTAGTTTTGTTTTCAGATGCTGTTGAAACGGCTTGTGGCAACGCAACATCTGCATCTGGACCATTTTATTGTCCTGGCGATCACAAAGTGTATTTCGATTTAGAATTCATGAAAGAACTAAAAACAAGATTTGGTGCCGAAGGTGGCGACTTTGCAACCGCTTATGTAATTGCTCATGAAGTTGGTCATCACATACAAACACTTCTAGGAACATCAACCAAAATGCGCCAATTGCAAGAAGGAAAAACTGAAGCCGAAGCCAATAAATTATCCGTTTGTTTAGAACTTCAAGCCGACTTTTATGCTGGAGTTTGGGCAAAATACAACAAAGATTATTTAGAAGCAGGCGATATCGAAGAAGCAATTAGCGCTGCCAATGCTGTTGGTGACGACGCTATTCAAAGCAAAATGCAAGGTCACGTTAACCAAGAAACATTCACTCACGGCTCATCTGAACAACGTATTTATTGGTTCAAAAAAGGATTCCAAACAGGCGATATAAAACAAGGCGATACCTTTGCGCAAGCTGGTTTTTCGCTTTAGTAGCTATTCCAACTATACATTACAAGAAAACAGTGTAGACTAACATTTTGCTATATAAAATAAAGGAGCTTCTTTTAGTCGCTCTTTTTTTTATGCAAAATTGTCATTCTACAAAGTTTTGCTTTCCATTACTATTTGGGCTAAAAATCAGTAGAAACTATTAATTTATAAATTTTAAAAGCACTTTTTTAGCAAATTCATAAATCGTACAACAAAAACAACTATTTATAAATTGTTAAATCAAATTTGAACAAGCAATGTATAAATTTGCAATTAATCAAAAAAAAATAACAATGAAAGTAGGAATTGACAGCATCACATTTGACATACCAAAAATTCATTTACCAATAAAAACACTAGCTGAAAACCGTAATATTGAACCCGACAAACTTATAAAAGGTTTAGGATTACATAAAATGAGTTTTCCAGATGTGCACCAAGATGTAGTTACATTTGGCGCCAATGCTGTTTATAAATTAATTCAACAAGAAAATCTAAACCCTCAAGATATTGCGCGCATTTACGTAGGATCTGAAAGCGGAGTTGATTCCTCTAAACCCATTGCTACCTATATTTCGGCACTTTTAGAACAACAATTGGGTGAAGGCACATTACGCAATTGTGATACGCTCGACATGACTTTTGCCTGTATTGGTGCGGTTGATGCGTTACAAACCACATTAGATTTTATTCGATTAAATCCAACTAAAAAAGCAATTGTAGTTGCTACCGATAATGCCAAATACGATTTGAATTCTTCTGGCGAATACACGCAAGGCGCTGGTGCAATTGCAATGTTAATTACCGCAAACCCAAGAGTTTTGGCTTTTTCACAGGAAGTCGGAATTTCTGCTCAAGGTGTTTTTGATTTCTTCAAACCGCGTCGTTATGTTTCTAAAAATGAAATATTAAACACAAACGACAATCCAGAATGGTTCGGAATTTTAGAAAATGAAATCACTTTTTACAAAGAACAACCGGTTTTTGACGGACACTATTCCAATCAATGTTATATCAATCGAACTTCTGAAGCGTACCAACATTACAAAGAGATAAGCAAACAAAACGGACCATTATACCAAAATTGGGAAAACATTTTAATGCATCTACCCTATTGTTTTCAGGCACGAAGAACTTTTGTAGAAATTTATGCCAAAGAAAACCAATTAACAGATGAAATTAAAGTCATTGCTAAAAGTCAAGAGTATTTAGATTTTGTAAACCAAACTATATTTCCATCAGAAATTGCTTCGGGACAAGTTGGAAATATGTACACTGGTTCAATTTTCTTGGGATTGATATCAACTTTGTGTTTTCATTTACAAAATGACAGTAATTTAGAACATAAAAAATTCGGATTCATAGCATACGGAAGCGGTTCCAAATCAAAAGTTTTTGAAGCCGAAATACAACCCAATTGGAAATCGGTAATTGAAAAAGTCAATCTATTTGAAACTTTAGATAATTCGACTGAAATAGATTTTGGAACCTACATTGCGCTCCACAAAAAAGAACGAAAACATGCCGTTTTAGAACCCAAAAATGAGTTTGTTTTAGATTTCATTGAAAAAGAAAATCCAGTTTTGGTTGGTGCGCGATATTATAAATTTGTTTAGAGAACCAAATTTATAATTATGTACTAATAAAATAATTGGATAAAAAATATTATTAATATAACCTTTTAATAAGGTGTTTATGAAACCTATGAAAAATAGAATTGATTTTTTTAAAGAATATTTTGTTATCTTTAGTTCGAATATTTGAGAGTTGGTAGCAATTTTACAGAACTAATAAGAATTCAAGAACTTAAATCCAAAATGACAAAATACATTTTAATATTTTATATACTTCTTATTTCTATTTCTTGTGAAAAGAAAAAGTCTGTTACGCCAGAAGAAAATTCACTCTTTAATATAAAAATTGACACATTAAATATTCATAAAAATGGAGATTTAACAAAAGTTGCTTTATTCAGAAATAACTTTTATTGTATGTTTGAAACAAGCAGAATGAATACTTCTCAACAATTCATTAAAATGTTTGTAATAAGCCAAAAAGGAAAGTTTATTGAAGATATATTTGTTCCAAATGAAATTCAAAATATGCCTCACTATAAATTAATCGTTGAAAATGATAGTTTATACGTAAAAGAATCGCAGTTTGAAGAAGAAAACTTTGTTTTGGGTGAATATGTTGCAGATTTAACATTAACTAAAAAGAAGGATTTTAAGATATTTAAAGACAAATATTATAATATTTATTCAGATTGTAATGGTGAATTTGGCGGAACAATATTTTTCCAAAACATAAAAACTAAAGAAGTTTATGAAGCTTCTTCTGCTTGTCCAATTATCGTTAACAAAATAAATAAAGATTATTTTATAACGAATAACTTAATGTCATATTCAAGCATTTTGAAAATTTCTGATCCGTCAAAACTTAAAAAATCGAAACTAGACTTAACTAAAAGACAAGGAAGTCAATATTCTAATGGAATTCAAACACTTTTAGACGTTTATGATTTGAATATTGAAACTTCTTTTGTTGTAAATAACAAACTTTATCATATTTATTCTGACAAAAAAAACACTTATATTGGTGTAATTGAAAAAGGGAAAATTAAACCTATTTATAAGTTTGCTTTTAAGTTCTTTACAAATCTTAATCAAAATCTTGAAAACGGAAAACAAATCCTAAATTTTTATAATACAGGCAAGAAAGAAAGTGGAATATTGATAATTGATAATATGAATATTGATTTTCACGCATTAAAATAAAAAACTGCCTACAACAGCCGTTCCTATGTAAAGCACCATTAAGTTATTAACAACTTTTGAATAAGGTTTATATGTTTTTTTTAATTGAGTTCAATTATCCGTACAACGGCTTGTTGGAAAAGTTGGCAACTAACTTTTGTCC